>JAFGLZ010000136.1 GCA_016927755.1 Phycisphaerae bacterium
CACCGAGAAGGACGAAGACGTCACCTGCGACGTCAAGCTCCACCCCGCCCAATACCTCACCGGACAAGTCCTCACCCCTGACGGCAAACCCGCCGCCGACGCCCTCCTGGTAATGTCCCGATACCCGTTCCCCATCATCCTCAAGAACCGGCGCGTCGAAGACTCGCTTGATCTCTACCGGCAGATACACGCCGACAAGGACGGTCAATTCCGGTTCGCCGACCCCGCCGAACCAACGCCCCTCCTCGTGCTCCACGACAAGGGATGGGCCATGCGATCCACCAAGCAACCCAAAACGTTGGTTAGCGTCGCCCTCCAGCCCTGGGCAGGCGTCCAGGGAACCTTGACCATCGCACGCCGTCCTCTCCCCAATCAGAATATCGTCGTTCTCGCCACCGTCGGCGGAACGGATCTCCCCCTCGTAACCCACCAGGTCACCGCAAAGACCGACGCCCAAGGACGCTTCGCCCTCGACCACGTCCTCCCCGGACCGGCCGAGATTGGACAGCAGATGAGCTTGCCCCGAGACGCCAAGCTCGGCCTCGCCGCAATCAGCCCCCACAAGCTCCTCACACGCCGCCGGTACATCGAGCCCCAGCCCGGCAAGACCACGACCGTCGACCTCGGCGGCCTTGGCCGAACCGTCGCCGGCGCCGTCAAGCTCCCCCCCGCCGACCCCGGCGATCCCACGGTCACCTGGCCCCCCGCCGCCAACCTCATCAGCACCTGCCAGTCGCCCCCGCCCATGCCGGAGGCCGTTCGAAACGCCTCCGCAGTCAAGCGCCAGGCCTGGCTCGACGAGTGGTACAAGACCCCCGCCGGACGAGCCCACCGGCAGGCCTTCCGGGCCTTTGCGGCACCCGTTCGCCCCGACGGCACGTTCGAGGTCCAGGCCGTCCCCGCCGGATCCTATTCGCTGACCCTCTGCGCCTGTCGCAAGACCTCGAACAAGTTTCTCGAGGGGCTCCCCGGTATGTCCTCCCCCAAGGTCGTTGGGTGGACCCGCCACGACTTCGAAGTCCCAGACACCTCCCCCGCCGACGAAGGCAGCCCCATGGACCTCGGCCAATTGACGCTCAAAGCCCCCACCCCCATCCGACCCGGCCGGCCCGCCCCCCCAATCGAGTTCGAGACCCCTGGCGGCAAGCCCCACCGCTTGGCCGACTACCGAGGAAAGTTCGTCGTCCTCCATCTGTGGTGGGGCTCCGAGTCCATAGGGACGCTAAATGTCGACCTGTCACCGTTTGCCGATGACAATCGACTCGCCTTCCTTGAGATCGGCGTCTGTGACTTCGCATCGCCGGAAGCCCAGCTCTACGCCAAGCTGAGCCAAACCTACTCCCCCTTCGCCCCCTTCGGCCATTTCGGCCTCCTTGACGAAGACGCCGGACTCCAAGTCGCAAGCGACCTCGGACTCCCACCCATAAAGGGCCTCCAGTCCATCGCCACGACCCTCCTGATCGACCCTAACGGCAACGTCATCGCATCAGACCTCGCACCCGACCAGATCGCACCGGCCATAGCCAAAGCCCTCGGAACCCCACAAGACCAACCGAAGGACGCCGACTGACCCAAGAGGAGTCCACCCGCACCCCCACGAGTGCCCACCGCTCCCCTCCCGAACCCAACCCCTCGAGTCCAAGCGGACGGTAGCCGCCCCCCCTCTCCCCGCTTTCGTACTTCGTCTTCTGCACTTCGTACTTCGCACTGCCTCAGTGCGCCGACCCCCTTATCCAAGAAGCCGGCCCCCCGCGACAGGGGCCGACACCAACCACAGCCCCCCAAGAACCGGAGCCAAGAGATGTCCTCCACAACTCGTCAAAGCGAAGCCCAGCGAAGCCGTACCCCCCCAAAAACGGCGCATCTTGGAGCATTTCAGCGCATTCCGAGACATTCCGAGACATTCCGAGACATTCCGAGACATTTCGAGACATCGCTCCCCGCCCCTCCCCGATGTCGACGTGTCGACTTTTCGACGTCTCGACCTTTCCCCCAGGGCATTCCGAGACATCGCCCCCCGACGCGGGAGCCTCGACCTGCGGACCCCGCGTCCCTCCTTCTCCAGTTTCTCTCTTCTCACTTCTCTCTTCTCACTTCCCCCCCGTCCCCGAGAATGCCATAGACAATATACACAACATCCTAAAAGTCGTCTCTTCCTCCACACCCCGGTCCCCAGAGCCCCTCCCGCCCCCCCAAACCCCCTTCCCGTCGCTTTTTGCCGAGATTAGCCCTTGACCTAGCGATGGCAGTTGTTTACGTTGGTGATCTTTGTATCTGGATAGACATTGCTTGGCACGGTAGCGGAGGTGAGTTTTGTCGAAGCCGTTGGTACGCGAGCTGATTGATGCAGGCGCCCACTTCGGCCATCGAGTCAGTCGATGGAACCCGAAAATGGCTCCATATATTCTCGGCAAGCGCGGACTGATCCACATCATTGATATCAAGGAAACGCTCAAGGGTCTGCTGCGCGCCAAGAAATTCGTGACGAAAGTCGTGAACGGCGGGAAGGACGTCCTATTCGTCGGTACCAAACGGCAAGCACGTGAGATCGTCCGGATGCAAGCCGCCCGGTGCGAGATGCCGTACGTCTGCGAACGGTGGCTGGGCGGAACCCTCACCAACTTCCGAACCATTCGTTCGCGACTCGCTCGACTCGAGGAGCTCGAGGCACTCGACGCCAGCGGCGCGATGGGCGGATACTCCAAGAAGATGGAGTCATCACTCAAGCGAGAGCGACGCAAGATCCAGCGAAACCTCGAAGGCATTCGCAACATGACCAAGGTCCCCGGGGCGCTGATCCTCGTGGACGTCCGCCGAGAGCACATCGCCGTCAAGGAAGCCAAGAAGCTCGGCATCCCAACGCTCTGTCTGCTCGATACCGACGGCGACCCCGATGTCATCGACCTGCCGATCCCCGGCAACGACGACGCCATGCGATCCATCGAGGTCGTCCTGTCCCAGTTGGCTGACGCCGTCATGGAAGGCAAGGCCGGCCGCGACAAGGAAGAGCCCCCACAGGAAGACGAAAAACGCCCGGCAAGGCGACGTTCGGCTCGCGCGATGGCGACCGCCCCGACCGATGCGGCCCCGACCGATGCCGCCGAGGCCCCAGCCGACGTCGCGGTCGCGGACCAGAACCCCGACGCCGGTGCGCCGGAGGCCGACGCCGCGCCGGTGACCCCGGAGCCTGCGCCGTCCGCTGAAACCGCCGAGGCCGACCCCGCGGAACCTGCTCAAAGCGAAGGCGAAACCGAACCTCAAACCCCCTGACCTGAAACGTCCGGTCAGAGGGTTCAAAGACGCTAGAGAGATACGTCGATCCGCCAGCCCGGCTGTATCTTCGGATGCTCCGGGCTGCGGGCTTTCAAGCAAGGAGATGTACCGAGATGGCAGAGATTACGGCCGCCCAAGTTCGCGCCCTTCGAGACAAGACCGGCCTGCCCATGATGGAATGCAAAGCCGCCCTCACCGAATCCGGTGGCGATGAGGAAGCCGCCATCGATCTGCTTCAGAAGAAAAACAAGGGCAAGCTCGAGGCCAAGGCGCACCGAGAGACCGCCGAGGGTCGTATCGGCATCTACGTCAGCCAAGACCGCGCGTCGTCCGCCATGATCGAGATCCGCTGCGAAACCCCGCCCGTCGCCAAGAACGAGATGTTCGCCGAGCTCAGCAACAAGATCGCCCAACAAGTCGCCGCCGGCTCCGAGGAAACGCCCTCCCCCGAGAGCATCCTCGCCGCCGACTCCGTCGCCGAGCCAGGCAAGACCGTCGCAGAGCTCATGGAAGCCACCTACGCTCGCATCAAGGAGAACATGAAGCTGACGCGATGCCGCAAGATGACCGGCCAGAACATCGCCAGCTACATCCACTTCGACGGCAGTCTCGGCGTCCTCGTCAGCATGGATAGCGCCCCTTCCGATCCGCAGGTCGCCAAGGACCTCTGCATGCACATCGCCTTCGCCAAACCTCTCGGCATCTCACGGGACGAGGTCCCCGCCGAAGAGGTCGAGAAGGTTCGAAAGCTCGCCGCCGACGTCGCCCGCGCCGAGGGCAAGCCCGACAAGATCATCGACAAGATCGTCGAGGGCAAGGTGGCCGCCTTCCACAAGGAAAAGGTCCTCATGGAGCAGGAGCACGTCAAGGAGGCCAAGACATCCGTCGAAAAGGTGCTCAAGGCCGCCGGTGTGAGCAAGGTCACCGGTATGCTGCTCATGTCGGTCGGCGGCCTGTAAGCCCTCGGCCTCTCTCCCGGTAAACCACGCGGTCAGGCGCCCCCGGCGCGTCTGACCGCGTTTGTCTCTGCCGACGACGAGTAACGCCCCGCGTCTCCGCCGTCACCCTCGACGCTCGTCCCATTGATCCTTTTCCACGCGAATCGCCCCGAATCGCCGCCTGGCGCCTTGATCCGAACGCCTGTTCGCCGGAACATGGTGTCGGATGGGCGCGCCTTGCCGCGCGCCGCAATCGCCTCGGTGCTCGCGCCCTCGTTCCACGCGGGTCGAATCGCTTCAAGGAGGAAACATGCCGCCAGAACAACCCAAGTACCGTCGCGTCATGCTCAAGATCAGCGGCGAGGGATTCTGCAAGCCCGGCGGGAACGGACTCGACGCCGAGGAGCTCGAACGCATCGCCCGGGAGATCATCGACGTCGTAAAGCTCGGCGCTCAGCTCGCCGTCGTCGTCGGGGGAGGCAACTTCCTTCGGGGCAGCGCGGTCTCGGCCAAAGTCGGCCTCCAGGAGGTCACGGCGCACTACATGGGGATGATAGCCACCGTCATCAACGCCCTCGCCCTGCAAGACACGCTCGAGCGGATGGGCGTCGAAACGCGCGTGCAGTCCGCCATCCAGGTCGACCGCGTCTGCGAAAAGTTCATCCTTCGCAGGAGCCTGCGCCACCTGGAGAAGGGACGCGTCCTCATCCTGGCCAGCGGCACCGGAAACCCCTTCTTCACGACCGATACCTGCGCCGCCCTTCGCGCCGTCGAGCTCAACGCCGACGTCCTGCTCAAGGCAACCAAGGTCAACGGCGTCTACGACGCCGACCCGGAGAAGGTCCCCGACGCCAGGTTCTACGACCGCCTCGGCTACAACGAAGTCATCGATCAGCGACTCGCCGTCATGGACCTCAGCGCCGTCGACATGTGCCAGCGAAAGCAACTGCCGATCCTCGTGTTCAACCTCAAGCAACCGGGAAACATGCGAAGGGCCGTCCTCGGACGCGAGCCGATCGGCACGCTCATCGCCGGGAACTGAATCGCCCCCGTCCGCCCCGACCGGGCCCGATCTCCTCAGTCCTCGTTTCAGCCGGCCAAAAACAAAAGGCGGCGCGCTCGGATATCCGTGCACGCCGCCTTGGTCGTTCTTGTCTGTCCGGCGATGGTGCCGCCGCAGAACCGGCCCCTCTACGCCGCCACCATGCTCTCCTCGAGCGCGAGTCGAAGCTTCCGCAACGCCTTGTTCTGGATCTGACGAACGCGCTCTTTGGTCACGCCGATGATCTGGCCCACTTCCTCGAGGGTCTTCGGAACCGCCATCTCCTCGCGATCCGTGCTCAGCGCGAACCGCGTCTTGATCACCGTCCATTCGACGTCGCTCAACTCCGCTAGATTGCTCTGCAGCACCCCGCGAAGCTCGTCCATGAAGCTGCTGTACTCCTCTTCTCGCTTCGTCTCGATGAAGTCGCTCTTCTCCATCGTCGGATCGAACTCGGTCGGGAACCGACCCCGGTATCGGGTCGTCCGCATCGCCACGCGGCTGAAGCTCTTCAGGATCGCCCGGCACGCGTACGTGCTGAACTTGAACCCGCGAGAGCAGTCGAACTTCGCTACGCTTCTCAGCAACGCCATGTTCCCCTCGCTGATCAGCTCATTGAAGTCGACGCCGTTGAGCCGCGTCCGCTTGGCCATCGCCAGGACAAGCGGCAGGTTCCCCTGAACGATCAAGCTGCGAGCGGCCAGGACGCGCCGATGCCAGAAAACCAGTTCCCTGGCGCCCGATAGCGTCAGGCGACGCCCCTGGTGACGGGCCAACACCTGGCAAACGCGATACCGCGCGTAGTTGAACCGCCTGAAAGCATGCCGCTCTTCCTTGGCCGTCATCGTCGACATGGCCGTTCGGACGGCGTTGGGATTGTCCAGCATCTCGCTGATGCTCCCACGCCGCTCGCTCGGCTCTTCCGGAAAGAGATCCCTCTCCACGTTCCTCGTCTTGAACACGGGGTCGGAGACGAACTCCACCGGCTCCTCGATCGCCCGCTCGATCAGCTCGCGATCCCGTTCCGAAAACTTCGATAGCGTATTGACCGTCGGGCCGCGAACGTCTGGCGGCGGTCGATTGGGATCGGTCGGTTTGGCTGCCATGATCGCCATGGGATCTCTCCCTCAGAGTCTGGTGCCCCCCTTCGCAGGAGGATCTCTATTCTATATAGATGCATCTGTCAGGGCTTTGTTCGGCAAATTGGGTCGATATCGGACCCCGACGCCGATCGCGCAAAGCCACAATGGAAAATGCTTACCATACGTTCGCGCTAGTACCAACCGAGCCACTACCTTGGGGAGAGTCAATGGGGGGAGCCATCTACTACTACCACTCTCAATATAACACTCCAACGCGTGTCAGGCAAGGGCTCACCACGACTTCACCCACGAATTCCACCGCAAAACCAAGGCCCATATCGAGGCTACCGGGACCTCACTTTCCGGGCGCCCAGCAACGGACACTTGAGCACGCGATCACGGCATCTCCACGGACGACCGCTCCAGGCAGCTTCGTCAAGACGCTTGCAAGGCACCCCTCGGACCAGATCGCACCCCAGAATCAACGCCGAAGACAATTCAGGTCGTTATTCAGAATATACTTGAGGCCATGTCGCTCATTCGTACCGCAACGCCTCGATAGGGTCGAGCTTTGCCGCCGACATCGCCGGATACATCCCGAAGAACACGCCGATCAGCACGCTGAGGCCGAAACTTGCCGCCATCGTCCACGGCTGCAGAACCGTCGGCCATTCGAATATGGCCGGTATCAGCCGCGACCCTCCCCAGCCCACCACGAGCCCCAGAAGCCCGCCACCCATCGCAAGCACGACCGTCTCGACCAGAAACTGAACGGCGATGTGCCGTTGCTTGGCTCCCAACGCACGGCGGACGCCAATTTCGCGCGTCCGATCCGTCACCGTCGCAAGCATGATGTTCATGATCCCGATCCCCCCGACTAGTAGGGAGACGAACGCGATCATTCCCATCAGGATTTGCCGATCTCGCTTCTCTTCCTGCGCCACCCTTAGCTGCTCGAGCGGAACGTGAACCCGGAAGTCCTCCTTGTCTCCGTGATTGTGCTCCATGATGCGGATCACCATCTCGCTGACCGACTTGACGTGATCCAGCGAATCCACCTCGACATAAACGTCGCTGAAGGGAACCTCCTTGGCCTCGAACTGTGCCCCTCCTTGCCTGACCGTCATCGTGCCGTAGACCTTGTCGGCATTGGACATCGGGATGTAAACGTCATAATTGACGTCCCGACCCCCTGCCCCTTTCGTGGGCGTTCCCGCCGTCTCGATTCGCTTGAGGGCCCCGACCACCTTGTAGGGCTTCACGCCGAACGCCGCGTGCACCGCCAGCACCTGCCCGATCGGATCCGTCGTCGGAAACAGGCGACGGCGGGTCTCATCGCCTATGACGCATACTTCCCTGCTGTGGGCGTGCTCATAGGGCGTGATCAGACGACCGTCGGTAAGCTCCAGATGGACCGCATCGAAGTACCCGGCCTCCGTCCCTACGACGATGCATGTGGTCTTCTGATCCCCGTAGACCGCCTCGAACGCCACTTCGCGCAAAGCGATCACCCGCGCCACATGCGGCACCGTCGCTCGGATCATCGCAAGGTCGTTGTAGTTGACCCCGTATCGCCGCATCCCCTGCTCGGCCTGACTAACCTGCCCTCCCTTGTCCGGCTCCTCGGACGTGATGATGATATTCTGAGTGCCCAGACGCTGAATGAGCTGCAGCATCTTCTCCCCCGCCGCCTCAGTGATGGAGAGCATGCAGACGACCGCCGCCACCCCGAACATCATGCCCAGAGCCGTCAGTAGAGACCGTAGTCGGTGCAGCCAGAGATTCTTCAGGCCGAGCCGAAACGTTTCGAATGCAAGACCGCTGAACATCGTTGAAGGTGAAACCCTCTGCCAGGCTGTCGCCAGGCGCCCCGCGACGGATTCCCGCGCCCGCCTTGTCCCTCCGAGGAGCTTCCCGCGGACCCACCGTCAGACGTTCCTCGGCGGGGGCTCGTCGTCATCCTTGGCCCCGAATAGGTCATCATCCGATGGAATCGTCAGATCGTCAACATCATCCCCGAAATCGTCCGGACCAGGCCCGCGCTCGTCCGTTTCGGGAGGCTGGAAATCGTCGCCGCCGACCTCGTTGGAGGCCAGGCGCTCCAGGGCGTCCGCTTCGTCCTTATCGTCCGCAAGCGGCAACGCCTCATAACCTTCCGTCCGACCCTCCTCCTGGCCTTCCTGCTCCTGGTAGTCGTAGAACGCGCGATAGTACTTGCGGAAGTAACCCCCTCGCGTCGTCTCAACAGCATTGAGGACGGCCCCGACCAAACGCGAGTTGACCAGCCCAAGCTGCGCCTTGGCCCGCTGCACCATCCCTCGGCTCGTTCGGGCACGACAGACCAAGATGACCCCGTCAGCAAGCGCCGCAAGGACAATGGCGTCGCTGACCAGCAGCACCGGCGGCCCGTCAAGAATGACCTGATCGTACTCCTCGGTCGCTGCTGCAAGTCCCTCCCGAAGGTAGCTGCTGCTCAGCAACTCCGCGGGGTTGGGCGGACACGGACCGGCCGGCAGCACGTCGAGATTCGGCAGATCCGTGTGCGAGATGAACGGCTTCAGGTCGCCTTGGCCGACAAGCAGGTTGCTCAGCCCTCGATGATTCAGCATCCCAAAGGCCCTGTGGAGGCTCGGGCGGCGGAAGTTTGTGTCGATCAAAAGGATGCGTCGCCCCCCCTGCGCGAGCGTTACGCCGAGGTTGATCGCCACGCATGTCTTGCCCTCCTCCGATGAAGCGCTCGTTATCAGCAGCGTCCGCTGCTGCTCCATCGGAGCACTGAACAGCAAGTTGGCGCGGATCTGGCGGAAACACTCGGCCACCAGCGAGTGAGGGGCCACGCGAGCCGCCGTCTCGATGTCCTCGACAGCCGCTTCCTCGTCGTCCAGTACAGGCACCGTCCCGAGCAGTGGAAGTCCCGCGTGACGGATCACGTCTCGGGGCGTCTTCAGTGAGGTATCCAGGAAGCTAAGTCCAAGCGCCAATCCCACGGCCGCAACGAAACTGGCGATCACGCCCAACGGAATCCAGAGAATCGGCCGAGGACGACTCGGTTCCAGCGGCGGCGACGCCAGACGATACCGGCTGATCTGAACCGGCTCCTTGGTCCGCGCCACGATCATGTACTCGGCATGCGCCTCGGCGAGTCGCTCGCGCTCCTTCTCAACCTTCGCGCGGCGTTCCGTAAGTAGCTGGTGCTGCCGATGCTTGGCATCCAGGTCCAGTTGGGCGTGGGTCGTCTCGTCCACGGAGTTCTTCAACTCCGCGACCGTTTGCAGTGCGCTGAGGTACGCGATGCGGTAGGACTCCAGCAACGCCGCCTGCTCCTCCACCAGCCGAGTCTGGCGGAGTCCAGCCAACTCGTTCTCGGCGTTTGTCAACTGGGCCTCCAACTGCTGCATCTCTCTATGCCTCTCGCCGAGTCGAGTCCGCAGCACGGATTTGCTTTCCTGAAGATCCTGAACGTGTCGCGTCAGCCCCGCCACTCGTGGATCCGACTCGACCCGAGCCATCAGCTCCTGCGATGCCTGAATGTCCTCGGGACGCATCTGCCTGAACGCCTCATACCGGGCTCGCAGAAACTCCATATCCGACTCTCGTTGAACGAGCTCGTTCTGAAGCCCCTGCAAACGTACGGTGATCGTCGGCGCCCCGTGCAGCATCGCGGGGATCTGCCCCTCTCGCTCCAACTCGCTGATATCATCGTCTATCACCCGCAGCTCACTCTCCTTGAGGCGCACCTGGGTCTCAAACGTCTCGGCGTCCTGCGCAAACTGCCCCTTCGACCAGCTCATCACGTCGCCCAGGTAGAGGTCGACGACCTTGTTGACGATCCGAGGCGAGTCCTTCGGATTCCGCGTCGGCAGCGACACCTGAAGCAAGCTCGTGCCGCGTAGAGGCAGGGCGACCAGACTGGCGTCCAGCTCCGACAAGGCCGCGTCCACGTTGTCGCTGAACTGCTTGAACCAGTCCGTCTCCCGGACCTCCGGAGAGGCCAGGACTTTACGGAGCAGGCCCGGGTCCTTGATCCGACTGCCTTGGTCGGCGAGATTCCGCTCCACGGTCTGGCGGTCCAGAGCCACCCGCCACGGACTGTACGGATTCGTCGGCATCGGTGATTCGACGTAAATCAGGGCCTCCGCCGTCCACAACGGAAAATACCGTTGCGTCACGATGGTCGCTCCCACCGAGATAGCCGACCCTAGGATGCCAACCAGCATGATCAGAAAGATCCGCTGCTGGAGAACACGGTAGATGTCGTTGGCGGCGATCCCGCCGCCGCCTGCTACGGAAGGTATTCGCGCCGCCGGGCCCATCTCGCGTGGAAGCCCCATCGGCTGTCGGACCGTGGTCGTGAGTGTGCTCATGGTTCAGCTCCGCACTCGCCTGCTGACGCGATCGGCACAAGCCTGATCACATCGACTGTCTATCCTGAATCGGGCATCACGACTCGATGCCCAGTTCCTTCATCACGGCTTCCAGCCTGGTCTTTCCGGCCTGATCCCCCCGCTCCTCCACGTCCTTGAGGATCTCGCGAAGCTGATTCGCCGCCTTGTCCTTCTGCCCGTCCTTTGCGTACAACCGGGCCAGATGGATGTGCGCATCCAGCAACTTCGGATCTCGATCAATCGCCTCCAGGAGGACTCCCAACGCATCCTGACTCCGGCCAATGAGGAAGAGACACCACCCTAGCGTGTCGAGAACCAGGGGATTGTCCGGGGCCAACCGGTAGGCGAATTGAGCGTACCCGACAGCGTCCTTGGGTCGCTTGAGGCTCTCGGCCAACGTGAAGGCCAGGTTGTTCAGAACCGTCAGGTCGTCGCCTTTGATCCTAAGGGCCCCAATGTACGCTTCCGACGCCTCTTCCATCTTGCCCGAATCGTAGAGCAGCATCCCCTGGTAGGTCAGCGCGATCGCCTGGATGCCTGGATCCTTCGCCTCGGCCACCGCTTGCCCCAAAAGCTGCAAGGCCTCCGACGGCTTCTTGTCATTAGCTAGCAGCGTCGAAAGCAGCAGGGACGCGACCGCATTCTTGGGATCCTTCTTGTGCTCCGCGCTCAGCGCCGTGATCGCCTCTGCCAACCCGAGAGAGCGCGAGCACTCTTGAGCACAACGACGGTAGGCCGCAAACGAAGGCGATACGGAAGCCGCCTTCTGGAAATGACTTAGAGCCTCCCCAGGCTTGCCCGTATGCGCCAATGCGCCGCCGAAGTAGCTCCAGACGTCGCTCGTGCGCGCCTCGGCCTTCACCTTCTCGTTGATCGTCTTGATGATCTCGTCGTACCGCTTCGTCTCATTAAGGACGCGCAGCAGCGCGACTACCGGCTGACGCTGACCTCGATTCGGAGAGACCTCGTACTTGATCAAGTCGCACGCTTGCTTGAGCGCAACGACCGCTTCGGATCTCTTCCCACGCTCCTCCAACTGGGTTCCCAGGAGGTAAGGCCATAGCGCCTCTTCCGGAAACAGGTTCATCTGCTGGCGAATGAGCGATTCCTGCTCCGGCCACTGCTTCAATTGGGCGTACAGACGCACCAGTTCCCGCGCCGCTGACGTCTCACCCGGTTTGTCCGTCAGGACCGCTTTCAGCTCGCGGATCCCTTTGTCCGCCTGGCCAAGCAGTTCGTAGGCCCTGGCCAGCAAGACGCGGGGCCGGGAGTCTTGTGGCGCGATCGTCTTGGCATGAGTGAGGTCTCGGATCGCCAGACGCAGCAGATCGTCTCGACCCTCGTACGTCGAACGGGCCTGCCGTAGGTAGAGCTGCCCTCGCAGGAAGTACCCTTCGGCCATCCGCGCGGATTGCGTCGGACCCTTCGCCTGGCCACTGATCTTATCAAGGTAGGCCGTGTGGTCCTCAATCGCTCGTCTCAGCTTGCCTTGCGCCGCACGCAACTCCCCGGCGAACAACAGCCCGATCGGATCGTCCGGGAAGGCCTCGGCGTACTTCTCGACCTCTCCCTCGGCCTCGGGAGGAACGGGCCGCTCCGTCAGCAGTAACCGGATCAGCCGACGACGAATCTGGGCCTCATAGCTCTTCTCCTTCGTCACCTCCAGGGCGCGCCGTAGCCACTCCATCGACGCCGGCCGTCTTCCTGTTCTCTCACAGAACGAAGCCGCCTCCACATAAACCTGTGGGGGCGCGCCCGGTAGCTGAATCGCTACCGCATACTCGCGATCCGCCGATTCTCTCGCCTGCCTCATCCCTTCGACATTCGGCGGCTTCTCCTCCAAGTAAGCCCGCCACAAGCTGTCGTAGTGCCGAGCAAGCATCTCCTGGGCCCGCCACTTGTCCGCCTTGTCGGCCGCCTTGACCTGCTTGGTGAGCAGTTCCTGTGCCTTCGCTGGTTGATTCCGGCGACAATAGTACCGTGAGGCGTCCCAGGACAACGTCAGGTTGTCTGGGCCAGCCTTCAGCGCGTCCAACACGCACGAGTCCGCCTTGCCGTACTCCTTCTTTCCCTCGTACAGCAGTGCCAGACGCATCAGGTTATAGACGTCCTTCGGGGCCTTCTTACGCTCGGCCTCACGTCGCACGATCGCGCTGTCCGGATCCTCCTTCTCCCGTTCGTTCTCCACCTGTAACCGAAGCCACCAATCCAGCGGCAACCCGCTTCTATCCTTGGGCCACAGCCGAATGGCCGCCTTGAGATGATCCTCCGTGTCTGCGACGTTCTGATACGTCCTGCCCATCTTGGCCAGCGCCCGCTGGGCTCCGGCGTTCGTCGGATCCAGGTCAGCCGCTACCGTATATGCGTCCCGTGCGTCCACGAGGTTGCCCTGCCCCTCCTCCGCCTCGCCAAGCATCAGATACGCCAGCGACGACTTGTCGTAAATATTGATCCCTTCGCGGAGTTGAGTCGCCGCCTCGCCGAACAGCTTCTTCGCCTCCTCACTCTTGGCCCGAGACTTGGCGGCATCCGTGGGCGCGAGCTTCTGCGCTTCCGCCTGCGCGATCCCCGCCTGAGTCAGCGAAATCCGACCGAGATAGAAACGCCCCCCCACGCCGTCGGCGTCCATATGAACCGCCTGCTCCCAACATCGCTTCGCGCGATCCCAGTCCCGCTGGTTCAACGCAAGGCCAAACTCCAACTGCAGTAGCTGGCTACTGGAGGCACCCGCCTCCGTCTTCCTCGCCTTCTCCAAATGCTCCATCGCCTTAGCGACGTCCTGCTTGCGGGCGTAGAACTGGTATAGGGCCAGCTCACGAGCATACTCATTCTCCGTCTCTTCGATCAGCGCCAGCATCCGCTGATCACGCTCCTCTGGCTTCAGCTTGTCGTCCAGTAGGAGCGCCAATTGCTTCAACCCCTGATCGGCGGGGCTCGCTTTCTGCGCTGCTGACAGAAGCTTGACCGCCTCCTCCCGTTTGTCGATCGAGAGAAAGAAACCGATCGCGCGCTGCAGGTACGCCCGGCTCGCTGGCGATTCATCGAGCAAGGCCTTGTAGGCCGCCGCCGCCTTGTCGTTCTGTTTGTCGAGTTGGTAGATAACCGCCTGCCGAAGCTTGTCCTGAGGCGTCTCGCCCCCCAATCCCGCCTGGAGCTTCTTGACTTCGTCGATCTTGCCCATCTGCGAATAGCCCTGCATCGCAAGAAGCTTGGCCTCATTGAGAATACGCTGATCGGTCACTCGGTCGCCCATCGACAGGACGATCTTGGCATCGTCCACGGCCTTCTCGGGCTCTCCCAGACTCAACCGCGCCTTGCATCTCAGCAGAAACGCCCGAGGGTGCTGCGTCTGCTGCAGGACCGTGTTCAAAACGCTGACGGCCTCCCCAGGGGCCTGTAGATGCTGGAGATAGAGTTCCGCCATGCGGAGCAGATTCTGGATCTTGTACGCCCGTTGTTGTTGTTTGTCCCATCTCAGAACACTGTCCGCACCCTCGTACGCACGCCTGGCTTCCCTGTACTTGCCCCTTGCTTCGCAGATCTGTCCCTCCAATTGCAGAACCGCGGGATCCGTCGCGCTTCCCTCGGCAGCAGCCTGGTCACGGAACTCCTCCGCCTTAATCAGATGCGCCTCGCGTTCATCCCCCTGGCTCCCTTGTGCGAGCAATAACTCAAGCTCGCTCGAAAGGCGCAGCATCTGGAAGCGGTTGAACCTGTTCCTACCGCCCTTATAGCCTTTTACATCCACTTCCCGGGACAGGCCCTTCTCCAGGATGGCCAAGCTCTTCTTCAACTCGCCCTGCCCGCCGTACCGGTTTGCCAGGTTCAGGTACGCCGCCAGGTAATCCGGCGCTGTCTTGATGATTCCCTCCCACGTTGCGGCCACTTGCTCAGGCTTGTCCGCAAGTCGCCAGTACTCCGCACGCGCCGTGCCCAGCTCAGGGTCATTGGGCGTCATGCCTTCGACCTTCTTCAGCAGTTCGTCGACACGCTTCAGCGCCGCTGTCTTGCTCGCCTCGCTGAACGTCCTTCGACGAGTCCGCGCCCTCACCACGTCAGCATTCAACCGCCTCATCAGGAAGGAGGCATATGACAGATAGGCCACGGGGTTCTCAGGATCCGCTTTGATCATCTGGCCATAGACTTCATCCGCCTTATCGCGGTACTCTTGACTTTCCTTCTCCTTCTTCTCGATCAAACGGTTGCTCGCCGTCATCTCGTAGACACGAGCCAGGCTCTCGGAGATATCCCGGTCGCCCGGCGAGAGTTCGTGTGCCTTCTCCATCTCGGCGATGCCTTTGGCCATGTTCTGTGGGTCTTCCTGCTCCAGCCCCGTCAGTGCAATGCCCTTGCCGAAATGGCCCAGCGGGTTCTCCGGAATGCGCGAGAGGAGCGCATCCGAGGCCTCGCGCAGAGCGATGTAATGCTGGGCTCCCCCGTAGAGCGCCACTAGCTCGAGACGAAGCCTAATCCGCGCTTCATGAGCCGCGATCTGGCCTGGGTCTTCAGTCACCGCGCGGTCCCAAGCCCTCAACGCACCGAGCGCATCTCCCATCTCCCTGGACATGTTGCCTTGGGCCACCAGCCAGATCGGATCACGTGTTCGACCGAATGCCTGACCGTAAGCACGAACCGCGTTCTCGTAGTTGCCCGTGCGAGCCGCTTTCTCCGCCATACGCACAAATGGGCCCGGGTCGTCCGCGGGGCCGCGAACGGCCAGAAGCAAGCCAATCGCCCCCACGGAAAGCACCAACATCAAGCCCAGCACCAACCCGACCACGAGATTCTTGTTCAAACGTCGCTGTGCCATTGCATCACCGTTCTTTCATGCGTCCTTCATCGCGTCCGAACCAGGCCCCTCAGCCTTTCGCGGGGGCCTCCTCAGGCGGCCAGTTGGGCAGGTGATCGTGAACGAGAACCGGCAAGACCTTCCTCAAGAGCTTCTCCGCCGCCTTCCGGATGACCTCGATATCCCCCGCGCCGCCCTGCCGACGGGTGAAGGACACTTCCACCTTGCTGAAGTAGCCGTACCTCTCGAAAGGATTGCTCAGCGTCACCCGAACGTCAGTGCGTGTGGCTTTGAACTCGCCGTTTACGCTGAACAGATACACCACCGCCGGAACCCAGTCTCCCCCGATCAGAGACGTCTTCCGGAAGGTCAGAATCCGCACCGGTACCTCGTCGTCGTCCTTCGGTCGCAGCCCGGGAACCTTGATCGTCGTGTTCTCGCCGCCGCCCTCTTGCTGGAGGCCGCCGCCAAGGAAGCATTCTTCTGGAACGTGCGGCACCTGATCTGGAGTCCCCGAGTAGTAGGTCACGAACAGCGTCGGCCATCGAAGCGGATCGTTGCGATTGGAGATGCTCGTGTCCTCGAGCCGCCAACGGATATACTCCTCCGTCCCCAACGCCTCGACCTCTTCCTTGGGGATCCGATCGCTGGCCACCACCCGATACGGCGCCAGCGCCTTCTCGTTCAAAGACGTCAGCGGCGCTTTCAGGTCCACGCGCTCTTTGCTCAGTTGGAAGCCGGACCAGATCAACGCCTGAACCCCCACCAGGCACGTCCCTAATGCGATCACACAAACGAGAAAATGAACGTCCCCCAGGAACGCGCCCCGCCTCGCGTCGCGTCCCAGGGAAGCAGCGACTGCGCCCTCTGTCGGGCTCCCTGCAACCGTCTTGTCGCTCGGTGAAGACGTCATGCATGCTCACCCGAGGATCCGGAGGCCGCCCCCGCCTCCTCATCCTCGGTAGCCTCCACAAACAGGTTGTTCAGAATGTACGAAATCAGAAAGAACAGACCAAACGCCACCAGCAACATAGACAACCCCAGGATCGTGTGGGCCGAGCCGCTGGCGTATTCCCGCCCGACGAACACGTGAATCAAGCTCGTCGCCGTTACCCGAATGATGTTGCAGAGCAGCGCGATCGGCAGGCAGAAGAGGATCATCACTACGCGGTGCCACACGGGGCGCTCGCTCAGAAACGCGATCGCTGTTCCCAGCGCCAGGAATGCCATCATCAACCGCATCCCAGCGCACGCCCGTTCCACGTTCAGCTTGAATAGATCCGCGCCGTAGGCCACGACGATCACGACCCCTTCCGCGTGAGCCTGCGCGTCGGAGACGGCGCGTAGAACCAGCGCCGCCACCTTGCTGGCGATCACCCTCATCGGGAAGGTCAAGTTGAACATGACTTGGCCCGGCAGCGGGACCGCGAACATCAGGAACAGGATCGGGAACCAGGCCACTCGCATGACCTGCCAGCCCCCGACCAGCAGCACCACCCCGAAAATGCTGACCACGACGGACAGCGATCGCGCATAGCCAATCATCGGGCCCGTGACGCTAATGAGATAGAGAAATGCCGCTAGCGTGAGCACGCCCAAACCCCAAAAGGAGCCGCGCGGCGTCACGCCGACCAGGTGATGCCGGCGCGTGTGGAGGAAATACAGGCTGTAGACCGGCACGAGCAGACCGTGGGACCAGTCCCCATCGTGCGTCCAGATGTAGAACATCCGCGAGAGCTCTTGCCAGTAGATCAGAACCAACAACCCCGTGATGATCCCGATCTTCCACCACCCAGCGCGGCCGATCAGTTGAGACCACAACACGACGCGCCGCCGGGGTCTTGGCTTGCTCGCGATCTTGGAGAGTGTCGCTGCCTCGCTTCTCGGCGATTCCATCCTTCACTCACGGTTAGGCTCGGGCGAGAACGACCGGGTCAGGCCGAGGACGCCGTGCCACTACAGACCCGGGAACACCGCCTGCAACGCGGGAAATCTCGCGTTTCGCTCGGCACGCCGACGCTCCTCGGGGTTCGACTTGGGTCCGTACGAATCGATCGTCCCGAAGTTGCGGTCATACACGAAACCGAACCCGTACGTCGTCCGGAACCCGTTGGCGATCGCGACCAGGAACGGGCTCAGAGGACTCGTCCCCACGTTCACGACGTCTCCCGGCTTCAACTGAATGTCCTGGTCCTTCATCGCGAAGACTCGATCTAGATCAACCTGATGCAACTCCTGCTGATCCGGACCGATCTTCCTTGCGATCTCACAGCGACTCGGCCATGCGTACGGGTCGAGACCGCCAGACGAGGCGATCGCGCGAGTCAGCGTGATCCCCTCAGGCGGAATCGCGTACGCGCCCGGACCACGCACGTGGCCCATTACATAATAGCGCTTGCCGGCCTGAGGCGTGGGAATCGAGATGACATCCCCCGGCTGCATCACGATGTTGTACCGCATCTCCCCCGCATACAACGGCTTGAGCGGGATCCCGATCACCCGGTTTTCCTCGCCCGCATCCGCCACCGCCTCGCTTTCCGGCCTGGTTGGGGGCGCCACTGCCTGAGTCGGTTCCGCCTTCTCCTCCGCCGGCCGAGTCGGCAAGGGCGCGTCCCCCTGGACCTCCACCCACTCCCCGTTCAGCCAGATCCACTTGCTCAGGCCCTTGGACGGGTCGGTCGATGCGACCCCCGTCCTCGATCCCGAAGCTGTGCCGATGGGCCCCGCGGCGCTTCCCCCGCTCGTGCCGGGGGTGATCGCTTCAAGCAGCTCCTGACGCTCTTGGGACGTCACTGTGTCGGCGTCCGAGTTCGACGCGCGCCCCGCCGCGGCCCTGGACGAAGAGGTCGTCCGCCCGGACTGTGCCCTCGTGGACCGCCCTGAAGCCGTCCCGCCCGACCCGATGTCGCTCAACAGCAGGTCGATGTCCTCCCGGAGTTGGCCGGACGCCCGGGAATCTGAAGACTCAGGGGACGTCGTCGGTTTTCCGACCGGACCCGAGGAAGGAGCTGCCAAAGGCGCTCCAGGCTTCGACGCCGGCTCGCTCGCCGGAGTTGCCTCAAGCCGACGCCCTCTGCCGACGCGGCGCAGAACGTACACCTTCTCGACCTCTTCCGGGAGCGACCCGGCATACGTCAGTGCCTCGATGATCCGGAAGTCAGGCCGCGAAATCGGCACCGGACCCGGACGCGCGATATACCCCGCGATGCTGAACTGCCTCTGCCGCTCCTCGCGGACCACCACCGTGACGATCGGATCCTCGAGTATGTCCGGTTTGAGCTTCGACTTGACGACTTCCTGTGCTTCCTCCTCGGTCAGTCCGTTGATGTTGATACGCCCCATGATGGGCAGATCGATGAAACCAAGATTACTGACCCTTCTCACCTCCGTGGTGATTGCCCCAGTGCGAATCAGTTCGTGGATGTTGACTTCAACGACGTCTCCCGGGCCGATCTCGTACTCCGTCGGCACGGCGATGATGTCTTCCGGCAACGGGTCCGTCGCGCTCACCAGTTCGGCATCTTCATCCAGTAGCCCCAGCGTCGTTCGGATTTCCTTTGTCACCGGCTTGCCGCCGAATCTCCCCACTTCCGTCGGGTCCAGGAAATCGTTCAGCCACGACCGCATGCATCCCGCGCTGACCGCCGCGACCGCCGCCAGCAAACATGCCGCCCCCGTCTTCAGGCCGCCGTTCGTCCGAACAATGCCTGGTCTGCAACCCCAGCCCGTCTCCCCGTGACTACGTTTCATCCTATCGTCTCGGCTCCGACAGTCTTCCATGACGTGCCCCAGCAACGAAACAATCCCGTCACCAGATGTCGCCATGCGGTCCCGGGCCCCACAGGGGGCCGCGTCCTCTTGGACCGATGGACGCCCGGTAAGGATCGTCCCCAGACGGGAGCTCCGCACCTCGCTCACGTCCTGGGCGCCGACTCGCTTCACGATCCCGCCGCCAAACACACACGCGAGAACCTCGTGACGGACGGGGTCGAACAGGCGCGCTCCGGGCGCGCCGCCGGCGCGCCAGACACCTGAAGCATCCGATAACAAATCGGCTCGAAACCACCCATTTCTTCTGCCAAATCCATAAATGCAATATGCTTCGATGCGCTGCGGCACCCCAACCAACATGAACCTAAGCTCGCTATGCGACCAAAACGACCCTGTTAGGGGACGCCGTCAGGACCACCCGCCTCGTCAACGACTCCGATAGGAACACACTGCAGTCAGATTCCACCTCCTGCTGAAGAGTAGTACGCCGCAGGCCCCGTCGGGTTCGGCCACCCCCGCTTTGTCCACCCGACTCGTTCGCCGACGACATCGAACGTTTCCGCAGTGCCAATGTGTATCGCCGCGTTCGGCAACCCAAGGGACCGGACAGCGTCCAGACACCGCGCCCGCTGGCTATAACGAACTGGCCTTCAATAGGGATATGGCCCGATCCCCCGATGCCGGGCCTCGTTGTCACCGATTCGATGGTTGCGTGGACGGGCGGACTTCGGGTCTGTGGAGTTGGTGCGGAAGCCCATACAAGACCTGCTTCTTGGCGATTGCCAGATCACTACTTAGGATCGCCGTCCCAGGCGGAGGACCAAGCTGCTGGGTGGTGGGCCGCGCCCTGAGCGATGCGTCGTACCGGAGCTGATACGCCCGGTTGTTCAGGACCCACTGCTCCCAAGGCACAATCGTCAGAGGCGCCTCCGGCGTCGGGTTTCTCATCCCATCCATCACCGATCTGACCGCGCTCATCAGCTCGTTCTGATCCTCGTACTCGAATGACCGCAAGGATATCGGGTTGTACCAGACCGGCTCCACGAACACGTCCGCATCCAACAACAGCCGAACCGCGGCCTCGCGCCAGTCCAAGTTGATCAGGTGGGCCGTAATCGGCGGGCGATCCGCCACCGCCGGACTCAAAAGGTAGCTCCGCTGAACCCGACCCATCAGGTCGGCCATCGCCTCCTTAAACGGCTTGTTCTTATAGTCGATCGTCACCTTCGGCGGCTGCGTCGCGAAGTCGAAGAAGCACGGCCCAACCTTCACCTCCAGGTAGCGCAGACCCGTCGACTGATCCAGCCCCTCCAGAGACTGCCCAACACCGGTACGGACGAAACCGTAGAGATCAGGTCGACGTCTCAGCATCTGGACAATCTGGACCTCGATGCCTTGCCAGTTCGCCTTGCGATGCCACGCCACCGTCTTGCCGGTCAGTTGGACGATCCGTTCATAGGGCGCCCGAACCCCGCTGATCCACTCGTCCGGCCAAGGCTGGCTCGTCTTGACCCGATACTGTGACCCGCCGGCACAGCCCGTCAAGCCGACCAGCCCGATCACGACACTCCGTCTCAGCCATCTGCCAGCGACCCGAAACCACATCCGCCATGTCTCCGTGGGAGCCGGCTCGCGCATCCGGTCGGAAAGCTCCCCAACAGCGACCGGTGCCTCGATTCGAACGCGGGAAATCACGTCTCAAGAAGGCAAGATGATACCATGCGTCGGTGGCGCCGGCCAGAACGTCACCCACGAGTTGATCTTCACCAGCTTCACCTGCGACGGCTTGGCGTCGAGCAGGCCCACCACCAGCGGCAAACCCGCGTCGATGACAATGTGCTTCCGCTCGTCATTGTCGATGACCTTGCCGTTGATCGGAGCGGTCGCATCGTCTTTCCGGACCGCGTGGCTGATGCGCTGCGAGTTGCTCCGTGGCAGCACCTCGTACGTCAACTGGTTCCGTGTGCCCTTCTCCAGCACCGCCGCGCTTGGGTTGATGATGACCCGCAGATCGTCGTTGATGTGGATCTTGCTCTTGAACACGACCTGCCCTGGGTCCAGTAGCTTCAGATCAATGTACGTCGCCGGGCGATGCAGATCATACCCCTTGGCCGGAACGCGGATCGTGAAGAACGGGCCCACCAGGCCCGTCGCGTCGATCGCGACCAGCTTACCTGTCACCGCGTACCGCTTGTCGGTCAGCAACTTGGCCATGGCACGCCGCTCCTACGACCTTCGCTCGTTCGAGATCGCTAGCGCTCGGCCGCGATCAAGTCGCCGTACGTCTCCCGACGTCGGATGATCCGATAGTCCGCCCCGCACACAAGGACCTCCGGCGGCCGAGGCCGCGCGTTGTACTGGCTCGCCATCGCGAAGCCATAGGCGCCCGCCGTGAACACCGCCAGCACGTCTCCGCGCTGAACCGCCGGCAGATGTCGCCCCAACCCGAGGAAGTCGCCCGTCTCGCAAATCGGGCCCACAACGTCCACGAGTCCCGTCCCCTCCAACCGAAGGTCCTCCTCTCGAGACGCGGCCACCAGCCCCCCCGCGGGACAAACCGGCCAGATGAAGTGGAACGCCTGGTAAAGACTCGGCCGAATCAAGTCGTTCATCGCCGCGTCGACGATAACGAACTGCTTGTCGCCCGATGACTTCAGATACTGTACTCGCGTCAGCAGGATCCCCGCGTTGCCGATGATGCTCCGCCCGGGCTCCACCACCACCCGCAACCCCTTCCCGCGAAGCAGCGGCACGATCGCCTTGGCATAGTCCGCCGCCAACGGGGCCTGGTCCTCCCAGTAGCTGGCGCCGAACCCGCCGCCGATGTCAATCAGCTCGAGTTCGAATCCCGCCTTGCCAAGCTCGTCGATCAGCGCAAGCGCCTTCGTGATTGCCTCGACGTAAGGCTCCACGGAGTTGACGGGCGAGCCGATGTGCAGATGCACGCCGATCAACCGCAGATACTTGTCCCGCCCGAAGTCCTCGAACGCCCGTCGCGCCCGCTCGAGGTCCACGCCGAACTTCGTCTCTCGCTTGCCCGTCGTCGTGTACTTGTGCGTCTTGGGGTCGACGTCGGGGTTGATCCGCAACGCCGCGCGAACCTGTGTCTGCCGTTCCCGAGCGATCCGGGTGATGTTGGCCAGTTCCGCCTCGCTCTCCACGTTGAAAAGCCCGATCCCCGCGTCGATGGCCTCGTTGATCTCGCGATCGGTCTTGCCCACCCCTGCGAACGTGATCTTGGCCGGGTCCGCCCCCGCCTGCAGCGCCCGGAACAGCTCGCCCCCGCTGACCACGTCGAAGCCGCTGCCCTGCTCCGCCAAGAGCTTGCAGATGTGAACGTTTCCGCAGCTCTTGATCGAGTAGCAAATCACCGGATCCAGCTCAGCGAACGCCTCAGCCAACCGGCTGTAGTGGTCGAGGATCGTCCGCTCGCTGTAAACATACGCCGGCGTCCCAACCTGATCGGCCAGCTCACCCGCCGCGATCTCCTCACAATACAACTGCCCGTCTCGGTATGCGAAGTGGTCCATGACACCGTCCCGAAGTCTTTATCTCCACGCTCTTTGGGTTACACTCATTCCACGCGAACCCGTAGCCCGATAGTGTACGCAGCCGGCCCGTCCGCCACAAGCCGAACAAACGCCCGGCCGCGAACGCGGAGAACCCCACATGCACCTCTACTGCAAAACCTGCGGCGAGCCGATCGATGCGGACGACGTGAACATCAAGCTGGCGATTGCCAAGTGTCGGTCGTGCAACGCCGTCTTCGGCTTCGCCGAGCAGTTGGCCGGACAGGAAGCGCGCAAGGCAAGACGCAACCGCGACGATGTCCCCATGCCCAAGGCGATCACCGTCGATCCATGGGGCCACGACCTGACGATCACACGACGGTGGTTCTCCTGGATCCACGTCTTCCTGGTATTCTTCTGCATCGCCTGGGATAGCTTCCTCGTGTTCTGGTACTTCATGGCCTTCACGGAGAAGTCGCCACTCATCTTCAAGATCTTCCCCATCTTTCACCTCGCCACCGGCGTCGGCCTGACCTACTTCACGATCGCCGGCTTCCTGAACCGGACCGTGATCAAGGTCGCCAGTGGGATTCTCTCCGTCCGCCACACCCCCCTGCCATGGCCGGGCAATCACAGGATCGAGACCGCCGGTCTCGACCAGATCTACTGCACCGAGGAGATCCGCCACGGCGAGGACAACGCCAGCTTCAACTACGTCGTCAACGCCAAGCTCACCGACGGACGAAAGGTCAAGCTGCTCACCGGCCTGGATGAGCCCGATCAGGCGCTCTTCATCGAACAGCAAATCGAGCGCCACCTCGGTATTGAGGACCGACCCGTCAGAGGTGAGATGCAGTAGGTACCTGATCCCCCGGCCTCGAGGTCCCTGTCGATCCGCCTCAACGCCCTCCCCCGTTGCCCGCCGTCAGCCCCTCCTCTCGCGCGACGAACATCCGATGTGCGATTGGATCAGCGCGTCCGCCCCCCGCGCCGCTTCCCCCGTCTCGACCGATCTCCGTTGGACTCCTTGGCGTCGATGGATTGACTCACTTCGATGATCGCGAAGAACCGTGCGTTGGTGTCGCAGTCGTTCCAGATGCCCTTCTTCCGCCAATTGAAGGCCACGTCGTTCTCGCGAGACCCCCCGTTGGGTTCGCCCTCGGCCCAATGCGTGTATCCGAGCGATTCACCCGAGGTCCACCGCCATTGTCCCTCCGCTCCACGATCACTCAGACCAATCCACAGCGCCCCCCGCCTCTCAAACCGAGACCGCAGCCACTCGTCCTCCTTCGCGTCTCGGACCGTCGCCAGGTGCCCGCCCAGTCGTCGGGCGACGCGCTCGCCCTCGCGCCATGAAACCCGCTCACGCGTCAGGCGATAGCGGTGTCCGTTCAGCGGACACCGCTTCCACCCGCCTTCGTCCTCGTTTGGCAGTCGCGCCATCTCCCTGGACACCAGGGGCTGAACCTCGTCGTGGAATCGTCCGTCCGCGTCGAAGCCCCAATGGTCAAAGAAGCCCAGCAGATGCTCACCTGCCGCGCAGGAGAGAATGCAGAACAGGAGCGTATCCTTCTTGATGTTCGTGTCGGCCAGTTCGTACACCCGCACCGGCAACCCGTCCGTCCGAAGCGCTCGCAGGGCCCGCGTCAGCACCTGCGTGCCATATCGCTCGCACAGGTCGTAGCACAGCGCGCTCCAAATCTGGTAATGTCCCTTCTCCCAATCGCCGGCACGGCCTCCGCGTTCGACCCCCTTCAAATAAGGGCGGCTCCGCTTCTCCTGGTCTTCCCGCCGCTGGTTGACCCACGCTCGCAGATTCCCGTAGGCGTCGCGTGGTAGCCCGAAGTCGGCGGGCTGCTCCAGCGCGCGCAGGGCCATCGACACCTGCGTGAACTCGCATCCGTGGTGGAAGTACCGGTCCGACGGGTTGTCCTCGATGATCCTCCCGATCCGCGTGAATGCATGGAAGTTGTGCCCGACCTCATGCAGCCATGCCCCGAGCGTCCAGCCCTTGACCGGGTCAGGCCGCCACCACAGCGGACCCGCCTCGACCGGATTGCCGCTGTGCGCGCCCCCCTTGCGACTCGGGTCGTACTTGACGATCTGCCGCCCGCCAGGCTCCTGGCCGATCGTGTCGCGCATCCGTTCCCAGCACGCGTCCACGTACGCCGCGGCGTGCCATCGCCCCATCCACTCGGCAACCCTCGCGGGTACGACGAAGTCAATGTAGCGGGTCTGGACAATCCGTGCGTCTGGGATGTCGTCCTTGACGACGCGCAGCACCCACTCCGCCGCATCGTGACCGCCATCGTTGCTCGCGGAAAGGACGATATCATGTTGACCCTCGATCGGATGGTCCCATGAGGGGATCCCAGACTGAGGATCGACGATCATGCCCTCGGGCGCTTTCGCAAGCGACCACGTCACCCCGGACGCCGGATCCCCCAGCACCGGCGCCTCGCCCTCGAATCGCCGATTCGCAATCGCCGTCTGGCTCGGATAGACGCCAATCCGAATCGCCGGATCCGCCTCACCGTTCAGTGTACGCCGATCCGTGCGACCCGCCTCCTCGCCCTCGCGCCCCGAATCGACCCGACCGCGACGAACGGGACGTTCTTGACGTGAGGGAGCCGCTTGCTTCGGTTCCTCGGCCGCCCGCCCGCTATCAGCTCCTGCCGTGGCCTCCCGGCGAATCGAGCGGATCTCACCCCGTGGGACGGATCGCGTCACCGTGATGCGCCCCTGCCTTGTCCGAACCTGAACCGCGGAATCGGTCTGCGCGGCAATCTCTCCCCGGAGCTGCTTGCCGTTCTTCAAGACGATGACATCAGACCGGCCAGAAGCAACGACGATAACCAGGCAGATCATCGCGAGCCCGACGACCCGGAACTCCCCTCTGAAGCCGTCTCGTCTCATTTGACCGCTTCCAACAACACGTAATCCAGCCCGAACATATGCTCCTTCTTCGCCTTCTCATTCGCACCGACGATCTCGACCCGAAGCGTCCGCGTGCCCTTCGCCAGGTCCACCTCACCCAGGTCCAACACGTCCGTCGGAACGGCCACGTCGCTGTACAGATCGATCGCGCCCCCGAGCTTCCTACCGTCAAGACTGAGCTGCACGACCCCGTAGTCGCACGCACGAGTCAGCCGTATCTTCACGCGATGTCGACCCGCTTTCGCCACCGGAATCGCCAAGTCCAGCGCGTCGCCCGGCTTGGCGCCCGTCCACCAGAGTTGAGCCCCGCCGCTCCAAGCCCCTCCCTGCAGACCACCCGTCTGACGCGTCGTCTTGCCGGCGGACATCGACAGGACCTTCAGTTCTTCACCCTCCAACGCCCCCTTGACGCGCTTGATCCTTGATTTCTGACGCGCCACCCGCTTCGCCAGCGACGGCAGCCTCGGAAACGCCGCGTGCGGCTCGGCTTGATACCAGTACGCCACGGACGCGATGTCGTCGCTCAGCTTGGCGTACTTGCCGTCCTTACCCCAGCCCAGCGCCTGGATCGTCACGCGAAGGTCCTTCTCGAAGCAGATCGGATCGAGAATGTGCCAGCGATACAGGCTCCAAAAGTACGGCGGCCCCTTGCCGATCAGCCCCGCCATCGTCTTACGCTGTCCCGGATTCAGGTCCGCCAGGAAGCGGTTGATGATCTTCTCGTCCGTGATGTCCCCCGGCAGCGTCGTCCCCACGTAGGCCGTCGTGTAGATGCTCGCAAAGCCGAAGCTCCCGCAGAAGTAGTCCTCCGTCCCCGTCCCGCAGATCGTCGGGAACGCCTCGTCCCCGTCCATGAAGAACTTGATCTCCCCCTCGCCGAACCACCCCGTCTCGAGCTGCGTCCACGCCAGGAACGTCCCGACGTAACGCCCCCGCCCCTTGACCCCGTCGACGATGACATAGGGATTCACCTTGTCCGTCATCCCCCGGCGCCACTGCGCGTGCAAGTACCCCGCGTTGTCCGGCACCTCCGTCTCGGCGTATGTGATCTGAAACGCCAGCAGTTCCAGGTCCTTGCCCGCCTCATTGGTGAACGTGACCTTGACGTGCTTGCGGAACGGCATCGGCCAATAGCAGTTGAGCGCGTTCTGCGCGTTGACGATCACCGCCTGCGAGTTCACCGGCGCGAACAGCTCATGCCCCACCGCGAAGAAGTCCGGCGCCGGCACCTCGATCGACGGCCTCGACTCCCCGTCCCAATAGAATCGCAGCACGTGCGCCCGGCTCAGCCCCTCTACCATCCAAATGTGCTGGATCACCCCCGGCCCGTCGACGTCCATCAGCGTGGCCGTCTGCCCCGAATTGACCCGCAAGAACGGCCTGACTTTCCACCCCTGCCCGAGATCGTCCGCCGCACGAGCCGCCGCCGCCGGCTTGACCTCCGCCGGGTCCGGAACCGCCATCCCCCCCCTACCCTTCTCGCCCGTCGGGTTCTCCGCCGAGATCGACCGCGTGCGGACGGTGCTCATGAGCGGAAGCGTCCCCAAACCGGGGTTGAATCCAAAGCGTTCATTCATCGTGGCACCCTGTTTCGGTTGACTCGGACCAGTCTCGGCAATCGCCGACGCGCTGAAGAAGGGGATCGCCAGGCAGAAACAGCAAAGCACTCTCACGGAGTCGCCTCCTTGTGAGTTTCGGAGTGCCGTGACTTGACACCGCTCTTCTCGGCTCAACAGCGCCATCGGCCTAATCGACGAGCCGTCCTGCAGAAGGCGGCGCCAACCTACCACACTCCAAGGCGCGGGCATGGTAACCCAAGCCCGCCGCAACGGTCCACAGAAGCCCGGCATTGACATGCCAGCCTTGCCGAGACAGCATAAGCAACGCTGTTCGTTCGTAGCCAAGGAGAGATCATCATGCATCCGTGGCCCTCGCGACTGCTCGCAGCCCTCGTCCTCTCGGCAACTGCGATCCCACCGGCCTGGGCGGCCGAAGAAGCCCCCTCGCTGCAGCCCGGCCTGCCCTGGGTCCAGTTCCACTCGCCCGACTTCACCCGCCCCGCCGAAACCGGCGTCGATCCGCAAATCAACCTCGACACCGGCAAGACCATAGACGGCTACGCACGATACTGGACCGGACTGCTTGTGGCCCCCGCATCGGGAGACGTCGAGCTCTCCGTCGACGTCGACGACGCCGCCCAGGTCCGCGTCAACAACGAGACAATCGTCAACGCATGGTGGCCGGACGGCCCAAGAAAGGGCATGCTGTCCGCGAAGGCAGGCGAGCCACTGCCCATCGACGTCTACTTCTACCAGAACGGCGGCGCCGCCCACCTGCGCCTCTACTGGCGCCTCGGCGACAAGCCGCGAGAGCTGATCCCCCCATCGGCCCTGCGCCATCGATCGACCGCTGCATCGCGAATCGAGGCCATGATGAACGGCAAAGAGAAAGTCGCAATCCCCTGCCTGTACGAAATCAAGAGCGCCCTCTACCGACCGACTGCCACGCCAAGGACGACCGACAAGCCCATCCACCTGCGCCCTGGACCGCACCTCTTCATCGACGACTACCTGATCGAGTCTTCCCAGAACGTCGAGCGCAAGGTCGCCTCACCGAACCGCGACCTCCCCGGCCCCGTCGTCACCGGCAAGAAGGGTAAAGGCGATGATTGCTTCCAGCCCTATCTCGAGGTCATCCGCGACGCCAAGACCAAGCGCTTCCGAATCTGGTACGGCGCCGCCCAGAACGCAAGCCAATCCCACATCGCCTATATGGAATCCGACGACGGCATCAACTGGATCCGACCGCACCGCATCCTCAAGGACCCCTCGCCGATCCAGTTCGGCGTCAGCGTCATCGACGAAGGACCCGGCTTCCCCGACAAGCCCAAACGCTTCAAGTTCGGCTACTACGCCATCGAGAGGCCCGGAGGACTCCGAATCGCCGTCTCCCCTGACGGCCTCGACTGGTCGCCCCTCGTCCCGAGGGTCGTCCTCCCCCACGATCACGACATCACCAACATCTACCGCGATCCGATCCGCGACTGCTATATGGCCATCGGCAGCACCTACATCACCGGCCCGACGTGGTCCGGACAGCGACGCGTCACCCTCGCCAGCCACAGCCAGGATCTCGTCCAGTGGGCAAGACCTTGGCTGATCATCACACCCATCGACAAGGTCGAGCCCGGCGAAACACAGTTCTACGCCATCTGCGGATTCCTCGCCCGAGGCGACCTGCTCATCGGCATGGTCAAGGTCCTCCACGACGACTTCTCCGCCGACGAGGGCGGACCCAAGGCTGGCGTCGGCTGGACCTCCCTGGCCTGGACCCGCGACGGCGAGCACTGGACACGTGACCCCGAGGTCTACTTCAACCGCCACCCCGACAAAAACCAGTGGGACCACGCCATGGCCTGGATCGACTGCCAGCTCCCCGTCGACGATCAGGTCTACCTCTACTACGGCGGCTATAAGCAGGGCCACAAGATCAACCGCTTTGAGGAAAGACAGATCGGCCTGCTCCGAATCCAACGCGACCGCTACGTCGCCCGACACGCCGGAGACACCCCCGGCCTCCTCAAGACCCCCCCCGTCATCCTCGAAGGCAGCGAGATCGCACTGAACCTCGACGCCGCCCAAGGCGAAGTCCGCGTCCAAATCGAGAGCGCAGACGGCAAGCCGATCGAAGGCCTATCCTTCTCCGACTGCCAGCCGATCAAGACAAACACACTCGAGGCCCCCGTTCGATGGCAAGGCAAGTTGGACACCATCCAGGGCAAGCCCATCCGACTCGTGTTCTCGCTCCGCGGCGCGAGTCTCTACGGCATCTCCATCAGGTGACCGATCCCTTGGCTCCGGAAGGCATCAGCTTGAAAGGCCCGGATGGAACATTAGTCAATAAAATCAATGTCCATGCCTAGACACCTTGACATTATTCAATTCCTGGTGTACATTCCTTGTGAAACGTCAACCTAATGCCTATGCCTGACGAACCGATCGGCAACGAATGCCCCTACTGCGGGGCCTCCATGATCGTCACGCGAATGACGTGTCACGCGTGCGCGGTCTCGATCGAGGCGCCGTTCCCGATGCCCCGCCTCGGCAACCTGCCGGTCGAGCATCAGCGATTCATCGAGATGTTCGTCCTGGCCAGCGGCAGCCTCAAGGAGATCGCCGCGCAGACCGGCGTGTCGTACCCGACCGTCCGATCGAGGTTGGACAAGGTCATCGAGGCCCTGCGAAGTGAGATCGCCAAGACCGGCGACGTCAAAGGCACCATCCTAGACGCCGTCAGCGAGGGCAAGCTGACGGCCGACGAGGCCGCAAGACTGATTAAGGGCATCTGAGGCAGTAACCAGAAAACATGAGTGAAGGTTCGCGAACCGCTCCCGAGGGGCGCGACTCGGCGGAATCCCCCGACGAGAACGCGCAATTGGACACGGCGATCCACCAGGCCGATCAACGCCTGGTCGCCTCGCTCAAGAGAGACGAAGCGCGCCGCCGGCGCAGACGCTGGCTGGCGTTGGGAGGATTCGCGATGACCATCACAGCGGCAGGACTCGTTGTCGGATTGGTATTCTCGGGCGCGGGGTCGGGCTCCGCGGACTCGCGCAGACCGCCCTCTCCTCAGGACATCGAGAAGGCTGAGGCCACGGCCGCCCAAGGCTGGCAGCTTTGGCAGAAGCAGCAATTCGCCCGCGCGGAGGAGAAGTTTGAGCAGGCCGTCAAGCTCGACCCAAACGCCGTCAACGCCTGGAACGGGCTCGGATGGGCCCGTTTCAACAACGGAGACTGGGACAAAGCCGAAGAACCCTTCAAGCGATGCGTAGCCATCGAGCCTTCCCACCCGGGCGCACACAACGGGCTCGGGCAGCTCTACTTCTTCACGCGGCAGTACGACAAGGCCGAAGCGCACTGGACCAAGGTCGCCAAGACCGCTTCGGCCGCCTGGTACGGCATGACGAAGCTCTATCTCCTCAAAGCCAACTACAAGGAAGCCGCCAAGTGGGCCAAGAAGGTCCTGGAGCAGCAGAAGAACGACCCCCTCGCCCGTGAGATGCTGGCGGCCGCAGACGCGGGCAGGCTCCCCGAAGACCTCCGTCGCAAGATCGAGCCGCCCGAGCGCACCAAGAAGGGATCCGCCGCCGACCACACGACGCAGGGCTGGAAGGACTTCCAGCGCGGCATGCCCACCAAGGCAGCCGCCGAGTTCCGAGCGGCCATCGAAAAGGACTCGAACAACGTCAACGCCCACAACGGCCTGGGCTTCTGCCTGCTCAACACCGGCAAGCCCGCCGAGGCCAAGCCGCATTTCCAGAAATGCCTCGACCTCCAGCCCAAACACTGGGGAGCCGTCAACGGCATGGCTCGCTGCCTCAAGGAGGAGGGCCAGACCAAGCAAGCCATCGCCCTCTGGGAGAAGATGGCCCAAGAATGCCCGGCGCCGAACGCGGCCAACGCCGCCCTCGCCCAGGTCTACCTGGACGAGCTCCGTTACGAGAAGGCCATCGAGCAGTTCCAGATCCTGCTCAAAGCCAATCCGAACGACCCGTACGCTCAAGAAGGGCTGGCTAAGGCAAAAGCCGCCCTCGAAAAAGAGAAGCAGTAGCCGCCGCCAGACATGGGACAACAGACGGGGGTCCCTCCCAACGACGACATCCGGATCGTCGCGGGAGACGACCCCCGTCACATCCTCTCACCCCCTTGAAACCCCCGCCCCGTCCCGTTACTTCTCTACTCATGAAACCCGACGTCATCGACAAGCTGCTCGAGTCCCTTCCCCACGACGCGTCCAGCGAGACCGCGCGCATCCAGGTCCTCCTGGCCAAGAAGCGGACGTCCCTGGCCGTCCTCCGCACCGGTATCTCCGTCTTCACCCTCCCGCTCTCGGTCACGACCGTCCTTGTCGCGACGTCGCGATTCTATGACTTCGTCGCCAATCTCCACTACCTGATCGCGCTGCTCCTGCTGTGCCTGTTTCTCTCGGGGCTGGGCTTCTACTTGGTGGCCAGATCGCTCAGCGCGATTCGACAACAAGACCGTGATCTCCGCGGCATTGTGGAGAGCTGGAAATCAAATTGAACCCCTTCGCGTCGCCGACGACGCGAGATCGGTTGCGCGAGGCAGGAGCTGGGTGTGGACTGGGTCTCCACCATCGGGATGCACCTCTGGCTAATCCCGCTGGGCTTCGTCGTCGGCGCCTACGGCACGTTGATCGGCGCGGGGGGTGGCTTCATTCTGGTCCCCCTGCTGCTGCTGTTCTATCCACACGCATCCCCGGAGGTCATCACGAGCATCTCCTTGGCCGTCGTCTTCTTCAACGCCTTCTCGGGGTCCGTGGCCTACGCGAGGATGAGGCGCATCCACTACAAAGCCGGACTGCTCTTCGCCGCCGCCACGATCCCAGGGGCGATCCTCGGGGCGCTGACAACATCACTCATCCCACGGCGCGCCTTTGACGCCATTCTGGGAATCCTACTCATCGCGGCGGCGGCCTATCTGCTGTTGCACCCCGGCCGAACCCAACGCGCCAATGGCGAGGGATTCGATGAAGTCACCGCCGCGCCCGGAACCATTCAGTTCAATGCCTACCTCGGGGCGGGGCTGAGCGCCGTCGTCGGCTACCTCTCCAGCCTGCTCGGGATCGGCGGCGGGGGCATTCATGTGACCGGCATGGTCGAGCTGCTCCGGTTCCCGGTGCACGTCGCCACCGCCACGTCGCACTTCGTCCTGGCGATCATGGCCCTGACCGGCACGATCGTCCACGTCGTCACGGGCACCTTCCACCACGGCGTTCACCGAGCCGTCGCCCTGTCGATCGGCGTGGTGTTGGGGGCGCAGGTAGGCGCGATGCTCTCCAACCGTCTCAAAGGCGTCTGGATCATCCGCTCCCTCGCCGCCGTCCTGATAGTCGTGGCCATTCGCGTGTTGGTCCAGGCAGTATCGTAAAGAGAGGGGACGCAAGTCTCCTCCACGGTGGTGCACGGATCACTTCGGGCACAACCCCGGTACACCTCGGACCACCGGAGCGAACGACCGGACGCCCCGCCAACCACCAAGGTAGACGCCGATCGCCCCCTCCCGAGAGTCGAGTCCCGAAATTGAGAGGGCCCGCCCGGACGGGCGAGCCCTCGTGCTACCTGAGTAGGCCGCTTCTCCGAAAAACCCACCGGTCCTTACACGGTGTACAGCTCCGCCCCGATCTCCACGTAAGCCTTCTTCCTCATCGCCTCGTTCGCCATGATGCAAGGAACCGCCGCGCGCAGCGCCATCTCCCAATTGGCCGCCGGCTGCCGCTTCTCGCGGATACAATCGGCCCAGTCGCCCAGGGCCAGCCGGTAGTCATGGTACGGGTCCTTCTCCTTGTCACCCCCCTTCTTGTCGTCCCCCTTGATCGCCTGGCCCTTCTGCTTGTTGGCGCCCCCGAGGAGACCCGGCGACGACCCCGCCTTCATCGCAATCACCGTCTGACCCTTGGCGTTCTTCGTGGTCTTGGCGTGCTGCTGCCAACCCAGCGCCGCCGTCTTCGGCTCGCGATAGATAAACCCACCCTTGCGGCTCACGATCACCGTCCCCTCCGGCCCCATGAACTGCTCCCCCTGACCGTCGTAGCTGTTCGTCGAGATCGACTGGTACGTCAGCTTCACCCCCCCCGGATACTCGAAGATGCACTGCACGTTGTCGAAGACGTCGCCGCCCCAGTCGCTCTTGTGGAAATCCAGACCGCCCATCCCCACCACCGCCGTCGGAACGCCCGCCAGATACCAATTCACGATGTCGATCTGATGGCATGCCAGTTCCGCCATCAGCCCGCCCGATGTCTCCCAGAACAGCCGCCAGTTCCGGAGCTGGTTCACGTCCTTGTACCCGCATTTCGTCGCGTCGATCAGCTTGACGTCTTCCTCGCTCACCGCCCGGAGCCAGCTTCCGTTGCGGTTCCACCAAGCGCGGACGTGCGTGATCGGCCCGCATATCTTGTCGTTGTGGATCAGCTTGTTCCCCAGCGTGTACCAGACGTTCCAATGCTGCTGGTGACCGAACTGCACCACCAACCCGCTGTCCCTGGCAAGCTTGCCCAGCGAGTGACACTCCTCGATCGTCTTGGCCATCATCTTCTCGCAGTAGACGTGCCTGCCCGCCTTGATGCACGCCGACGCGATCTCGCAGTGCGTATGGAGCGGCGTGGCGACGATCACCGCCTCGACGTCCTTCGCCTTCTCGAGCATCTCCCGATAGTCGGCGTAGCCCTTGGCCGCCTTGGCGACCTTCAGCGCCTCGGCTCGGTCCTTCTCGCTCCGTCCCCCGTAAATGCCCTGGTAGTACTTGAGTATCCGCTCGTCCGGGAAATGCTTGGCCGTCACCTCGTCTCGCCCAATCGCCAACCCCGCCTCCAAGTTCGGCGGCCAGACGTCACACGCCGCCTGCAGACACACCCCGGGCGCCTTGAGCGCCTGGGCCAGATCCCCGCAGCCCATGTTCCCGCAGCCAATGATGGCGATGCGAATCGGTCGAGCGTCCCTCGCCGCGGTCTCGCCCTCCTTGGCTTGCTCCGCGCGAAGCGACTCCAACGCCGCCGCGAACGTCGCCGACCCCGCCGCCGAAGCCTTCAGGAAACTCCGTCGACCCAACGTCCCTCGATCATCCGTCATGGCGTCCCGTCCTCCACTGGCGGCAAGAAAAGGGGACGGGAGTCTCTTCCCCGCAACGGCCCCAAGCCTGCTCTGCGGAAGAAACGCCCGTCCCCTTTTCCCGCCCTGGTCGTCCCCCGAAACCTCGATCCATTGCTGCAACGGCGCCGCCTCTCGACTCGGCACCGGCATTGCCCCGTCTCTCGGTCACGGCAGTGGAGGCCCCGACGCCGTCGCGCCACGGCCCTCTATCAGATGGGACACACATCATCGCCCGCAGTTGCGGTAGTCTCGCCTCTCGACAACAACCGACAGCGGGCGACAGACTTGGACACCTCGAACCTGGCCCCCAACGCCGCCGAGATCCCAGACCCCAAACAGAAGGGGCCCGCCCAAAAGGACGAGCCCCTGTATTGCCAAAACAGGCCGCTTCTCGGCGAGGCCGGCCGGCCATTACACCGTGTACAGATCCGGCTTGATTTCCACGTAAGCCTTCTTCTGCATCGCCTCGTTGGCCATGATGCACGGAATCGCCGCCTTGATCGCGATCTCCCAGTTGGCCTTCGGCTGCTTCTTCTCGCGGATGCACTGGGCCCAATCCATCATCGCCAGGCGGTAGTCGTGGTACGGATCGCCCTTCTCGTCCTTTCCGCCACCCATCGCCTTGCCTTCCTGCTTGCCCTTGCCGCCCTCGGTCACCGTCGAGTCGGCCTTCATCGCGATGCCCGCGCGGCCCTTGGCGTCCTTGGCGCCCGAGGCGTGCTTCTCCCACGCCAGCTTCGCCGCCTTCGGCTCGCGGAATACGAACCCGCCCTTGCGGCTCAGGATGACCGTCCCGTCTGGGCCCATGATCTGCTCGCCCTGACCGTCGTAGCTGTTCGTCGAGATCGACTGATACATCAGCTTCACGCCGCCCGGATACTCGAAAACGCATTGCACGTTGTCGAAGACGTTGCCGCCCCACTCGTCCGCGCTCAGGAAATCCAGGCCGCCCATGCCGATCACCGCCGTCGGCGACCCGCCCGTGTACCAGTTGGCCACGTCGATCTGGTGGCAAGCCAGCTCGGCCATCAAACCGCCCGACGTATCCCAGAACAAACGCCAGTTCCGGAGCTGGTTCACGTCCTTGTACCCGTACTTCGTCGCGTCGATCAGCTTCTTCTCGTCGTCGCTCACGCCGCGAAGCCAACTGCTGTTCCGGTTCCACCACGCGCGCATGTGCGTGATCTTCCCGCATACCTTGTCGTTCATGAGCAGCTTCTCGCCCAGCTTGTACCAACTGTTCCAGTGCTGCTGGTGTCCGAACTGCACGACCAGGCCACTGTCCTTGGCCAGCTTGCCGAGCGCCTTGCACTCCTCCACCGTCTTGGCCATCATCTTCTCGGAGTAGATGTGCTTGCCGGCCTTGATGCACGCCGACGCGATCTGGCAGTGCGTGCTCAGCGGCGTCGCGATGATCACCGCCTCGACGTCCTTTTCCTTCTCGAGCATCTCCTTGTAGTCGGTGTACCCCTTGGCCTCCTTGGCCACCTTGATCGCCTCGTCCTTCTCCGCGTCACGGAAGCCGTCGTAGACGTTCTTGAAGTACTTGCTCTTCGACTCGTTCCGCGCGATCGCCAGGCCGTCCTCCAGATTCGGCGGCCAGATGTCGCACGCCGCCTTCAGGAACACCCCCGGGACTTTCAGCGCTTGGGTCAAGTCGCCCTGCCCCATGTTGCCGCAGCCGATGATGGCGATGTTGATCGGCCGACCACCCTTCGGCGCCTCCGCCGCCATGGCCTGCTGGGCCTTGAACGACTCCAGCGCCGTCGCGAACGTCGCCGACGCCACCGCCGTCTCCTTCATGAAGCTTCGTCGATTCACTTCTCGTCGCTCGCTAGTCATCTGAGCATCAACCTCCAACTTGGGTTCGTTCCTGGACTCTACGGTCGTTCTCTATGCATTCGCCGCCCCGGCGCAAACGCCCGGGGAGGGTCAATCCGCGAATCACGTCATGCCTGCCGACGGCGTCGCGCCCTGCGACAGACAATGGACTCGAACATCAGGGAACGCCTCGATCAGCGTTTCCTCTCCTGACCTCCCCAGCACGAGCGACGCCGTGGATAGGGCATCCGCTCGCGTGGCAGACGCAGAAACTACTACCATACTCAAATCCGCCGGCGCTGGCCAGCCCGTCCGCGGGTCGATCACATGCCCTAATTGCCGACCTCCAAACTCGTAATACTGATTGTCCTGGTTCGAACACGCCAGCGCCTCGTCGCGAAGCGTAATGACCTCGGTCGCCCCCCCCTCATCGGTAGGATCGGTCACCCCGATCCGCCACCCCTCCGTCTCGGAATTCATCGAGCCCACCGCCCCGATTGTGCTCGTACCCCCGTGAACCAGCGCATGCTTGATATGGTATGCCCCAATGACTTCCAGCGCTCGGTCCACCGCGTAACCCTTGCCGATCGCCCCCAGGTCGATCTCCATCCCAGGCACCGCGAATCGGATCGTCCGGGTGCCTACGTCTACCAGCACGTGCTCCATCCCTACGCGCTGCATGACCTTGTCGATCGCCGACGGATCCGGGGCCGTGCCCTCCGCTCGCCACCTGCGCCACAGCCGCACCACCGGGCCCATCGTCGGATCGAACGCCCCGCCCGTCTTCTCCCAGATCGTGCCTGCCACCAGGATGAGCTCGAAGACCTCCTCCTCGACCTCCACCGGTCCGTCCGAGGCGGCACGATTCAGCGCTGATAGATCGCTCGTCGGATCGTACATGCTCAGCAACGACTCGATTCGCTCGATCTCATCGAAGGCGTCGTCAGCCGCCCGCCCAAGCCACTCGGGATCGTCCCCGACAACCGTAATCCCGAACTGACAGGCCATCGCGGGCCGCTCGGATTGTAGAATCTGAAGGGAACTCAAGCCCGTGCACCATCCAAGGCGTGTATCATCTCCGACAACAGCGCCCCCCAGCACCGCTTCTATCATAGCCGCATCGCGCACGGAATTGTAGGGGCACACCCGCGATGCCAACTCGCTGCCCGTCGCGGACGATGGGTTGCGTTTTCACCCAACCACGGGTAAGTGACCCCTTCAGGAGACACCATCATGAAGCCCTGGTCGTTTTGCCATGCCACCGACATCCACGTCGGCTCCCCAAGGTCGTTCCGGTTCGCCCCAGCATGGAACGAGAATTGGCAAACCGCCCGAAAGCAGATCATCGAGTCCCGCCCCGACCTGCTCCTCGTGGGCGGCGACGTCGCCAGGGACGGCAACCTCCACAGATACGAGCTCGTGGCCGTCAAGGACGACCTCGACGCCCTGCCATTCCCCGCCCATGTCATCGCCGGCAACATGGACACGGGCAACAAGCACACCGACGTCGACGGACCCAATCCGGCCAGAAACGACGTCGCCCTGAGCATCCGATCCGAACACCTCGAGCCCTTCGCCTCCGTCTTCGGCCCGCTCTGGTGGTCCTTCGTCCACAAGGACGTCCGCTTCTCCGCCTTCCCCGACATGATCGCGGGCTCCCGGCTACCCGAGGAAGAGGCCTTCTGGGAATGGTTCGACGCGCAGCGAAAAGGTCCTCGCGCGAGACATCACGTCTGGATGATGCATTCGGCCCTCTTCATCGACGACCTCCACGAGCCGAACTGGGACATCACAAAGCCCGAGACCTACTACGAATGGTACTTCGGCATCGACGAGCCCCATCGCAACCGACTCATGGACGGTTTCAAGGCCACCGGCGCAACGCTGGTCCTCAGCGGACACGTCCATTGCCGAAAGCAGCACCGCGCCGACGGAATCGACTTCCACATCAACCCGTCCACCGCCTTCTCACAATGGCCGAAACGCTGGCCCGACGGCAACGACTCCCTCGGTTTCATGAAGTACGACGTGACGGACAAGGGCATCAAGGAAACCTTCGTCCCCCTCGAACGAAAGTCCCGCAAGAAAGGCTACGGCCCCGGAGGACATCCCCTACCCGAAGCCCGCGACTACTCCATCGCCTGGGAGAAGTCGGACGAGTAATCAGGGCTTAGGATCTAGGGCTTAGGGTCTAGGGCATCGGATGTCCGCCGTTGCCTGGGGTCTGAAGTCTGAGGTCTGAAGTCTGGGGCCTCAAGCCGGGTGCCCAATCGCTTCAGCGGTGGGGAACTCGAATTCCCCCCTCAGCACCCACGACGTGCGCTCAGTCCCGCGTCCAACCAATTTCACGGCCCCGCCAGCAACACCACCGCCTGACATCCGATCGCCTGCCCCTCGCCGATCGGGCCAAGCTGCTCCATCGTTCGAGCCTTGATGTTCACGCGATCCGCGTCCACCCCCAACAGCTCCGCCACCCGCCGACGGATCTCCTTCTTGGCCGGTCCCAGCTTCGGCCGTTCCGCCAGGACGTTCACATCGACGTTGCCGACCTCCAGGTTCCACTGATCGGCAAGCTTGACGGCATGCAACAAGAAGGCCGCGCTGTCCGCGTCCTTCCACTCAGGGTCGGTGTCCGGGAAGTGCTCCCCGATGTCACCCAACCCCGCCGCCCCAAGGATCGCATCCGTGATCGCATGGAGAATCACGTCGCCGTCGCTGTGTCCCTCCAGCCCGACGGAAGACTCGAGCTCGACCCCGCCCAAGACCAACCGACGCCCGTCGACCAGCCGGTGAATGTCGAAGCCGATGCCAATGCGAATATCCATAGCACTGCCTCGCCAAATCGCGACCGAACCCCACCTCACAACGGCAGATCCACACGTCCCCCCGTCTCGATCGACCGATACGCCGCCGTGGCGATCTCCACCGCGGCCCTGCCGTCCTGTCCCGTGATCGCGGGCCGTCGCCGCTCCAGAACCGACTCCACGAACTCGCGCAGCTCCCGGCGAACGGGCTCCTCGCCGACCAGGCCATTGGCGGCAATGAACTCCGATCCCCCGCCGAACCGTCCGACCGTGATCCCCGACCCATCGCCCCAGATCGTCGGAAAGCTCAGCCCCCCCTCCGTGCAATCGACCCGACCCCCGTACGCCCCCACCGCCGAGGACTGGCTCCCGTGCAGACAGCCGATCGCCCCGCTCTCGAACCGCAGCGACACGACGACGTTGTCCGGATAATCCGCGTCCGTCTGAACGTACGTCCCGCCGCAAGCGTGAACACTCGCCACGTCTCCGCAAACGAAACGCATGAAGTCGATCTCGTGGCAGTTCACCTCCAGCAGACCGCCACCGGTCTGCGCCAGCTTCATCCGCCACGGACGCGCCCAGATCCCCTCCCACGGCCCCCCCAACCGGTGCACCATCATGCAGATCGCCCGCCCAAGCTCTCCAGACGCCACCAGATCGCGAACCTTCCGATGCACCCCGTGATATCGGCACACCTGGCCGATCATCAGATTCACCCCCGCCTTGTCGCACGCGGCGATCATCGAGTCGCAATCATCGAGCGTAACCGCCATCGGCTTCTCACTGAAAACATGCATGCCCCTCTCGGCCGCCGCGCACGTCACCTTCGCGTGCAGAAACTGCGGCACCGCCACGATGACCGCGTCTGGCTTGGCCGCATCCAACATCTTCGAGTAGTCCGTGTACGCCGCCGCCGACACCTCCGCGCCCAGCTTGCCCACCAGGGCCTCGTCCACGTCGCTCACCGCCGTCAGCCGGGCCTGATCGAGCGTCACGCACGCCTTGGCCAGGTCCCGCCCCATCACGCCGCAACCGACTAACGCAACCGACAGCTCGCTCATGATCTTGTGACTCCAGAGGTGCGGTTTCCACAGGCCACCTTCGGCAAGAAACGGATTATAGTCGAGCCGCTCAGTCAAACAAGCCGCCCACACCGTGGGATTCACCCATCGCACGCACGACGCCGCGGCCCGCATGATCTCCCGGCTCGAACGCCCCGCCCTCGTCGGCTAACAGAGTTTCCAGTACTGCTGGAACCTATCGATGCCCGTATCGATGCGCCCGAGGGCGGCTTGCTTATGTCCAACGGCGACCTTAGAATCTAGCGGCGGCTATCCGTTCTCGGCGTGAGATCGGCGGCCCGCCGCAGCAGTGCCCGATGCCTGCACGGACCTTCTGTACCTACCGCAAACATCGGGCTCAGACGGAAATACGGGGATATCCGATCATTGGGGATAGGACACCTTTGCCTGACAGACCTCGCCGTCCAAGCCGTCGTGAGAGTCGCGTTGAGTAAGCGGAAGGGGTGACGGATCCGGGCTTGGCCCGCGCCGGAAAACCTCATCGCCTGAGGAAGGACGTCAATGGCTCGTCGCAAGAAGAAGCTGGGTGAGATCCTCGTCAGTTGGGGGCTCGTCAATCAGGGCGCCATCAGCGACGCCATGCAGCACGCCGCCGAGCACGGAAAACGCATCGGCGAGGCCCTCGTCGAGCTCCAGCTCTGCAACGAAGAGGACGTCACCAAGGCGCTGGCCGCCCAGTTCGACATGGAGTACGTCGACCTCGAAAAGCAGAAGGACGTCAAGGCCAACATGGACCTCGTCCCCGAGGAGCTGATCCACAAGCACAAGATCGTGCCCCTCCATCAGGAAAACGGCCGGCTCAAGGTCATCCTCTCCGACCCCCTCGACCTCGAAACCATGGACATGCTCCGCTTCCGACTCAACGTCGAGGTCGACCCCGCGCTCGCCAGCCCCAGCCGAATCAAGAACTTCATCGACAAGCACTTCAAGCCCGAAGGCGCCGACGACGAGGACCAAGCCAAGTCCGTCACCGGGCAAGAAATGCAGAGCCTTCAGGCCGAGATCGCCCAGGGCGGAAACACCGGGGACGACGAAGGCCCCGTCGTGCGCCTCATCAACCTCATGATCACCGAGGCCGTCAACGGACGAGCAAGCGACATTCACGTCGAGCCAATGGCCGACCGCGTCAGGGTCCGCTATCGAATCGACGGCGTCTGCATCGATCGCGACAACGTCCAGAAGAGCCTGCAGGCGCAGGTCACCGCCAGGCTCAAGATCATGTCCGGCCTGGACATCGCGGAGAAACGACTCCCACAGGACGGTCGTATCAAGATGCAGATCGGAGGTGGAGACATCGACTTCCGTGTCTCCTGTCTGCCCGGCAGCCACGGCGAGAGCATCGTCCTGCGTATTCTCCGACCCGAGTCCGCGAAAATGGGTATTCAGGCCCTCGGATTCGAGGATGACGACTACCTGTCCTTCAAGAAGATCATCAGCCGACCCAACGGTATGTTCCTCGTCACCGGACCCACCGGTTCCGGAAAGACCACCACCCTCTACGCGGCCCTCTCCGAGCTCAACCGCCCGGACCGTAAGATCATCACCGCCGAGGACCCCGTCGAGTACAACTTCTCCGGGATTAACCAGTGCCAGGTGCACGAGGACATCGGAAGAACATTCCCCATCATCCTTCGCGCAATGCTCCGCCAGGCGCCGCAGATCATCCTCGTCGGCGAGATTCGAGACCTCGCCGTGGCCGAGGTCGCCGTCCAGGCCGCACTGACCGGCCACTTGGTCTTCAGCACCCTCCACACCAACGACGCACCCAGCAGCATGGCAAGACTCCTCGACATGGGCGTCAAGCCCTTCCTCGTGGCCAGCAGCGTCCAGGCCGTCATGGCTCAACGCCTGATCCGAACGCTCTGCCAAGAGTGCAGGGAGCCCAACCCCGATCCGGACGAATTCAGCCTCAAAGTGTTGGGCTTCAAGGAAGAGGATCTCAAGGGCAAGACAATCTACCGACCCCGCGGCTGTTCCGCCTGTCACGGCGTCGGCTTCAGGGGCCGAAAAGGAATCTTCGAGATGATGGTCGTCAATCAGGAGATTCGAGAGCTCGTCTTCGACCGCGCCCCCACCGGCAAGGTTCGAGAGGCCGCTCGCGCGGGCGGAATGCGGACCCTGGCTGAGGACGGAAAGCGGAAGATCCTGCAGGGACTCACCACTCCCGAGGAGATTGTTCGGATCGCCGCCTCCGAAGTGCTTGAACAGGATGACGCGTAATGGCAACCATTCACATTGACCGGCTGCTCGAGACCGTGGTCAAGCGAGGCGTGTCCGATCTTCACCTCCACTGCGGCCGCCCCCCGACCGTCCGCCTCCACGGCAAGATGCGGTCATTGGAAACCAAGGTCCTCGAGCCCGAGGACACCGTCGCCTTGATGAAGTCAATCACCCCCGACCGAAACCAGCAGGAGCTCCAGGAAGAGGGCACCACCGACTTCGGATTCGCCTTCGGAGACGCCGCGCGATTCCGCGTCTCGGCCTACTCCCAGAAAGGACGCATCTCCATCGTCCTCCGGCAGATCCCCTCCAAGCTCCTGACCTTCGAGCAGATCGGACTGCCCATGGTCGCCCGAGCCCTATGCAGACGCCCCAGAGGAATCTTCCTCGTCACGGGGCCCACCGGTTCCGGGAAGACCACCACCCTGGCCACCATGATCGACTACGTCAACGCGGAACTCGACCGCCACATCGTCACCGTCGAGGACCCCATTGAGTACTATCACAACCACAAGAAATCCGTCATCAGCCAACGCGAGGTCGGAACCGACGTCCCCAGCTTCTCCGAGGCCCTCCGTCGAGTCCTGCGGCAGGACCCCGACGTCATCCTCGTCGGAGAGATGCGAGACCTCGAGACCATGGAGTCCGCCATCGCCTCCGCCGAGACAGGCCACCTCGTCTTCAGCACCGTGCACACCACGGGAGCACAGGGAACCGTAAACCGAATCATCGACGCGTTCCCCGTCAACCAGCAAGAGCAGATCCGCGTCCAGCTCAGCACGAACCTCATCGCCGTGCTCAGCCAGGTCCTCCTGCCCCGAAAGGGTGTCCCGGGACGCGTCGCCGGCTATGAGTTCATGGTCGTCACACCGGCCATCGCCAACCTCATCAGAGAGAACAAGACGTACCGTATCGACTCCAGCATCCAGACCGGTAAGAAGTTCGGAATGCAGCTCCTCGACGAACACCTCTGGAACCTGTACACCAAGGGCATGATCACCGCCGAGGACATGCTCGACTCCGCCCGACACCCCGGTGAGCTCAAGGTCAAGGTCGAGCAGTTCGACGCCGAGGAAGCCGCCGCCCTGGGAGACCAGATCGGCGGAATCGTTACCGTCGAGGACGAAGAGGAAGAGGAATGACCCGGGCCCCTGCGCCCCTCGTCGCACCCCTGGTGCGCAACGCCCTGAGACGCAGCGAGAAAGAGAGTTCTCGCAAAACTCGAATAGACAGTAGCTTACGGAGGAGCACCACCCGGCCCCGCCCGAGAAGCCTGTCCCCGGAATCCTTGTTTCCGGTCACCTGGTTCCCGCGAACAATACCTGTGCCAAGGAGAATTGGCTGTGGCTGATCGACCTAAACCAAAGCGACGACCAATCGACCGCTACAAAGGACTGCGCCTAGGCCGCATCCTCATCCGGATGCGAAAGTGCACCCGAGACCAGGTCCACGAGGCCCTCGCCAAACAAAAAGAAACCCGAGCCCCCATCGGCGAGACACTCGTCCAGTTGGGCCACATCACCGAGGACGACCTCAGGATCGCCGTCGCCGCTCAGATGGGAATCGAGCCTATCGACCTCAACAAGGTCGAGGTCCCCCCAGAGGTCGTCGCCAAGATCCCCGCCCAACTCGCCAACAAGTACAAGATGATCCCCCTGGCCTTCCGAGAGGATCTGAACGCCATCCAGATCGCCCTGGCTAACCCCGACAACTTCGAGGCCACCGACGACCTCAAGAACATGGGCTTCCGAGTCAAGGCACGAGTCGCCACCCTCGAGCAGATCAACGAGGCCCTGCGCAAATACTACCCCGAGGAGCAGGGAGAGAGCCTCGGCAAGGTCCTCAACGAGCTCACCACCGACGACACCCTCGCACAGTACGAAGGCCGCGGCGAGAGCATCGACCTCGACGAGCTCAAGGAGATGATCGAGGCCAACCCCGTCAAGAAGCTCCTAAACCTCATCCTCCACCAGGCCATCAGGGAGAAAAGCTCCGACGTGCACTTCGAGCCCTTCGAGGATGAATTCAAGCTCCGATACCGGATCGACGGCGTCCTCTACGAAATGGTGCCGCCCCCCAGACACATCGCCGTCGCGCTCGTCTCCCGTATCAAGGTGATGTCCAACCTCAACATCGCCGAGCGCCGAATGCCCCAGGACGGCCGTATCCGACTCACCATACAGGGCCGGGAGGTCGACCTCCGCGTCAGCATCCTGCCCACCATGGGCGGTGAGAGCGCCGTCCTCCGAGTCCTCGACCGAACCCAGGTCAGCCTCGACCTCGACCAGATCGGAATGCGGGACGACGAGCTCCGCCTCTTCCGCCGCATGATCCGAAAGCCCAACGGAATCATCATCAACACCGGGCCCACCGGCTGCGGAAAGACCACCACCCTCTACTCCGCCCTCCGAGAGCTCAACAGCCCCGAGGTCAAGATCCTCACCAGCGAGGACCCCGTCGAGTACGACATCGACGGGCTCATACAGTGCCAGATCGACGAGAAGATCGGCCTGACCTTCGCACGATGCCTCAGAAGCTTCCTGCGTCAGGACCCCGACATCATCCTCGTCGGTGAGATCCGAGATGAGGAGACCGCCCAGATCGCCGTCCAGGCCTCCCTCACCGGACACCTCGTCTTCAGCACCCTGCACACCAACGATGCCCCATCGGCCATCGCGCGGCTCCTCGACCTCGGACTCGAGGCCTTCCTCGTCACCGCCACCCTCGAGGCCATCGTCGCGCAGCGGCTCGTCCGGCGAATCTGCGCCAAGTGCAAGACCGAGTTCCACCCCACCGAGGAGATGCTCCTCGAGCTCAACCTCACCCCCGACGACGTCCAGGAACGCATCTTCTACGCCGGAAAGGGATGCGATAACTGCAACAACACCGGATACAGGGGGCGAACCGCCCTCTTCGAGACCATGATCCTGCACGACACCATCCGAGAGCTCATCATGGACAACGCCTCGACCGCCGCCATCCGAATCGAGGCCAGAAAACGAGGAATGCGAACCCTCCGCGAAAGCGGACTCCTGGCCATCTTCGACGGTGTCACCACCATCGAGGAGGTCGTCAAGGAGACCATCGTCGAGGAAATCTGACGGGAGTCGATCAATGCCGGTCTATCAGTATCAGGCCATGAACGCCGCCGGGCAGGAGCTCAAGGAGTCCATCGAGGCTCCAAACACCGACGAAGCGGTCGCCAAGATCAGAGCCAAGGGCCTATTCCTCCTCAAGATCAAGGAGACCAGCAAGGGCGAGAAGAAGAAAAAGAAGAAGGACGGCGCGCCCGCCGCCGCCGCCACCCCCACCGCCAGAAAGAGCGGAATGGGACGCATCTCCGTCAAACAGATCACGCAGTTCACCCGGCAACTCTCCACCCTCCAGGACGCCGGCCTGCCCATCCTCAGAAGCCTCCACATCCTCGAGCAGCAGCAGAAGCCCGGCACCCTCAAGAACATCCTCCACAACGTCGGCGAGGACGTCGAGTCCGGCTCCACCCTCTCCGAGGCCATGGAGCGAAACCCAAAGGCCTTCGACCGCCTCTACACCAACATGGTCGCCGCCGGAGAGGCCGGCGGTGTCCTCGACGTCATCCTCCAACGACTCGCCGAGTTCATGGAAAAAGCCCAAGCCCTAAAACGACAAGTCGTCGGCGCGATGATCTACCCCGCCGTCGTCATCACCTTTGCCGTCGGCATCGTCAGCGGAATCATGATCGTCGTCGTCCCCAAGTTCAAGGAGATCTTCAGCGACTTCGGAAGCAGCCTCCCAGGGCCGACCATCCTCCTCATGGACATCAGCGACTGGTTCATCGTCAGCGGCGGATGGGTCGTCGTCCTCATCACCCCCCCGTCCGTCATGATGATGCTCGGACGAATGAGACGCTCCGACAACGCGAGAAGCGGCGCCATGGAGATCCTCAAATACATCATCATGGTCATGTCCGTCGGCGTCTTCTTCGTCCTCTGCGCCGGCCTGCTGATCTACCTCGGAATGATCGAGACCCCCTTCCAGCAGGCCGGGGCCGGCATCCTGACCACCTGGGGCTCCGCCCAGCTATACGCCCTCTACGTCGTCGTCCCCATCTGCGCCCTCGCCGCCCTCCTCGGGATGGGAAAGGGCGGAATCGGATACGGCATCGACAAGATGCTCCTGAACATCCCCGTCATCGGAGCCATCCTGTCAAAGACCTCCATCGCCCGATTCAGCAGAACCCTCGGAACCCTCATCAGCGCAGGCGTGCCCATCCTCGAGGCCCTGACCATCACGAAAGAGACCAGCGGTAACCGCGTCTACGGATACGCCCTCGGACTCGTGCACGACAGCATCCGACAGGGCGAGAGCTTCGCCGGCCCCCTCAAACAAACCAAGGTCTGCGACGGCCTCGTCGTCAACATGATCGACGTCGGTGAGGAGACCGGCGACCTCGACAAGATGCTCATGAAGGTCGCCGACAACTACGACGAGGAGGTCGAGGCCCTCGTCGGCGGGCTCGTCAGCTTGCTCGAGCCCATCATGGTCATCTTCCTCGGCACCGTCGTCGGATTCATCGTCATCGCACTCTTCCTGCCGCTCGTCACCCTGATCAACTCCGTCAGCGGCGGCGGCTAGAAGAAAGGACCAAGGGCGTAGTGAACGCAAGCCGGCAAAACCCGAAAGCCCCCCCCCGTGGCACGGCCCCCCGTGGCACGGCCCCCCGTAGCACGGCCATCTTGGCCGTGACCAGTCGAGCCGCGCACCCCCGAACCCCGGCCGTTACCCCCCGATCCCCTAGACCCTGCACCCTAGACCCGAGCCCCTGCGCGGGCCGAAGGCCCGCCTTCACCCTCGTCGAGATCATGATCGTCGTGGCCATCATCGTCCTCCTCATCGCCATCCTCCTCCCCGCCATCAACGCCGCCCGACGAAGCGCCAAAGTCGACAAAGCCCAAGCCCAAATGCAAATGATCGCAATGGCCATCGACGAATACGCACGTTTCTGGCCGCCAGTCAAGCTGACCACGGGGAAAGTCATCGCCGCCAAGGGCCTGCCACCGTTCGATTTCGGCTTGATCTGCGACGACACTGCCGAACTCGACCACCAGTTGGCCAACAGCGACAGCGTGCCGGACGACATCCCCGTGCTCATCCTCGAGCCCGACGCCAAGCGCTTCCCCGCCCTGTCGGACATCGAGCTCCGCAACCGCTTCGCCAAGGAAGGCGACATCTACGAATCCAACGAGTGCCTCGCATGGTGCCTCACCGCCAACGTCGGCAACGGGCCCTACCTCAAGCAGATCCCCTCCGGCATGGAGGTCTTCGTGCCGCTCGATAAGGACAACGACCCCAACCGCCTCTATATCACCCCCAGCTCCCAGGAGCAGAAACGCCGCCTCGTCGACCCCTGGGGAACCCCCTACTTCTACTGCTGGGCCACCGCAGACGGCGCCTGGGTCCTCCTCTGCGCCACGAACCCACAACTGCTGGATCACATGATGGTGTTTCCGTACGTCACCGACACGAAGGACATGAACAAAGCCCACAAATTCATCCTACTCTCCGCCGGTCCCGACAAGCAGTTCTACTTCCTGAACGAGGACGGCACCCTCAACGATGCCGCGGCCGGCCCTGACCAACGCTGGGGAACCGACGACGACCTGTACAACGACGACATCGTCCTAGGACGAGGAGGCAAATAACCGCCGGCGCACAAACCCGCCGACGCATCGCCAAGCAAGTGATGGGTTGACAATGAAACGAAGCACCAAACAACCCGACCTTTGGAGTGCGGTGGCTCGACACCGCTTTCAGACCCCGGCCCCCCGCCCCGCCGCGGCTCAACGCCCCCTATGGAGTGCGGCGGCTCGACGCCGCTTTGGATCACCCGGAATAGCGCGAGACGACACAGGAAAGCGGCGTCGAGCCACCGCCCCCCCCAGACCCTACACCCTAAACCCTAGCCCCTCCGCGGGCCTTCGGCCCGCGTTCACCCTCATCGAGCTCATGGTCGTCGTCGTCATCATCCTCCTCCTCCTCGGAATCATCGGAGCCGCCTGGCGGTCCATCACCGAGACCAACGTCCAGGCAAAGGCCGTCAACACCGTCTCCAGCTTCGCCGCCGTGGCAAGAACCTACGCCATGCGATACCAGCTAGAGACCGTCCTGACCATCAACCCCCGCTCCGGCCAACTCGATATGTACGTCTGGGACACCGTAGGACACGGCACCGACCCGACCGACCCCAACTACATCCCCCCCAACTCCCGATACGTCTACGCCCCCGTCCTCGACGACTCCGCAAAGATCCCCAACCGGGCCGACCCCAACCGTCCCGACAACCTCCGCGTCCGACTCGCCCCGATCGACTACTGGGAGGAGAAGTTCGACGGCGGCGGCAGTCTCCTCGTCCCCAGGCTCTACAACAACCTCGCCCAGTACACCCTCTGCTTCGACGCCCACGGCCGCCTCGTCGTCCGCGACCTCACGCTCGAATACGAGCCCATCGTCGGGACGGAAGACGGCGACAGGGATGTCCCGATTCCCCCGACGCCCGGACCCCTTTTCAGGGGCTTCGTCAAGGCGCTCTGGCCCGGCCATGTCGCCACGGCCGGTGTGCTCCCTGTCAGGTTCGTCTCGAACCCGCTCAACCTTAACGACGAAACCAAGTGGTTCTTCCAGATCACCAGCGCCCGAGGCGGCATCGCCTACGCCCCCCCGCAAGGCGGCGCGCCGGACGCCTTCTACGACCCCAACACCATCCCCCTTGACCCCAACGACCCCGACCGGACCGACTTCATGCTCAACCAATACACCGGCCGCGTCGTAAAGCTAGACCAGCAGGAGGTGCCCGGATGACGTCCCACCGACCCAATCCGACCCTCCAGCCCCCCGCACAAGGCGCTCCCCCGTTCGCCCACGGCCCCTCCCGCGCGCAAACGCCCGCGCCCCCGGTTTCCCTCTTCCCTCTTCCCTCTTCTAACTTCAGCGGACCGAAGGCCCGCGCCTTCTCTCTCGCCGAAATGATGGTCGCCATCGGAATCCTCGGAATCGGCCTCACCATGGTCGCATGCTTCTTCCCCGTCGCCATGTACCAGCACGCCGACACCATGAGCCAGCAACGCGCCATGGAGATCGCCCGCGCGGCCAAAGATCTCGTCCTCTCCAAACCGCAGCCAACGCTCGTCGCCGGAACGGACCCCAACCTCTGGCGCCTTACTGAAGAGTACAAAGACTTCACGGTTCGCTGGGACGAGCAGGTCGTTCCGTCGGCAGACCCGTACAATGATCCCGAGTTCCAGAATCAACCCCGATATGTCTGGCATCTGCTGAGTCGCAACGTTGGTGCAACTCGCCAGCATATGATCGCTGTCTGTCGCGTCTTGCCGGGCCAGCAATTCATCACAACCGCCTATACGATCGAACAGGTCCCGTGGCCGATCGGTTCACAAGCAGACATCGGTGCCCCTCTTAACTACGACGGGCCGCAACGTCTGAAGATCCAGCTCCTGCAGGGCATGGCCCCGTTCAATAGCGGCGGCCTCCCCCTCCTGATACCCCCCGGTTCCAAGCTAATCAGCAAGCGAACCGGCTTGGTTTACACCGTGCTCAGCCTCGACATGGCCTCTTCCCCCAACGCGATAAACCTCCGCGAGCAGATTGATCTGAAGGACTGGGATCCCGCAAATCCCCACGTCCTTCCGTACATCCCGTTCATCATCTTCCCGCCGCCGATCAACGGCTCCGCGGCGGCGGTGGACTCTCCGGTGAACTGGAACACCGCGCAGTTTGGAGATCAGAGCCCCCTGATCATGGTGCTGACGTTCTAGTCGTGCGAGTGAGAAATGTTTGACAGCCGACGACAGACCGATCGACCACGCACACGAGCCTTCACGCTCACCGAGCTGATGGTCTCCGTCGCAATCCTCGTCCTCATCATGCTCGCCGTCAGCTACATCTTCTCCGCCGCAAGCTCCGCCACCGGCGTCGCCACCGCCGCCATCGAACTCTCCGACGTCGTCGAGACCATGCGCCGAACCATGCAGACCGACCTCGACACCATGGCGCCCGGCCTCCTCATCATAGATTCGCCGGACCCCTGCATGGTTTTGCCATTTCCCAACAACATGGTCCCGGACGCCACCGGTGAACCGAAACCCTCGACGTACGACCCCAACTACGCACTCCGACGAGATCGAATGGTTTTCCTCAGCGCCACCTCGCCTCGCACGTACGAATCCTCGCGATACGCCGGCGTTACCAGCGGCGAGGCAATGATCTGCTACGGCCACGCCGGATACTTCCCTCCGGGATTGACGACCCCGATCCAGGATCCCATTCAGCTCGCCCCCACCGCGTTCGACCGACTGCTCATGCGACGCGCTATCCTGCTGGGTGCGCCGCTCCCCGCCTTTCCGATTCGCCCCTTGGGACTCTCGGACGGGTACTTTCAAGCCGTCTCTCGAATCATCCTTTGTGCCGAGGACGCGGTGCAGGAAACTCTTTCCGACCTGACTACGCGTCTGAGGCGTCCCGACTATGCGCCCACAAGCACCCTCCGCTGGACCTATGTGCGTAGTTACTCCCTCAAGAGCCTTGACGACATCCACCGGACCTGGCTCGCGCCGGCAATGGCCAACTTCGACGCCGATCTCGAAGCGCAGTGGTACGTCAGCCTGCAGCACTGCTTCGACTTCGTACCCCACGTCGGCCACTTCATGATCGAATGGTCCGACGGTGCCCTCGGGGTCCTCGGCGAGATCCTCTGGTACGGCCTGCCCCGCGACATCAACGGCAACGGCACCGTCGCCCCGCAGGCTGACGCGAATGACATCCCCGATACGTGGCCTAAGAGCGAGCTAGTCGATCATTGGCCGCCCGACGACGCATCCGGCATCGCCCTTTCGAACGGCTTTGAGGAGAACCCTGGGGTAACCAGCCCGCCGGACTACCCCGGCTACCGCGCCGTCTGGCGCGTCGACAACGGCACGTGGAACCTCCGCCCCAAGATGCTCCGCGTCACCGTCCGCATCTACGACGAGAACAAGCGGATGCGGGACGCCGACGAGCGTCTAGGCCAGAAACGATCTTTCGTCTTACAGGTGCCATGATGAAACCAAAAGCACCACAACCCAAGCAGGCCAAAAGGGGACTCCCCCCCGTAGCACGGGCGTCTCGCCCGTGGCCGCAGGCCAAAAGGGGACTGGCTCCTTTTGCCGCTACGGCCCGAAGGGTGCTTCGCACAAAAGGTGCCTGTCCCCTTTTGGCCGGAACACCCAGAACACCGCTCAGAACAGAGAACGCGGCCGTTCCTCCCCACACCCTAGACCCTAGACGCGAACCCCGAACCCCGACCCGTTCCCGCCGAAGGCGAGGAACCGTCCTCATCTTCGTCATGGCCATCCTCGTCCTCCTCGCCCTCCTCGGCCTCGGCTTCATGATCGCCACGCGAGCCGAGCGCCAGCAGATCGAGCCCCAGCGCGAGGCCCTCGCCCTCGAAACCGTAACCGACACCGCCGTCCGCCTCGTCCGCGAGCGACTCCGCGACGATCTCGTCCCCGACCCGAACGTCCTCCGCATCCCAGCGCTCAATGGCGATCCCAACGGACTCCGCGACACCGCCCTCCTCGACCCCAACCTTGCTTTGCCCCTCGGCGGCGACCCGAACGACCCCAACGCGGAAGGCGAGCCCTACGACGCCCCCTCGTTCAAGGACCGATGGCTCGCCTCGACCCTCCCCTACAGCGACGACGACCCCAACCTCCGCTGGTTCCGAGTCAGCTACCTCGGCCCCGTCGACGCCGTGGCCTACTTCTTCCCCAACGACCCCTGCGACAAGCCGCTCCAGAGCGAACTTGTCAACCTCAAGCTGACGGACCCGAACGAGGACCCTAACGAGACCTCCGTCCCGCGATGGTCCCCTGCCGAAGGACGACGCATAATCGCTCAGACCATGGGAACCGTCCCAGGCGTTCAGGACGCTTTCTGGACCAACTACCGCGACATGTACGATGTCGACGGCAACGGCAAGATCGACCTCTACGACGCCGACGGTGATGGCATCCCCGATTCCCCCATCAGCTTCACCTTCCCCATCGACACCCCGACGCCGACCGACCAACCCAAGCGCGTCCACGTCGCCGTCCGCATCGTCGACAACGCCTCAAAGGTCAACATCAACACCAGTTCCAGTCGCGTAAGCCCCTGGGCCAAGTCGGCCGCCGACCTGACGTTCGATGAGTCCTCGGCCGACCTCCAGCCCAGAGGACGACGCGTCACCGAGGTCATCTTCGACGTCGTCACCCGCGCCGACATCGAGTGGCTGAACCAGCCCTTGACCTGGACGATCAACCGCCTCGTCAGGAATCTCTGGGGCTTTCCCGGAGACACCGAACCGACCGACACCGACGCGATGCCCAAGCCGTACCTCGACTACTACGAGCAGGCTGTCTGTCGTCAGCTCATCGGCGGTCCGCCCCCCGCCGTCGACGCCTTCCCCAACTACCCGCTCTACGGGTTCCGAGACGAAGCCTCCCTGACCCACCGCTTCTGCCTCGTCCCCCAGCCGATGGCCAACCTCGCCGCGCCCACTACGTGGACCGGACGAATCGACCAGGATCTCTACTACTCCCTCTGCTGGTATCCGCTGCAAGCCGCCAGCTTCCTGCGCCCGGTTTACACCCCCGCGGCCAGCGGCGATCTCTTCCGATGGCGCAAGTTCCACTTCGAGGAGAAGGATCTCGCCACCGACCCAAGTGCGACCGTCGGTTGGCAGCGACTCCTCGACCCCAAGAACCCCTGGGTCCTCAAACGCCCCCTGCTCACCGTGTACAACGGTCAGTCCGACCGTCGGCTCCCCAACCGAAACCCCACCAACACCATCAGAGGCACTCTGCAAACCCACGCGTACAGCGTGCACGTCGGACACGGTACACAGAACCCCACCGACCATTGGTACCGGATGATCTGTAACGAGACGGACCTCAGCAATCTCGATGGCTGGCCCACCGAGCCCGCTTATGCATTCCCCGTCCGAATAGACAACGATTCTGGCAAGAACTTCGAACGAAGCCTCTCCGGCATGTACGACTACGAGAAGGTAAGTCTCGACTACCCGATCAATAAGTACCTCGGTAACGATGACATTGCCGAGCGCAAAGCCGACTACGTGGCCATGCTCGCCTGGGCCTTCTACACCAGCAATGCCATGAAGTTCGAAACGCCCAGTGACCCCGTCGAAGCCTGGCAGGCCGCCGCAAACATCTGCGACTATCGAGATGACGACATCATCCCCACCGTTGTCAAGCGCGGCACAACCACGATCGCCGTCGGCCTTGAGCCCCAGCCCTTCATCACCGAGGTCCGCGTCACTATTGGCGACGCGACTGCCAGCCCCGTCGTCAACCACACCATCGAGGTGGAGGTCGTCAACCCCTTCGTCGGCATCAAGCTGCCGGACCCCAGCCTGAACAAGTTCATGTTGCGCGTGAGCGATCCCAATCCGGCCTTTGTGACTCCCGCCGCCATCGAGGTCCCCGAGCTGGACGCCAGCGCCGCCCTCGACCGCGATTCCGTCACGTTCTCGATACTTCCGACGGACCCGCAGCCCACGCAAGACACCAAGATCGAACTCTACATGTCCATCAACGGTGCTGACGTCGTCTTCGACAGGTTCTTGCTGACGGGGGGGGCCTACGTCAATTCCACCGGCGGGTCCTGGCAGAACGCCGCCGGAAGCGTCAATGACTACCAGCGCGATGAGCAGAACCCGTGGATGATGACGATTGCCCGTTCCCTGCTGAGTAATGACGCGACCACCAATATTGGCGCCCAGAATACTGCGGTCCTGACGGGCGACATCGCCCCCTCGCACTGGGTCTTCCGGAATACCGGCCTGACCGCCGACCCCAATGACCCCAACGATACCCTCTCGTGGACGTTCGACACCCCCGGCGAGCTGTCCAGAGTCCTCGTCTGGTCCAACGGATCCGCCGCCGGCCCCGCCTCGGAGAGGCTCGCGGCCCGTCAATACGCCGTCAATCAGGCCAGCACCCTCTCGTCCGCGAAGAAGGAAAGCCTCAAGATTGCCGCCGGACGCCTCGACTTCTTTAGAGATGCCTCAGACGTTGAAGACGCCGCCGGCGCCGACCCGCGCAACATCTTCGGCTACGTCACCGCCCTCAGCGCGAATCACGACCGCGTCGACAACGACGGTGACGGAACCGCCGACAACGTCCCGGCTCCCGGCTCGGTCCGAAGCGAAGCGGATCTCTTGGACTACCGCCAGCCGGGTCGCATCAACATCAACACCGCCCCCCTGCCCACGCTCTATGCCGTCCCCTTCATGATGGAGAGATACGTCTATCTCTACTCAAACGACAAGCCGACGATTGATACCGAGTTCAGGTGGGATCTGGCCGCCGGAATCGTCGGCGCCAGGGAGCACCGCGTCGTATCCAGCCCGTGCGGAAAGGGCAGTGCACAAACAGACCCCAGCAAGTTCGACTCCTCCCTCAACTCACCTCGGCGCTACATGACTCTCGGCGACCTCGGCGAGTTGACCGTCGCCAAGCTCAACACCGTCAACAAGAAGTTCGCCGTCGACCTGCTGGCGCAAAGTAGTAGTGGCGACTTGATCGCTCACAAAGAGGGGGATGCCACCTCCTGGTCGCCCGACTTCGACGCCACCGCCCGTACCAGCACCGAAGTCCCCGAGCCCAACGACGCCCACGACGGCTCGGTCGGTGTCGACAACGACATCCGCGAACGCGACATCTTCCTGGCCCGATGGGGCAACATCCTGACCACCCGCTCCGACGTCTACACCGTCTACATCGCCCTCATCGACGACGACGGAAACTACCTCCGTCGATGCCAGTTCACGCTCGACCGGACCAACTGTTTCAGGAACCCGCTCGCACTGCCCATGACCTTCGGGCGGGTCGACACGAACTACTACGACGATACGCGCTAACCCGCGCATCGCCAAGGACAAAGGACCAAGCGTAAAGGACAAAAGACCAACAAGACGGCCCAGGGCTCCAAGGAAAGGCGTTCAAAGAAAACCCCGAACCCCAGACCCTAAGCCCTAGACCCTAGACCCTAAACTAGCCGACACCCAGACTGCGAAGGTGAACCATGACACACAACCGCCAAAAACTCAAAGCATTCACCCTCATCGAGCTCCTAGTCGTCGTGGCCATCATCGCCCTGCTGCTGACCATCCTCGTACCCACCATCAGCCGCGCCAGATACCAGGCAAAGGTCGCCCGAACCAAGGCCCAGTTGCAGGGAATCTCCGTCGCACTCCACAACTTCGCCAACGAACAGGGAGACTTCCCGACCAGCGACCCCTTCAGCGGCGGCACCCTCGAGAATCCCAACATGCCCTCAGGCGCACACCACCTCGCCTACGCCCTCGTCGGAGAACCCACCGGCGACCTGTACCCCGGCGTCAAGAAGCCCTACATGGCCGCCGACAAGGCCAACGTCCTCTCGGACCGTTCCGACAAATGGCTGGACAGCCAGTTCAACATCTGCCCGACTGTCCCCGCCGACGGACGCGACTGGGGCGGACAAGGCGCCTTCGTCATCCGGGACTCCACCTTCGACGGCCCCATCATCTACTACAAGGCCAACCGCCGGGCCAAGTATGCCCCTGACGCAAACGTCTATCTCGCCGCCAGACTCGGACCTAAGGCCGCCGCCAACGCCCCGGAGGCCGCCTTCAACATCGCCGACAACGCCTTCATCACCCGCGCGATAGGCGCCTTCGGCCCCTTCGGCACCCCGCCGAACGGGTGGCTGCCCAGCCCGATCTTCACCCCCAAGGCCCTTGGTGGTGTGTCGGACAATCAAGCCGATATGGAAGAACGCTTCGCCGGCTACATCGAGATGCCCGATACTCGCTCCGACCCCGATCACCCAATTAGTGCCCGTGTCCAAAACGCCGAAGAGTTCCTCCTCATCTCACCGGGCGAGGATCGACTCTACGGCCCAGACGCCGGCGGAAAGTGCGACGACATCACGAACTTCGACGTGAAGACTACCTACACGTTCCCATAGCAGCCGGCGGCAAGGACGGCCTCTACGGCCCCGACATCCGCGGCAACTCCGACAACATCGAAAACTCCAACGTCCGAACCACCGGCAATTGAACCGTCTCGGGAATGTGAGAGAACCCTGAATCGGGAAGTGACCGCCCCGAACCCCTGAAGCCTGAAGCCTGAAGTCCCCCACTTCTCCCTTCTCACTTCTCCCTTCTCACTTCTCCCTTCTCACTTCCATCATCCCCCCCACGACCACCACCACCGGCAGAAGCGCCATCCCCGACGACCCGCACTTGAAAACCGCCGTCACGTGTTGGTCCGCGTCCATCGTCACGACGAGCGGGTTGTTCGTATCCTCCGCCGCGTGGTTCGCGTCGTCGGGAAAGTTCGGGTCATAGACCTGCCAGTGCCGTAGCGACTTGCCCTCGATGGGCTCGGCCGTCAGCGTCACCGGAGTCCCCTCGGCGTAGGCGGGGTAGTTCGGCTCGACCAGAACCGTCCCCCAAGACCCGTTCACCATGTCGAGCGTCAGCGTGCGCTCCTGCGTGTAGATGCGGACGTAGTCGACGTCGATGTACTGCTGAATCGCCGGCACGTCGAGGTATCCGATCACGAAGTTCGGAAAGCCCGTCGGCATCGTCATCAAGTAGTTGTCCACCCAAACCGTGAAGTTCAGCGCCACGTCCGGAATCTGGCCCGCCGACGTCGACTCCCAAATCGGCGTGCTCATATCGTCCACGTACGCCGCCAGATGGTCCGGACGCCACTTGATCCGGTACGTGTGCCACTCCGTCAGATCGATATTGAGGTCCTGGAACGCATAGGGAATGTTCTGCTTGACCACCCACAGCCGCGTGCCGCTGATGAGCGGATCGGATTGCGGCGAGATGCTCGAGAACCAGATCGTGTTCATCGGCTTGCTCAACGGATCCATCGACGAGTTCCAAAGCCCCCACCCCCGCGAGCCGATGCCATAGTTCGGGTCCGGGTCGTTCGGCCCCCCCGGTGAGTCATGCCCGTTGTTGTTACTGTTCCGAAGCCGGATCTCGAGGTCGCAGTAGACCGGAACACGATACGTCATGTTCCGGTTGATCAGCTCCGCGTTGTGATAGATCGTGCCGTAAGCCGGCGCCGGCCCGTTCAGGTTCAGATGCGCGAAGCCCGGCGCGTTGGCGTCCACGGTCGAGCTGCCCACCCCGCGATTCCACGAGAAGTCCCAGTTCGGCTCCTCGAACCCCGCCGTGAACGTGTCCTGAACCAGGATCTCACCCCGCGCAATCGGCGCAAGGGTGCAAACAAGAACAAGGGCCTTCAGCGGAAACAGGGCGCGCCTGGGCATGATATCGCCCCTCCAACAATCGACCGGACCCGATCGGAAAACGAACGACGTGCACCAACCACCACATCACATGATAAGACGCCACCCCCCAAGAGAGAAGCACAAAACAAAGCCCCCCGGCAACGCCGGCATTGGGCCCCCCCCTGTAACGCAGGCTTCCAGCCTGCCCCCCCGCTTCTCTTCTCACTTCCAACTTCACCCTTCCAACTTCAGTTTCACGGCGCCAAAGGCAACGTGAAACGCTCATACCCCCCCCCCCCCCCCCCCCTGCACCGGCGCAACCAAAACCCCCCCCTCCCCCCCCCCATCCCCCCCC
>JAFGLZ010000137.1 GCA_016927755.1 Phycisphaerae bacterium
CACGACGACCCCATCGCGAACTCGTCGAGGTTCGTCTTGCCGACGATGACCGCCCCCGCCCCCTGCAGCCGCTCGACCACGTGAGCGTCGTAAGGGCTGGCGAAGTTGGCCAGAATCCTCGACGCACACGTCGTCTTGCCGAACCGCGTGCATAGGTTGTCCTTGATCGCAACCGGAACCCCGGCCAGCGCCCCAACCTCCTCACCGGCCGCCAGACGCTCGTCGACCCTCGCCGCCTCCGCGACCGCCCGATCGCCGTCACAACTGATAAACGCACGAATCTTAGGATCAAGCTGCTCGATCCGCCGAAGGCACGTCTCCGTCGCCTCCCGGCTAGAGACCTGCTTACCGGCGATCGCGTCACGAAGTTGAAGAGCCGTCTGATCCACCATCACACGTTTCCAGGAATCCCCTTTCCCTCTTCCCTCTTCTGACTTCCCTCTTCTCTAGGCGCTGTCCTGCTCGATCACCTTTGGCGTCTTGAAGAACGACGCCGCCCGTTGCGGCGCGTTCGCTAGCGCCGCCTCCACCCCGATCGGCTCGTCCGGCTCGTCCTCGCGCATGACGTTCCGAAGCGGTAGCGGATGCGCCGTCGGCTCCACGTCCGTCGTGTCAACCTGGTTGAGCTGCTCCACGTACGCCAGGATGTCCGACAACTGGTGGCTGAACTCCGCTACCTCCGCGTCCGTCAGCTCCAGCCGGCTGAGCATCGCGATGTGCCGAACCTGCGCCTCGTCAATCTTCCCGGGCATCTGTATACCTCGCTACCCATCGCACGGACGACCCACCGGCCGTCCCCGCACGGAGTCGGCATTGTAGCGTCGACCACCACCCGATTCACGCCCCCGCAGCCTTGTCATTATCTCACCGAACCGTAGAATCACGAGCCGAGCGGCGGGGTATATGCCCCGTCGTTGCCCTGGGACGTCGACTTGTCGACGTCTCGACATATTGGTTTTCCGGTTTGAGGCCGTTTGCCGTAGGAGCCAGTGATGAGCAGACCCCATGAAGTCGTGGCCGAGATGGAGCGGACCGGCGTCGTCGCCGTCGTCCGCGCCGATTCCAGCGCCCAGTTGATCGACGTCGTCGCCGCCTTGTACAAGGCCGACCTCACCTGCGTCGAGATCACCATGACGACCCCAAACGCCCTGGACGTCATCAAGGCCGCAAGCAAGGAGTTCGCCGGCAAGTGCCTCATCGGCGTCGGCACCGTCCTCGATGCCGAGACCGCCCGCGCCGCCATCCTGGCCGGAGCCGAGTACGTCGTCGCCCCCACGCTTGACGTCGACACCATCACGCTCTGCAAGCGATACGGCAAGGCCGTCGTGCCCGGCTGCTTCACCCCGACCGAGATCCTCCGAGCCTGGCAGGCTGGCGCCGATGTCATCAAGGTCTTCCCCGCAACGAAGCTCGGACCGGATTTCTTCAAGGACGTCCGCGGCCCGCTCCCCCAGGTCCGCATGACCCCCACGGGAGGCGTCTCGCTCGAAAACACCGGCGACTTCATCAAGGCCGGCGCTGTCTGCGTCGGCGTGGGCAGCGCGATGGTCACCAAGAAGGCCCTGGCCGCCGGCGATTTCGAGACCATCACAAAGAACGCCGCGGCGTTCCTAAAGGCCGTCGCCGACGCAAGAGCGAAATAACCGCGCCGGATCAGCCGCCGGACGATCGGCGCGAGCGTAACACGGGCATCTTGCCCGTGAGCTGTTACAAACTGGGTGGCCCGTCGCTTCAGCGGCGGGGAACGCGAATTAACGCCCCGATGTGGGCGCCCCACCCGTGAACCGATGGCAACCCGAACGACGCCACCTGTTCGAAATGCCCCTACGAGTTGCCCACAGCCGGCGCCGGGGCGCCTGCGCGAAGTCAAGTGCGGACCCACGGAGCCAAGCGAGACCCACAGCGCCTAACGACCAAGGGTGTCCCAAATGCAAGACCCCGCTCAATCGCCGGAAGAAGACCTGGCCCCCGACGCGTCACCGCCCAACATCCGCGACGACGCGCCCGTCACCTGGCTGGCGGCCCTCGTCATGGCCCTGCGGTTCCTCCTGCCCCTCGGCGGGTTGCCCATGGCCAACGCCGCCTCCTGGCGCCGCGCCGCCATCTGGTTCGTCCCCATCGGCATGGTCATCGGCCTGATGTGGGTGGGCGTCTTCCGCGCCGTCTGGCGCCTCTACGGCGAGGAGGTCACGAGCCTCCGCCTCGTCCCCGCCGCCGCCGTCGTCATCGTCGACGTCTGCTTCCTCGGATACAGCCTCCTGGCCGGACTCACCACGACCGTCAACGCGCTGACCGGATCGCGCCACGCAAGAGAGCCCGAGAACGACGTCACCGCCCCATTGGCCATGCCCGCCGTCATCGTCCTCCTCCTGACCATCGTGCTGGAGCTCGTCTTTCTCAGCGCCCTGAGAACAGGAGCGTGGTGGTGGCCGCAGGACTGGCGGAGCTATCTGAACTTCGCCTACCCCAGACTGATCTACCGCCCCCTCTTCCTGGCCCCCTTGTGGGGACGCTGGGCCGTTTTGCTGGCGGCCAGCGTCGGACGCGTCGCCACTCGATCTCGCCCGGAGGCGGTGGGGCTCTCCGCCGCCTTGACCCCGACCTTCGTCCTGGTCTCCTTCCTGTTCCCGCTGACACTGACCGCCGTCTACTGCAGCCGCAGCGGCAACATCATCCTCGGAACGATCATCGCCCTGGCCGTCCTCGGCCTGACCTTCGTGGCCAGCGTCATCATCGCCAGGCGAGGCGGAGGACAAACCTGGCGGAGCATGCTGGCCGCCGGAAAGATCGCGGAGATCATCTTCCTGGCGGCCTTCGTGAGCCTGTCAGGCTACATCCGCGGGTGGTAGGGCCCCCATCCGTCAACGGAAACCGGTCTCCTCGGGTCGTAGTGAAGGTAGTCAGCGGCATGAGACGATTATCAGGAGCCTCGCCCAAGCGTCTGTCAGAAGCGTCTGAAAAGATAGCCGCCCCCGGGTGCCCCATCGCTTCAGCGGTGGGGAACTCGAATTCCACGAGCAGTCCATGTCCTCCGCGACCAAAGCCGGCAGCCACCCATCAAAGGTCTCCCAGGAGCACGCTATCCGCTCTCCGTCGCGGACAGCTCGCAGCGGCGTGCCTCTTGAGCCTTCTGGCCGCCGCTCACCCCGCGATCGCCGACGAACCGCGGCCAAAGCTGCACCTACGCGCCGGGGCCGAAACGCCGCTCAAGGACCTCGCCGGGCCTCACAAGACCGAGGCCTACCTGGGTCAACAAGTAGGTTCGGACACCGCCGATCCGACCAGGACGCGCCTGCTCGATCAACCCGCGTGGGCGTTCGATGCGTCGCGCGACACCCGCATCTTCCTCGGCCAGGGTGCCGGAAACGAGCTCCAGATCTCCGGGGCCCTGACAGTCGCGGCGGTGCTGCAGGTGGACCAGGCTCCGAGCGGAAAATCCGCCATCGTTTCCAAGTGGCAACTCGTCGACGGGGGGCGGTCCTACGAGCTCGGCGTCGGCGCCGATCTCTGCCTCTACTTCCACGTCAGCGCCTCCGGCAAGTGGGACCGCGACGCTGCCGAGATCCAGGGCGAGCGACCGCTGAAGATTGGCGTGCCCTATCTCGTCGCCGGCGTCTTCGATCCGGATAGCCGTCTCGAGGTCTCTATCAACGGCATTCTCGCGACCGAGAACCCGTCGCCGCGCCCGGTGCCGAAAGCCCTCTTCAAGGCGGTCACGCCGACCCTCGTCGGTACCCGACCCGGCAGTCCCGTCGCACAGGGTTTCACGGGCAAGATCAGTGAGGTATGGATCTTCGATCGGGCCCTCAGCGAAGGCGACCTGAAGCGACTCACGCGGGATGCCGGCGTGACCACCCCCGTCGAGCCCCTCCCTCCGGTGCCCAAGCCGCCCTACGATCTCCAGTCCATTCGCAACGACGTCCGAGAGTGGTACGCGGGACTGCAGGCACCCGGCAAACCCTACGGCGCGTACCGCCTCAGCCCGTCCGTCCCGCCTGACCTGTACGCCTCCGCCGACGTCGCCTGGATCCGCTGGATGATGGACGATCTGACCGCCCTGAGCGACGCTCAGCGTCGCGAGTGGATCGGCTTCATCCAGGATCAGCAGCAGCCCGACGGCACCTATCGCCACCGCACCGGCCACATCGCTACCCACGCGTTCTGTCACGCCACGGGGGCCCTCAACATGCTCGGTGGACCGCAGAGGTACGCCCCAAAGTTCCTCGATCGCTATCGCGACGTGGCCAAGATGGATCAATGGCTCAGTGGCATCGACTGGCAACATGCCTGGGGCGCTTCGCACGATATCTGGGGCGCGGGCCTTCCCTTGGCGTGCACTCCCGAGACGCCCCAGGCCTGGCGCGACGCCCTGTTCGCCTGGCTCGATCGCCAGGTCGAGCCGCGGACCGGCATGTGGCGGCGAGGAGTGCAGTACCCCGATGCCCTCGAGCCCCTCGGCGGCGCCTTCCACATCTGGCCGATCTACGCCGCCCTAGGCCGCGAGCTGCTCTACCCCGAGCGGATCATCGACCTCGTCCTGGCCATGCAGTGTCCCGACGGGTCGTTCGACGGCGGCTTCGGCTACGGCAACATGGACGGCGTCTGGGTGCTGGCGTACCTGATAGACCGAACCGCCTACAGGCGCGACGAAGTCCGCCAGGCGCTACTCCGCAACCTGTCGGGGCTGATGCGGGCCTTCGGCCGCCGGAAGCTCCAGTGGCTCAGCGGCGCACACGACACCGAGTCCCGCGTCGCGGCATTGGCGATCCTCTCGACCGTCCTGCCCGACCAGTTCCGCGGCGCCGCCTGGCGCAATCCATGGCACCGCAGGGAGTTGTTTGTCATCAGGGTCGCTCGCTAGCCCCCGTGGCAAGTGCTCTGATGGGCGCAGGAGATGACAAAGGGAGGGCGAGGCTCCCGCCGAGCCGAAAAGGGGGGCGAGGCTCCCGCCGAGCCGAAAAGGGGGGGCGAGGCTCCCGCCGAGCCGCGGTCAGACCAATCCGATCCGCCTCGGCAGGGGCCTCGCGCCTCCGCCGAGCTCCCTCAGTTGATGTTCAACCGGCCATTGGAATCGTCTGACCGAACGCTATAATGAACCCCCTATCATGGGCCTCTTGTCTGGACAGATCGGTCGAGGCGTCACAGCGGCGTTGGTCTTCGTCGCGGCCAGCTACCACCTCACCGAGTCCGCGCGCCGACAGACCGAACTCGCCCACCAGCGCCAGGAGCAGGAGCGCCAAGCCCGTGACACGTCGCCGGGCGACAAGGACGATGGGTCGAAACCGAGAAAACAGGTCCTGATCTGGGTCGCGCCAGACATGGCAGACCGCCTTGGGGCGAGCTGCGCCGGCCTCGACGAAACGGTTCGCGTCTCGAAGTCCGGGCCCGCCGGACTCCCGCCGGACGGCGAGTCGATCATCAGTTTGTCTGTCTCTCGGGCGGCGCGGCTTGAGACCTTCGTGGCGGATCCGATGCCGGGGTGTCGCGTTCGACTCAGCGACCGATCGCCGAACGGACCGCCCACCCTTGCCTAGCCTTCCGATTTGACCGGCCACGACGACACCGTGACCGTGGTCCCGTTTCCTCTAACCCAACCGAAAACGTCAACGATCCGAAACGCATCCTCGGACGTGGAGACAAGCGATGATTGACAACAACTTCTGGTGGAAGGTCCTTCTGATCGGCGTCCTGCTGGGCCTGGCCGTCTCCCAGCTCTACCCGCCGAGCCAGCGCCTCAAGGGCGGCATCGACCTCATGGGCGGCCACAGTCTGCTGTACGAAATCGACGATACCGGCATCCCCGCCGACCGGCGACGCGACCTGTCCGAGCGCGTCATGGCGATCCTCAAGGAACGCGTCGACCCCAAGGGCCAGCGAAACCTCGTGTGGAGACCCATGGGCAGCAACCGCTTGGAGATCCAGATCCCCAAGCCTCCCGAGCAGGTCGTCAAGGCCCGAGAGGACTACCAGAAGGTCCGCGGTGAACTGGCCGTCACCGAGCTGAGCCGCAACCAGATCCGCGTCGCCCTCGAACGCCAAGGCGACCAGCGCGGCAAGGCGCTGCAAGGCCTCGTTCGTGGCGTGACCGCGCGGGAGAAGCTGCTCGAACCGCTGACCAAAGCCTACGACAACTGGCGACAAATCCATGAGAAGACCCCCGACACCGACGCCGACGTCGAGGCCCGCGAGGCCTATGAGAAGCTCGAAGGCGACCTGCTCAAGACCAACATCAACGTCGAGCAGGTCGAGGACATCCTGGCCATGGGCAAGGGCGAGGCTCGCCAGAAGGAGCTCGACAGATTCTACGAAAGCCATCCCTCGCTCAAGGAGACGCTGGAGCGGCTCGTCGCGGCGTACGACCCCTGGGCCGACCAGCGCGGCGCGTTGGACGATCCCGCCGATCTCAAGCGTTTGCTGATGGGGGCCGGCGTGCTCGAGTTCCGCATCCTGCCCACGCGGGACCCGCAGAACCCCGATCGATACAACGAGTACATCCGCAACCTGGCCAAGCGAGGACCGCGAATGCGAGAGGGAGACCAGTTCGGATGGTTCGAGATCAAGAACCCCGGCGACTTCCTCCACATGAAGGGTCTCAAGGATTTCGACGCCGAATTCCAAAAACGCAAGGAGACGCTGAACTTCATCGTCGAGAAGTACGCGGACAAGTACTACGTCCTCGCGTCGAACCGCCCGGACGAAACCATGTTGGCCCCTCGCGGAAAGAAGGGCGCTGCGCGATGGTCCATGGAATCCGCCCGGGCCTCCCGAGATCCCCAGACGAACCAACCCTGTGTCCTCTTCGGGCTGGATGATCGCGGCGGAAACCTCATGGAAGCCGTCTCCCGCGCGAACCAGAAGCGACCCCTCTGCATCATGCTCGACGACGTCGCTATCTCGGCCCCCATCCTCCAATCCGTCATCCGAAAGAACGGCCAGATCACGGGTGACTTCACCGTCGACGACGTCCAATACCTCGTCAACAAGCTCGAGGCCGGCTCGCTGCCGGCCCGCCTCAAGCCCACCCCGATCATGGAAAAGTCCATCGGCCCGAGCCTCGGGCTCACGAACCGGAGCAAAGGCCTAAAGGCCGCCATTGTGGGAATGGTCAGCGTGGCCGTCTTCATGCTGATCTACTACCTCTACGCCGGCTTCCTCGCCGACGTCGCGGTCATGATGAACCTGATCCTCACGCTGGGCATCATGGCCATGCTCCAGGCCACCTTCACCCTGCCCGGCATCGCCGGTCTCATCCTGACGATCGGTATGGCCGTCGACGCCAACGTGCTGATCTACGAGCGGATTCGCGAGGAATCGCTAAGAGGCTCGGGGCTCCGCACCGCCGTGAAAGCCGGCTACGAAAAGGCCCTGTCGACCATTCTCGACGCCAACGTCACCACCCTCATCACGTGCGTGATCCTCGGCTACGTCGGCTCGGACGAGGTCAAGGGATTCGCATACACCCTCGGCTTCGGCGTCGCCACGAGCATGTTCACGGCCCTGTTCGTCACGCGACAGTTCTTTAACCTCATGCTCGCCGAGCGCGTGGACCGTCAGGCGATCATGTTCCCCCTCTACGGTGTCGGTGGGCTGCTCGCCATCGGCGGCGTGCTGTACGGGCTGTCGCTGGTCCTGGCCAATCCCGACTCGGTCGCCGCGATCATGGGCGAATTCTTCGCCCTGTGTGGTGGGGTCAGTGCGATCGTCTTCGCCCTGATGTGGGTGTGCCGCCTGGTGCTCCGCGGCACGTTGGGCAAGACGCCGAAATCGCTCCCGATGCTCCGCCTGATCGGTCGACCCAAGATCGACTGGATGAGCAAGCGCTACATCTTCTGGCCCGTCTCGGCGGCTTTGGTCTTCTCGGGCCTGGCCTTCTTCGTCTATCAGGACCACTATCACGGCGACGATCTCTACAGCATCGAGTTCCTCGGCGGCACGGCCGCCCAGATCGAGGTCAAGAAGGACTCGCCGCTCCTGAAGGACAAGCTCAACCAGGACGAGATCATCCGCAAGGCGATCACGGGCGACGAGCCCACGGACGCGGCGGGCTGGCTCCGCACCGTCGCCGACGAGCTCGATCAGGGCGACGTCAAGCAAGGAACCTCCCCGAGTGAGTTCCTCATCAGCGCCAAGAACTTGACGGCGCGCCAGATCGAGAGCTTCCTCCTGGCCGTCTTCGAGGACAAATTGGAGCGGCGCGACTCCGAGGCACCCAGCGGCAGCGTCCTGAGCGTCCAGGCCAAACCCGGCGTCGACCTCGATGCCGTTCAGAACGCCCTGCGCCAGGCCGCCGTCTATGCCCGCCAGGCCTCCGGAAAGGTCCGGCAGGCAGGCGTGCAGGTCGTTGAGCTCGCGGTCCAACCCGGGCAAGAAGAGCCCGGGCCGACCTTCGAGGTCACCACGACCGAGACCAGCAGCCGCGTCGTCAGAGAAGCCATTGTCGCGGCGCTCGGCGATCAGCTCGTGATCCAGCCGGCCGTCTCGCTGACCGTCTACGAGAACAAAGATCCCAAGGCGGACGAGCAGGACCCCACGCGCCTCGGGTTGTTCCCGGTCGAGAAAGCCACCCTCGGCGAGGTCCTGCGCGACCCGAAGGCCGCCGGCATCGCCGCCGCTCGGGACGTCAGCCGGTTCAACGGCGGCGTGGCCTTCGTGCTGAAGGACATGAGCCCCGCCATCTCACGGGCCGCGATCGTCCAGCGGTTGCGGCAAATGCGGCTCCAGCCGGACTTCGAGGCCTACGCCTGGCGGGAGTTCGAGGTGATCCCCCTGGCGCAGAACCCCGCCGGGGAATGCACCTCGGCGGCTATCGTGGTCACCGACGAGCACTACCGGTACGACGAGAGCGCCAAGGTCTGGCGAGAGAGCCTCGCCCAGCCGGAACTGGCGCTGGCTAAGGCCGCCCTGGAAACCGGTAAGTCCCTCCAGAAGGTCACCCGCTTTAGCCCGTCCGTCGCACGGCAGAGCAAGACACGGGCCCTGGCCGCCGTCGTGCTCGCCCTGGCCGTGATCGTCGGATATATCTGGCTGCGGTTCGGGTCCATGACCTTCGGCCTGTGTGCCATCGCCGCCCTCGTTCACGATGTCGCCATCTCCGTCGGGCTCGTCGCCCTGAGCCATTTCATCTACGGTTCCTTTGTTGGCAGAGCGTTCGCCATCACCGACTTCAGAATCGATCTCTCGATGATCGCGGCGTTCCTGACCATCATCGGTTACTCCCTGAACGATACCATCGTCGTCTTCGACCGAATCCGAGAGAACCGCGGAAAGCTCGCCACGATCGACGATCGAATGGTCACCGACAGCGTCAACCAGACGCTGAGCCGAACCCTGCTGACCAGCTTGACGACCCTGTTCGTCGTTCTCGTCATGTACGTCTTTGGCGGTCCGGGTATCCACGGGTTCAACTATGCATTGCTCGTGGGAATCATCGTCGGAACGTATTCGTCGATCGGTATCGCCGGGGCGCTGCTGGTCAGTCCGACCGCCCTGCGGATCTTCTACTACGTGCTGGGCGCGGCCGTCATGTCGATCGTCATGGTGGCACTATCCGCCCAGTCCGAGGGTCTGCTCGTCGTGGCGGGCGCTGCCCTTCTGCTTGCCGTGCTCGTCCTCGGTGAGCTGACCGCCTGGAGGAGCGCTCCGATGCCGCCTCGCGAGGTCTGGACTGCCGCCTTTGGCTGGTCCGCCGTGGTCGTGGCGGTCTGGCTGGTCACCATCGTGATCGGCACACTGGCGACCTCGACCGCCGACGTGATGGTCTGGATTCGCGGCCTGGCCGCCCTCGGAGCGGCGCTGTATGGGGCCTACAAGGTCTTCAAGGCCATCAACGAGCTCAAGCCGGCCCCGGGTAGGGCCACGGCTTGACGCTCAGGCGTGCGGAAGCGTTGCCCGCCCGGACTGTCCGGGCGGGCAACCAGCCGCACAATCCGGCTGGGCGCCGGCTCGACTCTGACCGCTTGGGGTTGAACGCGCCACGCCGTGCGGATATGTTCAAGAGTTGTAAAGCGACGTGGCAACCGAAGGCCGAAGCAACCTGCCACCAACGAGAGCGGGAGGCGGACGACCGATGGATATTGTTCTCGTCTACTTCAAGAACGACGGCGAGCGTAGGGACTTTCCCCTGAGCCTGGGACCCACCGTCGTCGGACGCGCCGATACCTGCGGCTATCGCATCCCCGTTCAACAGGTCAGCCGAGAGCATTGCGTCTTCGAGGTGACCGAGGACGGAATCGCACTCCGCGATCTCAACAGCAGCAACGGAACCTACGTCAACAACAAGCGGATCGCCGAAACCGACCTCAAGGCCGGTGATCAGATCGCCGTCGGCCCAGTCCTCTTCATCGTCCAGATTGACGGCGAGCCGGCCGACCCCAAGCCCATTCCCCCTCCCAAACCCCGAAAGCCCTCCGTCGAGGACGTCGCCGCTGGTGCCCTGACCGATTCCGACGACGAGACCAGCAAGAGCAAACAGGTCGAAGACGCGGAATTCGGTCTCGACGACGACGAACTCTTTCCCGAGGACGAAGACGATTCCGTCAGCGACGCCCTCGAGTCGCTCGCAAGCGGAACCGACGAGGAAGACGACCCCTTCGCCGACCTCGATGACGAATTCAAATAGACGATCGGACCCTCTGTCTCGAGAGAGCAATCCCCGAGATGAAGTCCATCCACGGCGAGCATCCGCTCATATCAGCGCTCGTCCCGTCATGTGCTCCGGAACGTCAAGCCCCATCCCCGCCAGCACCGTCGGCGCGACGTCCTCCACCCGCACCTCGCTCCGATTGCCCCTGAAGCTTGCCAGAAAGATCGCCGGCACCACCGACGGATCGACCAGGTGATCCCCGCACCACTGCTTCGTGTTGTCCGCGAGAATCTCCCCCGCCGGCGCCCCGCCGATCGCCATCTGCCATGACGCGCGATACCCCTCCGCGAAGCCGACGATCAGATCCGGCGCTCGCTCCGTCTGCGGGCCCCGGTACACCTCGCTCGTCCTGTAAACGGCCTTGACGGGCCTTCCTCCGGTCGTCGGGTCAGGCATCTGCGGCAGCTTCTCCGAGAGCTCCGTCAGCAAAGCGTCATACTCGCCCGGTCTCTCCACGATCCCGCTCTGCTCGCGTCCCTTCACGTTGATATAGACGCTCCCGAAGCCTAGCGCGAAGGCACGCGTGCCCGACCAGTCGACGTCGCGGAACAGAGCCGCGGATTCTTCCTTGCCCGCCTTCAGCGCCATGTACCCGTTTTGAACCAACCACGTGTTGAGCTGGACCGACCGCCGGAACGAGCCGAACCCATGATCGCTCATGACCATCAGACCGTCGTCGTCCCCGAGCGCTGACGTCGCCTTGCCGAGAAGGCGGTCCATCTCACGGTACATATCGAGCAGGACGTGCCCGTACTTGGACGCGAACGCCGCGTCGTGGCCGGGGTGTTCGCCGTCGCGCGTCCCCCAGAACAGGTGCTGGATCCGGTCCGAGTGGTCGAACACGAACGCCAGCACGCCGTCCCTGAACGCCGCGAGCTCGTGATCGAACATCCGCTCTCGCTCGGCCGCGATCTCGCCGCACTGCGCCAGGAACGCGTCGATGTCCACCCGACCGTCAGTGACCGCGTGCGTGTCTTCGGGCTGGCCCTGCGTGTAGAACGGGCCCTGACGCTTGCACATCTCGGCGCCGTACTCGTCCGGGTAGGTGATAGGGAACGCCGGCGCGCCGGGATCCACCTGGACGGGCGTGGCGAACAGACGCAGCCCCGGCGCCACCGCATCCAGATAGAGCTTGACGATGCCCATCTGCTTTCGCAAGAAACCGAGCTTGAACGTGACGCGAATCCACGCCGACCATTGTCGAGGCGCCAGGTCGATCTCCGAACCCTTGCCGATCCTCACGCGGACCCCGTCGCCCCGCCGGACGATCTCCATCGGCGCCGAGGCACTCCCCCCCTTGATCGGTGGGCCGAGCAGCTCGGTCTCGATCCGGTCGCCTTGCCACGCCACGGACGTCACCTTCTCCTTGGCCTCGTCGTTCGGATCGGGCGCGGTCGCATAGAAGCTGTACTTTCCCATGCGCCCGGCCAGATCCGGCGTGCCCAACCCGCACAGCATATGCCCGCGAACCTCTTCCGGCGGAAACGTCCCCGGCCACCGAATAACGCTCGTCGGAATGCCCGCGCGGCTCGTGAACGACCAGAACCCCTCCGCCGTCCGCGTCGGAAGGTACATCTTCTCCCGCGCCCCCGTGACGTTCTTGGGATTGGGCCGCATCAGGCTCAGGTCGGGCAGGTACGTCCCAGGCCGCCGCACGATGAAGTCGAATATCCCGTGCTGTCCCGCGTCCGCCCCCGTCGCGATGCTGGCCCAGGCCACCGGGCTCTCCGACGGATTGCTGGTGGCCATCCGCGCGAAGCAACCTCGCTCGGCCAGCCCCGAGAAGTTCGGCAGGTCACCCGAGTCCATGAACTCCTGCAGCAGCTTGGGATCCAGCCCATCCATCCCCAGTACCAGGAGTCGCTTGAATCGCCGTCCCGCCGCGCTACTACCCATCGGTTCTGCTCCCTCCGTCTCGGGTCCGTTCGTTCCCTCCCCGAACGCCTGCGAACCCGCGCCGCCGTAGCACGGGCGTCTCGCCCGTGATCGTTCATGGCTAAGCTGGCGCCACGTGCCCGCCGTATGCCGGCGCCCAACCTCGCACGATCGTCCAGAATAGCAAACAGGGCCGGCGCGCCTGCGTCAAGCATCGTTTGCGCCATCGACGAATCCTGCCTCGGCCAGGACGCACGCGTGGCGATCCAGAGCGGTTCTCTGTTCTCTGAACCCCTTGTCACGGTCCACATTCCTGCAACGACGTGTCCGAGCCAGCCGCTGGTCCGTGGCGGATGGACGCAACGCCGATGCCCTCGGCCTCAACGCAGCGGGGCATGGCACATGAGATCGCCTGCGAGCGACATCCGGCGGGCTCGCCGGCACGATTCCACGGATGTAAGGCCTTCGCCTGGAATAGATTGAGCCCGGAAAGAATCCTCAGGAATCCTATTGACGACAGGGCCGTCGTGACAATATCATATACTCATATGATGAGCATATATGATCCCGCGTAGACGCTAGGCCCGCAGTCAGGGCAGACGTTTGTTGAGCAGTCTGGATCTCAGGGACATATGAGCGTCGATCGTGTCGTCATCGGCCAGCGCTGTTGCATGACCCGTCGTCGCCCGCCTGCGAGAAGACTCGAGGGGGAAGTATCCACCTGGTGTGGAGGAGGAAGATCATGGTCGCCAACGTGAGTCGTCTGATGAGCATGACGGTCGGGGTTGCCGTGCTCTTGTTCGGAGCGGCGCCTCTGGCCACGGCCCAACTCACACTCATCGAGTCCGGGGGAACCTTCGCGCCGCTAAACATGGCCACGGGCGGAACGCCCTTCGCCGCGGGCGAGCTCGACTACGGAACGCACTACATCGTGAACCTAAACGACGGCGCCTACGGAAACGCCAGCAGTTGGATCGGCGCCGCGGCGACCGCGCCCATCGCCGGAATCAGCTTCGATCAGCCCACCGTGGTCGGCAGCATCGCGTGGGGTCGTGACAACACCGGCGCCTACAATGACCGCAACGCCGGGCTCTATCAGGTCCAGTACACCACGACGCCGGACCCCGACGCCTCGACGCCCGACGCCGCTTGGACGACCATCGGCGCGATCACCTACGACGCCGCCACCCCCGACGCGACCCCATGGTCACGCCACCTCTACGAGTTCGCCCCGGTCTCCGCCACGGGCATCCGACTCGTCGTTCCGCAAGTCGGCCTCAGCAGCGGAACGGCCATCGACGAGATCGAGCTCTACACCGACATCCTTCTCACCGAGACCGGCGGAACCGCCGGAACGCTCAACATCGCGCCCCAAGGCAACGCCTTCGCCAAGGACGTCATCTCGGGCTATCCGATCCACCAAATTGCCCACCTCAACGACGGCCTCTACGGCAACGACAACAGTTGGGTCGCCGCCTCGGCCCAGAGCTTCGTCGGAGTGGACCTCGGCGGCGGGTTCCTCATCGACGGCATCGCCTGGGGCCGCGACAACCTGGGCGACTACGCCGACCGCTGCTTCGGCGCCTACACCGTGCAGATCACCACCGTGGATTCCCCGAACGCCTCAACGTCCGACGCCGATTGGCTGACCATCGGATCGATCGCCTACGACGCCGCCACTCCGGACGCCACGCCGTCGCTCCGGCACTTCTACGAGTTCGGATCCGTCTACGCCACAGGCGTCCGACTCCTGACCGACTCCAGCGCCGCGGGCGGCTCCTCGATCGCCATCGACGAGATCGAGGTCTACACCGTCCCCGAGCCCGGCGCCTTGGCGATGCTCCTAATCGGTTCGCTTGCCCTGGCCCGAAGGCGCCGGAACTAAGGCAAACCGCCACCCGACACCGCAAGCGGCGGACCAGCCGACATATGCTCCAGCAGGCCTCTCACACGATAGGCTGTAGCGGGGGCCCTCAGGCAAAAACTCCTCACCTCGCCCCCGGGGCTGCCGCCCTCTTTTCCCCTCCCCGAAGGCCCGCCACGCGCTACAATGAACAGAAACGCCGGCTCACCTGAAGTATTCCCCGCGTTCCGGCCACTGAGAGGGTGTGAGCTGCGGCCCAATGGGCTCCTTGGAGGGCGGCACGATGGGACCACTTCGTTCGCCTGCTGTCTGTTGTCGCGGTCTGTTCTCTATCTGGACGCTTCCGTGGCTGCTGACCGGACTCATCGAGGCAGCACCGGTCACGCCTCCCGGCCTGCCGTTCAGAGTGGGAGCCTTGGACGTCGTCGGCATCGCCTTCGAGCCCATCGCCCAAGGACGAAACGTCGTCGATCTCCGCCTTCGGAACCGATCCGACAATGAGCAGACCTTCGCCCTCCACATCCAGACCCAATCCCCCGACTACGGCCGGGGCGTGGGCTGGGGCCAGCCGAGATTCACAACCATCCCCGCTCGAAAGGCCACAACCGCACGCTTCGTCTTCAAGATCCACGGACCGATCACGGACAGAACGTCCGTCCGGCTCCGATTCTACAATCCGCCCTCGCGCGACGCCTACGAATACGACGCCGCCATCGCCCAGTTGATCTACCCCTCAAACCAGTTGCCCAAACCGCAGAAACAGGGAGTTCCCGCCCGCCCCGCGCCGGAGGCCGATCGCCAGGCCGTCCTCGCCGCCTTCCGCGAATTTCAGCGGATGCTCGACAAGGCCGACTACCAGGCCGCCTGGGACGCGATGACGCCCGACTACCGCCAGGTCGAGTACTATCGGTTCGATCATTTCAAGAATGCAATGAACGGTCAGATGCCCGCTGCGGGCTACGGTTGGGAGCCAGACGAGTGCGCCGCCCTCATCCCAGGCCAAGTCCGGAGAACCGACCGTGGCCTCCAGCTCGAGGCGGCTGCTGGCAGGCAAACCTGGTGCATCGACTTCGTCAAACAGGATGATCGTTGGCGAATCGATTGGATCGCCGGCTACATGCCGACCGCGGTCCGATGGGCCGATTGGAGGGCACGCCTGCTCCCGACGCTGGAGAAGCGCCGGACGGACCGCTTTGACGTCTACTACTTCATGAACTCGACCGCCGCTCGGAACATCGACAAGATCGCCGAGACCCGAGAGCGGGGTTATCGCCGGATCTGCGAGTCCCTCGGCCTCAACTCGCACGAACGGATCTGCCTGGTCCTCTTTGAGGATGAGCAGACGAAGCTGAGGCACACGGGGCACCAGGGCTCAGGCATGGCCTCCGGCGCGATGATCGCTGAGGTCTACAACCGGAAGGTCCAGCTCGATCCGTATCACGAGACCGTCCACGTCCTGATGCGACACCAGGGCAATCCTCCCGCGCTTCTCAACGAAGGGCTCGCCGTCTACATGTCGGAGAGACTCGGCGCTGCGCCCCTGAAGCACCTCAGCGGAGGCAGCATGACCGTCTATCAGCGAGCAAGAGGCCTGAGAAGTCAGGGCCAATGGATCCCGCTGGTCGAGTTGCTGACGTACACCGAGATCGGCTCCAGCAAGAGCCGTCCCCCTGTCGCATACGCCGAGGCCGGCGCCTTCGTCAAGTTCCTCATCGAGACCCGCGGCAAGGACCGCTTCCTCCGCGCCTACCAGACCCTACAGAACTCCTCGAACGAGACAGTCCACCAACGAAACGTCGAACGCCTCTCAGGAATCTACGGCCTCCCCCTTGAAGAACTCGAACGTCGCTGGCTCGCCGCCGTCTCGAAGTAGCCTGATCCCTCCGTCACCAGACGGTAGGGGGCCCCAAGCCCTCGCCTTTGCCCCCATCCCTGGAGAGTCACACCCAAAGCACTCCCCCCTCCAGTCCGATCGCACTTCTCCAGACCACCGACCCCCTTATCCACAAGGCGTCCGGCTGAGCGCCCGCGACGAACTCGCCCTGCGATGCCACACGCCAGATGCCGACGCCGACGAGCGGCCAAGCCACCATTCGGCATAACGGGTCCCCAACGGGTGGTTTCATTCGAGCCATGGCAAGGATTCATTGCATGCAAACAGCCAGAACGCACATGACGCCCGAGCCCCGAGAAGCTCGCCATTCTGCTGCATTCCGGGACATTCCGGGACATTTCGAGACACCGCACCCGCCCCGCTCCGATGTCGACGTGTCGACGTGTCGACTTCTCGACGTTTCGACCGGGCATTCCGGGGCATTGTGCGACATCACCCCTAAACCCCCGAACCCCGGATTCCGTTGCATTCTGGTGGATCCCCGCGCATTCCGGGACATTCCGAGACATTCCGAGACATTCCGGGACATTTCGAGACACCGCACCCGCCCCGCTCCGATGTCGACGTGTCGACGTGTCGACGTTTCGACCTTTCGACTTTTCGACCGGGCATTCCGAGACATCCGCCACCCTCGTCACTCCCGCGCCGCATACGCCTTCTCCCCACGGCTCGCCAGGACGGGGCAGCCCAGAGACATCGAGGAGCCCCATGACCGCAAAAGGGTCATTAGAGTGAATAAGGATTATCTGCATCCGTATTTCTGCCAGCGGTCCGGCATCCATGCCTCCACCGACGACCGCTCCGCCAACCCGACCGATTCCCCCGCCCCTCTTGTCGGGATTCCACAAATGGTCAGACTAACAGGCAGGACTGATTCGTCCTGATAGTGATCGAGCACTCTTGAGTCCCTGGGGAAGCTGGTGGAAGCCGATAGGGCCCTATTGCGGCGAATGCAGCAAGGCGATCGCTCCGCCCTGCGCGCCATCTATCAGACGTACAAGGGCGACCTGCTCACGGTGGCCACCTACTTGCTGACGGATGTCGCCTCGGCCGAGGACGTCCTGCACGATGTGCTCGTCGACTTCGCCGCCAACGTCCGAGGCTTCACCTTGCGGAGCAGCCTCAAGGGCTACCTGGCCACGTGCGTGGCCAATCGAGCCCGCGACCGCCTTCGAAGGCGATCGCGAAACGACGTATCCCTGTCCGCTGGACTGGACGCTCCGGACGATACGCCCGATCCCGTCGGCCAGATCATCTCCGACGAGCAGGCGCGCAGGCTGTGGGAGAGGGTAGCCGGACTGCCGGAGGAGCAGCGCGAGGTGATCACGCTCCACGTGCACGCCGGTCTGCCCTTTAGGGAGATCGCCGAGCATCAAGGCGTCTCCATCAGTACGGCCCAAAGCCGATACCGATATGCCATCGAGAGACTGCGGTCACTCCTGAGAGCAGAGGTCGGGACATGAGCCCCGCGAATGACATAGAACGGTCGATCCAATCACTGCGATTCGACACCAGCGCCGCGGCCGACGAACGCATCCTTGCCGACGCGGCCGAAGCGCTGGACCAAGGGCAACCATTGCCGCGCGGCGCCTCGCGCCGACGCGTTTGGAGAAAGATTATGACGAGCAAGTGGACAAAGCTGACCGGCGCCGCGGCCGCGATCATCGCGCTGGTCGCGCTCCTGCCGATCGCCTTCGACAGAGCCGCCGTCCCGGCCTATGCCGTCGGTCAGACAATTGAGGCCACCCGCGCCGTTCGGGCCGTACACGTCAAACTCGACCCCGCGGGCCCCGGCCTGGGAGAGATGTGGGCCCAGTTCGGCGAGAACGATGACCTCATCCGCATGCGGATGGACTTCCCGAATACTCCAGGCGACGGCCCCAAGATCGTGATATGTCAGGACGGCAAGGCCAACGTCTGGTTCAAACGCAAGAACGTCGTGCTGGTCGTTCGCGAGGAGAACCCCCTCGGACTCTTCCGCCAGGGAGACAAGGACATGTTCTTCAATCCGAAGATCGTCGTCGACAGTCTCCTGCAAGCGCCGGAAGGAGCCGGCATCGAGATCACGGAGCCCACCACCGAAGGAGAACCCATCATCCTCACCGTCTCCAAGACCGCCAATGATAGGGCTCGGATCGTCTTCGCCGTCGATCCCAAGACCAAGCTCCTGCAGCGAATGGAGAAGTACCTCCCCAAGGGCCGCCACTACGAGTTGGCCCTGACCATCAGTTACCTCGAATACGACAAGGCGGTCGACCCGAACGCCTTCCTCTTGAGCCCGCCCGACGACGCCATGTGCGTGGATCAGACTGCTGACGATCTCGGCCTGCCCAGGGGAGATCTATCCGAGGGAGAGATCGCCGCCAAGGTCGCCCGGGAATTCTTCGAGGCGGTGATCGCCAAGGATTACGCCAAGGCAGGCAAGCTCTGCGGAGGTCTCTCGGCCGAATCGGTACCCGAGAAGCTGAAAGTCTGCAACGCGATTCGCATCGTGAGCATCGGTCAGCCCAGTCCCCATCCGGATCCGCGAACCAAGTTCCAGGTCGTCCCATGCGAAATCGAGATCAAAGCGGACGGCGCGTCAGAGGTTCGGACCTTCTCGCTCAACGTCCGCGCCGTCTACGGCCGGCCGGATCGCTGGGCCATCGGTGGTGGCGACGTCTTCAAATGACAAGCCATCGCAAGCTTCCCCGCTGTGAGATGCAACCACGCTGCCGGGCCTTGACCGGAGGCCCGGCGGCGTTGGCGCTGGTCTCGTCACGATGCTACACTGCCGCACATGGATGAACGCGGCAGGGACCTCATTCGCGGCGTCGTGGCGGTCGTCTGCAAGGACGGCCGGATCCTGAGCATCCGTCGCCCGGACGCCATCGAGCTCGGCGGGCGATGGTGCTTCCCAGGCGGCGCCGTCGAGCAGGGCGAATCGCAGGCCGAAGCGCTCGTTCGCGAGGTCCGCGAAGAGGTCGGCCTGGACGTCGAGGCCGTCGAGAAGCTCTGGGAGTGGTCGCCGCCGGAAGGCGGACTCATCCTCTATTGGTGGTCGACGCGACTCATCGATCCGGACCAGCCGCTCCAGCTCAATCCCCGCGAGGCCGCCGAGGCGATCTGGGCGACCCCCCACGAGCTGCGCGCCCTGGACGGCATCCTTACCAACGACATCGAGTTCCTCGACCATGTCGAGGCAACTGCCCCCCACATCGACAGTGTCAATCCCTCCTCATCAACGATCACTCGCCGAACGTTCGTAGCCGCCGGTGCGGCGACGGCGGCAAGCGCCGTCCTGGGACGACGTGCCATCGCTGGGGCGGCGCCAGGAGCGGATGACGCGCCGATCCCGAGGAGACCGAACACCATGCCAATCGAATCCACGATAGGCGTCATCCAGACGCGACCGGCCTCGCTGAAGCTGGACGACTGGCAAAAGGAGGACGCCAAGCGATACGCCGATCACGGCAAGCGGCTGGCCATGCTCGATCCCGCGTTCGATCGGGCCTTCTTCGAGCACGTCGAGACGCGATACATCGACTACGTCCGCGGACTGCTCGACCAGGCGGGCCGGCGGAAGATCGACTTGGTCCTGCTGCCCGAGGCGATGCTCGTCGTCAGCCGGAACCTCAGCCGCAGGCACCGCGACAAGTTCATCGAGCTCTGTCGCTGGAGCAACAAGGCCTGGTTCGATGCGATCCAGCCGATCGCCAAGAAGTACGGCATGATCATCGCGAGCTGCCTCTACCAGGTCGACGACGCGGGAAATATCACCAACGACGGCGTGCTGACCGACGGCTCCGGATCCCTCGGCGTCTATCACAAGGTCCACTTGCCAGGCTGGCACGATCAGGACGGCACCGAGGTCACCAACTTCGTGCCCGGCGACGCCTACCCCGTCTTCGAGACGCGGATCGGCAAGGTGGGCTTCCTCATCTGTTACGACATCGACTTCCCCGAGGCCGCCACGTGCCTGGCCCTGAACGGGGCCGAGGCCATCCTGCACCCGACCGTCGGCTACAACTTCCCTGACGAGGAGGAGCAGGTGGCCGAGGCCCGCTTGAGAACCCGGGCGACCGACAACCACTGCGTGGTGGCCTGCGCGATGCCCGGGGCCGGCCCGGTCCGAGAGAACGGCTGCAGCGCCATCGTCGACCATCGAGGCACGGTCGTGGCCGCCGCCGGAAAGAGCCGCGAGGCCATCATCCAGGCCCGCGTCACCCTCGGCGGCCCGCGGATGCGATACTGGGGCGAGCTCGCCTCCAACGCACGCGATACGTTCCCCCGCAAGCGCCGGCCCGATACGTACGGCGTGATCGTCGAAAAGCAGCCGCCGGCATTCCCGAAGGGAAAGCACAAGTGGGGACGATACTATCTCTATGAACCCGACGTCGGCCTGCCGTAGCGTCAGGGCGGCCCGACGACGGGCCTCATGATCCAAGGTCAAGCGGCAACGGAGTGCCCATGCACCGAAGCGCGACCATCGTCAAACGCGACTCCTCCGCGAGCGGCATCGGGACGATGCGCGAGCGGTCGCTCCATGCGGCCCTGAAACAGTGGTGCAGCCAGCCCGGCGACCGTCAAGAGGTCGTCGTCGACGGCTTTCACATCGATATCGTCCGCGATGATCTCTTGATCGAGATTCAGACCCGAAACTTCTCCACCCTCAAGCGCAAGCTGGCCAAGCTCACCGAGCGGCATCGCGTGCGCCTCGTCCATCCCATCGCCAGCGAGAAATGGATCGTCAAGCTCGCCAAGAACGGGCTGGACCAAGTCGATCGGCGCAAGTCGCCCAAGCACGGCGACCTGTTCGACGTCTTCGACGAACTGGTGAGCCTCCCGGAGTTGATCGCTCATCCCAACTTCTCGCTGGAGGTCCTGATCATCCGGGAGGAGGAGGTCCGCAGGAAGCACGCCGCCCGGCGGTGGCGCCGCGGAGGGTGGGGCACATACGACCGGCGGTTGCTCGGCGTGCTCCGGACGGTTCCCCTGACCGACACGACCGACTTCCGGAGCCTGCTGCCGCCCGACATCGGCGATCCCTTCACGACCGCCGAACTGGCGATCGGCATCGGGCGCCACCGCCAGGTGGCTCAGAAGATGGCCTACTGCCTTCGAAAAATGGGCGTGATCGACGTCGTGGGAAAACGCGGCAACGCAATCCTCTACACGGCCGAAAACCGTACGGCAAGCAAGTCACGCACTCTCGCTGCCAAGCGCCGTTCGAGACGCTGACCCCTTCACCTTCCTGACCCCCGCCGGGTTATTCGTCCTGGAAAACGCCGATCCCGATGTTCTCCGGATCGAGGAACACGGCGAAGGACCCGATGCCGTGGATCGCCCGCCTCGCAACAATCACCCTGCCCCCCGCCTGGACGGCCCTGGCCAAGGTCTCATCGATGTCATCCACCTTGAAGTAGACGCCTACCGTCGGCGCGGGACAATCCGCGGAACGCTTCGTGATCCCCCCGGTGGGCGACTCGCCCGTGAAGACCATCGTGTAGTCGTCCTGCTCCGGCGCGCCCCGGAGGTCCCACTCGAAAACCTTGGAGTAGAAGTCCCGACACTTCGCGGGGTCGTTACTCACGAACTCGAAATGACACAGACGATTCGGCATGCTCCGTGATCTCCTTACCCGTGTCTCAACCACTGCTGCGCTCGGGCTGCAGGATGCCGATCCCGATGTTCTCTGGATCAATGAAGACGGCGATGGCGCCCACACCGGGGATAGGCGTCTTGGGCATCACCACCCGCCCCCCCGCTCCCGTGACCTTCGCGAGCGTCTCTTCAACGTTGTCCACCGCGATGTAGATGCCCACCGTGGGCGCCGGGCATTCGTCGGGTTTCTTCATCATGCCGCCACCCGGCTCGGATCCCGTGGCGATCAGGGTGTAGTGTGGATGGCCCGGGGGAGTCTGGAACTCCCAGTCGAACACCTTCGAGTAAAACGCCTTGCACTTCTCGGGATCGTTGGTCAGGAACTCGAAGTGGCAGAGCGGATTCGCCATGGCACGGCCTCCCAAAACACTGCGATGGTGATACCTCCTTGCCTTCTAGATGCCTGCGGCGATCCGTTCGATCCGAGGCATCCGTCGACGGCGATGGACCTGCCGGCCTGCCCCCTAGGCCTCTGACCGGTCCTACCGTCGAACGGGCAGACATTCGACTGTGGTGATCCTACCATAACCTTCACGACCGCAAGGCTTTTTTGCGACCGATCGAAATGGGCTAGGTCTCGGTCGGTCGCGAACGCTGTCGCTTCAATCCTGTCGCGGGCGAGTCGGCGGAATCCCCGGTTTCTGCGCGAAAGGGGTCGACTGCGGGCATGCAGGTGTCCGATCTCACTGTGGGAGCCCGCCGGGACGCGGCGAGGTATCCGAGATTTCACGGATGTTGATGGGCGTTAAACGCTGGACACCAAGACGTCAAGGCATTAGTATCAATTAACCGGAGAGGAGATCAGTTCCATAGCATGAGCGGGAAGGAAGGGGTGTTCTGGGAGGGGCTGTTCCCCGAGACATGCCCGTCGACGTCCGTGAGTCCGACGGACGAACCTTCCACAAATCGGCAGTACAAGGGCAAGTGACTGAAACCTTTCTTGCCGCGCGGAGGTGTGAGGCAAGGACGCATCGTTGGGGACCGGCGTGGAATCCGAGTGTCGGTTGGGCGTCCCCGCGCATCGCCCGTAGTCTGGCGTGGAATTGCGATGGGGCTCGCCTCCGCAGGGAGGTACTCGGGTGGGAAGAAGTAGGCTGAGTCGAGTACGCGACGTGCTCTTGGCTTGGTGCCTCTGCAGCGTTTCCTTTGCGGCAGCCGAGATCACGGAAGATCGTGTTCTGCTCCTGGTCAACGACGCCTCGAGCTCCGGGCATTACGCCGCCACTCTCTACCGCCAGTATCACCCCGGCGTCCCTGAAGACCATGTCGTCTATCTGACCGGGCTCGGCGCCGTGACAAGTTCCGCCGACGAGATCATCACGCGAGGCGATTTCGAGACCTACATCGCCCAGCCGATCCGACAGTACCTGCTCGACCACGATCTGGTCGATCAGGTGCGGGTCATCGTCACGACCCCCGGCATGCCCTATCGGATCGCCGACACCACCTACCCCCTGGTCGTCTATCCTCACGGATCGGACGCCACCACGGTGATCAATCACTTGAACGCGGTCGACGCCGCATCGGTGGAGTCGGAACTGGCGGTGCTCTGGCAGATCGATCCGGCCCTCGACCCCAATTGCCGCGCGCCGTTGGCCGCGAGAATCGTCAATCCCTATCACGGGTATGTGAGTCAGGTGTCCGACTTCGACGGCGATCGCGACGTCCTGGCGCGTCGCGAGACCTTCCATTTCGCCGTCGCGCCGACGGACTACACCCGCGTCTATGAAGGTCAGGTGTTCTCGGCCTACCGAGCGTCGGGCGGCAGACAGTTCTCGGCGGCCGACATCTACTTGGTCGCCCGCCTGGACGGGCCCCGCACCGCTACCGTTCCTCCCGATGTCTTCGTGGGGCGAATGCTCGACATGGCCGCCCGCGTCTCCAACCCCGGCTACTCGCGTTTTCATGGATACGACCCGTTTCGAACGGGCGTCATCATCGACGACAAGGCCACGGGGACCGTCTCCGACAGCAACAAGTGGCACAACGCGGGATCGAGCATCGGACAGGATACGTTGCCCCAGGACTATCTGACCTTCGCCGCTTACCCGACGCCGCCAAACGTGCTCAGCAACGGCTTCTATCACGATGACTTTCGGTACGCGTTTCGGTCCCTTGTCGGCCTGCAGGACTTGCCAGACCCCAACGGGGGGCTCGTGGTCGGACTCATGGCGCTCGGGAGGATCGGCGGACCGGTCGTCTACGATCCCGAGAACAACCTGATCGGCTCGTCGCTGGACCCCGATTACGGAATCGGCGCCCTGTGTTCCTTCGGCGTCCATCAGGGGGACCCGTCGGTCACGCCGACGTATCTGTTGGACGGCGGGCCGGGGGGCACGCCGTTGATCAAGCCCGTCTACGGCGCGATCTTCAACTCCACGGAAAGCTTCAACGCGGTAACCTTCTTCAGCGACGCGGTGATCCCCACCTGGGCTCAGCAGGCCCTGATCTGGCAATGGTTCTACATCGGCGGCTCGGGCGCGTTAGGACACGTCTTTGAGCCGATGGCGGATTCCGTCGCCGACAACGATCTACTCCTGTTCAACTACTTCCGAGACGCGGACGCCGATCGCATCGGCGACATGACCTTCGTCGAGGCCGCCTATAGCGCCATACCCTATCTCAGTTGGGCCACGGTGGTCGTGGGCGATCCGCTCATGCGGATTCACCGCGTCGACGGCGCGGGGCCGGGGTGGTGGGAGCCAAGCCATTGCGGCGTGGGGTATCCAGAGGGCGTTGCGTCGGCGACGGCGCTGCTCCTGGTCTTGGGATTCGCCAGACGACGAAGCCTCTGATGCCATAGCATGCTGATCAGCAACGGATTTCGGCCTCTTCTTCGTCGGGGCCGGATGCCCCGAGACCGTGTAACCGACAATTCATCCAGAGCCGATAACTTTTTCAGGTTTTGTGTTGACACTTTATGCGTGGCGGGCGTAACATGCTAATTATCCCGGGGGAAGGTAGCCAAGGATCCGGGGAGAGGAGGCTCTGAGATGAGGGGCCGGCAGGGAGGAAGCTGGCAGGCGCTTGTCCTGTCCATACCACTTCTATGTATCGTCTCACCTGTTCTCGGCGTCGCGTTGGATCCAAACGAGGGTTCTCTGGTTATCGGGGATTCCATCGGCTTCAACCTGGCCCAGAATCAGCTCGTCTTCGATAAGAGCCAAGCCGACATGGGAGCGCTGATTCCCGTGAGTTCGGCGACCGCTGCCGGTTGGGTCGAGAGCGACAGCAATCCCGGCTACGCGGGGCCATACTCTTTCGCTCTGCAGATCACTATTCCGCTGACGGATGACAACAGTGGCAGCGGTAACGCCGAAGGATGGTTCGGTGACGCGGGCGAGACCTACGCCTACTCGCTGATCGATCTGGAGAACGGCAATGCGGTCCTGCTGTCCGGGGAGATTACCGCGCCGTTCGGGCTGACCGAGGCCTACAACCAGGTCTATTCGTTCCGCGTGACGGGTGACTGGACCTACGCACCGATCCCCCTGACCGTCACCGGCGGCTCGCTGGCGGCCTACTGGCCTTCCGCGGCTGAGATGGCCTTCCAGTACTCGATTTCGAGTCCGCCTATTATGCCGGGCATGGTGGATTTCTCGGTGGATCTGACCGCTGGGAGCGGTTCGGTGTCGATCTATGCCGTGCCCGAGCCGATGACGTTGTCGTTGTTGCTCGGCGGTGCGTTGCTTGGATTAGGCGTCGGGCGCAAGTCAAGAGCAAGTCGTTCCCTCCTTTGAGAAGGGGAGGGGAGGGAGGAATCACGTCAAGGGGTGGGAGTGTGTGTGTCCATACTCTCCCGAATTGCGTTTGGGGGCCTCTGGGGGAGAGAGAGGGAGCTTGGGAATGTTAAGATTGGGGATGTGCGCGGTTCTGTTGGCGGGGGTTACGAGCGCGGCGGTCGGACAGGTTATCCCTGGTTGGGATCCCGGTTGGCTCAGCGCGACCCCTGAATACATCCAGGTCTCGAACCTAGAGGGGACCTACACGGCCGCAAGCGGAGTGCTCGGCATCGACGCCAAGACCGGTGGACCCACGGTAACCGTCCACTGGGATACCGGCGAGGACTGGACCCTCGATGGGACCGACGCCATCCTGGAGGCGATCGGCAAGCTCTACAGCGATAGCTCTGGCATTGCGCCGCTCCTGCCGAACCAGGCGCGCGGGCGGTTCAACGGAGATGGCGTTGGGTTGAGCGATCCCGCTCTCGATTGGCGGATCGGCTGGGACTTCGGCGCCCTCCAAGCATGGGTCCTCGGCGGCGTCCTCGACATCTACGAGGTCGTGGAGATCTACGACAGCGGCCTACTCGAGGGCTCCGGGCTCATCACGGCCACGAGCGGGCTCCTGGTGGATCTGAACCTCTGGCCGAGCGATCAGCAGAGCTCCCTCAGCTCATTTACGTTCAGCATCCACGATGATCCCGCCCCGGTCAACATCTCCGATTTCTCCCAGGATTTCGCCGGCGATATGTTCCTGACGTTTTGGCCGGACGACGATCATGGTGTTCCCGAGCCGGCCACCCTGGCCCTGCTGGCTGGCGGGTTCGGGTTGACCGTTTTGCGCAGGAGACGCTAGCGCCCAAGAGACGAATCGATAGCTTCCACGAGAGGGAGAGGAGTTTCTGCCGGCCGGTCGCTTCCTAAGCGGCGGGCCGGCACTCGTTTCTGCTGGCATCCTCCTTGAATGGGCTTAGTCTAATATGGGTAAAAAAGGCCTCTTTAATCTTTGTTCCTGGGGATTGGAGGGTTGCCTGTTACCATTTCCTAGACGTGGTAGCCGTCTGGCCACTTGACGCAGCCCACGAGTTCGCCCGCCCACAGCCGGTCGAAACAGCCGACCGAGCATTCCTCGCACTGCTCGATCTCATCGAGCTGTCGCTCCCGGACCTTCCGTGGCCACGAAGCGTCGACAAGCATGCCGCGGCCGACGGCGATGAGATCAGCTCTGCGCTCTCGAATTGCTTCCACCGCTCGCGTGACCACCTCCATCCGCCATACCGTGATGATGGGCGTTCTCGCGTATCGCTCCTTGAACGGGGCGGATAGCTCGCCAGGCCGGCGAAAGCCGCCCGGGCTGATATCCAGAACGTCCACGCCGATCTCCACCAGGCGATCCGTCAGCACGAAGCTGTCTTCGATCCCATAGCTTTCCGACTCGACGGGTGTGTGACGATACAGCAGCAGGGCGTCGCCAGCGGCCTCTCGGCATGCCCTCGCCACCTCCAGGCTGAACCGGCACCGGTTCTCGACGGACCCACCGTATCCGTCCTCACGCGCGTTGGCCTTGGGTGAGAAGAACTGGTTCACCAGATAGCCATGGGCGCCGTGCGGCTCCACGCCGTCGAAACCCGCCGCGATGCAAACGCTCGTGGCATGGGCGAATTGCCGGACCAAGTCGTCGATCCTCTCGCGGGACAGGTCCGATGGCGCCCAGCTTTCGCCCAGCGGGATCGGAAAGAGCTGTATGGCCGCCTTCGCTCCGCGGGAATGGATCGCTTCCACGACGGGTCGAATCGCCTCGGCCGTGTAGTCTTCCTGAAATCGGTGGATGCGCGTGGCCTCGACGATGACGAGCCCAGGGCCCTCCGCCGCCAGCCGTCCGTACCAGCGGACGGCTGCATCGCTACTGAGGGCTCGATTGCTTACCATCGGCGGCACGACGATCCGATTCGCCAGCGTCACGCTCCCAACGACAAGCGGCTCGAACAGCAGGTCGATGTTACGGCTTAAGTCTTCGCTCATGAGGGGTATTGTGGTGGGCGCCGATGGCACGGTCAAGGAAGTATCCAGCATGGGTGGGGCGAATGCCAAAACGGGCCGGCCCGGGCGGGGTCAACCGGACGCCGGTCACTGTAAGGTATTTCAGGGCAAATCTTTGAGTATCTGATGCCCTTTCCCGTCGGCCCGCCGCAACTCCACGGATTATTTGAGTGAGGTCGCGTTATAGGTCGATAAGAGGAATACGCCGTTGGGGAACCACCTGCCGTGGCAACGGGGGCGTTGGCGCGGGCCAGGACTCTACAATCTATGCCTATGCCAGCGGAAACAGATGCTCGCCCGATCGGGCAGTTGTTGCCCGATCGGGCGGACATGATTGAGCGGATCCGGGTTCAGGCCGACGCCTCGATCCTTGAGGCCATGCGCGCCATCAACGACGGTGCCTGTGAGATCGCCATCGTGGTCGATGGCGGCGGCCGGCTTGTCGGTCTGCTCAGCGACGGCGACATCCGCAGGGCGATACTCAACGGGTTCACGCTGGAGTCCCCAATCTCGGACATCGTCAACCGTCGTCCCCTCTCCATGCCGGAGACATCCACCCGGGATGAGCTTCTGGCCGTCATGGGACGCCACTCCATCCGACAGATTCCCCTCGTAGACGAGCAGGGACGCGTCTCGCAGATCGCATGGATTACCGATCTGATTCGCACCGATCTCCGCCCCAATCAGGCCGTCATCATGGCTGGCGGCAAGGGCAAGCGGCTTTACCCACTGACACGCGACGTTCCCAAACCGATGCTGGAGGTCCGCGGCCGTCCCATCATCGAGCACCTGATCGATCAGCTCCGCCAGAACGGTATCTTCCGGATAACGCTGGCCGTCAATCACCTCCGCGACGTCATCAAGGACCACTTCCAGGGAGGCGAGCGATTCGGAGTTCGGATCGAGTACCTGGAGGAGGAGCCCGACCATCCTCTCGGCACGGCCGGTGCGCTCGGGTTGCTTACCGACAAGCCGAGCCATCCCTTCCTGCTACTGAACGGCGATCTGATGCAGCAGGTTAACTTCAACAGCCTTCTGGCGTTCCACGAGCGGCACGATTTCCAGGCGACCATGTGCGCCGTTCGCTACAGCATGGAACTGCCCTTCGGCCTGATCGAGGTCGACGGGAACCGTCTCACCCGACTCGTCGAGAAGCCCGTCCATACCGTGAACTCCAACGCGGGAATCTACGTTCTGAACCCGGGCGTGCTCGACTGGATCTCGGCGAACGAGTCCTGCGACGCGACGGATCTGCTGCAGCAACTCGTCGACGCGGGAAAGACCGTGGGAGTCTTTACGCTCTACGATCACGAGCACTGGCTGGATGTCGGGCGCAAGGGCGATTACGATTACGCCTGCCATGAGTACCCCATCGGACCAGACCAACCCTGCGGACGCTCTCCGAGCGCCGGCCTCTGATCTCGACGCCATCCTGTCCCGAATCACCCAGCGACATGAAGACCTGTTCCAGGCCGACGTCGATACCAACGAGGATGCCATTCGCGCTGGAATCGAAGGCAAGCGGATTCTCGTCACAGGCGCGGCGGGCAGCATCGGGGCGGCCACCGTCAGCCAGATCATCCGCTATCGTCCCGCGACGCTGGACGCAATCGATATCAGCGAGAACACGATGGTCGAGCTCGTCCGCGACCTGCGGAGTCGCCCGGACCTCGACGTGGGCCGCGCCCTGCGGACGAGCATCGTCGATTTCGGTTCCAAGCTGGGCGAACGTTTCGTCGAACGCGTGGGGCCGTTCGATCGCGTGATGCACTTCGCGGCGATGAAGCACGTTCGCGCCGAGCGGGACGTGTTCAGCCTGTCGCGGATGATCGAGACGAACGTGCTCGGCGTCGACCGCTTCCTGGGCGCCGTTAAGCGGAACGGCCCGTGTGACGTCTTTGCGATCTCGTCGGACAAGGCGTGTCGTCCCGCCAATCTGATGGGCGCGTCCAAGCGGCTGATGGAGCAGATTGCCTTCTGGCACGCCGATCGTCCGGGCACGCTCCTAGGCAAGGGCAACGAGCCGCCGCTGCCTCGCGTGGCGTGTACGCGGTTCGCCAACGTCGCTTTCAGCGACGGGAGCTTGCTGGCCGGTTTCCTCAATCGCATCCGAAAGCGCCAGCCGCTGGCCGGTCCCAGTGACGTGCGGCGCTTCTTCATCACCGAGCGGGAGGCCGGTCAGATGTGCCTGTTGACCGCCGCCTTGGCCCAGAGCAAGCAGATCTTCGTGCCGAGGCTCGACCCGTTGGCCGACCTGAGGAGCTTCGCCGAGATTGCCGAAATCGTTCTCGACGCCTTCGGATACGCGCCGCGATGGTACGAGACCGACGCCGAGGCTCGCCGTGCCATGGGGAGCGACCCGGCTGAAGGACGCTACCCCTGCTGCTTCGTCCCGTCCGAGACGACTGGCGAGAAGCAGATCGAGGAATTCGTCGCCGGCGACGAGCGCGTCGGGCCGCTCCAGTTCAAGGCGCTGGACGTCATCGTCGACTCGCCTGCGATCGACGGCGAGACGCTGGCGGAGGTGCTCGTCGGGTTGCGGCAAGCAGTCGAACGCCCCGATCCGGATTCCACCAAGGCGCGAATCGTCGACCTGATGGCTCGGGTGGCGACGCATCTTCAACACGTGGAGACAGGGCGAGACCTGGATCAGGGAATGTAGGAGGGTAGCGATGTTTCCATCTGTAACGAGCGTGCGTCATCTCAATGACTACCGCCTGGAAGTGACGTTCGCCGACGGAATCACGGCCCAGTTTGATTTCGGGGCCAGGGTCGTTGGCAGGGGAGGCGTCTTTGGGCCTCTCGAGGATCTGGACTACTTCGCGCGCGTAAGCGTTGATCCGGAAGCGGGGGCCTTGGTCTGGCCGAACGGCGTCGACTTCTGTCCCGATGTCCTTTATAGCGAGGCCACGGGAACGCCGTTGCCTTGTCATGAGACCGATCAATCCGCTCGGCATGGAGGATGGATACAATGAGAACACTCTTGAAGCGAATGCCGTCTCATCGGTGGTGCCTGCTTGGATTGGGGATTCTGCTCGCAGGCCTGGCCGGCTGCTCGTCGTTCAAGTACGTCAATCAGACACCCACCATCAAGGCCGAGGCCTATGCCGTCGGTAAGGACGGTGAGTTGAAGATTACGCTCGCCAAGGTTCCGGAACTCGCCAAGGTGGGCGGGGCCGTGTCGGTGATGGATCCCAACCTTCCCGATCTCCTGATTATCGCACGGACCGCTGACAGCGAATACGTTGTGGCGTCCAGCAAGTGCCCGCATCGAGCCATGGCCCTGGCCTACTCCCACGAGGATCAGTGCTTCAAGTGCTCGTCGATGGGAGGCGGCAAGTACGCCCTGGATGGCAAGAAGATCGGCGGGCCGGGAAGCGGAACGCTCACCATCTACCCCTGTGCCGTCGAGCAGGGCGTCCTGGTCGTTGACGCGAAAGGTAAGTAAGGTCCCTCGCGGCGCGCCTTGCCGCTGATTCGTTGCGATCGGCAAGGGCCTGCTACAGGACCATCCCTGTATTGACGCCCACGGTTACCTCGCACCAGAGCTTCCCGGCGTCGGAATCGAAATGCGTGACGTGGGCGGCCGTCTTCCGGCTGCGCTGAACGATGATCTGCAGTCTCGACGCGCGGATGACGGTCGGCAGTGAGACGGTGATGCGCAGATTCCGCTCGCCGAGAAGGCTCTTAATCTTCCCGCCGACGATGTTCGTCAGCTCGCCGATGGCGTCGCCCATGTCCTCCTGCTTCTTCGGTGTGATGTCATAGCCGGCAAATCGTGAAGCCGCCTTGTAGGCGGTCTCCTCCGCGAATCCGAAGACCACGGACCACTGGACGTCGCCAAGGACCGAGATCATCCCCAGGACGCTGTCGCCGAGACGAACCGGCTCATCGTCCGGCGCGGCGGCGAGCGTCAGCCGACAGGCCTCGGCAAGTGTGGACCGCACGGCCGACGGCACGCACTCACCGTGGGGCACGGCGCAGGGCCCGGACCGCTCCGGGAGGCTGTCGATCAGCGCCTTCAGCCCGATCTGTAATCGATCTCGATCGACGGGTTTGACCAGTAGCGCATCGACCCCTTCGAGGTTCAAGGCCTCCAGCAACTGCTCCTTTCGTGACTCGCCGGTGATCATGACGGCCGGCGGGCACTGCCTGTGCACGACGTGCAGCTCGCGAAGGAACTCGATGCCGTTGAGCTCGGGCATGTGCATGTCGGTGAAGATGATGTCGAACTCGCCGGGACGGAATTTCTTGAGGGCATCGAGACCGTCCTGTGCCTCGGTGAACGTGAACTTGGCCAGCCCGGTCTGATCGAGGGCCGTCATGACCATCTTGCGGATGGTTCGGGAATCGTCGACAATCAGCGCGTTGATCTTCCGCGGCATAAGATCAGCCCTCGCCGGCGCATCCTGCCTCACCGTTGCGAAGTGAAGACGTGAGTCCGCTCACTTGTGTCCGACAAGTCTACTCGCTCTCGCGGTGAGCTCATAGCGGTGTTCGATCGTGATCGTCTCGGCCGGCTTCAGGGACCGGATCGGGCTGAAGAGTTCCAGGTTGGCCCGCTGGCGCCTGCCGCTCCAGTTGAGCATGCATTGATCGACCTGTCGGGCGTCGACTCGGTTGAGCACGCCGTAGAGCGTCCCGCGCGGCCGACCGCCCGGTCTTCCGAACGAATCACGTCAGTCGCTTGGAGGTCGATGGTAACGTCACTGCGCCTGAGACGTTTCCGCATCGAAGTCGACTGAGGGCATCTCGATCTCCTCGTCGAGCACGACCTCGGGCATGGTGGGCGCGGCCGCCCCGTATTTCGGCGGCTCTGGTTCCGGCACCGCCTTGAGCAGCCGCTTGACGATCTCGACCGAGTCGACGCCCTCGGCTTGGGCGGCGAAGTTGCAGCCGATCCGATGCCGGAGGACCGGCACGGCCACCCGGCGTACGTCGTCGACGCTGACGGCGTACCGGCCGTCCATGGCGGCGAACGCCTTGCCGCCCATGATCAGGCACTGACCCGCTCGCGGGCCGGCACCCCAGTCCACCATCCTCTTGACGAAGTCCGGCGCCGTCGGGTCGGTCGGGCGGGTCGCCCGGACCAGCTTGGCTACGTACGTGATGACGAACTCGCTGATCGGCACTTTGGCCACCAGACGCTGCATATTGAGGATCTGCCGGTCGTTCAGCACGGTCTGTAGCGGCGGGCGGACGCTACCGGTCGTCGTGGCCAGAATCTTCATCTCGTCGTGCAGGTCGGGGTAGTCCACCCAGATGTTGAACATGAACCGATCGAGCTGCGCTTCCGGCAGCGGATACGTCCCTTCCTGCTCGATCGGGTTCTGTGTGGCGATCACGAAGAAGGGATCGGGCAGCGAGTACGTCTCCTGCCCGACGCTGACCTGTCGTTCCTGCATCGACTGCAGCATTGCGGCCTGGGTCTTCGGCGGCGTCCGGTTGATCTCGTCGGCCAGGATGATGTTGGCGAAGATGGGGCCCTGCACGAACCGGAACTCGCGCTGGCCGTGTTGTGTCTCGTCGATGACGTTCGTGCCCGTGATGTCCGAGGGCATCAGGTCCGGCGTGAATTGGATCCGCTTGAACCTTAGCGAGGTGATCTCGGCCAGCGTAGAGACCATGAGCGTCTTGGCCAGGCCTGGCACGCCGACGAGCAAGCAGTGCCCCCGGCTGAAGACCGCCGCGAGCATCTGGTCGATCACCGGGCGCTGCCCGATGATGATTCGCTCCATCTCGCGGAGGATGAACTCCTTGCTCTTGGCGAACTGATCGATGTACGTGGCAAACGATTCGCGGGCCATCACGCCCCCATGTATCTTACTGAGCCTGCCGGGTCTCCGCCTGCTCGATGACGTCGGTGGGCGCGGGGCCGGCCTTGGGCGGGCCCGGGCGGGAGCGCGCGCCGGAGAGGATCCACCCCACGGCGAAACCGATCGTGGCACCGACCACGAATGCCAGGATCACCCAATAGCTCGCGACGACTCGCGATGAGCCGCCGCCGCCGACAACATAGTCCTCGAGGTCGACTTCGGGAGATAGATTCTCAGCCAGCGCCGAGGGCACCACCTCGTTCATCATCGCCGCGCCGGCGGAGGTGGACGCGCGCGCCTCGGGCGCGACGATCGTTGATTGGAGCGGAACCTGGATCTCGGTCATGCACTTCGGACAAGTCCTCATCTTGCCTGCGTATTCGGCGTCGATGCCGAGCAGCCCCTTGCAGCCCGGACACCGCGTGAGGATCTTCTCGCCCGACGGCTTTGCACTCGGCCCCGTCGGGCCGGCAGCCGCTTCGTCGCCGAACCCGGTGAAGACCTCGTCCATTCCTTGGGATGGGTCGTGGGCGTCTTCCTTCGACGCCTTGCTCGAACCGGCGACCACCTCGTCGTCGTCGGCCAGACCGTACTCGCCCGGGTCGTCGGCCCGCTCGATCCCGTATCCCTGCCCGAGGATCTCCTTCGTGTCCGAGGCGTCAAGGTCCTCGTCGTCCTCGACGGGCACCGCGAGGACGTAGCCATCCTCGTCCGTGTCGAACTGGCCCGTATCGGTGGTCTCACCCTCCGACGCCGGCGCCGCGCCACCGGCGCCCTGACGGGAGGCGGCCTCGAGCATTCGGATTCCATCGGCCTCCGGTATGGCAACGGCCTCGCTGGGCGGATCGCCCGGCCGTCGGCCGTCAATCTGCTCCTGCGTCGGCATCTTGAGCACGACGTCGCACACCGGACAGCGACCGACCATCCCCACGAGCTTGTCGTCCACGTTGAGTTTCTTGTGGCACCCGCCGCAGCTTATCAGCATTGCTCCACGCCCTCACCTATGTGCCTGTCTGGCTCCCGTTCTATCGGTGGCGGGCGGCGATGGGCATTCGCCGACCCGTGCCGAATGCCCGCCCGGTGATCTTCAGGGCCGGCGCCGCTTGCTTGCGCTTGTACTCATTCCGGTCGACCATTCGCAGGACCTCCGCCGTCATCCGCGGATCGAAGCCCTCCGATACGATGTCCTCCAGCGACTGTTCCTGCTCGACGTACCGCAGGAGAATCTGATCGAGCACGTCGTAAGGGGGCAGCGAGTCCTGGTCCGTCTGGTCGGGGCGAAGCTCGGCCGAGGGCGGCTTGGCGATGGTCTCTCTTGGGACGATCTCCCGTCCGGCCTGCTCGTTGACGTGCCGGGCCAACTCGTAGACCAGCATCTTCGGCGCGTCACCGATGACCGCCAGTCCGCCGCACATGTCCCCGTATAGCGTGCAGTAGCCGACCGACAGCTCGGTCTTGTTTCCTGTGGCCAATAGTAACCATCCGAACTTGTTTGACAAGGCCATCAGGACGTTCCCGCGGATGCGGGCCTGCACGTTCTCCTCGGTGACGTCGGGCTCGCGTCCGGCGAAATGTCCGGTCAACTCCCGCTCGAACGTCGCGTGGATCTCGTCGATGCGGATGATACGGAAATCGATGCCCAGGTTCTCCGCGAGTTCCCTGGCGTCGCGGATGCTGCCCTCACTGCTGTAGCGGCTGGGCATCGCCACGCCGTGTACCGCCTCGCGCCCCAGCGCTGCGGCCGCGATGCAGGCAGTCACCGCTGAGTCTATGCCTCCGGACAGCCCGACCAGCACCTCGCGGAAACCGCATTTTCTGACGTAGTCACGCGTTCCCAGGACCAGCGCCCGGTGAGCGCTGGCGACCCGTGCCGGGTAGGGCTCCCTGCGGGACTCGCCGGGCGAGTCCAGATCGACCACGAGCAGGTCCTCCTCGAAGGCCTTGGCCTGCGCGATCACCTCTCCACGACCGTCGACGACCATGCTGGCTCCGTCGAAGACGAGCTCGTCGTTGCCGCCGACCTGATTCACGAAAACCACCGGGCATCCCGTTTTGCGGGCATGGGCTGACAGCAACCTCCGTCGCGTCTCGTGCTTGTCCATCGTGAAGGGCGATGCCGAGATGTTCACAACGACGTGGGCGCCGGCCTCGGTCAGTTGCGTGATCGGGTCCGCGTGATACAGCGATCGACCGATGACCTCCTCGACGTTCCAGATGTCCTCGCAGATGCTGACGCCCAGCGTCGTGGGTCGGCCGTTGCGGACGACCGTCGCCAGTGACATCTCGGGCCCGGGCTCGAAGTACCGATGCTCGTCGAAAACGTCGTACGTGGGGAGAAGAGACTTGTGGTGGACGCTCAGCACGCAGCCGTGCTGGCACAACGCGGCGGAATTCCGGAGCGCTCGCCCCCGCGGCTGCTTGTTCCGTCGGGCGAAGCCGACCAGCGCTGCTATATCCTTGCACGACTCGGCGATCCCCTGCAGCGCGGCGATGTTGTCCTCGACGAGTCGGGGGCTCAGCAGGAAGTCCTTCGGAGGGTACCCGATGATCGACAATTCCGGAAAGACCACCAGATCGGCGCCGGCCTTTCGACCTCGCTCGATGGTCTCCTTGATCTTGACGGTGTTGCCCTCGAGATCGCCGACCAGGGGATTGATCTGCGCTGCGGCTACTTTCATCTGCGACCCCCGATGACCTCCTCCGTCCTCGTCAACCGGGCTCCCGCGGCGGTCATCTCGTCGATGGCGGCCCGTCCGTCCTCCTCCGCGATGGCCCGGATGGCGTCGACCACGACGACCACCCGCCGTCCTCGACGCAGCAGGCCGAGGACCTCCTCCCGAACACAATACTCGGTGGCCACCCCGAAGGCCAGATACTCGCCAACGCCGATCGCCTCGACGAATCTCACCGCGTTGCGATTGCTCCAGACGTCCAGCGTCGCCTTGTGGAAGACGACCTGTTCGTGGTCCTCCAACAGACGCTCGGGGGCTTCGGTCCGGTCATCCGGGTTGACGATGATCCGCCGGTCCAACAGCGTCTCGGGGAGCTTGGCCTGCCCGTCGGTGCCCGCGACGCAGTGCGGAGGAAACCGGTCGAACTCCGGGTCCTCCTTGGCATGGCAGTCGGCCGTGCTCATGATCGGGATTCCGGCGGCGCGCGCCCAGTCGAAGAGCCTGACGAAGTTCGGGATGAGCGTCTCGGCCTCCGGGACGTAGAGCGCGCCATCCGGTTCCATGAAATCGCGTTGCGTGTCTATGTCGAGCAGGATGCGGTCAGCCGATTGCATGATCGTCGTGTCGCCTCGAGCACGAAACAAAAGCCGAAGCCCTGGAAGTGATTGTAGTCCGGAAGGCATCCAAGCAAAAGGGAGGAGATCGAGGCCGAAGATCGGCTCCGGCGAGACGGTCGGGCGCAAACCGCCCCCCGAGATGTGGTTGGGGCTAAGATTCCGCCAAATTGGTGTCTAACCGGATTGACGGACGGACATGCTGCCTTATACTGACCGAGGCGCGGAGGCGTCATGTCCGCCAGGCCGTTGAGCGAAACGTCGCTGAACAGCAGCCCTTAAGTTCAGCTTGTCACAAGACGCTTATGGAACAGGCTCGCAGTCCTTACGGAGGAATTCTCATGATCAAGGCGATGTCCCGCGTTGCGGTATGTTGTGGGCTGTTGGTGCTGGCGGTCGGATGTCAGCAACCGCTGAGTGTCGGGGCGATGGCTCCGGACTTCTCCGGCGTTACCGACGAAGGCAAGACCTTCAGGCTCAGCCAAGACAAGGGCAAGATGGGCACGGTGATCTACTTCTACCCGAAGGACGAGACGCCGGGATGCATCACGGAGGCCTGCGCGTTCCGTGACCGTCTCGGGAAGCTTCAGGAGAAGGGCTACACCGTTGTCGGCGTCAGTTGCGACTCGGTCGACTCCCACCAGAAGTTCAAGGCCAAGTACAAGCTGAACTTCGCGCTGATCTCCGACGAGGACGGCTCCATCGCCAAGGCCTACGGCGTGCCCTTGGAGCGCAAGACGCTTGGCGGCAAGCCCTCGCTCCTGGTCGAACGGGAGACCTTTATCATCGACAAGGACGGGAAGATAACGAACCAGTTCAAGGTCAAGGACCCGGAGGAGCACGTTCGAAAGACGTTAGAAGCTCTGGAGGTGCCGTACTAGCTAGCCGACTCTGTCCATTTCCGTGCGTGCATGGAAGGTGCGTCGCGGGCGTGTGGCATAGCCCCGCGCTCAAGTGGCAGCGCCGTTCATGCACGCACGTTTCTTGCGCGGCATGAGATGCCCCGCACGCTAACACGTCAAAGTCGATTTTGGATTATCGAGTGGCCAAGCGTGGCCACGAAGTGATTCCGCTTCCGCAAGCGATCGAAGGTCAGGAGGCCCGACGCCACGAGTCGAGATCGTCGAGCGGATAGCCCGCGATGCCGGCGGCGAAGTCCACCTCGTCGGATGTTCGGCTCCTGCGCCGCATCAGGACAGCGCACAGTACCGCCCCGAGCACCGACAGCAGCATGCCGGCCTGCCCGATGAGCGCGAGCCTCGTCCACTCCGCGCCCCACGCGAGCGTCGTCGTCGAGGCGGTTGCGAGCATGGCGCCGCAGAAAGTCCACATCAAGGTTCGATAGCGTCGTGCGCTGCGTGTCATCATTGGCCACCTGGCCGCGCCAAGGGTTTGAGCGATCAGTCCGTTAACATGATCGGTTTGATCGATGCCCCACTTCACTAGCGATCTGAACATTGGCCCGGGACTCCATTACCTCAAAGCCTGAAGACTCAAATACCCGCCCAGACCCCATTGGGGTCCAGCCGTTCTACCGACCGATCTCGGTAACTCGTTGACCTTGAATCCCGGCGGGGTCCTGGCATTCGAGACGTGAACGTCCTGCCAGGCTCACAGTCTGAATCGTCTAGTCCTTTGATCCCTGACTCGGCCACTTCGTTCCACCGAACCGTGCCGCGTGCCGGAGGCCTCCGCCTTCGACGTCGTGTCCATCACGGACACGGACTCGCCGACCAGACGTATCAGGTTGACGAGGTCCGACTTCGTTAGCGGCAGGGACCCTCGCTCGACCTGCTCTGCGATCTCCGCGAGCAGCCGACTTTCGTCACCCGCGCGCCAGCGAAGGTGGAACGCATGGCTACCCTTGTAGATCGACCATTGGCGTAGGGACATCACATGCTCCTTCAACGGCTTGCCGACCGGTCGTCCTTGATCGATCGGTCTGACTGAGAGCGTCTCCCAGTGCCGGAAGTTCTTGTCAACTTTAGAGTCCGCCGCCGGCGGTTCCGGTTGCCTTCTCTTCGGTTTGACCGACCGCCATTACCGCCGATTCGGGCTTGGCGGCGATCGTTACCAGAAGTGGCTCGCGCCTTCGCGTTCCCGTCGAGTCCGACACCGTCAGCGACGCTACGTACATCCCGGGCCTCGCGTAGACATGTTGCGCCCGAAGCCCCTCAGAGCGGGTGCCGTCGCCGAACTCCCACCAGGCCTCGATCGATCTGCCGCCCGTGGCGTCGCGAGAGGCCGATCCGTCAAACGTGACTTGCTGTCCGACCCATCCCGTCTTCGCCCCGTCGCTTGCGGCGGTGGGGAGGATACCGAGCAGGCTTGCCGGCGCTGATGCTCCCGCGACGGGCTGACCCGTCAGGCTTTGTGCCTGAGGCGTCGTGAGCTGTCCGGACGCGAGCGTCCTGCCGGAAACCTCGACCATCGTCGCGGCCGCCCGACACAACGCATGTCCGATCGGTCGGTTGCCCGGACCGAAGTGGATGCCGCCCAAATACCGCACGGCCTGCATCAGACGCGATCTGTCCAGCGAACGCGCCTCCGGGGTCGTCCCGATCATGTCGCCCAAGGACCGACAGACGCGCAGGACACGCTCGCCCTCCGTCGCCACGCCGCACAAATGCCAGCCCACCGCCCGGTCGAACCGGTCGTCGGGGAGACTACCGGCCCGAGCATCGTTCCAGCTTAGCTCGGCCAGCCAGCCCACCTGGGGCAGGGCCGCCTCAACCGTCCCGACCCCGTGCCAGGAATGAAGCGTACTCACCATGCCGAGCGACGCATCATCCTTGCCCAGTTGATGAACGGCCTCGGCCCACAAGGACAGATGACGCTCTACCCGCGTCCAATGGGCAAAGGGCCAGGAATGGTCGGACCGCGAACCGGCGCACGGGGTGGCCAGGGCGATCTGAGACCTACCGAGACCCATCCCCGATGACCACACGTCCGCAACGCTCACACCATCGCGATACCACCCGCCACGAGGGTTCGTCGGGTGATCGGGGATCAGGACGACCTCTTTCGGCCAGGTGTACAGGATCGCCGCTGGTGTGGTCGTGGCCATCGCCCACGTCATCGGACGCTTGCCGGTGGCCTTGGTCACTTGTCGGATGAGTCGTGCGTGGAACTGTGCATAGGCATTGGGTTTCTCAAAGGTGCCGCGACCTCCCACGTGGAAGAACTCGCTGCTGTTCAGGTTACGGTTCAGGTCGGCCGCGATCCGGGTCAGGACGTCGACTGCCTCCATGCGGTTCAAATCGATCCTCCCCGCGGGCGCCAGCTCTCGAGTGACGGGGTGGGCCCGCCAATGACCGACGTCCGACCACGAATCCAGGACCGGCACGATCTGGACGTTCAGGGCCTCGGCGAACTCCCGAAGCTCTCGTTGCTGTGCGACCGTCAGGGCCTCCAAACGCGCTAGCCCCGGAACCGAGGGGGTTTCGACTCCGCTGGCCGTCTCCAGGAGCAGGTAGTTCAGCTTGAGACGCGCCATCGTTTCCACGACATACTTGAGCTGGCCGCACGTCGGGCGGACCGTCTCCGATCCGGCCGGGCAGTCCATCCGCAGGTGGAGTCCGCGGAATCGCATCTCGGGCCAGTCGGACACCGTGCACGCCAGGACCAGCTCGTCCGGTGTGACGAGCTGGGCCAGGGTCATCGCCCCGTTGAAGAGTCCGAGAGACGTGTTGGCTACGATCACGGCCCCGGCGGCGCCGACGTGGAGGAAGTATTCCTGCTGATACTGGTATTCCTGGTCCCAGCCTCGGGCGGAATCACCCACATGGAAGGGCATGTGCCGCCCATGATGCGACAGGGCAGCCATTCCCTCCGGCGTGCTTGATTGGAGCATCTGGATGCCGCGGCCACTCGTGCCGCGGACGATTGGGAGCATGAGTCCGGTCGTCTCGTGGATACGGTGCTGGAGCAGCCGAGCCGTCAGCTCGTCCCGGGCCGAGGCGCGGGCGGGCAGAATGATCGGGGTCTTTTCCTTCAGCTCGAACGTGGCGTCGATCGTCTGGCACTGCTGCGGAGTGGGAATCAGGCCCAGCGGGTTGCCGGGCTGCTGATCGGCCAATCCGGTGCCTCCAGCCAGCGCGACCAGCCAGAAAGCGCCTAATCGAAAACAGGGGTCTGTGCGGAGCATCGATGGGCCTCCTGCCCGGCACAGACCGTCGAGATGGGTCCTCGCTTCGTCCTCACTATATTAATATCGGACCTTTGCCCCTCCGGCCACTCAGAAATGTTTCGGGGGGGTGTAAATCGAACCCCAATTCGGGCCGCTTCAGTCCTGGCTGAACTTCTCTCAGGATATCGTCTCGGGAGGTGTCGAGCGGCCAGGCTCGCGCCTCGGGCTCGGAAGCTTTTGACTTGGCTCCGCTTAGCCTCTACTGTATGCGGGGTTTGCTTTCAGGACATCGTGTGGCGGTATCCAATCGAACAGCATGGGCGATCGTACTAGCCGTCCTGGCGGGGCTTGTCATGCTCAGCCACGGCTGGAGCCTCGACGCCGGCCTTTATTTGGATGACCACAGCCATTATGCGCAACTGCGCGAGAGCGGTTGGGGCTATCAGGATATGGTCGGGGCCTGCCGGCTGGGCATCATCGGCCGGGTCATGCACACCTGGTTCCGCGAAGAGACGGGGCTTCGGTTCTACCGCCCGGTGGCGTTCTGGCTCATGAAGTTGCAGTACACGCTCGTCGGCTGGCGGCCGGTCGGCGCTCACGCGTTCTCTCTGTTGTGGCACATGGCCGCGGCGACCCTCGTCTACATTTTGGCCTACAAGTGCATCGGGCGGCGGTTCTGGGCGGGCCTAGCCGCGTCGGTTTTCGCCGCGCATCCTGGCAACATCCTGACGGTCTATTGGGTCGCGTGTCAGACGGAGCTGATGGTCGTCTCGTTCATCCTCGTCTCGTTCCTCTGCTACTGCAGGTACTCCAACTGGCCGACGCCCATGTTCGCGGAGTGGTCGCGGATCGCCGGCGGCCCCATCGCGCCCGGGGGTCAGACCATCTGGCTGATCGGCTCGCTCGTCTTCTTCGCGTTGGCGCTGGGATGCCGAGAGAACGCCGTCGTCCTGCCCGTCCTGGCGGTCGCCGGCGACCTGCTCCTTCGGCCGAGGCAGTGGCGGCGTCGCATCATGGCCTACGTCCTGTTCGCCGTGGTGTTCGCGATCTACTTCCACCTGCGGAGCAAGGCACTCGGCGGGTTTCCCATGCCCACTCGCCCGTACATGGTTCCGCCGAGCGACCCGGAGTTCTTCTCCTTCATCGTCGAGAAGTTCGTTTACTACTTCCTCGGCCTGTTCGCCTTGTTCCCCGTTCTGCCGATCGGCGGGCAGATTTACTTCCGCGAGAACCCGACGCTGTTCTACGTGACGTTCGTCGTCCTGCTGGCGTTCTGGACGGCTTGGCTGGTCCTCATGCGCCGGCATCGCGGCCTGCTGCTCGCGCCGCTGTGGGTCGTGCTGGGCATGGCTCCGGTCATCGCCGTGTTCGCCTCGGGTCATCATCTTTACCTGCCGAGCATCGGGGCGGTGCTGATGGTGGCCGCGCTGTGGGCGTGGCTCCTCGGCGATTGCTTCGGCCGACCGAAGCTACCGCCCGGCTGGATTCGCAAGACGGTGATCGTCGTGGCCGTGGCGGTACATCTCGTCTTGCTGCCGGGCGCGTGTTGGGCGTTCGGCTGGGTCTATCGCACGAGCACCGAGGTCGAGGATCTGGTGATCGACGACGTCGTCAAGCACACGCCGGATTTGCGCGACGGGGACAAGCTGTTCTTCATCAACCTGTCGATGATGGCCTACTACGCCGTGCCGGCCATGGAGGACCTGACGGGCGCGAAGCATCTCCGCGGCTACGTGCTGACGTTCAGCCCGAAGCTGCTGATGATGGAGGAGCCGTGCCGTGTCACGCAGCTCGACGACCGGAGCTTCTCGGTCGAGCTGGAGCGTGACGGCTACTTCCGCGGCGCGATGGGGCAGGTCCTCCGCGAGATCATGGGCCGTAGCGAGTTCTTCAAGCCCGGCGAGCGGATCTCGTCCGACGAGTTCGACACGATCATCGCCGAGACGGGCGAGGAAGGGGTCCGCAAGCTCGTCTTCCGCTTCCACCGGCCGCTGAACAGCCCGGGGTACCACTTCTATCTTGG
>JAFGLZ010000138.1 GCA_016927755.1 Phycisphaerae bacterium
AGGGCTGCGTAAACGGCCACCGCGGGCGGGTGCCTCACCCAGGAGTCCCGGGCGCGGCGCCGGGCGGACCGGGGGCGCGCAGCGGTCGCAACTTCGACGTTGATCACCCGCAAGACATCGAACCTCTTCCAGTTCGACTACGAATTCGCGACGACGTTGAGCGGCGGGCTCTACCGCTGCTACCGGTTGAAGACGATTCGAGACCGCTTCGACAACGACATGCACTTCACGTACAACGGGAATGGCCAGCTGACCCAGATTCAGGACACCGAGGACCGGAACTACTACCTATTCTACGACCCGACGAGTGGGTACCTGGAACGCCTGTCGGACGCCGCAAACGGCGAGGGACGCACCATCGACTACCACGTTGACGAGTGCGGCGATCTCGTCGAAGTGGAGGAGTTCCCGCAGGAGCCCGAGAACGACGAGCTGTATCGCAAGGCGCAGTACACATACGTTCACGGGAACCAAGGATCCACGCATCGACTGTATACCGCAAAGGCTCCACGCGAGGTTGCCAGCAGCGGCAATCCCTACCTCATCAATGCCTACGACGCAAACGGCCGCGTCTACGCACAGCAATACGGGTCCGGGTACCACGTGTTCATCTACTATCTGTCGCAGAGCGGCGCCGTCTCGTCCCTTTGGTTCTTCGATCGCTCCAACAACCGCACTGACATGACCTTTGAGGCGGCGGGCGGCCTTCTCGCCTCCGTGACGCGCCACGATGGAAACAACGTCTACACGACGAGCTACGAGTACAACAACGGCCGACTGGCGACCATTCACTACCCCGCCGCTGATCCCATCGGTGCACCTGAGGTACACCGACAGGAGCGGTTCTACTATGTCCCTGGCACGCATCCGCTCACGCGCGGCAACCTGACCTCGCTGGTGGTCGTGCCGGCGACGACGGCCGCCCAAGAAACCGACCTCGTGTGGCAGTACGGTCCCTACGATAATCTGTGGATTGACACGCCCGTCTACCAGAAGGACTCGGACGGCTACGAGACGCTGACCACGATTGCCGTGAGCAACCAGGGAGATTACACGGTCACGCGCACGTTCAAGAAGCAAAACGAGGCAATACAATCTACGACGATCACCCTGCTGGATCCCTACGGCCGAGTCACCGCGGTGACGAACCCGGAGAGCGAGGCCGCAACGCTGACGTACGACGGAACGTCGGGTCGCGTCACAGCGGTGTTTGGATCCGAAGGGAACACCGAGAATCCCATCGTCAGCATGACTTACGACACGTGCGGCAATTTGCTGACGCAGACCGACAGTCGTGGGAACGTGACGACGTTGGTGCACAACGCGCGGAACAATCTGACGGACGTCTACTACCCCGGTGCTGAGAACTACCACGCGGCGTTCGTCTACGACGCGAACGACCATGTGATCGAGCGCACGGTGCCGGTACGGCAGGGGGTAACGCGGAAGGAGACCATCGAGCGGGACATCCATGGAAACGTCACGAAGCTCATCGTGGAACGTGCCGGTGCCCAGAGCACGGTCTTCAGCCAGACCTGGTACGACTTGAGCGAACGGCCTTGGAAGATGCAGGATGAGGCCGGCCGGATCACGACGCTTGAATGGACCCCGCGGGGCCAGATCAAGAGAATTGTGTTCGCGCCTGGCCCGCCGAATGAAGGCACGATCGTGTACGAGTACGACCATGAGAACCGGCGGACGAAGACGACGGACATGGCGGGAAAGGACTGGGTCACGGAGTACGACGGCCATGGCCGGGCGCTGAGAAGCAAGGACCCCGCCCAGCACTACCTCGAGTATGCGTATTCGGGGACGCTCACGAGCCTGGTCACGCAGTTTGCGTCGGACGGAGACACGATCTACCGGCAGACTCTGACGCGGTACGACAACCTGAAACGGATCGAGCGGATCGAGCAGGTGGCGAAGAAGGGGCCGTTCTCGAAGCAAGGGTCCGGCGTGGACCTGGACTACGGCGGCGACGGCTGGCTGACAACGCGGTACGAATACGACCTGGCCGACCGCTTGACGAAGGTCTACGACGAACTCAACCGTTGGACGGAGTTCCAGCACGACAATCTGGGCCGAGTGATCGCCGAGATCCATCAGACTGGCAATCGGCGAGACTTCACGTACGCGAACCATACGAACCTGGTGGAGGAGCTGGAACTGACGGAGATGACAGCCACGGGGCAGCGCCAACTCACGTGGACGCACAGCTACGACGCCCTCGGGCGGCCAACCGCTGTGACGGATCCCGAGTCGCAGACCACGACCACGACGTACGACTTCGCGGGCGACGTGCTCACCAACACCGACCCGGAGGGCAACCAGGTGGTCCACAGCCGGAACCTTCTCGGCTGGGTGCTGCAAACGGACGTCCGCGGCGCGGCGGCAACGATTCAGACCGTGACGTTTGACCACGACCCGTCGGGCCTGCTCGTGCTCGCGACCGATGCGGAGGGCAAGCAGACGTCGCTGGCGTACGACAACCGCGGGCGTCTCACGGCGAGGATCTTCGTGCCGGAGAGCACCAGCCACCTCTGGCACTACGACGCGGCGAGCCGGGTGACATCGCTGGAGGATCCGCGCGGGACGGTGTTCTACTACTACTACGATGATCCCCGGGGACTGCTGTCATCGATCGGGATCGAGGCGGGAGGAAGCGTGGTCGGAGACACCGGGCCGATCCGGTACCAGTATGACGCGGTCGGCGTGCTCACGAGCATCGAGGACGCGGATAGCCGCATCGTGCGAACGCACAACACGCTCGGCCAGGTGATGACCGAGCAGCAGTGGATCAGCTCGGAGGGGATTCAGAGCAACTACTCCCGGACCCTCACCTCATATTTCGACGGTGCCGCGCGGCGCCGGAAGCTGGACTACCCGGAGCCTGGTCAAGTCGGAACGGGGACCTTCGTCCTGCACTACGACTACGACGCCCTGGACCGGCTCACGACGTTGCAGCGCGAGTACAATTCCTCCACCACGTGGCTCTCGCAGTACCAGTACGAGGGCTTCTCACGGCTCTCCAAGGCGCTCTACGCCAACGACACCGGCCTTCGCGTCTACTACGATCTCCGCAACCTCATCACGACGATCGGCCACTACCGAGCACTCGACCAGCAGAATGAGGTGAAGCTCTTCGAGGTGGAGCGCGTGCTCGACCGGGCGGGTCGGCCGACCTGGCGGAAGCTCGACTACTACGACCCGGCGTCCCAGTCCACGCCGTACTACACGGACGTCGCGCGGCACTACTACGATGCGGCGTCCCGGGTGGTGGACGCGTACCACGGGATCAACATCACGTGGCCACCCGCACCCGCGTACGATGCGACCCCGCCCAACTATCAGAGTCGGAGGCTCTACACTCTAAACGCCGCGGACACGCGCAACACCGTGGACCGTTGGGAGGGCGGCCAGTCGGTCTTGCCGCAAGATGCGTACACGCGCCACCCGAACAAGGGCCACGAATACACTCAGGCCATCGTCGACCAGATCACGCACGTGTTCACGAACGACGCGGCGGGCAACCGGACCCAGCACCAGCGGCAATCTGGACAGGTGACCCAGACAGTCGCGTACCAGTATGATGCCTTTAACCGGCTGGTGTCCGCCAGCTCGGACGGGAAGGCCATCACGTGGCGGCACGATCCGTTCGGAAGGGTGATCGAGGAGAAGCGGCAGATTGGGAACGAACCGGACGACGTGGTCCGATATTATCACGACGACGATTCAGCGGTGCTGGAAGTGAGCGTCGCGGACGTGCAGGACCCCGACGATGAGGCGACGGTGCGCCGGTACGTCTTCGGCCCCGAGGGGCCGGCGCCGTTCTTCGCGCAGAAGGAGGCCGGCGGCGTCAAAGCGTTCTTCCACACGGACGAGCAGGGATCGGTTCTCGGGCTCACGAGCGATACCGGACAGGCGGCCACCGTCCTGGAGCACTACCGCTACCACCGGGATTTCGGGGAGGTGACGGTCCATCAAGGGATGAGCGGCACCGCCTCGACGAACATCCTGACGAGCCTCTTCGGGCAGCCGTACCTGTGGAAGGGCGCGAAGCTCGATCGCTGGATGTTCGACCACTTTCAGGACGCGACTTTCGCCCAGCCCGGGTGGCTCCTCTACCACATGGGCGACCGTGAGCACGATCCCTGGACAGCAGCGGGTCTGCAGCGGTTCGACGTCGGGCCGTTCGCCGGCCGCGCGTTTGAGAATCCCGTCGCTCCGACGACCCCCGCCGATCTCCCTGGCGCCGGCGGATCGGCGGGCTCTGGCCGCGCCGCCGGATGGCCAGGTGCCTTCGGATTAGACGGTGATGCTGAGGACGTCGATCAGCCGGGGGTGGGCCACGGAAGACCAGGGATTTCGCTGATCACCACCTTCGAGAGACAGACCAAGTGGTCTCTCAAGGATGTATATGTCCTTAGAGGAGAGGAATGTCCCGAGGGTGGAATCCACCCGCCCCCCACGATCGAAATCTGGGTGCCCCTGACGTTGTGGGTACCCGTGAAGCAGCCGATTGGGCTGTACGTACATGGTTACCGCGTCAACGAAGTCATCGACCTGACGCGGCCCTCCATGATCAATCCGTACCTGCTCGGCGATGACCGAGAGGAACTTGACCGGCGGGTTGCCGAGTATAAACAAGCCCAGGCCGAGATCCTCGAAGCTGTCGATAGGCTATACCTCAATTCAAACATGACTCTCGAAGAGGCGGAAGAGAAGTACCGCGAGCTAATGGACGAGAAAGCTGTAGTCATCGAGAACCGGATAAAGCAGGATGTCCAGCGCCATGAAAAGTGGCGCCAAGAGCGGATTGCTTCGGGCTATTTCTGGTACAATGCGGGCAATGTGTCCGCGAGCGTTGCGATGGTGGTCATACCGGGCGGCGCCGTGGGCAAGGTTCTTGGGAGATTCGCGTCGAAGGTATTTCGAGGTACCAGGGTTGCAAGGAGTGCCGCTAAGGGACTGAAAGCTCGCCCCGATGTGGTTCTGTCCGGTGGACGAAGCGGTCAGCTCGTCAAGACGCTGACCGGACCCCCCAGCAGTGCTGTTCGAGGAGGCCCGGGGCGAGTCTTCGTTACGAACGAAAGGGGGCAGGTCATCCTCGACATCACGAAGACGCGGGTGAAGCCAGTTATCCCTGGGCAAGGGTTTGGGCCGAAGCGCCCGCCGACCTCGGGGGAACTCGATCTACTCGGCAGGATTCTCGGAGGGGGAAAATGACAGTCACGGACCTTGTCATGAATTTGCATGCGGCGCTACGGGCACTCGTTCCCTGTGTTGAGCGCGTCGGGCTTCCGTGGAAGCGCCCGGACGCTTACGACGAGTGGGACAACATCGCGGCGGCGCTCTACCAGGCATTGGTCGTGGAGCCATTACGCTTCAGCCTCCCCGAACGAGAGCGGGATCGATTCAGTTTGCCTGCCTACGACTTGCTTCTGCCCTCCTACGCGGACAAGAGCATTATCGAAGTGCTTCCGGCGGAGTCCGACGGGCGAATAGGAGCCTTCCATGCCCTCGGAACGCTGGAGGCACCATTCGATGTCGTCGAATGGCGGGCTGTTAACCGGACGGGATTACCAGAGTCCGAACGACTGGAAACCATTCCTCTCGAAAGTGCCAGATTCGCACTGCGGTTGAATGCCAACGGCATTTCTGACACCCGGGTCGACCGAATCGCGATCGTCTGATCGCGAGACGTCAGTAACCGTCCGACGGTCCCATCTCGGCGCGGCGGGCGGATAGGACAAAAAAACGCGGTTCTGGCCTGCCGGGCAGGGTATCGGAGGCTCGGGGTGG
>JAFGLZ010000139.1 GCA_016927755.1 Phycisphaerae bacterium
GCGGGCATGAGCGTCTGCGCGACGTACGGGGGACCGCGCATGGGGCCCATCTTCGGGGGCATGCTCCTGTCGGGGCGGCGCGTGGCCGAGATGATTATCGCCTCGCTGAAGTGACCAGGAGCATCTGATGCCCACCTATGAATATCGTTGCGAAGCCTGCGAGAAGACGTTCGAGCAGTTCCAGAGCATCACGGCCAAGCCGGTGAAGACGTGTCCGGGATGCGGGGGGCCGGTTCAGCGGCTGCTTGGGACGGGCTCGGCGATCATCTTCAAGGGGCCGGGGTTCTACGCGACGGACTACGGCACATCGAAGCGGTCGTGACGCAGCCCGCCGGGGGGTGCATTGAGAGACGATTTCGACCGGGACGCCGCGGCGGCTCGGAACGTCCGATAACGTCGGCATCACCAGTAGCAGTCCGGACACATCTTGGCCGGGCCCTCTCAACTGCCTCGTCAGCAGTCGCGTAGCGCGTCAGGCCGTTTGGGGCGCGCCTCGCGCCGCCTCCGATAATGCCTCGCATCGTCCTAGAACTACCTTAAGCCGAGCATGTTACCGGCCGATGAGGTCATTGGCATTGGCACAGGCAGCCGCGGTAACAGAGGCATATCATGACCTCCTTGGCCACTCAGATGGGCATTCAGCAGCCGGAGACGACGTCGTCGCCGGTGCTGCTGTCGGTCGTCATTCCGGCGTACAACGAGAGTGATCGTATCGAGCGATCGATCCGTCGGATTGTCGAATACGTTGCGCTTCAGCCCTATCGAAGTGAAGTGATCCTGGTGGACGACGGCAGCCGCGACGAGACGGTGAACGTGGCGGTTGGGGTCTGGAATCGCCTTGCTCCTCGGTCCGAGGGGGTGGAACTCCGCGTGCTTCGGAACGACCGGAATCGGGGCAAGGGCTACAGCGTGCGGCAAGGCATGCTCATCGCGCGGGGGGAGTGGATCCTGTTCACTGACGCGGATCTATCATCGCCGATCGACCAGCTTGACCGGCTGTTCGCGGCGACGCGCACGGACGGCGCGGATATCGCGATCGGTTCGCGTCGCGTCGAGGACGCGGACGTCCACCAACCGTCGCTGCGACGGCGCGTCATCAGCGGGGCGTTTTCGTGGGTGGTTCGGCGCCTGGGGGTACCGGGCTTCGCGGACACTCAGTGCGGCTTCAAGCTCTATCGCCGATCGGCGGGTCAAACCATCGCGTCTCTTCAGCGGACGTCGCGGTGGAGTTTCGACGTGGAGCATCTGCTTTTGGCGGACCGGCTCGGATACCAGGTTGCCGAGGTGGGGGTCCGTTGGGCCCATCAAGACGGCAGCAAGGTGCAGCCCGTTCGGGCGGCGATCGGCGCGGTCTGCGACATCATACGCATGCGTCTGACACACCGGCGACTGGGTCGGGTCAACCGCCCCGTGGTCTACGGCGGGCCACCGTCGTTCGTACGGATCGGCGACCGGGTGTATCAGACCCGGTTGTCCCGCTGGCCGCAGATTCAGGTGTGATTCCTTAACGACATTCCCATTGCCGTTTCAGATCTCCCTCCTCGGTGGTGACGAGCTTGCGTGCGGGCGCAGGGATGGGGGATCGGTGCATCCTGACGGACGGCGCCCTCGACGGCTTTCACCCTCCTGCCTCTTGGCGTCGGCTCGGGTTTGCAGGACAATCGGTCTTGCGATGCCCCGACGACATGCAGAGTTTCGACAAGCCGCCATCGATATCATCCGTCGTCTGCGCGACAACGGACACGTTGCGTTGCTTGCGGGCGGATGCGTTCGCGACATGCTGCTCGGACTCGATCCGAAGGATTACGACGTGGCGACGGACGCGGTGCCACAGCGCGTCGTCGAGCTATTCCAACGAACGCGACAGGTCGGGGCGCAGTTCGGGGTGGTCTTGGTGAAGGAACGCCGCATCTGGGTGGAGGTGGCGACATTCCGATCGGACCACAGCTACGAGGACGGGCGGCACCCCGTCAGCGTGACGTTCTCGGATCCGGAGTCGGATGCGGCGCGGCGCGACTTCACGATCAACGGCATGTTCCTTGACCCCCTCGCCGAGGAGGTGATCGACTACGTTGGCGGCCAGAGGGATCTCCGCGCGGGGATCATCCGGACGATCGGTCCGGCACCACAGCGGTTCGCTGAGGATCATCTTCGCCTGATCCGCGCGGTCCGCTTCGCGGGGAGATTCGAGTATACGATCGAGCCGGAGACCCGTGAAGCCATCAGAGAGCACGCCGCCATGATCACGCGCGTCAGCGCGGAACGGATCCGAGAGGAGCTCGAGAAGATCCTGAAGGACGCTCACCGCGCCGCGGCGGTCAGACTGTTGGCCGACGTCGGTCTGCTGGACCACTTGTGGCCGGGATCTGAGTGGACGGGGGAGCGTATCGACTTGTCGGCGGCGATGCTGGAGAAGCTGCCCAAGCGAACGGGCTTCGTATTGCCGCTGGCGTGCCTGCTCATCCACTGGCCCAGGCAAGAGGTCAACAGCGTCTGCCGGGAATTGACGTGCAGCAACGACGTTCGGAAGCGCGTCGTCTGGCTCGTCGAGCGGATCGAGGCGCTGACCGACGCTCAGGCGTTGGGCCTGGCGGATCTGAAGCTGCTGATGCAGAGCCCGGACTTCGGCAACCTGGAGACGCTAACGGGGGCCTGGCTCGAGGCGACAGGGCGATCGACGGAAGCCTACCGACGAATCGTCGAACGGGCGAGCGAGGTGTCGCGGGACGAGATCGCCCCGGAGCCCTTGATTGACGGGGACGATCTGATCGCGATGGGATTATCGCCCGGACCTCTCTTCAGCACGGTCCTCGACCGAGTCTATCGCGCACAACTCGAGGGGGGCGTCACGACCAAGGCGGAGGCAACGGCGATGGCGAAGGGCCTAGCCGATGGGTCGACGCAGGAAGCGTAGCGATACTCGATGCGTGATGACTCAGTCTTTGGGGGCTTCGTCCCCGACCTCTTCTATCTCCGGAAGGTCGAACAGGCGTCGCAGCGTCTCGATGTAGACCTCGACGCTGCCGTCGGTGGCCTTCTGCCTGAGCGTCCGGCTAGGTCGGTGCATGAGTTTGCCGATGACGCGGTGCAGGAGCTGGTCGAGGATCTCCGCGTCGCGCTCGGGATGGCCGGTCAGCTTCGGCTTGGCCCAGTCGGCCTCGGCGGCGAGGATCTCGTCGATGTGACCTCGGAGGGCATCGAGCACGGGTCCGACGGAGCGGGAATCGCGCCAGGCGACGAATTCGTCGACGTGCTCGGCGATGATGCGATCGACATCGAGGAGTTGGGCCTGCCGATCCTCGACGCTGGCGTCCACGACGGTCTGCAGGTCGTCGATGTTGTAGAGGTAGACGTTGTCCAGCTCCGCGACGGCGGGCTCGACGTCACGAGGCACGGCGATGTCGATGATGACGAGGGGTCGATAGCTCCGCGCGGGGAGGACCGGCTCCAGGAGGGGTACGGTCAGCACGGGCTCGGATGCGCCGGTGCTGCTGATGACGACGTCCGCCCGGGCAAGGAACTCGCTGAGGCGGTCGAATCCGGCCGGCTCGGCTTGGTATCGCGGCGCGACGCGCTGGGCCCGCTCGGGGGTCCGGTTGGCCACGAGGACGCGTTTGGGCCCGGTCTCCAATACGTGCTGGAGGGTCAGCTTGCCCATCTCGCCGGCACCGATCATCAGGACGGTCTTATCGTCGAAGCGGGAGAAGATCTGTCGGGCAAAGCGAACCGCGACGCTGCCGACACTCACCTGACCGCTGGATATCTGGGTCTCGGTGTGGACCTCCTTGGCCACGTGGAGGGCCCACTGGAAGACAGATTTCAGGGCCTTGCCCACGGCCCCGCCGGCTTCGGCGGCGGCGAGGGCCTGCTTGACCTGGTTGAGGATCTGGGTCTCGCCGACGACCATCGAGTCGAGGGAGGAGGCGACCCGGAAGAGGTGGTCCACGGCGTTTCTTCCGTCGTGGACGTAGAGGTGCTCGACAAGGTCGTCGGGCGCGGCCGAGCAGAGTCCCGCCAGGAATCGGACCATGTCGTCCTCGCGAGGCCTGGCGTGGGTGGGTCGAGCGACGTAGAACTCGCTGCGGTTGCAGGTCGACAGGACAACGACCTCGCAGCCGTCGTAGTCTCGGCGCAGGGCGTCCATCGCCTGGCGAGCCCGGGGTTCGTCCAGGGTGAGCTTCTCCCGCAGCTCAAGCGGGGCGGTCTTGTGATTGCATCCGACGACGATCGGTCTCATACCTGGGATCGCATGAGTAAATACGCGACGAAGTTCAGCACCGTCAGGGCAGCGGCGCCCGTGGCCAGGGCCGCGGCGCGAGGCCCGCGGAGGCGCGGTCTGAGCCAGACGACCAGCATCGCGATTCCGTAAGCGGCCCAGAGAAGGACGGTGCCGCTGGCCATCATCATCTCTCTGGAACGATTGGGCGCGGGCACGTGAGCGATACCGCAAACGCCCGTGAGAATTCCGAAGGTGAGCAGGGGGAATCCGAAGGCGACCATCACTCGCCCGAATCGCTCCAGCGACTCGAGCGGCGGCAGGCGGCCCAGGATGCTCAACTCTTGCTTGGTTCGCATGGCGCGATGGACGATCAGATAGATGGCGCCGGCCACGCCGCTTGCCACGAAGAAGGCTCCCGAGAGGGTGATGACCATGGCGTGGCCGATGATGTGCCACTGGTGCATGTGGCTGGCGCCGCTGCCGGCGAGGCGGATCATCAGTAAGGATGCGAGCTGGAGCAGGGTCGCCACGGGCAGGAGGAAGACGTCGACGCCTTTCAGTCGTCCCGCGCCGCGGACGATAAAGACTTCCAGGCCGATCAACCAGGCGATGAGGACCATCGCGTCGAAACCGTTGACGGCCAAGAGCGTCCCGGCTCCGGCGACGCGCCATGCGATCAACCCGGCCCCGGCGATGAGCCCAAGGACCAATGGGCCGGTCAGGCTACCGGCTGATTCGGCGGGTCGGCGAAACCGGCGTACGGCGGTCACCGTCGCGATGCCGTAGCCGACCAACCCGATCGCCAACAAGATGAGCTGTCCGATGGTTGGCATGATGCCACCGTGCCTCCTAGAAGGATGTTACCACGGGGGCTCGCCGGCTGACCAGCCCGCGTTATCGGGCAGAGATCTCCGGGGTGGCTCGAGCGGCGACTCGGCGAGTCGGAGCGAGTCAGAGTGAGTCGGGCGGTGATACGCGACTGCTTGATCTCGAAATCCTGGCGTCTATGATGCTTGCAGACTCTCAAGACGGTTCGACTTGATGCAGACAGACACCCATCCAGCTCTCACCACCGCTCCCTGGACGCGGCGCGACGCGGTAGCCGCGATCGTGTTGGCCCTCCTGGCATTCGGCATCTACGCCAACAGCATCCCGAACGAGTTCGTCTATGACGACCACACCGTCGTCGTTCAGGACACGCGGAGTCACGGTCTGTCGCGAATCGACAAGCTGTTCAGTCAGGGCTATTGGACCATCACGAAGCGGCCGCTCTATCGACCGATCACACTGCTGAGCTTGGCGGTCAACCACGCGGTGACGGGGCTCAGCGCGCCGGGGTATCGAGTGGTCAACCTGCTGCTGCACGCCCTGGTGTGCATCGGGGTCTATCGGCTGACGCTGCTGGTCTTCGGTCGTTTCTGGACAGCCCTGGTGGCGGGTCTGGTGTACGCGGTGCATCCGATTCACGTGGAGGCCGTCGTGCCGATCGTGGGGCGATCCGAGCTGCTTGCGGCGCTGGCGGTGGTCGTGGCGTTGGCGCTTTACGTGGGCGACGCCGCTCGAGGAGGCCGAGGGGTTACGTGGCGATACGTTCTCATCGTGGCGCTGACTTGGACGGCAATGCTGTGCAAGGAGAGCGCCATCGTGCTGATCGGGATGGTCGTGGCGTTCGACGCGTGGCGGCGGTATCGGGAACCTACTCGGCCGATCGGCTGGGGCAATTACTTCACGAGCCGGTTCATTTGGCGTTACGCGGGGATGATCTTCGCGGTGCTGATCGTGTTTTCGATGCGGCAGTACGCCATCGGGACGCTCTTTGGCGAGGGCATCACGTTCCCACTGGTCGACAACCCCCTGGGGAGGGACCCGCTGTGGGTTCGTGCCCTGACGGGGTTCGTGCTCCTTGGGAAGTACGCTCAACTGTTGTTGATCGGACATCCGCTCTGCTGTGATTACAGCTATGACGCGATTCCGGTGGCGCGATCGATCACGCCGGCGGTCCTGATGGGGGCGGTCTGCCTTGCCGGCGTTCTGGTGACCGCCGTGGTGTCGCTGCGTCGTAGAGGGGAGACGGCTCTGGGGGTGTGCTGGTTTCTCGTGGCGTACGCCCCCGTCGCGAACGTCGTGGTGCTCATCGGGACGTTCCTGGCCGAGCGGCTGATGTATCTGCCTTCGATTGCCGTTGCGATGGTTTGGGGGGTGGTTGTGTCGGGGGCGGTCGAGCGGTGCCGGAAACGGGGTTCGGCGGGGTTCCAGCTTCTTGCCGCCTGTCTGACGGTGGCGACGGTGATCGGCTTGGGGGCGTACGGCGTCTTGACCGTCCGTCGGAACGCCATTTGGCGTAACGACGAATCGCTGTACAGGGACGGGTTGGCCAAACAGCCGGACTCAGCCCGATGCCAGTTCAACATGGGAAGCTGGTATGCCAGCCACGGGGAGATGGACAAGGGCATTGAGCATCTTCGCCGCGCGGTGGAGATCGCGGACAGCTACGTCATGGGTCGCACGAAGCTGGGCTACTGTTACCTGTGCCAGTCGCGGTGGCAGGATGCGGTTGACGTGCTGAAGCCCCTGGTGGCGAGCACGACGTCTCGGAGCGAACACCTTATCTCGCCCTTGCAGATGATGGGGCGCGCTCACTTGGAGATGGGGAATCTGGATGCAGCGATTGGGAGCTTCCGGCGGGTCCTGGAGATAGACCCCAAGAACGCTGAAGCGAAGCGATGCGTGGCGGAGATCGTCACACGGCCCGAGGTCGGGGGGAATCTGTACAGCCCGCTGGAGGGGTGGGGGTTGATCGTGGAGGCCGTCAATCTTGAACCGAACGACGTGGTCTATTTGGCGAGCGCTGCGCGGATCGCCCTGCGCCAGCACCGGTTGCTCGAAGCCAAGACCTACCTTGCCCGGGCGACGGAGATCGCCAACGAACGGATCCGGCAGGCGAACGCGGGGAAACTGGACAGGGCGGCCACGCGGACGGTCCGGCTGATGGCCCGCGATCTCACCCGGATGAGGGACGACCTCCGCGAGCAGATGGAAGAACGGATCAGACGCTTACGTGGCGAAGCCACGCAACCCAGCGGCACCTCATCCACAAGCAACGCGACCAGCACGTGGCGAGCGGATGGCTCTGATTGACCCGGAAGGGGTCGGACGCTACAGTCGGATTTGAATGGGTTCCGCGTCCACTTCAGATCGCGATGCCGCGTTAGAGGCGCTCCACACCTTCGTCGAGGCCCCGGCCCAGTACGCTCGTTCCTGGAAGGAGCGGACGGGTCAAGCCGTGATCGGCACGCTGTGCAGCTACGTTCCCGAGGAGGTCATCATCGCGGCGGGATGCCTTTCGTTTCGCATTCTTCAAGTGCCGAGCGAGTTCGGGCGGGCCGACGCGTGCCTTCAGGCGTACGCCTGTTGCCTGGCGCGAGGCACGCTGGAGCTTGGCCTGGGCGGGCAGGGCGAGTTTCTGGACGGGGTGGTCTTCTCGAACACCTGCGACACGATGCAGTGCCTTGCCGACATCTGGTCGGCCAACGTGGAGGGCGGATTCGCCGAGATCTTCATGATGCCCGTGCGAACCGATCATCCGGCGGCGCGTGACTACGTGACGGTAGAGATCGAGCGGCTGATCGCCGGGCTGGGCGAACGACTGAACAAGACGATCAGCGCCGCGGCGTTGCAAGAGGCGGTTGCCGCTTGCCGTCGGGCTCGCGGGGTGCTTGCCGACCTTCAGGAGGCGCAGCGCGGCCCCACCCCCCTGCTGACGGCGGGACAGTACTACGATGCGATCATGGCCCGCTGGATCATGCCGCCTGACGAATACGTCTGTCTCATTGAGAGTGTGCTGGCCCCCCCCCACCCGGTCGGGAGCAAGGGCCCTCGCCTGGTCGTGGCCGGCGGACCGATGTACGCGCCGGCGCTGCCCCAGTTGATCGATGAATTGGGCGCCTGTTGGGTGGCGGATGATCTCTGCACGGGCGGACGCGCGGCGTGGAACGCGTCTGAGACACAGGCCGGCGCGGTGGAGGCGATCGCGGACCGTCTACTGAGCCGACCGATCTGTCCGGCGAAGCATCGCCCGCCGGACGTGCCAGGCGTTCGACTGGTCGAGACGGCTCGTCGAGCCAAGGCAGATGGGGTGGTGGTCTATCGGCTGAAGTTCTGCGAGCCACACGCGTTCGACTACCCGGCGGTCAAGAAGGCGCTGGACGAGGCGGGCCTTTCGAGCCTGCTGATCGAGGTGGAGACGCCGGGGGGGTCGGTCGGGCAGCTCCGCACGCGGCTTCAGGCGTTCCTGGAGATGCTGGCGGACAGGGCTACCACGGAGAGACCGGGATGAGCGTGGCCGAAGAGTCCGTGACCGATCGCGAGAGCAAGTCCCCGCGATACATTCGCCTGAAGTCGTCGGTTCGGCTGCACCGGCTGATGCGCTGGTACTACACGTACGCGAAGCTGATGCCGCGCATGGGGAAGAAGATCGCGTGGATTACGAGCGGGGGGCCAGTGGAGCCGCTGTACGCGGCGGGGATCATTCCGGTGTATCCGGAGAACCACGGCGCCTTGTGCGGGGCGGCGCGGCAGGGACCGAAGCTGAGCGAGCGCGCGGAGGCGATGGGATTCAGCCGCGACGTGTGCAGCTACGCGAGGTGCGACATCGCCTGCGCCGTCGAGGGGATCGGCCCGATCGGGGGGCTGCCGAGGCCGGACCTTCTGGTGTGCTGCAACAACATCTGCGGGACGGTGACCAAGTGGTACGAGGTCCTGGCGCGGCACTTCAACGTCCCGCTGGTGGTGATCGACACGCCGTTCCTGCACGACGGTGAATTGCGGGAGCACGTTCGGCGGTACGTCCGGCCGCAGTTCGACGAGCTGATCGTCGCGATCGAGAACGTCACGCGGAAATCGTTCAGCGAGCGGCGGCTCGGGCATCGGCTGGAGCTGTCGCTGGAGTGCATCCAGGCCTGGCGGCGGATCCTGGGCTACTGCGAGCATCGCCCGTCTCCGATCTCGTGCTTCGACGCGTTCGGGCACATGTTCCCGATCGTCACGCTCCGCGGCACGCGGTGGGCGACTCGATACTACCGGCATCTGGAGGCGGAGATCGCCGAGCGGGTGGAGCGGGGATTCGGCGCCGTGCCCCAGGAGCGGATCCGGCTGCTGTGGGACAACATCCCCATCTGGTACGAGATCAGCCGCCTGTTCAAGCAGCTCGCCGAGCACGGCGCGTGCTTGGTGGCGGACACGTACACGAACGCGTGGACGATGGACCAGTTCGACAAGGAGCGATCACTGGACAGTCTGGCGGAGGCATACACGTCGATCTTTCTGAACGTCGGCGTCCGGCAGCGATACGCACAGACGGCGGCGCTGGCCAAGCGATTCAAGGTCGACGGGGTCGTCATGCACTCGAATCGGAGCTGCAAACCCTATTCCTTCGGTCAACTCGACATCCAGCGATGGATCCGCCAGGAGTTGGGCCTGCCGTGCCTGCTCATCGAGGCGGACATGACGGACTCGCGGAGCTACTCGCGAGAACAGGTCCGCGCGCGACTGGACGCCTTCCTAGAAACGCTCGAGCCGGCGGCATGAACCTTTCCGAAGCGACACTGACGTTAGGGGTGGATCTCGGCTCGACCGCGATCAAGGCGGCGCTGCTGGCCAACGGTGTCGAGGTGATCGGCAGCGAGGTCGCGGCGACAGGACACAACGCGAAGGAGTCGGCGAGGGGACTCGTGAGCCAACTCCTGTCCGTTGCGGGAGTGACGAAGGAGCGGATCGCCGTGACGGTCGCGACGGGCTACGGGCGGCTCTACTTCGACGAGGCCGACCGCGAGGTGAGCGAGATCACGTGCCACGCCCGCGGGGCCCGGTTTCTGATGCCCGACGCGCGAACGATCGTGGATATCGGGGGGCAGGACAGCAAGGTGATCAGCGTATCGGAGACGGGGCGCGTCCTGGATTTCGCGATGAACGACAAGTGCGCGGCCGGCACGGGCCGGTTTCTGGAGGTGATGTCTCGGGCGCTCAACGTGCCGATCGAGTCGTTCGGCGATCAGGCCCGTGCGAGCACGAAGGAGATCCCCATCTCGACAACGTGCACGGTGTTTGCCGAGAGCGAGGTGGTAGGTCTGGTAGCCCGCGGCGAGGCCCTGCCGGACATCGTCGCGGCGATCCATCGCTCGATCGCCAACCGGGTGGCGTCGCTCGTGAAGCGCGTGGGTGTGACGACGCCCATCGCGGCAACCGGGGGCGTGGCTCGAAACACCGCGGCGATGGCCGCGCTGTCGGCCGAGTTGAACGAGCCGATCGAGGCGGCGCCGGACCCTCAACTCGCGGGGGCCATCGGCGCGGCGATCGTGGCGTCTGAGCAGGCCGCCCGGTAGGTGCTCGTACCCGCTAAGCGGCCTGCAACAGTAGATGAACAGCGTGGTCCTCGAAGACCTTCGATGGATACTCCATGGCTTTCCGTCCGCGGCGGATCGGGGACATGAATCCCGGCCCGAATTCGTGTCCCCCACCGCTGAAGCGATGGGCCACCCATTCTTGACGATCCGCCCAAACATTCCCGCAAGTAGCTTGGTGCCTCAACGCAGACCTATCCGCATGCGTCAAGGAGAGTGGGGGACGTGTTGACTCGGCGAAGCACGGGTCCGCCAGAAGTCGTTCCGAGCAGATGTTGACCCTTTCGATCAGTCAGTGGTTGCCCCATACACAACGACCTGCCGCGGCGGACCCATGCCACCCTCGGCGGGAGTTCTCTCTCGAGCAAACAGGGCGTTATGTCTGGACGTGCCAGACGTGCACGAGGGGCTTGTCCCCGTCGGCCCGGTATTCGAGGACGTAGAGCAGGCCGTGTGCTCGATCGAAGGCGACGGTGGAGACGTGTCGTTTCTGCCGCGTGGAGCGGATGTTGAACAGGGCCTGGTCGATGTTGACGGCGGCATAGGGCTGGGGCTCGTGGGTCGCTCGCATCGACCGCGTCGACGGCCAGGCAGGAGTCGCGATGGCATGCAGGCATTCTACCCGGAACGAGGGTTTCCCACATAGCCCAATCGTCCGCGCGGGGGTTACCCGCAATACAGCCAGGGGATCGGGACGATCGCGTGCTTGTGCGAAGGTCCTTTCGGGCTGGATTCGTAGCAGGTCAGGCGCGCGTTTTTTTCGTCATAGCGGATGCTGGTAACGGTTTGGGCACGAACGCCAGCGTAACCTCGTCCTCCGGTCCGTCGCGGGGCTCGATCCACAGTCTGACGAACAGAAGCCTTGTCGCCGGGCGACAACACCCACTATGATGGGCCCGATCGTAGTCGTTGCCCGTCTTCCTGGCCAGAAGTTCGTCGAGCCCGCAAGCTGAAAGGAAGCCATGAGCCTCAATCTCGCATTCATGCTGGATCAATCGGGTCAGGCATTTCCTGAACAGACCGCCTTGATCATCGATGATTTCCGAATCACTCACGAACAGCTCCAGCGCGCATCGAAACGGATGGCCGCTCTGCTGAAGGCCAAGGGGATCGCGCGTGGCGACAAGGTGGCCATCCTTCTGCCGAACGTACCGCAGTTCACGATCGCCTACTTCGGGATCCTGCGTCTTGGGGCGGTCGCGGTCACGCTGAACGTGCTGAGCGCCGGTGACGAGGTGAGCTACTATCTCGAGGATAGCGACGCGAAGATGCTGATCGCCTGGCACGACTTCGCCCCGGCGGCGACGGCCGGCTTCAACGCGGCGGACTCGTGCAAGGGACTGCTGATGGTCGGCGGCGGGGACGCCGAGGATCTTACCAATCAGGTGCTTGCGACGGAGCCCTGGGAGGACTTGGCGCCGACCACGCCCGACGATACGGCCGTGATCATTTACACATCCGGCACGACGGGGCGGAGCAAAGGCGTGGAGCTGACACACTTCAACCTCTACAGCAATGCGCAGTACATGCCGCTGTGGCTGCAGAGCAGCTACCCCGAGAAGATGGAGCTTCTCGGGCCGGGCAACGTGACGCTGGCGGCCCTGCCGCTGTTTCACAGCTTCGGCCAGACGTGCATGCAGAATTCGGCCCTGATGTACGGCGGGGCAATCTGCTACCTGCCTCGATGGGACGCCTGCGCGGCGATGGAGGCCATTGAGAAGCACAAGATCACGATCTTCGCGGGCGTGCCGACGATGTACATGTCGTGGCTGGCCATGGACGCCAACAACCAGTACGACCTGTCGAGCCTGCGGGCGACGATGTCGGGCGGCGCGCCGCTGCCTTGGGCGATCCACGAGCAGATGAAGGCGAAGTTCGGTCTGACGGTCCTGCAGGGCTTCGGATTGACCGAGACGTCGCCGGTGTGCTGCTTCAGCCAGCTCAGCGCCCCGATCTTGCCGAACTCGAGCGGGAGGCCGATTTGGGGGGTGGAGATGAGGGTCGTCGACGAGAACGGGCAATTCGTCGAGCGGGGCACGGAGGGGGAGATCGTCGTGCGCGGCCACTGCGTGATGAAGGGTTACTACAAGAAGCCGGAGGCGACGGCGGAGGCGTTCATCGACGGGTGGTTCCGCACGGGCGATATCGGCAAGATCGACGCCGAGGGGAACGTGTTTGTCATCGACCGGAAGAAGGAGATGGTTCTCCGCGGGGGCTTCAACGTCTACCCGGCCGAGGTGGAGCGCGTTATTTTCGAGCATCCCGACATCCAGGAGGTCGCGGTGATCGGGGTTCCGGACGAGTACTTCGGGGAAGAGGTGATGGCGATCGTCGTCGGTAGGCCCGGCACCCGGCTGAGCGCGGACGACATCGTCGCGCACTGCAAGGAGCACTTGGCGGCGTACAAGTATCCGCGGATCGTGGAGTTCCGCGAGGCCCTGCCCAAGGGGCCCACCGGCAAGGTTCTCAAGAAGCAGTTGGTGGCAGAGGCGAAGGCCAAGCGGGCCTCGTGACTGGTTCCCAATATTGACGAGTCCCAGCATCCTCAGTAGCAACCAACGATTTGGCCGAACCCCTCGTGTGGTGTATAAGTACTGATACCATAAGGATGCTGATCAGGCGGCGCCCCCCCGCGGGGTCACCACGGGGCCCGGCGGACCCAGCCAGCGTCGCCATTTGCGGCCGTGCAATCGAGTTTCTGAGCGGATTGCCCAGCCGCCTACGTCTACACGTACTGTAAACCGGGATCGGGCCGAACGACTCGGCGCGGCGGATACCGCGTTTGGAGGCTCGGGCGCAGGGAGCAAGCAGGCATGAGTGCAACACAGATGGACGTCAAGCAGATCGGGGAGCGGGTCGCCGCGACGAGCGAGCCCTTCCGTCGTCTCACGGAGCAGATCGGACGGGTGATCGTAGGCCAGGAGGACATGATCCGAAAGATGCTGGTCGGTCTGTTGGCCAACGGGCACATCCTGCTCGAAGGCGTGCCGGGGCTGGCCAAGACGACGGCGGTGTCGTGTCTGGCCCGAGGGATCCATACCGGGTTCCAGCGGCTCCAGTTCACGCCGGACCTCCTGCCCGCGGACCTCATCGGAACGTTGGTCTACCAACCGCAGACGGGGGAGTTCACGGTCAAGAAGGGCCCGATCTTCAGCAACATCATCCTGGCGGACGAGATCAACCGCGCCCCGGCCAAGGTGCAGAGCGCCCTGCTCGAGGCGATGCAGGAGCGTCAGGTGACGATCGGCGAGAAGACGTTCAAGCTGGACGAGCCGTTCCTGGTGCTGGCGACGCAGAACCCGATCGAGCAGGAAGGGACCTATCCGCTGCCGGAGGCCCAGGTCGATCGGTTCATGCTCAAGCTGATCGTCAGGTACCCCAGCAAGGCCGAGGAGCGGAGGATTCTGGACCGCATGGCCGAGACGAAGCCGAAGACGACGATCGACGCGGTGATGACGCCGGACGATCTGCAGGCCGCCCGGGACGTCGTGGACGAGATCTACATCGACGACAAGATCAAGGACTACGTGGTCGACCTGATTCAGGCGACGCGGGATCCGCGGGCGCACAAGCTGGAGATCGCGGACTGGATCCAATACGGCGCGTCGCCCCGGGCCACGATCTACCTGACGTTGACGGCCAAGGCGTCGGCATTCCTGGAGGGGCGGGGTTACGTAACGCCGCAAGACGTCAAGAACATGGCGATGGACGTTCTGCGTCACCGGGTCATCGTGACGTACGAGGCGGAGGCGGAGGAGAAGACGAGCGAGGACGTGGTGCGGACGATTCTTGACCATGTGCCGGTTCCCTAACGGAGAAGTCGAAACGTCCAAGAAGGGTCCAAGGCAGGCGGATGATGTTCTCTCCAAGACAGACAGAACGGCGCAGCATGGTTGGCGAGGGCGCCGCGATCGCTTCGTTTCGCCGTTTCGACGTTTCGACTTCTCGAGGTTTCGCAAGGGGAGCCTTGCCGTGATCCCTAAGGAGCTGTTGAAGAAGGTTCGGCAGATTGAGATTCGCACGTCGCATATGGTCAACGACGTGTTCGCGGGTCAGTATCACTCCGCGTTCAAGGGTCGGGGGATGGAGTTCGAGGAGGTTCGACAGTACCAGATCGGCGACGACGTTCGAACGATCGACTGGAACGTGACGGCCCGCAGCGGTCAGCCGTTCGTGAAGGTCTTCCGCGAGGAACGGGAACTGACCGTCATGCTGCTGGTGGACATGAGCCGATCGCACCTGTTCGGGACGGCGGGGCAGCTCAAGCGGGAGCTGGCCGCGGAGGTCTGCGCGACGCTGGCCTTCAGCGCGATCCGGAACAACGACAAGGTCGGGCTGATCTGCTTTACCGATCGGACCGAGCGGTTCGTGCCGGCCAAGAAGGGCACTCGGCACGTGCTGCGCGTCATCCGCGAGCTGCTCTACCACGAGCCCGAGGGGACCGGCACCGACATCGCGGCGGCCATCGAGCACCTGAACCGCGTGACGACTCGCAGGTCGGTCGTCTTCGTGGTGAGCGACTTTCAGGCCAGCGGATACGAGGCCTCGCTTCGCGTGGCTCGCAGGCGGCACGACCTGATTCCGATTACGATCGTCGACCCGCGCGAGCGGGACCTGCCCAACGTGCGATTCATCGAGCTGACGGACGCGGAGACGGGCCAGACGGTCGTGGTGGACACGAGCAGCCTGAAGCTGAGGACCTCGTACGCGGGCCGCGCCAGTCATGACGCTGATCAGCGGCGACGAACGTTCCGGTCGATGGACGTCGAGACGGTGGAGGTAACGACGGGCGAGTCGTTCGTGGAACCGCTGGCGAGGTTCTTCCGGGCACGGGAGGCGAGGCTCTAGCGCGGGGAAACGTCGAAACACTTGCGCTCTGGAGGCGTGGTCTTGGAGAGTAAGCCGAAGCTGGAACTGCCGCAGCGGGCCGTGAGCAGGCAGCCGATCTTCACGCGGCGGACGACGTTCTTTGCAGTTTGGACGTTGGTTCTGTTCGGGGTGGTCGTTGCGTTGCTGGCGCGCAACGCGTCCAAGCCGGAGGTTCAGGCGCGGACTTCCGGTGGCTGGCCGGCGGATCAGCAGAAGGCCCTGGCCATGCGGCTCGAAGACCGGAACCTTCACGAGGCGGCGGCCGAGGCGTGGTCGCGGTACGTCGAGATCGCGGACCTCGCGGCGAGCGACCAGGCGGCGATCCACTACCGGATCGGCAAGCTCCGTCAGTCGGCGGAGCGATTCGAACAGGCCATCGCGGACCTCTACCAGGCCGAGGCGCTGCTTGGCGAGGCGAGGGGCGACCTTCAGCATGAGATCAACGTCCGCGTCCGCGACTGCTTCACGCGTCTCGGGCAATACGGCGACCTGGAGCGTGACCTGGTCGAGCGGACGGCGGTCAGCGACGAGAAGCCGGGGCGGCTGGCGGGACAGCAGGTGGTCGCCGAGATCGGGCCGGAGAAGATCACCGCGGCGGACTTCGATCGGATGATCCAGCAGGAGGTGGATCTGGCGCTCAAGGCCATGCCCGGTCTTCCGGACGAGCAGAAGGACGCGTACCGCCAGGAGATCATGAAACAGTTCGCCAGCCAGCAGGCCAAGACGCAGAAGCTTCAGGAGCTGGTGTCGGTCAAGGTGTTGGCGCGTGAGGCCCGAGGGCAGGGCCTGGACAAGGCGCCGGCGTTCCGGAAGCGACTGGTCGAGATGTCCGACATGCTGCTGGCCAACAAGCTCCTTTCGGACGAGATCGGACGGCGAGCGACGGTGACGATCGACGACTGCAAGCGGTTTTACGAGGCCAACAAGGCGCGGTACGTCGAACCGGGACGGGCGCAACTCGCCCATATCGCGTGCAAGACCGAGGCCGAGGCGGCGGAGGTCATCAAGAAGCTCAAGGCCGGCGCGAAGTTCGAGGACCTGGCCAAGACGCTCTCGGTTGATGCGGCGAGCAAGGACAAGGGCGGGGTGATCGATCAGCCGGCAAGCGAGCCGACGGCGCGCGTGCCGGGCATCGGCGAGGACAAGGCGCTACACGAGGCCATCTTCAAGGCCCGGCCGGATACCGTACTGGACAAGCCTTACAAGGGAGCCGGCGGGTTCCACGTCGTCAAGGTTCTGACGCGGACAGAGACACGACAGCTCACGTTGGACGAGGCGGCCGATCGGGTACGGGCGGATACGCAGCGGTCCCGAACTCGGGAGATCACGGAGCAGTACATCAAGGGGCTGTTCGACGAGGCGAAGGTGAAGTTCTACCCCGAGGCGCTCGCGCCGGGGGCAGCCCGCCCCGCGACGAGTCAGCCCGGTCCGGTAAGTGCGTCGGGCGAGAAGGACGGCAAGTAGATGCGGTTACGGCGTGGGGTCATCTTGGTTGTGATCCTGTCCCGCGCGGGAGCGATCGTCGCGTCCGGGTGCAAGAAGGAACAGTCCGCCGAGACCGCGAAGGTCAAGGATACGGGTATCACTCGGACCGCCTTGAGGGGGCCGGTGAAGCTGACGGTGCAGACGGATCGAAGCACGGCCACGATCGCCGAACGATTCAAGGTCACGATCACGGTTGAGGCCGAGGACGGCGTGGACGTGGAGATGCCGCACTTCGGGGAATCGCTGGGGGCGTTCGCGATCCGGGATTTCCACGAGACGTCGGCCCGACCGATCGAGGGCGGCAAGCGGCGTTGGACGCAGCAATACGAGATCGACTGCGATCTATCCGGCAAGTACAAGGTGGACCCGATCACCGCGAAGTTCGTCGATCGTCGGAAGGAGGCCCTGCAACGAGCGCACCCCACGACGACGGCCACGAGCCAGCCGGGTCTTCACAACCAAGTGACGGCCGACGCGTTCGAGCTGGAGGTGACGTCGCTGCTCGAGGGCCAGTTCGATCCGCAGAAGTTCAGGGACGTCAAGGGTCCGGTGGATCTGCCGACGCCGCCGAGCCGGTGGTACTGGTGGGCGCTGGGGGGCGGCGCGGCGGCGATCGTGTTAATCGTCCTGGTCGTCTGGCTGGTTCGGCGACGTCGAAGGCGCGGCCCCCGGTTTGTCGAGGTTCCGCCTCACGAGTGGGCCATGGCCGAGCTGCAGAGGCTCGTCGATGAAGACCTGCTCGGCAAAGGTCGGGTGCAGGAGTTCTACTATCGGCTGAACGGCATCATCCGCCAGTACATCGAGCATCGCTTCGGCCTAACGGCTCCGGAGATGACGACCGAGGAGTTCCTGGCGGCGCTACGGGACAGCGACCACCTCTCGCCCGGCCACAAGGAGCTTCTCAAACGATTCATGGCCGCGTGCGACCTGGTCAAGTATGCGCGATACCTCCCTGGGAGCGAGGAGGTGGAGCAGGTGTTCGCGACGGCCCGTGACTTCATCGTCCAGACGACGGATCGCGGCAAGGCCATCGTGCCGGCAGCGGATGAGGAAGAGATGCAGGAGTCGGCGGCATGAGGTTTCAGTGGGACATGGCTCTGTGGGTCGGGCTGGCCGTTCTGGCGGTCGTCCTCCTGCTGCGCCGGCGTTGGCGTCCCGCGAGTTCGGGCATTCGTTTCTCGACGGTCGACGTTCTGTTGCAGCAAGGCTCGACGTGGGCGACGCGGGCGCGGCGTATGATCCCGGGGCTGCGGTGGCTGGCGATGCTCGTCCTCGTCCTGGCGATCGCTCGCCCACAGAAGGGCAACGAGCATCAGCGGATCAGCGCAGAGGGCATCGCCATCCAGATGGTTCTGGACGTATCGTCGTCCATGCGGTCACTGGACTTCTCATGGGAAGGCAAGCAAACGGACCGGATCACCGCGGCGAAGAACGTGATGCGTGAGTTCATCCGGGGCGATCGGGGCCTGTCGGGGCGTAAGGATGATTTGATCGGGCTGATCACCTTCGCCCGCTACGCCGACAGCAAGGTCCCGCTGACGCTGGACCACGCGAATCTTCTGCGGGTGCTCGACGAGACCGAGGCGATCAAGGTGATCTTCCGTCGCGGGGGGTTCTTCGGCAGCCAGATGCAGCCGGTTCATACGAGCGACGAGGACGGCACGGCCATCGGGGACGCCATCGCGGTGGCGGTCGAACGGCTCAACCAGTTCGCTCGGACGCGTGGCCAAGCCGACAGGGCGGGCAAGGACACCAAGGCCAAGAGCAAGATCATCATCCTTCTGACCGACGGGAACCAGACGGTCCCGGAGAGCATGGATCCCGCCAAGGCCGCCGAGCTGGCGGCGACGTTCGGCTACAAGATCTACGTGATCGGGGCGGGTTCGAGAAGGCCTCACGGGTATCCATGCGAAGACGAGAACGGACAGGTTCGTCTGGTTCAGACGAACGACGCGCTGAATGAGGAGCCGCTCCAGAAGGTAGCCGAGCTGACGGGGGGCAAGTATTTCCGGGCGACGGACACAAACAGTCTCTGGCAGATCTATGAGGAGATCGATCGTCTGGAGAAGACGAAGACGGTGGAGCAACGGTATCTCGAGTGGACCGAGCTGGCGACGGCGCCGATGGACTGGAGTTGGGCCGGCGTCATGCCGCGTGTCTGGATGGCGATGGTACTGCTGCTGATCGAGGTCGCTCTGTTGAGCACGCGTTTCAGGAAGATTCCGTGATGGATCGATTACCGCGACCAGCCCATCTCTGGCACATGCCGTGGATCTTCGCCCCACCGGCGATTCTGTGGGTGTATGCCGGTACGCGGGAGGACCTGGTGATCCAGCGGTGGGAGTGGCTGTGGCCGGGGATCGGGTGTGTCGTTGCGGCGATCGGGCTGTACGTGTACGGGTTCGCGCAGAAGCGGCGCGCGCTGCGGCACTTCGCGACGGACAACTTGTTCGGGCATCTGATGCCGAACGTCAATCCGTCGCGGCAGGTGATCAAGGCGGGCCTGACGGTCTCGGCGATCCTGTGCATCGCCAGCGCGGCGCTGGGGCCACGATGGGGCGTGACGGAGAAGACCGTGCGACTGTCCGGCATCGACATCATGATCGTTCTGGACGTCTCGCGTTCGATGCTGGCGGAGGACGTGGGCCTATCGCGGCTGGAGCGGTCGAAGCAGGCGATCCGCGACCTGCTGGCGATCTTGGACGGCGATCAGGTCGGGCTGGTCACGTTCGCGGGCAAGGCGGTGCTCAAGTGCTCGCTGACTCCCGACTACGGTTTCTACCGTCTGGTGCTCGACGAGGTCGGTCCGTATAGCGCGCCTCTCGGCGGCACGCTGATCGGGGACGCGGTCCGTCTGGCGGCGGAGCACTTCGACGATCGTGCCAAGAAGCACAAGGTCATCCTGGTCATTACGGACGGCGAAGACCACGAGTCGTACCCGGTCGAGGCCGCTCGCGAGGCATATGAGAAGCGGGGCATTCGCGTGTGTGCGATCGGCATCGGCAACGCCGCGCAGGGCCAGCGGATCCCGGTCGAAAAGGACGGCAAGATCACGTATTTGAAGTACGAAGGTCAGGAGGTCCGGTCGAAGATGGATCCGAAGACTCTCCGCGAGATGACCTCCGAGGGGGGCGGGGTCTACGTGGACGCGGGCGTGCGAGGCATCGAACTGGACAAGATTTACAGGGACATCATCGCCAAGATGGACAAGGAGCGTCGTGAGTACGAGGCCAGGAAGATCGACCGTCTCCAGTCGTGGCACTGGCTGTTCGCACTGGTGGGGTTGATTCTGCTGGTCGTCGAGGCGCTGCTTCCCGAGCGCGTGGGACAGGCGGCGACCGTCGCCTTTGGCGCGGACGGCAGGAGGGTGGCATGAGACGCGTCGTGACGACGGCCATCCTGATGCTCGGATTGATCCACGGCGCGTCCGCCGGCGAGGAGCCATCGGCCGGCGACCGAGTCCGCCAGGGGAACAGCGCCCTGCTGTCCGGCAAGTACGACGAGGCCCTCAAGGCTTACGATCAGGCGGAGGTGACGCTGCCGGAGTCGCCGCAGATCCAGTACAACCGCGGGCTGGCCCAGTATCGCAAGCGAGACTTCGTCAAGGCCAAGGAGCTGTTCTCGGAGGCCCTGTCGACGCGGGACCTGAGGCTGGAAGCGGCAGCCCACTTCAACCTAGGGAACTGCGCCTACAGCCAGGCGTTGGAGAAGCTCAAGAGCTACGACGAGGCAATCGAGCTGGCCCAGGAGGCGATCCGGTGTTATCGTCGCGCACTCGAGCTGTCGCCCGAGGACGTGGACGCTCGAACGAACATCGAGACGGCCCGGCTGCTGATCAAGCAACTACAGGACGAGAAGAAGAAGAAGGAGGAGGAGCGCAAGAAGAAGGAAGAGGAAGAAAAGAAGAAGCAACAGCCGCAGAGTCAACCCTCTTCCCAGCCGCAGAGTCAACCCTCTTCCCAGCCGCAATCGCAACCGTCGAGCCGGCCGGAGTCGCAGCCGACCTCGCAGCCCGAACAGCAGAAAGGCGATCAGGACAAGAAGCAGCAAGAGCAACAGAAGCAGGGAGAGAACGCCAAGCAGAAGCAGCAACAGCAGGAGAAGGGCGCTGCGAGGCCGGAAGAACAGAAGCTCAACAAGGAAGAGGCGCAGCGGATCCTGCAGGCGGTTCGCGACAGAGAGCGGCAGCGTCGACAGGAGCAGGCTCAGAAGCGGGCGGGCGGAAGAATCCTTGTGGATCGGGACTGGTGAAGAATCGACATGGATGCTGATCTCGACAACGCCATCGCCGCTGGAATTGCCCCTTGTGGTGGCCAGCGAACGTCCCGAAACAGCGGGGCGGAGCGAGAAGTGCGTGCGCGATGTCGGATTCCAAGAGATCCAGGTATGACCACACTACGTCTCGTGGCCCTGATCGGCGTATCGATGTGGGCGACGAAGGCCCAAGCCGCCAGCGTCACGGCGGAGGTCTCTTCGCGCGAGGTCGTTCCCGGCGAGGCCCTCCTGCTTCACGTCAGGATCGTCAACGCCGAGGACGCGGATGAACCGAAGGTGCCGCCAATGCCTGACGTCACCGTGAGGCTGCTGACGCCCACACCGCAGAAGCAGACCGCCATCCAGGTTGTCAACTTCAAGCGGACAACACAGACCACATTGACTTACGTGTACCAGCTTCTCGCCCGGCGGCCGGGAAGATTCACGATACCCCCCATTCGCGTTAACGCATCCGGCAAGACGTATACGACCGAACCGATCAGCATTGTCGTGGCCAAGGGCGAGACGACGGATCTCCTGATCGCGGAGTTCGTCGCCAGTCGCGAATCGGTCTACGTCGAACAACCGTTCGAACTAACGCTGCAGATCTGTATTCGACCGTTCCGGTCGGGCAACGTTACGCTCGATGCCCGTCAGATGTGGAGTCGTGTCAGCAGCAGCAGCAGCTTCGGCCCGTTCACCAAACAGGTTGCGGAGGGCAAAGTGCGGGTTCGGCGCGCGCTACGCAAGGACAGTGAGGGCCAGGAGCGGGAATACTACCTTTACGAAGTCTCGCAGAAGGTCTGGCCCGAGGAGGCCGGTCCCTACGAGCCCGAGCCCGTATCGATTCAGATGGAATACCCGGTAGCGTTGAGTCGCGATATCTTCGGAGACATGAGTGTCAATCGCATCCGACGACTCGTCGATCACGCCACGCCCCCCAAGCTGGTCATCAAGCCCATCCCTACGGAGGGGCGTCCGCCCACCTACAACAATGCCGTCGGCCGATATACCTGGAAAGTCGAGGTGGACCGGACGGAGGTCAACCGGGGCCAGCTTCTGACGCTCACCATGGAGATCGCCGGCGAGGGGCGTCTTGAGCGCGTTCCCGCGCCACCTTTGGCAAAGGTCGAGGCCCTGACCCGGCACTTCAAGGTGCTGGACGAACAGCTCGCGGGGGAGGTGGAAGGCGGCAAGAAGGTCTTTCGGCAGCGAATCCGGGCCATCGACGACAAGACGACAGAGATCCCTCCGATTCCGTTCGTGTGCTTCGATCCGGAGGGCGACGGGGGCAAGGGCAAGTTCATCACGGCGATGAGCGAGGCGATTCCCATCACCGTCCACGCGGCGGAATCGGTATCGACGGACGAGATCGTGATGCCTTCGGGCGGCGGTCCTCGGCGGACGTCCCTGTTGACGGAGGCGGCCGATAGCATCCGGGCGAACTACACGGAGGCGGAGGTCGTGCTTGCCAGCCAGATCTTTGCACCCGGACCGGGATGGGCGGCGGCGCTGGCGCTGCCCCCGTTCGTCTGGGTGGTGGGATTCATGGTCCGGCGGCACTCGGATCGGTTGCGGACGGACGTCGCGTTTGCCCGGCGGCGCAGCGCAAGGAAGATGGCTGAAACCAGGCTGAAGGACGCGCGGCAATCGAACGACGCGGCCGGTGACGTGGGGGAGGCCCTGCTGGGGTACGTGGCGGATCAGGCGAATCTGCCGGCCGGGGGACTGACGCGGGTTGACGCCGTCAAGCGGCTGGTCCGGGACGGCGCGTCCGAGGAGATCGTGAAGGAACTAGACGACCTGCTGGCGGCGTGCGAGGCGGCTCGATACGCGGGGATCAGCGCCGGCGGCGGCGACCTAGTCGATCGGGCGCGGCAGTGCTTGTTAGGACTCGAGCGAACGTGGAAACCGTGAGCAAAGCCGAAACGTCGAAAAGTCGACACCTCGACACGTGGACACGTCGACGTGCGCTCTTGAAGTCCGCACTGCTGATTTCGGGCGTTCTCGCTTGCCGCGCGGTCCCCGCTCTCGGGGAGATGTCGAAGACTCGGCGGATGGAGGTGTTCTATCAGGCGCAGCGAGCTTATGAGCAGGGGGCGCAACTGACATCGAAGGACCCGAACGAGGCGGAGCGGCTACTGCGCGAGGCGAGCAACGGGTTTCAGGCACTTGTCGACGACGGGACGGTTAACGGACAACTCTACTACGATCTCGCCAACACGTATCTCCGACTCAAGGAGGTGGGGCGGGCGATTCTGTACTATCGCAAAGCGGAGCAGCTCATCCCCGGAGACACGCGTCTCAAGGAGGGGCTCCGCGTTGCCCGGAGCATTCGGCGGAACGACATCCCCGTCGCGGGACAGACGGCCCTGGCCCATGCCCTGCTCTTCTGGCATTACGGCTCCTCTGTCCGCGGGCGGGCAACGGTCGGCATCGTGGCGTACGTCTTGTTCTGGGCGGCGGCGATCGGCGCGACGGTTGTCGGCCATGGGGTGTGGCGGTATGCGTTGGTGGTGCTGGCCATCGTGTGGGTCGCGATGGGCGTGTCGGTCGCCGTGAGCGCCTACGAGGGCGGACACACGCAGGAGGGGGTCATCGTCGGCGATGACGTCGTCGTCAGCAAGGACCCGGGCATCGGGTCGAGCCCGGAGTTCGAGGAGAAGCTTTACCAGGGCGTCGAGTTCGAACTGCTGGACCGAAAGAGCCAGTGGTATTTCATTCAACTGCCCAACGGCAAGTCGGGTTGGGTTCCGCGGGAGGCCGCAGCGCTGATCTGACGGAGCGGCTTGGTTCAGATTTCCTTCAACTCCTCCGTCTTGGCATCGAGGAGCTTGTCGATCTCTTTCTCGTACTTGTTGATGAGTTCCTGAACGTTCTCCCGGCAGCGGTCGGCGTCGTCTTCGCTCAGATCGCCGTTCTTCTCTTCGGCGTCGATCAGCTTCTTGGCGTCGCGTCTGGCGTTTCGGATGGCCACGCGCTGGGCCTCGGCCATCTTGCGGATCTGCTGGATGAGCTGCTGTCGGCGCTCGCCGGACAGTGCGGGAACTGGCAGGCGGATGATCCGTCCATCGCTCATCGGCGTGATGCCAATGTTGCTGGCCTCGATGCCGCGTTCGATGTCCTTGAGCGTACTGGGGTCGAACGGCTTGACGACGATGAGCTGGGGTTCGGGCGCGGAGATCGTCGCCAGCTCGCGCAGGTCCATCAAGGAGCCGTACGAAGCGACCTCGATCTTCAGATGGTCCACCAGGCCGGTGCTTGCCCGCCCGGTTCGGACGGTCCGCAGCTCGCTTCGGAAGAAGTCGACGACCTTGTCCATCTTCTCTTCACACTCAAACTCGATCTCGTCCATGGGCATGGCAACACCACCTCTGCAATCGTACGTTCCGGCGGTATTCTAGGCCGCTCGATGCCCGGCAACAAGTCTGTTGTGGTCGGGAGCGGGGACCACGGGGTTCGTGACAGGAGATCGGCAGAAGCCGCGGCGCCCCAGGGGCTATCTGCTTTTGCCCGCCTTCTCCTCGAGTCGCGTTAGCTGGCCGCGGAGGACGTCCGCCTGGGGAGAATCGGGGTAGGCATCGATGACCTTTCGGGCCAGGTCGGCCGCCTCGGCAAAATGATGCTTCTTGATCAGGGCCTTGATCTCGGCCTCTAGATCCTGACGCTCCTGGATCTCGGCGTTGGCCTGAAGCGTCTCCCACTTCAGTCGGACGGCCTCGGCCTCGGTGCTGTCCACGTAGCGGTCGAGAATCTCCCGCCCGGCGGTAAGGGCCTGCCGCCACTCTTTTCGGGCGATGTGGCGCTGGATGTCGGCGTAGAGTCGCTGCCGCTGCTGACGCTCGAAGGTGCCTCGCTCGGTCGCGACGAGCCTGGCCAGGTTGATGGCCTGCTCACAGTCGGGGTGCTTCCTCAGCAGGTCATCGGCCTCGTGTTCGGCACGATCCCAGGCCGAGATGCTCATCAGGTCGGTGATCTTGCGGCGGGCCGCGGCGACGTCCTTGGTCTCCGCATCGGCCCTGACCTGCTCGATCCGTTCGATAAGGGCATCGACGTCGGCGTCCGGACCAAATCGCTCAGCGAGTTCTCCGCAGGCTTTCCGAGCGACGTGGAACTCTCCCTGCCTGAGGAGGCGCTCGACCTGGTCGGCGCAGTCTCGCCGGGCCTTGTCGATGCGGCGTTTGAGCTTCTCGTGTTTCTGGGGGTCCGTGAGGAGCGAGTTCTCGGCGATCTCGCGGAGCAGATGCATCATCTCGGCATGCCTGGCGGCACCCGGCGCGGCCGGATCGGCCGGGTCCGCTTGCCGAGGCGGCGCGGATTGAGACCCGGCTTCGGGCGCCCCTCCCTCGCGTCCCTCGCTCGAGGCTCGTGTGCGGGAGATGATATTGCCGCCCGCGATCGCGCCGAGGAGCGCGGCCGAAGCGACGATCGCCCCGAGCAGGCCGCCCAGCAGCAGCACGATACCAACGCCCCCCCCCTGCGCGGGCAGATCGAGGAGGCTCGAGCCCCAACCGACGAATGCGAGCAGGCTGGCAAGGAACGCCCCACCGCCGAGGACCAGGAGGGGCCTCTTCAAGCGTCGCGGCTTCGGGCTTTCGGGCGGCTCGTTGGCGGGCATCGTCATCCACCCCCAGGGCTGGCGCTACACGTTGTCGCGGATCAAGATCACTCCGACATTGGCGGAGCGGCATCCCCACCCGGTACTATGGTATCGGGTTGGACGAGGTAGTGCCAACGGTACGTCTGGATCGGGGATCGGAGATGCGGGATACCCAACACGTAAGGTCGCACCGGCCGCTGCTTCCGCGATGGTGGCGGTCTCTCAACGAGATGCGTTCGCTGGGTCGCGTGCCCATCAAGGTCCTGCTCTTCGCCGGCGTCCTCTTGGTCGTCTTGTTCCCGAGCCCCGACATGCTTTTGCGGCAGATTCATCGCTTGCGTCATCTGGACCAGATGATCGAACCGAACGCTCCGGGCCTGGCCGAGGTGGCCGCCGATTTGGGGTCGCGTCTCGACGCGAGCTTGACACCCAGACAGGTTCAGAAACGCGTTGAGAAGTACGTCCACGAGACGATCCCGTACGCATGGGATTGGGACACGTGGAACGTCGTCGACTACATCCCGACCGTGCCCGAGGTCTTGGAGAAGCGGAGAGAGGATTGCGACGGCCGGGCCGTGCTGGCCGCGTCCTTGCTCCGCCGGCTGGGGCAGGACGCGATGCTCGCCACCGATCTCCGCCACGTGTGGGTGACGGTCGGTCGGGACGAGCTGATGGGTCCGGGCGCCGCGAAGTCGGCCGTCAGCACGCCGACCGGCACTCAAGTCAACTGGCATACGCTCTCGAACGTTCCCCGAACGCTGGCTTTCGGAGTGGCGGTGTTCCCCCTGTCTCGAGAGGCGATTCTCGTGGCGACGATCCTCCTTCTGATGGCGCCGGCTCGCATGCGGTGCGTGGCATTCGTGTTCGCCACGGCGACGCTGCTGGCGGGATGGGCGTTTCTTCGGCAAGGCGTCGTGGTGGCGCCGGATCTGAGCGGCTTCTCCGAGCGGACGTGGGCCAGTTGGATCGGGCTGATCCTGTCGCTGGCCGGGCTGCTGTCATTGTGGCTGACGGGAGGTCGCGCGGTTCGAAGCGACTCCACGAAAGCCGCGTCTCCTGCCGATAACACCTGAGAGCAATCCCCATCATCGAGCCGGAGGCAGGCATGTCCGACACCGTACACGTCGTGTCCCACCCCGTGGTCCAGCACAAGCTGGCGCTGGCGCGAGACAGCACGACCGACCCCCCGAAGTTCCGAGCCCTTCTTGCCGAGATCACAGAGCTGCTCGCCTATGAGGCCTCCAGCGACGTCAAGACCGAAGCGCTTGACGTATCGACGCCCGTGGACTGGGCCGAGGGTCAGATGCTGGCCGAGGACATCACGATCGTTCCGATCCTTCGGGCGGGCCTGGGCATGCTGGAGGGCGCCACGCGTCTTCTTCCCTGGGCCAGGGTCGGGCATCTCGGGGTGTATCGAGACCAGGAGACGTTCGAGCCGGTCATCTACTACAACCGGCTTCCCCCGGACGTGAAGGCTTCGCTGGTCTTCATGTTGGATGCGATGCTCGCCACCGGAGGATCCTGCAGCGCGGCGGTAGACGTCTTGAAGCGTAGCGGCGTGACCAGACTGCGGGTGATTTGCCTGATCGCCACGCCGACGGCGATCGACCGGATGGCCGAGGACCACGCAGACGTGGGCATCTACACGGCGAGCGTCGATCCGATCGTCGGCGCGGACGGTCGGATCAGCCCCGGTTTGGGGGACGTTGGGGCTCGACTGTTCGGCACGGCATGACGGAAGCAGTGATATCAGGCGGCGGCCGGCGGCTCGATGCGGGCCCGCGGATCGTGCCGCAGCAGCTCCCATGTGGCGCCCAGGTAGAATCCGAAAGACCGCATCCGTTCGATCCAGTTCTCCGGTCTTCCCGCCACACACGACGGTACGTACGCCAGCCCCGTCGAGACGAGCTTTCGGACCATCCAACGAGGGGGCCCGAGGCGTCCGACGGGCGCTATCTCACCCAGTCGAACGGCGGCCCGCCCCACCGCGGTGAAGTAGCGTACCAGGAACGCGCGACGCAGCCGGTCCGCCGGCGTGTAGTGGTTGACGATCGCCTCGGGGACGTAGACGCCGTGGGACCCTTGCCGCTCGAGTTCGGCCAAGACGGCCACCTCCTCACCGCCGATCAGAGACGTTCCGTTGCGTCCGAGATCGGTTCTGAAGCCGCCCACGTCGCGGAGGCGCCGGGCGTCGAATGCCAGGTTGGCACCCATCGGCCGAGGTTCCCCGGGAGTCAGTGGGCCGGACTTGCGAGGGAGGGAGAATCGAACGACAACACCCGCGAGCATCCGCTCGCATTGCTCCGTCAGCCATGACGGGCGGGGGTAATCATAGGCGGGCAGGATCTGCCCGGCCAAGTAGCTCGCCGTCGGCCAACACCGACGCGCCGCCAATAGAGCGGCCAGCCATGCCCCGTCCACCTCGACATCGTCGTCGGTGAACGCCAGCAAACGACCCCGCGTCTCGACCAACGCGCGGTTTCTCGCCGCCGATAGACCGGGCTCGGATTCGTACAGGTAGCGCAGCGGCAACCGATCAGACCAGGCGCCCGCGACCCGCGGCGTGTGATCGGTCGAACGGTTGTCGATGACGAGGACTTCCCAGGAACATCCCTCGGGGATGCGCGCGGCGTGGATGCTGGCCAGAGCGCGATTCAGGGACTCGGCCCGGTTGTACGTGCAGATCACGACGGACAGATCGATGCCGCCGTCGCGCGTCGCGTCCTCTGTTTGACCGCCTCGATTCACTACGGCTCTCCTGTCGACCGCGAGCGGCTTCACGCCATCACGGCGGGGACATCCTCATCGCGATTCGCGGCGTCTCGCCATAGCAGCAGATGCTGGTGAAGACGCAGAGGCAGGAAGCTGGGCAAGACGACCTTCAGATCGTCCAGCCGGCATCGCCCCATCCCGGCCATTCTTCGGAAACACCGCCTGGCGGTACTCAGATCCCATCTCGAGTACGCCGCGTATCCCTCGCGGCGGAAGACGTCGTTGACCCAATCGCTCAGCTCTTCCCGCGGGATGTGTCGCAGGTGGGATCGGTGCGTCTCGACGAAGTCGCGGAGCATCCGCCATCGTTTCAGCGTGGGTCGGTAGTGGTCCGCCGTCTGTTGGTTGGGATGACGTCGGTAGTAGGCCATCACCTTGGGAACGCGGCGGAAGCGGCACCTGGTCGCCAAGCGGAGCCACAGGTGGTAGTCCTCTGCCGGCGGGAAGCGCCGGTCGAAGCCGCCGACCTCGCGAAGCTTCTTGAGGCGGACCAGGACGGCGTGGATCGGGAAAGGGCAACACTGGAGCATCAGGGCCAGCTTGTCTCGCCCCCGGGCGTCGAGGTCCTGAGGGACGAACGGCCGAGCATTGTCCAGATTGCCCCAGAACCTGGCCCAGCCGCAGTAGACCAGATCCGGACGAGGGTCGTCGTCCTCGTTTGGCTCGGCCTCGATCGCCTCGATCATCGTCTCGAGGAACCGATGGTCCCAACGATCGTCCGCGTCGAGAAAGGCCACATACGTGCCCGTGGCGCAGGCCAGCCCGGCGTTTCGGGCGGCCGAGCACCCCGCGTTCGACTGACGGATCAGGCGGACCGGGGGACCGTAGCCAGCGACAATGTCGGCCGAGCCGTCCGTCGAACCGTCGTCGACGACGATGAGCTCGACCTGCCGATGGGTCTGTGCGAGGACGTCCTCGACGGCCTCGGCCACGTAGGCGGCGGCGTTGTAGCACGGCATGATCACGGACACGCGACGTGACGACTGCCTGGTGACGGTCTTGGTCGGCCCTTGCTGCATCGTAGCGGTCACCTCACGTTGCCCGTCAGGATCGGATTCGCGGACGGGAGGATCCGGTATTGCCAGTCCATGTGAACCAAGTTGTCCGTCAAACGCTTGCCGGGGACCGAGAAGTGCAACACGTTGTCGGCCCAGTAGTAGAACTCCATCGTGTGACGGTTGAAGAGATTGACGCCGACGCTGTACGGGCCGGGGGCCAAGTTGGCGGACAGCTCGAACGAGGCGTCATAGACCTCGCCCCTTCGAAAGTCGTAGAAATCGCCCGCGACGGCGGTCGTCTGATCGAAGACGGCGGTTCGGTCGTCGTGGATTACGCGAAGCGACAACCCCGCGTCCCTGAGATCCTGATGACATCGGAACCGTAGCCGCACGGAGCACCGCTCGCCCGGCTCGACGATGTGCGTCGGCTGGCCGTCGGCGTCGCTGAACTCAGCGGCCTCGACGGTCAACAGGCGGCCTCGGCCGTCCGCCGCGGACATGCAGAGCTGCTCACCCATTGCCTCGAGGTAGCGTCGCGTCGCGTCCTCGGCGCTTCCCTCGTAGAAGATCTCGCCGCGGCGCAGCACGATGCATCGGTCGCAGAGCGTCGAGACGGCCTGCATGTTGTGGCTGACGAAGACGACGGTCGTACCGCGCTCCTTGATTTCGTTCATCCGCCGGAAGCACTTGATCTGGAAGCTGAAGTCGCCGACGCTTAGCACCTCATCAACCAGGAGCACGTCGGGATCGAGCTGTGCGGCCACCGAGAACCCCAGGCGAGCGACCATCCCCGAGCTGTATCGCTTGATGGGGGTGTCGATGAACTCCTCGAGGCCGGAGAAGTTGACGATGGCGTCGAGCTTGCCGTCGATCTCGGCCCGGGTCATGCCGAGGATACTGCCGTTGAGATAGACGTTTTCCCGCCCGGTGAGCTCGGGATGGAACCCGGCGCCGACCTCGATCAAGGCGGACATCCGCCCGCGAGTCAGGATTCGTCCCCGGTCGGGCTTGAGGATGCCGCAGAGGAGCTTCAGGAGGGTGCTCTTGCCGGCCCCGTTCGGCCCGATGATTCCCAGGACCTCTCCCGGTCTGGCTTGGATCGAGACGCTCCTCAGGGCACAGAAGGTCTCGGCCTGACTCGTTCGACGTCGACGGGTCAACCATCGCGCCATCCTGGGCAGGGCATCCCGCAGGCTGCCGCCCGTCTGGCCGAGTCGGAAGTGCTTCCAGACATCATTGACGATCAACGCCGGTTCGCTCACTGATTCCCTCCCCGGGAGTCTTGACTGGGCTTCGAGCCACCGATGCCAAGGTAGATGAACTCGCGTCTTCTCGCTCCGACAGGTCGGTCCGAGGTCTCAAGGATCGCCGTTGCCGGATGCGATGCGGGCGGTACGATCTTGACCTCGGACCTGCCGCTTCCCGGAACAGTCTCCCGTAGGTCGTAGACGAGGAAGCCGTCGTTCTGGTAGGCAACTGGACACGGCATTCGGTTGGATTCTTCGCGCTTCCAGACGACGTAGCCGACGCCATACTTTCGCGCGACGGCCAGCAAGGAAGCGTTCGAGAAGGCGTGGTAATTCGATCCGGGCGCCCAGCGCTGCTCGACGCCGATGTCGAGGAGGCGCGCCTTGGCGACGGGGGCGTATCGTCGATCCCAGACGCTCTGCATTCCGAGCTGATACGTCGCCAGCGTGTTGCGTTCGCTGTAATACGTCCACCCGAACAGGTCCGGGGGGGTGATGAACAGTGTATCGGGCTTCGTTTGGGTTCTCGCCCAATTCATTACGTTCTGCCACGGGTCTCGATCGACGTCGTATCCGCCGGGGGACTGCCAGGGCTTGGCGCGCAGTTGCGGCATCCACGTCCCCTCGGCCACTCGTGTCGGCGCGACGGTTCCCGCAACGATGATGACGGCAAGCCACCCCAGGCGTCCCGCCTGGGTCACTGGCCAACCTTCGCGCTCAGGGGGCTCTTGGCTCGGGACCTCTCGACGCTTCTCCGTGCTCGAGATGACCCAGGCCATGATCGCCACGAGGAGGGCCATCCGGGGGAGGGTAGACGCCGACGGCAGTTGTGCGGGGTCGATCCAGGCGACCATGCCCGCCGCCAGAAGGGCCGCCAGCATCGCCATCAGCGACCACCGATCGCGGCGGGAGAGCAGGAGCCACGCGGCAACCGGAATCGTGACCCAAGGGGTGTACTTGACTCCGACGAGAATCGTCGCCAGCCATAGGGCCATGAGCAGAAAGAGGAATCGCGGGCGACGCTGCATGACCTCCAGGGCCGCGGCGACGACGAAGGCCGTGGCCAGCAGGCGAACCGCGTAGGTCAACCGGAACGGCATCATCTGCATGGCCAGCGTTCGGGGGAGCAGCTCGACAAAGACCACCCCGACGCCGCACCACAGGGCGATCCCGATCGCGAAGCGAAGGAAGACGCCGCGCCGCCGGCCCAGCCAACTCCCCCCCATCACAAACGCCACGACCCCCGCGGACGCCAGACCGAGGAAGTGAACGTACTCCCATCGGTGGAACATGCTTGGGAAGACGTGGAAGTAGTTGAAGAACCGGACCATCTCGACGTGGCCGCCGTCAGGCGTGGCGGGGGCGGTCAGGGAAGACGCCATCGGACCGACGCCGAGGGATCGCCCGATTTCCAGCACCGTGGGGGCCGCGAACAGAACGCCGACCACGAGCGCGACGACGATCCGAGAGATTCTGAAGCGGCGTAGGCGCCAGAGGGCATCGGGAACGAGCATCGCCGCCGTGGCCACACCGAAGATCGGATGCAGGTTGAACCCGACGCCGAGCAACAGGGCGGTCAGAATCAGACCGCCGCGGAGATAGACGACGACGGCGAGCATGAGCACGATCTTGCCCAGATCGCTCTGGACGAACTCAGGGCTGATCAACTCCGTCCATGCGAGGGTTCCGTAGAAGGCCGGCTGCAGAATGGCAGCCACGGCGGCCAGCAGGCCCGGCCACCATCCGCGCGTCACCTCGACCATGAAGGCCAGAAGGACGGCCACAAAGACGAATCTCATCAGGACGGTCGCCACGACGTGCGCTTTGACGCCCAGGGGGGATGCCAGCAGTCTTCCCATCGACTTGTACAGCGGATAAGGCATGCGTTGGAGGTGTTCGATCAGCGGATTGTCGGGGTAGAGGGTCGGATCGATCTGCTGCTTGGCGATCGGCAGGTAGAGGACCGAGTCTTCCAGGTGATAGCCGTAGCGGAGATTGAGCAGGAGCCACAGCGCCGTGATCGCCGCCAGGGCAATCCATCCTCCGGTACTGGGACGTGGGAGGGTGAACGCGTCGGCAAGTGTCGCAAGGGGTGACCTTCGTGCCACGACGGTAACCACGTCCTGGCCGCCCCATGGCGGGTCGGTTTCTCTTCGTTCGAAGCCGAGATGACGGAGTATTCGCATCATCCGATGCCGTCCCATCCCTGGCGTGGGCGCCGGTGCGAGCTATGAGATCCTCGACAACGCCGGCTGGGGCTCGACCTGGCCGGCGGGCCGATCCTTCGGCGTCTTGTGGTAGCCACCCAACCAACTGACCGCCCTGAACTTCAAGATCATGCCGATCATTGTGAATCCCAGCACGATGGCTCTCAGCTTGCTGCCGGTGACCGAGGAGACGCCGACCCGTTTCTTGTAGTTCACCGGAATCTCGGTGAAGCGGATGCCATTCAGGACGACGTGGAGCATCATCTCGGGCCCGAAGTGAGAGCCCTTCACCTCGAACCGATCCCAGATTCTCATCAGTGCGGATCGCTTGATCGCGCGATAGGTGCAGCCGACGTCGGTCAGCAGGGTCGTGTTGAAGAGGAACTCGAGCATCTTGGCGACGGCCCAGTTGCCCCACTTGAGCATGAGGCCCATGTTCGCGCCTTCCCAGATGAACTCACGGCTGGTTCGCGTTCCAATGACCATGTCGAAGTCGTCGAGGTAGGCCAGGAACTTGATGACGTCCTTCGGCGCGAACGTGCCGTCCGGTTCGCAGACGAACAGATAGTCGCCGGTGGCTTCGCGGAACCCGCGCTGGATCGCCGCGCCGTATCCCTGCGTCGACTCGAAGATCTGAATGGCGGAGGTGGGCTCCACTTCTTCCGCGGTGCCTTCGGCGGCGTTGTTGTTGATCACGATGATCTCGTCGACGCATCCGGTCTGCTCGAACTCACGGATGATCTGACGGATCGAGTCCCGCTCGTTGTAGGTTGGCAGAATGACCGATACCGTGTGGCCGGACCACATGGCGCAACTCCTTTTCCTCGAACAAGCGCAGCCCGACGAGGATCTCGCCCGGCCGGCAATCTCTCACTGCTGCCCCCGGCATCGAGGCCCTTGGCCGCGCACCGGGCGCGGAGTCACCCGATAGAGCCCAGTTTTTATCGGCCCGGGAAGACCTTCGATTGAGTTAGAACTCCGGGAAACGGCGGAGGATGGATTGTTCCATATTCCTTCGGTATAGAGACTTACAAATCACGGATGTTCCAGGGGGCCAATGGGGCAATATGCAGTACCGCCACTAGCAGCTCATCGGTCGTAACACGCCGATCCATCGGCGAGAGGTCGATCACGACTCGTCATCGTGGTAGCCGTAGCCGCCGTAGTAGTTGTACGGTGAGTTGGCGTCCTGCGAGCCGGTCAGCACACACCCGATCAAGTTGACCTGGCTTGCCTGGAGGGACTGGACGATCTGCTTGACCATGGGCTGGGAGGTCTTGCCCATTCTGATGACCATGAGCACTCCATCGGCCAACTGCCCGACGATGCCGGCATCGGCCACATCCGAGCTAGGTGGCGTATCGACCAGGACATAACTGTAGCGGTCCCTTAGATCGTCGAAGATCGCAGCCGCGCACTTCGAGCTGAGCAGTTCGGCCGGTTTGATACCACGCGTGTTTCCCGCGCTGATGAGCTCGAGGTTGTCCGCAGGCGTTCTCTGAACGACGTTCTCCAGAGCGAACTTGCCCTGAAGCACCTCTGTGAGTCCCGGCTCTGATACGAGACCGAACAGCTTGGCCAGGCTGCTTCTACGGAAGTCGGCGTCCAGCACGAGCACGCGGTGGTGCTTGACCTCAGCCAGCACGACTCCCAGGTTGGCAGCCGTGACGCTCTTGCCCTCACCGGCGACACTGCTGGTGATCGCGAGGACGCGTGATCGTGCTCGCGGGTTCTGGCTGGCCAATCGGGTTCGCAGGGCACGATACTGCTCGATCAGGATGGAGTCTTGCCCGTGCAGGGCCACGACGAGCGGCGAGACCTTGGCGATCTGCTCGGCTCTTCGGGATCCCGCCGGGTCCCATGTCGGCGAGTCGTCGTTTCTGGACGGCGTCGTTTCGATTTGGGTGGGGTCTACGTCAAAGGGCGCTGGGGCGCCGTCGGCCTCCGCGACGGTCGTTCCGACCGGCTCGGCCACCGCGACCCCGCCGGCCGAAGCCCGTTCCTGCTCCGCCTTCTTCAGTGCATCCGCGATCCTACCCATCCCACTAGTCTCCCAGCCAATCGGCTAGACCGACGCCAATCAGCTTCCGCCCGAAGAGTCCTGGGTCCGCCTTCAGCCGCTCAAAGACCTGAGGCTGCTCCAGGCTCAGATAGACTATCCCGCTGGTCAGGCAAACCAGTCCAATCAATGATACGGCGATGGCGTGCATCACAACCTGCTTGGCCAGCCGACGGCGTCGAATAAGCGGCGTGACGATTTCTCCAATCGCCTGGAGCACGGGCAGTTTGACTTCCTCGACGACCTGCGAGACCGATCGGAAGGTACGGTCCAGCAACTCGAGGAGCAGCACTACAGCCAGACCGATCGCCAGGCCGAACCCGATGGCTATGGTGAGCACCCGTCCGACCTTGGGGGAGACCGGCTTACCCGACACCTGCGTCTCCTCGAGTACCGTGAAGATGATGCCGCGTTTGTTCTTCTCGGCCGCGAGGAGTTGGCTGGCGTGGTTGTACCGCTTCAGCTCCAACCCCAGGTCAGCCCGGGCAGTATCCAGCTCGCTTTGACGTCGAAGGTACTCCTGGCGCCGCTGCAGAATGACGGACTTCTCCGCCTGGAGGCGGGTAAGTTGCACGTCGGTGAAGTCGAGTTCCCGTCGGGTCTTGTCGAGCATCTGCTCCAGGTTCCGCAGGGCGACCCGGGCACGAGCCCGGTCCTGCCGGAGGATCAGCTCCTCAGGAGTCACGATAGACTGCGTCTGTCGCGCAGTCCTCGCCTGCCGCGAAGTCTTGACGTCGATCGGAATGACGCGCGGGGTCCTGGATAGGTCCTCCTCGAGCTGCCGGATTTTCATGTTGAGCCGACGGACCTCCGGATGTTCGTCGGTCATGGTCATTCTCATTTCGATGGTCTTGTCCCTGAGGGCATCGATCCTGCTCGCCTTCTCGGCGTACTCCGGGTTGGGTTCGGTGGATGGCGTGACGACGGCGACATCGAGTAGCTTGGGGCGGTTTGCCTGGACATCGACCGAGGCGTCCTGCGTCGTTGTCACTTCCGGTCGCAGGCCCAGTGCTTCCTGGTTGACCAGGATTTCGGCCTGTAGCTCCTCGATCTTCCGCTGCAGCTCCTGCTTGTCGTCCTCAAGCTTGGACAGCAGCGTGATCGCCCCCTCCGGATCGGACGGATCCAACCCCTTGAACTGGGATCGGAACTTGAGGAGCTCGGCTTCGAGGTTGCTCACCAGCTCGCGCTTCTCGGCGACCAGTTGGTTCCAGTAATCCATCGTGCTGCTGAGTATCTTGCCCATCTCCCCCTGCGCGTTCTTGATGTAGTTGTCGCGCAGCTTGGTGACCAGGGCGCTCGCCACGACGGGGTCCTTGCTTGGCAGCATGACGCTGACCAAGTCTCGCGTATCGGTCTTGTCCTGCAGATATACCTCGCAAGTGGAGGCAAACTCGTTGACCATTGTCTGCTTCCAGCGCCGCCCCTCATCCGTCAACTCGCCATTGGCGTCGCGGGGCAAATCCTTGTCGAGACCGAGTTCCTCGACGGCCCGCTCCACCGCCTTATAACCTTTGAGGTCCACGTAGATGGAGCGGCGGAGTTTCGAGAACGCGTAGGGGTTGTACTGGTACGATCGAATCAGATTTGAGATCACCAGACTGTCACGACGTTCGAAGAGACTCCGCGCGTTGTAGACACGAGGATAGCTGAAGGTGTAGAGCAGCGCCCCGAGCGCCGCGAGGGCGGAGGGGATGACGAACCACCAGCGGCGTCGACGGGCAACACCCAAGGCGTCGTTCAGCATATGCCGTACGTCCTGGGGGTTCTCTTGGTCGTGTCCGCTCACCGAATCGCTCCTGTCATGGTAACGTCCGCTTTCGAAACCTAGTCCTGCCTATCACGCGTTAGCGAAGGAGTAGTCGCTGCCAGGCTTTCTCGTCGTTGTCCTTGTCATAGTTCTTGTACATATCATCACGCGCGCTGCGATACTTGTACGTGTCATAGGAATCGAGGAAGTCGGCCGGAGCCGAGTAGGCTTGTATGACGGGCCCCACGGGGTACAGGAGTTCCCGAATCCGGAGACCGACCCAAGCCAATGGGGTGGGCGGCACATAGACCACGTCGCCCTGCTGCAGCAGCACGTTCTGCCGCATGTCGCCTTCCTTGACCATCTTGTCGACGTCGATAATGATCGTGTGGTTCTCATTCTTATTCGCGCTGGGGCGAACGACCTTGATCTGGCTCTTCCAAGCCAGGAATGTGGGTTGCGCCTTGGCCAAGGCGTCCATCAGCGTGTCTCGGCCCGTGTAGGGCTTGGGACCGGCCATGCCCACTTCGCCCATGACGTAGTAGACCTTGCTGTTGTAACCTCCGACGCGAACGTGGACCTTGGGGTCGACGTAGTAGCGTTTGAGCAGCTTCTCGAGCTTGGCGGCGATCTCGGACGGCGTCAGACCGACGACGCGGACCTCGCCAAGCAACCGCAGCGAGATCATGCCGTCGGTTCGGATGGCCTGGGCGTCCCCGTCGACCTCCGGACATCCCGGGGCGCTGATGAGCATGACATCCGGCGGCTGCACCTGATAAGAGCTGGCGGACACCTTGTGCTCATGCGCCTTGAGGAAGACCTTGAGGTCCTCGTGGTTGTCCTCGCACCCAAGACTCGCCACTCCGACGGCGAACGCAACAGAAACAACGACGTGGCGGCGGACCCCGCTCATGGGAACACTCTCCACGACCGGTCGGCGAGCCGGTCGTCGCGACTATTCCTTCCGCCCGGAAACGGCTGATGGCTTGGCCGAGGCCCTTGCCCGAGAGAGATGGGCAGATCGCGCACTCCGCGCAAGGCCTTGGACGTTGAAGGACGCTCTCGTCTGTGGGGTCTTATCGGATGGTCCGGGAACTGATTTAGTTAACTTTGTGCCGTTTGCGGTCGAGGTGTCGAGCCTGCCGGTCCTGCAGGCATACGGCCGCGATCGGTTCTCATTCGCCAAGGACGAGCGCAACAGCTCCGGAGGGTCAAGGTCCGATAATGGTCGCGTCCGGGGACCGAAACGGCCTGGAAGGCCGGATTATCCGTCTTTATCGGTCCGTCAGCTTAAGGGGGCCCGCGGAACGACCGATATTCTCAGCAGGAACGTTCCAACGCCATTCGGATAGGTGCGGGTATGTACTGCAAATTCTTCGAACTCACCCAGGCCCCCTTCAACAACACTCCGGACCCGAAGTTCTTCTACCATACTCCCCAACACGAAGAGGCCCTGGCGTGTCTGAAGTATACGGCCGAAGAGCGCAAAGGCTTCGTCCTCGTCACCGGCGAGGTCGGCAGCGGCAAGACGCTCCTGGGGCGGCTGTTCATGCAGCAACTCGGCAGCCGGGCTCGGGTCGCGACCGTATCCAGCTCGGCGCTCTCGCCGCACGAGCTGATGGCGACGATCTGCCACGACCTCGAAGTCCCACTGGAAGCGACTCCCTCGAAGACGCAACTGATCCAGTGCCTGCAGGACTATCTGTTGGATAAGTATGCCAAGGACCGCCTGGTCCTGGTTCTGCTGGACGAAGCCCAGAACCTTCCGGTCGAAAGCTTCGAGGAACTCCGCATGCTGGGGAACCTCGAGGCCGACGACGCCAAGCTGCTCCAGGTACTGATCCTCGCGCAGCCCGAGATCCTGGACGTGCTGAGCCGTCCGGACATGAAGCAACTGCAGCAGCGGATCGTGCGAACGGTCCACCTGTCGGAACTGACGCTGGAGGAGACGGCGGGCTACATCGTGCACCGCCTGGCCGTGGCTGGAGGTCAAGGCAAGGTCGAGTTCACGCCCGGGGCCGTCGAGCTCATCCATCTTCATACGGGCGGCATTCCGCGCATGATCAACCATCTCTGCGATCAGTGCCTGCTGACCGCCTACGCGCAGTCGGTCAAGACGATCGACGCGCAGATCACACAAGAGGTCGCCGAGGCGTCGACACCCCTGCAGGGCGCTGCGCCTCGTCCACAGGCGCCTCGGCCCTCGAAGCCCAAGGCCGCGAGGAAACCCCAGGACGACTGGCAGCAGCTCGAAGGTCGGGTCGACGAGGCCGAGGAGATGCTGACTCGGGTAGAGACGGACGCGGTCGGGAAAGCAAGCACGCAGGCGGACACCCTGCGGAAGAGCCTGTCGGAGGATCTGGAGCTGCGTATGCGCCAGGTGCGCGGCGCCCTATCCGAGCTTCGCCACGACGCTGACAGCATCGTCAAACGGACGAGCCGCCGAAGCGAGGAGTTGCAGCACTCGATCACCGAGAACCTGGAGGGGCAACTCGAACAGATCCAGGGCGCGCTGAGCCGCCTAACGCGGGAGGCCGACCATCTCGTCGACGCGACCCAGCACCGTGGTCAAGAAGTCCGAGAGTCGATCGCCACGGAGCTGGATGGACGACTGGGGAACATCAAGGAGGCAATTCGGAAGCTCAGCACGGACGCGGACAAGGTCGTCGAGGAGACGAAGCGGCGAGGCCACGAGGTCCGTGAGAGCCTTTCCGAGGAACTAGAGGGTCGCATCGGTCGCATCCAAGGGATCCTCGAAAGGATGAACCAGGACGCCGACGGCATCGTCGAGGAGACGCGTCGTCGCAGCAGGGATCTACGCCGGTCGCTCTCCGAGGATCTGGAGAGCCGCATCGCCCAGATCGAAGACTCGTTGACCAAGTTGACTCACGACGCCGACACGGTGGTGGAACGCACCACACGGCGGACCGAGGCCCTTCAGCAGTCGATGTCCGAGAACCTGGAGGGGCGCGTCGGCAAGCTCGAGCAGACCCTCAGCGCCATCAGCAAGGACGCGGACAACATCATCGACCGGTCGAATCGCAAGGCTTCCGAGCTGCGTGACCTCTGCGACCTCATGCGGACGATCATGGCCAACCTGGCCCAGGAGAACACCAAGGCCAGCGAGCACTGCACGCGATTGGCCCAGGAGAACATCCGCGCGGACGAGCTGGCCTCACTCTACAAGAACGCCCGCGAGACGATCGCCCTGCTCAACCAGGCTCACAAGCACGCGGACAAACACACGACCAAGCTCGCGCACCAGGTGGAACGGGCCGAGGAAGCAGTTCGCGACATCCCTGCGCTCATCAACCAGCTTCAAGCCGCGACGACGGAGGCACGGACCGTCTCGTCGAAGCTCGATAGTCAGATCACCGCGATGAAGCAGGAGTTGGGGGGGCAGATGGCCGCGATGAAGCAGCAGTATCAGCAGAGCCAGCAACAGCTTGCCGCCGGGCAGGCGCAGGTCAATCAGATGCGTAAGTTGATGAACGTCCTGACGGCCGCTGCCCGCGCCGTCGAGATCGCCAGGGAGCCGGACGACTCCGCCGCCGTTGAGGGGCGGGCGGAGGCGCTCACCGCTCCCGCCAGCCCTGCCGAAGAGAAGCAAGGGATCATCGCGGAGATCCTCGCGGCACAGCGGGCCAAACCACCGGCCAGGAAGCGACCTGCCCCGACCTCGGCGAAGGGCGTTTTGCAGGATGCGGAGGATCTGCCCCCGCTGATCGAGTTCGATCCTCGCCGCGCGGCCAATGCCCACAGGATCTCACAAGGCAAAGGGCGTATCCATAAGGCTGACTCGCCCGAGGCCCTTCACGCCAAACACGCCTGAGCATACACGACCACAACTCGTGGGCCGGTGGCCGGATGACTTCGTCAATCAGAGGTTGAGGCGGCGACGAGGTGGATCAGCAGCGCGTTCGTGGCGCCCGGCTCGTGAAGGTGCGTTCCGGAAACGACGACGATCAGGTCGCCGCTCGATGCGAGCCCCTGCTCGTCAAGGGCCTTGTCAAGCTGCATCAGCATCTCACTGTCGACCGTAGGCCGCGTCGCGAGCAGCGGCCGCACGCCGTAGAGCAGACCCATCCGCCGACAGGTTCGCTCGTTGGAGCTCAGTCCCACGATCGTTTGAGGGAGATGGCGCTTGCTCAGCAGGCGAGCCGTAAAACCGCTCTCGGTCCAGACGGCCACCAGGTTCGCGCCGAGCTGCCGGGCCAATACCTCCGCGCCGTGAACGACCGCCCACGTTACTCTGAGCGATGACGTGGCGAGACGATGCTCCCGCAGCGCGCTGGTTCGGGCGAGGAACTCCTCGGTCTCGCGGGCCACCCGATTCATCGTCGCCACGGCCTGGGCGGGGTGTCGTCCAATCGAGGTTTCGGCCGACAGCATCACCACGTCAGCGCCGTCCAGAATGGCGTTGGCCACGTCGCTGACCTCGGCGCGGGTGGGCACCGGAGAGTCCACCATGCTCTGGAGCATCTGGGTCGCGATGATGACCGGCACGCTCGCCCGCTGACACCGCAGGACGATGTCCTTTTGGATCAGGGGCACGCGGGCGGCATCCATCTCGACGCCCAAGTCCCCACGCGCAACCATCACCGCATCACTGTGCTCAATGATCTCGTCGATGTGCTGAACGGCCTGGGGCTTCTCGATCTTGGCGATGACGCCCATCTCGCACTGCCGCTCCTTGAGTTGGCGCCGCAGCTCATAGATGTCATCGGGGTCGCGCACGAAGGAGAGGGCCACGTAGTCTAGCTCGTGCGTGATGGCCCAGTCGAGATCGGCCAGGTCTTTGTCCGTGAGAGAGGGCGTGGACACCGCCGTATCCGGCAGGTTAATCCCCTTATTGCCGCGCAGCGTCCCGCCGATCTCCACCTCGCACTCAATCTCGTCGGCGGTCTTGGCCTTGGCTCGAAGCCGGATCAGGCCGTCGTCGATAAGGATCGGGTCCCCTACCGCCACGTCATCCACGACCGCAGGGTGATTCGTTCCGATCCGTTCGGCGGTCCCGTCACACTCGTCGCGTTGGATGACGATCCCTTGCCCGGCGAGAAGCTCGCACGCGTCGGCAACGACTCGGCCCACGCGGATTTTCGGGCCGCATAGATCGCCCACGACGGCCACAGGGACCCCCCGCTGGCGGGCGATCCGGCGCACGCGCTCGAGCGCTACCATGTGGTCGGCGAGGCTGCCGTGCGAGAAGTTCAGTCGCGCGGCGTCCAGGCCTGCGTCGAACATCTCCGCCAGCGTTTCATCGTCATTGCACGCCGGCCCGATCGTCGCCAGGATTTTCGTTTTGATCATGGACAAGGCATTCTCCGGCAGAAGCCATTTCCGTTCAACCACCCAGGCAGGCAAAATCGCGGTTTCCGCGGCGCTTGCCTTGTTCAGGGAATCAGCTAAACTAGACGGTTTAGGTCTTTGCCGAAAAGTCTCGTTGGGCCTCTCACACCCAACCTATCTAGGGGAGAGGGCGGTTGGAACTAGACGGCAAGTACATTCGAATCCAGGGAGCACGCCAACACAACCTTCGCAACGTCGACGTGACGATTCCGCGAGACCGGCTCGTGGTCATTACGGGACTTAGCGGGTCCGGAAAGTCATCTCTTGCCTTCGACACGATTTACGCCGAGGGGCAGCGGAAATACGTCGAGTCGCTGAGCGCGTACGCCCGGCAGTTCCTCGAGCAGATGCAGAAGCCCGATGTGGAGCGGATCGAGGGGCTGCCTCCAACGATCGCCATCGAGCAGCGGACCGGCACGTCAAGCCCACGGAGCACCGTGGCCACAACCACTGAGATCCATGACTATCTCCGCGTGCTGTTCGCACGCGTCGGTCAGCCTCATTGCTGGACCTGCGGAAAGGCTATTCGGGCCCAGTCGGTTACGAACATCATCGACCAGATCCTCCGGCTGCCGCTGAACAGCCGGCTGATGATTCTGAGCCCGATCATCCGAGGCTACAAGGGCGAGCACAAGGAGGTCTTCAAGCGGATCCAACGCGAAGGCTTTGTCCGGGTTCGTGTTGATGGCGACATCTTCGAGGTCAAGAGCCCGCCCGAACTCAACAAGCGAAAGAAACACCACGTCGAGGCGGTCGTCGATCGGGTCATCCTCAAGCCTGAGATCCGCAGCCGCCTGAGCGACTCGGTCGAGTTGGCTCTAGGTCTGTCGGACGGGCTGATGATCGTCACGTACATGACCCCCGACGAAGGTTCGGAGCCGGTCTGGCAGGACCAGTTGTTCTCGACCCGGTACGCCTGCCCCGATCACCCGGACGCTAACCTCGAGGAGCTAAGTCCGAGGCTGTTCAGCTTTAACAGTCCATATGGCGCCTGTCCCGAATGCGACGGGCTCGGGACGATCCTGGAGTTCGATCGGGATCTGATCGTCCCCGACTTGAGCCTGTCGCTGGACCAGGGGGCCGTGGACGCCTGGCGGCGGGGCGGCAAGCGGATGAACATCGCTTACAGCCGGCTGCTCAAGGAATTCTGCGAGACGTTCCAGGTCTCGCCGCACACGCCTTATCAGAATCTGTCGCCCGACATACAGCGTATCCTGTTGTACGGCACCACGGATGAGGACAGTCAGAAGTACCAGGCGTCCTTCGAAGGGGTCGTCCCGAATCTCCAGCGGCGGTGGGAATCGACGGATAGCGAGTATGTCAAGGCGCGGCTGCACGGCTATCTCTCCGAGCAGCCCTGTCGGATGTGTAAGGGGGCCCGGCTCCGGCCGGAGGCGCTCGCCGTTCTGGTCGGCGAGAAGGACAGCGGCCGGGGGGGCAAGAGCATTACCGACATCTCGACCATGAGCATCGAGCAGGCGCTGACCTTCTTCGAGGATCTCGAGCTCACGGGCGAGCGGAACGTGATCGCGGTGCAGGTGCTGCGTGAGATCCGACAGCGACTCCGGTTCATGGTCGACGTCGGCATCGGTTACCTGACGCTCAACCGGACGAGCGCGACGTTGTCCGGCGGCGAGGCCCAGCGGATTCGGCTGGCCACGCAAGTGGGCAGCGGGTTGGTCGGCGTCTGTTACGTGCTGGACGAGCCGACGATGGGTCTGCACCCGCGGGACAACGCCAAGCTGATCGGCACGCTTCGCCGCCTGGCGGACATCGGGAACACGGTTCTGGTCGTCGAGCACGACGAGGAGACGATTCGCTCGGGCGATCACATCGTGGACATCGGCCCGGGCGCGGGCCCGCACGGCGGACAGGTGGTGGCTCAGGGACGGATCGAAGAGATCGTGGCCTGCCCGGAGAGCCTGACCGGGAAGTACCTATCCGGCGAGCTGAAGATCAAGCTTCCGCGAAAGCGCCGCAAGATATCTCCGACCAACGCGATCGAGCTCAGGGGCGCCCGGCAGAACAACCTCAAGGACATCACGGTGCGCTTCCCGCTGGGCGTCTTCTGCTGCGTCACGGGAGTCAGCGGGTCGGGCAAGAGCACGCTCGTGACCGAGACGCTGCTCCGCGCCTTAAAGCGGCGTTTGCACAACTCGGGCGAGAAGCCCGGGGCGTTCGAGACGATCGTAGGAGCGTCACGGATCGACAAGGTGGTCGAGATCGATCAGTCGCCGATCGGACGGACGCCGCGAAGCAACCCGGCGACCTACACCGGCGTGTTCGACCTGATCCGCCAGCTCTACAGCAAGACGCGTGAGGCGAAGATCCGCGGCTACAAGGCCGGCCGATTCAGCTTCAACGTCCGCGGAGGACGTTGCGAGGCCTGCCAGGGCCAGGGGCTCAAGAAGATCGAGATGCACTTCCTGCCCGACGTCTACGTGGTCTGCGACGAGTGCAAGGGCACGCGTTACAACCGCGAGACGCTCGAGATCCGCTACCGAGGCAAGAACATCGCCGACGTGCTGAGCATGACGGTGGAGGAGGCGATCGGCTTCTTCGACAGCTTCGCCAAGATCAAGACGCTGGCCAGGACGCTCGCGGACGTCGGACTGAGCTACATCGCCTTGGGGCAGTCATCGACGACGCTGTCGGGCGGCGAGGCCCAGCGGGTCAAGCTCGCCACGGAGCTCGGCAAGCCGGCCGGCGGGCACACGCTGTACATCCTGGACGAGCCGACCAGCGGACTGCACTTCGCCGACATCCAGAACCTGCTCAACGTGCTGAATCGACTGGTGGACATGGGCAACTCCGTCCTGGTCATCGAGCACAATCTGGACGTGATCAAGATGGCCGACTGGATCATCGACCTGGGCCCGGAAGGCGGCGAGGACGGCGGCCTGATCGTCGCGGAGGGCACGCCCGAGGAGATCGCCGCCCACCCCGACAGCTACACCGGGCGATACCTACAGCAGTACCTCGAGGCGAACCACCAGCGGAAGATCGGGTAGTAGGCCCGAGACGGGCACAACGCTGCGCGCTCTCTTTGCGTTCCTCCCGGGGAGCGGGGTCGATACACGCCCTACGGCGCCTGAGCAGGCAGCTTGCGCATCTCCTTCTCGATCATTCGCTGCTTGAAGCCCGCACCCTCTGAGAAGGCGCAGATGATCGTGGCGTGCAGCAAGAGGCCTATGCCCCAGCCCATGAGCGGCCAGATGAACCAGAGCGTTTCGCGAGACGTCAGGAGGTTGATCAGGAAGAGCAGGACGTTCACGACCACGTAGACAACACCGTGGATGTAAAGGCCGATCTTGGCGTTGACGCGCTTTCGGGCCATGTTGTAGGCATCTTCGTTGGGCATAGCAGTCCCTTTCTGAGCCGCCGGCACGATGGTCGGCGACGGCAACCATGAGACGCAAGTATAACAGATCCGGCCTCAAGTGGAATCAAGGCCGCTAACTGACGAACGAACTACCAAGTGGGGTCTTGGGCGGTTCGCCGGCCGCCCCTACAATTAGTCGACAGATGACTTCCGGTTCCGACAATCCGGCTCCACCGCAGCCCGCCTCGGCGTTTGCCTGGCTGCTCGTGGCGGCCCTACTCGCGATCCACGCGACGCTGGCGATCAGCAGCTTGCGCCGCAAGTCGGCCACGTTCGACGAGGTGGTCCGGCTGACGTCGGGGTACAGCTACTGGGTCACCGGCGACTATCGGCTTGATCCGGCGGAGCCGCCGCTGGCGCAGATGTGGGCGGGGCTTCCGCTGCTGGCCGGCGACTACCGATTTTCCGATCTCGATCAGCCCGCGTGGTGGATCAGCGACGCCGAGTCGATCGGCCGGCAGTTCTTCTTCGGACTGGGTAACGACACGACGAAGATGCTCACCACGGCGAGGGTGATGATCGTGCTGCTCAGTGTCGCGCTGGGACTGCTGGTGTACGTCTGGTCGCGTCGGCTGTTTGGCCCGGTCGGCGGGATGATTTCGCTGGTGCTTTACGCCTTTAGCCCCAACCTGCTCGCCCACGCGCGATTGGTCACGACCGAGACGGCCACGTGCTTGTTCTTCGTGGCGTCGCTCGGCGGACTGTGGTGGGTGCTGCAGGAGGTCCGGCCGCTCAGCGTACTGCTCAGCGCGGCGGCGCTCGCGGGGCTGTTCCTGTCGAAGATGTCCGCCCCGCTGTTGATCCCGGTCGGCGTCGCCCTGCTGGCGGTCCGGCTGATCTCGAGCCAACCGCTGCAGGTACGACTGCGGGGGCCGGTCCTCGTGCGCCGACGCTGGGCGCGGCTCTCGATCTGGCTCGGCGTCATCGTCGTACAGATCGTCGTCGTGGTGAGCGGAATGTGGGCCGTTCACCGATTCCGGTACGAAGGAATGGTCCGCCCAGTCGAAGGGCGCGACCGTTACTGTCCGCCGGTCCCGATTCCGCCGAGCGCGTCATCGTGGGATCACGTGCTCGCAAACGCAGGAACGATCGGTCGCGTGGTCAGCTTCTGCCGCGAGCATCGCCTGCTCCCCGAGGCGTATCTGTACGGCGTGGCCTTCCAGTACAACGCCATCGGGGCCGGCTACGGGTTCCTCAACGGGGAGCGTCGGATCTCGGGCTGGTGGTATTTCTTTCTTTACTGTCTCGCCGTGAAGACCCCCCTGCCGCTGTTTGCGATATTGGCCCTGGCGGGAGCCGCGGGGGTCCGCCGATGGACGAAAGGGAGCACCCGCGCGGCGCCCGATTCGAGCATCACGATCGGGCTGGCGGCCATCGGGCTCTTCATGGCGGTGTACTGGATTGTGGCGCTACGGTCCTCGCTCAACATCGGCCACCGTCATATTCTGCCGACGTATCCCTTCATGTTCATCCTCGCGGGTGGGGTCGGGTTGTGGTGGAAGGCGTCGGCAAGGCGGATGCGCGCGGCGGTTCTGGCGTGCATCGGGATGTTCGTGCTTGCGGCGGTCTCCATCTGGCCGAACTATCTGGCTTACTTCAACTGGCTGATCGGTGGCCCTTCGAAGGCTTACGCTCATCTCGTCGACAGCTCGCTCGACTGGGGACAGGATCTGCCGGGGGTTGGAAGATGGCTAAAGGCGCACAAGGAACGGCGCAGTGAATCGGAGAAGATCTACCTCTCCTACTTCGGGACGGACGACCCGGAGCGATTCGGCATTGAGGCCGTCATGTTGCCCAGTCACATGGCGTGGCGGCCCGCGGGACTCGAGGCCCTGGGCGAGGGAACGTACTGCATCAGCGCCACGATGCTGCAGTTGATGTACATCATGCCCACGAACGAGTGGACCGAGACGTTCGAGGCGGCCTATCAATTGCTCAAGCCGGAGTTTGACCGGCCCATGACGTCGACGAGTGCCCCGGCGGTTCCGGCCGACGAAGTGGAAGCGTTTCGGCTGCTGCGGTTCGCCCGGCTGTGCGCCGGCTTGCGTCGTCGCACGCCCACCGACCAGATTGGATATTCGATCCTCGTGTACGAGTTGCGGGAGGAGTCCGTTGGTCAACTCCTGGACGGTCCGCCGCCCGAACTGCGCGAGGACCGGCCGGTGGAAGGGGGCCTCGCACAGCTCGACTGGATGTGCCGATTGGGCCGGATGCTGGCGCGGCGGGGTCGCCAGAGCGAGGCCGCCCGGCAATACAAGCGGGTCCTGGAGATCTACCCAATCCATGCCGAATCGCTCCGAGGCCTGGTCGGGATATCGATCTCGCTCGGCGAGCACGGGCAAGGGGTGGCAGCACTGAGGACGGCACTTCAGCGGCATCCCGACGATGTTGACCTGCTGAACGACTTGGCATGGATACTGGCAACCTGCCGCGCGGAGACGGTCCGGGACGGCGCCGAGTCGCTTCGTCTCGCCGAGCGAGCGATCAGGCTGTCGCAGAGCGACCGGTGGCATCTCTTCGATACGCTGGGCGCCGCGCATGCCGAGCTGGGTCAGTTTGAACAGGCCGAGGGGGCCGCCCAACGAGCCGAGGACTTGGCACGCCGGGCGGGCTTGGCGGCCAAGGGCGACGCGATCGCCGAACGCGCCGCCCTCTACCGAACGCGTGAGCCCTATCGGGAGTGAGCCTCGCGGAAGAATCTCAGTCTGTTCCGCCTCGTCCCGCCCACGCTACAATGCTCGGTAGCGATGCCCACATCTGATGAGGAACATGTCGAGCGAACGGTCTTCGTCGTCACGGGCGCGACGTTGCGTGCCGAGACGATGGACCGGCCGCTGGCCTACCGCATCAAGCAGATTGTCGACGAGCGTCTAGCGGACCTGGAAGGTTGGCAGTGCGTCGTCATCTCGGACATCTGGTACCTCAACAACGACTCGTTCACGGGTCTGCCCACGATCAGTGTGGGCGGCCCCGGGGTGAACGCCTTGTCGAGCTATCTCTTCGAACGGCTGCCGACCATGCTGGCCATCGACAACGTCCTGATGATCCAGATGGATCCCACGATGAAGGACGTTCGGTGTGCCGTATGGGGCATGGACCACGAGACGACCGTGGAAGCCGTGGAGACGTTTATCGAGAAGGGTCATCTCGACCGTTTCCTTGGCGGCCTGGGGGATTCGTGAGGCCACTCGCCGGAGCGTACGGGGTAGCGCGGGCTTGCCGAAGCGGCCGCTAACGTCTATCATTTGAGGTTCTTGGCAATTCGACGCCTCTAGCATACGTACGTTCAATGGAGGAGCATCCCTTGGCAGCCTCAAAAGGAAACCACAACAGCACTTACCTCTACACGTCAGAATCCGTCTCCATGGGACATCCGGACAAGGTGGCGGACCAGATTTCCGACGGCGTGCTCGACAGTCTTCTGGCGGTCGATCCGGACGCCCGTGTCGCGCTGGAAACGCTGGTGACCACGGGGCTTGTGGTGATGGCCGGCGAGATCACCGTCCACAATAACAAGGCCGTTCTCGTTCTCGACAAAGCCGAGGAGACGGCCCGCGAGGTGATCCAGGAGATTGGGTACACGGACCCGGAAGCGCGGTTCGACTTCCAAAGCTGCGGCGTGGTCCGCGCGATCCACGCGCAATCGGCTGACATCAGCCTGGGCGTCACGGCGGCCAAGGGCAAGGAACAGGGCGCGGGCGATCAGGGCATGATGTACGGGTTCGCCTGCCGCGAGACCCGGCAACTGATGCCGATGCCAATCTATCTGGCTCATCGCCTGGTCGAGAAGCAAGCGGAGGTCCGCGAGCGGGGCGGCATCAAGTGGCTTCGGCCGGACGCCAAGAGCCAAGTCACCGTCGAGTATCGCGAGGGCAGACCCACTCGGATCGACTCCATCGTCCTCTCGACGCAGCACCATGAGATCAAGAGCCTGCTCGATCGCAACGGGAACATGAACAGCAAGGCCCGCAACGAGATCATCGGCAAGATCATCAAGCCCGTGATCCTGAAGGAATGCCCCAAGATGTGGAGCAACCGGATCAAGTTCCACATTAACCCGACCGGACGTTTCGTGATCGGCGGCCCTTACGGCGACACCGGACTGACGGGACGCAAGATCATCGTCGACACCTATGGCGGTCGCGGGCGACACGGCGGCGGGGCCTTCAGCGGCAAAGACCCCTCCAAGGTGGACCGCTCGGCGGCGTACATGGCTCGTTACATTGCCAAGAACGTCGTGGCTGGACGCTTGGCGGACATCTGCGAGGTCCAACTCGCGTACGCCATCGGCGTGGCCGAGCCCGTGAGCGTCCATGTCCAAACCGAGGGCACCTCGCGGATCGCTGAGGCCAAGATCTCCAAGCTGATTCGAGCGCATTTCCCGCTCACGCCGGCAGGAATCATCAAGCATCTGAAGCTGAAACGGCCGATTTATAAGGAAACGGCCCGACACGGCCACTTCGGCCGGACCGGCGCGGGTTTCACGTGGGAGAAGACCGACAAGGCGGCGGCGCTGCGAAAGGCTGCCGGGCTCTAGCCTGGGGTGAACGAAGCCGTCGGGCGTCCGTCGGTCGTCCGTATTATGCTGACCGGCCGGGCTTGGGCTGATGTAAGCCCGGCAAGAACATATCGTCCCTCAGGGAGGAGACTGTCATGGCAACCACACGGAGGTGGTGCTTCCCGCTTCTATCTTGCCTGCTCGTGGCCGGCCTACTCGGATGCGGCAATGAGAAGGTCGGGTCGCTCCTGGGTGGAGCGCTGACCACGATGGGTCTGGGAGGCAGCGGCGGACTGACGGTGATTGCCCCGGACTTTCCGGTGCGCGTTGGGGAACAACGGCAACTCCGCGCGATCGCGACCGGCCAGGCCTCAGTCAACGACATCGTGGAGTGGCAGATATCCGGCGCCGGCGGCACACTCACTTCGGCCGGGCTCTTCACGGCAACGAGCATCGGACAGTGCACGGTGTGGGCGACCTATCTCATTACCCCGACGGACGCGAACTTGCCGTCGTACACCGCGACGACTAATCGCGTGACGTTCGACGTTTGGCCGAACGGACCGAGCGTCTGAAGACGCAGAGCGGCGGACGTTCACCATCGTCAACGCGCTGCCATCGGGCGCCGGCAAGCATCCGTAGCGGGTCCTGGCCCCCTGCGAAGCCGCACGTCCTTACCTTACCTTCAGCTTGAATCTGACCGATATGACGGAGGGACGTCCGTCAGCGAGCCTCCGCCGTGTCTCCTCTGGCTAGCACGGTGGATACTATCGGACGTAGTGGACTTCTGGCCATGGCCGGCGACCATACACGGGTCAATCAGACGATTCTCCTGATCCCAGGCATCGCGCTGGTGGGTGTCTTCGCGACGGCTTGCGCGCTTCACGGTATCAACGACTGGCGGCGCCTCCGTAACGCCCAGGCCGCCCGAACGATCGTGGCCGCTCAACTGGTCGCGCCTCAGGCGGGACCGCTCTTGCTTCAGAGAGAGGGCAGCGCGCTTCACGAATGGACGCGCGAGATGCAGAGTCGCCCGGGGGTCCGTCTGGTGGCCGTTCACGACAAGGCCGGACAGATTCGTTCGATCGAGACGAAATCCCCCGCGTTGGCCAAGAAGGCCGTCTGGTCCGAGGGGGTGATGGCCGGTCTCTACTCCCCTGCCACCTGGCAGATCGAGGGCGAGGACGAGCAGATCGTGTGCGGGGCGATGGTGCCGGTTTTCGTCTCGTCGGAGCCCGCGCCGGTCGGTCAACTGACGATCGCCTTCGACCTGAAGGGTTCTGAATCGCCAATCGCTTCGGGCTTGTTGAAGTTCTACGTTCCCCTGCTCGCGGTTACGGTCCTGACGTGGTGGTGGACGAACAGCCTGCTTTCCAAGCGAATACTGACCCCGTTTGCCCTGCTGTGCCGCCGGGCGCTGCGTCCCGATGCGTCCCTGCCGCTGGACCGGGAAGATCAGCTCGGCGACATGGCCCGCGCGTTCCACAAGCTTCATGAACAGATCGATCGATGGCGTGACGAGGCCCAATGCCTCGAGGTCAAGCTCGAGAAGAAGCTGGAGAGCCAGAGCCGGACCCATCTCAAGGAACTCCGGGAGGTTTCGCGGCAGGCCGAGTTGGACCCCCTCACGGGGTTGAACAACCGACGCATTCTCGACAACCACCTCGATGAGCTCGTCCACGAGCACAACATGCAGCACGCGGACATGTCGCTGATAATGATCGACATCGACAACTTCAAGAACTTCAACGACACGCTCGGCCATCCCGCCGGCGATGAACTCCTCGAGTTCACGGGCAAACTTCTCCGCAAGTCCGTGCGTGACCGAGACATGGTGGTTCGCTTGGGCGGGGATGAGTTCGCCATCGTCCTGCCGGAGAGCACCACGAAGGAGGCCGAGGCGATCGCTCGGCGTCTGACCGCCCTTTTCGGGCAGTTCATCAAGACGCTCCCCCCCGTAAGACACCCCCCCTCGCTGAGCGCCGGGGTGGCCTCTCTCTACATGACGAACGCGAGGACGGGCGCCGAGTTGATCCGCGCGGCGGACGAGGCGCTGTACCGGGCCAAGAACGCCGGCAAGGCCTGCGTCGTCGTGGCCCGCGAGAGCGATGCCAAGGTCGGCAAACCGTAACGTCGTGATCCACGTCAACCGGCCCCGCCCGGGCCTTGCGATGTGACCTCCGGTAGTCCGTCAGATCCATCCGCGCGCCTCAGCTTCCTATTGGCACGCAAGGGGCGAAGTCGTATCATGAAGACGTGATCGACAGCGTGGTCAATGCGGTCGTACGCCTCCATCGTCCCATCCTCCTATCTTGTCTGGTGCTCGCGCTCGTTTCCATCGGGCTGCTGATGAAGCCCGGGCTCCGCGAGGACTACACGATCGAATCGCTTATCGCCGCCGACGACGAGGAGTACGACCGTTTTCGGCGATTCAGCCAGGATTTCGTCAGTGGCGAGATCGCCCTCTTTGCCCTGGACGCCGGGGACCCGCTCGAGCCGAACAACCTCGGGATACTCCACGAGATCTGCGAATCGTGCCGGAAGATTGACGGCGTCGAGTCGCCCATGGCCATCAGCGAGCTTCCGGACATCGGACTCGGCGCCCTGTTTCGACCGGGCGGGAAGCTGATGACGATCTATGAGCGACTCCGAGAGGACCCGTCGGCCCGGGACGCAATCGAGAAGGACCTCCAAAGCAACCCGCTCGTGATCGGCAATTTGGTGGGCAGGGACCCGAACACCGGCGGCTTGAACACGACCTCGGGCGTCCTGGTGCAGGTCAAGGGGGAGGGCGAGAGCCGCCGACGGAAAGTAATTGCCGATAAGCTTCGCGACGTCCTGGCCGAGGCGAAGGAGAAGCGACCGGACGCCAAGATGCTCCTGGGCGGGCCTCTGATCGGGCTGATCGAGATCTTCGAGGCCATCCGGCGCGACATGGCCGTCTTCACGATCGTGGTCTTCGTCTTGATCTGTGTGGCGCTCTGGCTGATCTTCCGGCGAGGCGTGCCCCTGCTTGTAGCGCTGACGGCGGCGGGGATGAGCACGCTGTGCGTGCTGGGCTTGAGCGTCGTCGATCGGCTACCGATGTCGTTGGTCAGCCAAACGGTGGTCATCCTGGTGATCGTCCTGGGCGTGTCGATGTGCGTCCACCTATTGGTCGCGCACGAGGAGACGCGTCTCCACCGCACCGGACACGCGTTGGGCCCCATGCGCGACGCCCGCGAAACGCTTCGCCGAATGCTGGTGCCCTGCCTCACGGTGGCCACCACGACGGCGCTGGGCTTCGCATCGGTGTACATCTCCACGCTTCGGCCGGTCAGACAGCTCGCGACGCTGGTCATCATCGGTGTCCTGCTGGCGCTGGTGCTTGGCTTCTGCGCCATTCCGGGGTGGGCGCGGCTGGCGTCACGCTCGCCGGTGAGACCACACGATGTCGACTCTCTGACGCGCGGCTTGAGTCGAATAGGCGGTCTGACCGGCGGCGGCAGTCGCTGGCCAGTCGGCATCGTGGCGTTTTTCGCAATCGTCATCTGCTTCTGTCTGATCCGGGTGCCGTACGCGTTGAGCCATTTCGAGGCGGACTTCGTCAAGAACTTTCGGGAGGACAGCAACGTCCGACGCGTCTACAAGTTCGTGAGCGACAACCTCGGTCCCGTGGGGAATCTGGAGGTGGTGATTCGCCGCATGGACGAAAGCCCGATCCTGGGTCCGACGGCGGCGCGAGCCATCGAGAGCGCCCGACAGAGCCCGTGGGGAACGAAACGGGACGAGGCCGATCCGAACGACGAGCGGCAGTTGATGTCGCAGATTCGCCGCCAACTCAGCGTGGACGTGGACAAGACTCGCGCGGGCGTCGCCCTCATGCTAGCGGTCGCGGAGCTGCAGCACAGGATCGAGACCGATCCGGACCTGCCCATACACAAGACCATCTCACTCGTTGATTTGGTCAAGCTGGCCTCCGTCGGGCGGTTGCTGGGCGTGTCGATGCTCGAACTTCCACGGTTCGAGTGGCAATTCGCCCTGACGATGGTCTTGATCGATCAGAAGCTGAACCGGGAGTTCCTGCGGGGGTTCATCAGCCGCGACGGGCAGTCGCTCCGCGTGAACCTGCGAGCCAACGAGTCCGATGACGTCTACAACAAGCTCCGTGTGGTCCAGCGCGTCAAGACGATGGCCGCTGACGTCCTCGGACCCCAGTACGACATCGAGATCACCGGGCTCTATCCGCTCTACGCCAAGATCGCGTACTACCTGCTGAAGGACCAGGTTCGAGCCTTCATCCTGGCCTTGATCACGATTACGACGTGCATGTGCATCGGACTACGATCAATCCGCCTCGGGCTGCTCAGCATGATTCCCAACCTCATGCCGATCGTGCTCTGCCTGGGTGTCATGGGCTGGGCCGAGATCCCGATCAACATGGCCACGGCCATGATGCTGTCGGTGGCCTTGGGTATCGCGGTGGACAACACGATTCACTACCTGTCCCGCTTTCGGCGTGAGTTGGAGGTCGACCAGGACTACACCGCCGCCATCGTCCGAACGCACCGGACCGTGGGACGAGCGTGCGTCTTCAATAGCGTCGTGATCGTCGGCGGGTTCTGGGTATTGTGCCTGAGCAAGTTCATCCCCACGGTGTACTTCGGCATGATGATCGGCGTGACGATGATCGGCGCGCTGGCTGGGGACATCATCCTTCTGCCGATGTTGCTGGTGCTGCTCCATCCGATCCCGGCGCGGCGGTTTCAGGCGTAACGCGCGGGAAGCCGCCTAACTGACGTGCACGATGGTTCGAATCCCCCCGTCCGCATAGGAGGCCGCCTGAGCGAAGGCGTCGGCAGCGCGATCGAGCGGAAACTCGTGCGTGGCCAGGGCGTCGATGCTCACTTGACCGGTTCGGTAGAGCTCGATGGCCCTGCCGAGGGTGTTTCGCGATCGGCGAAGCATGGCGATCGTCAGGCCCTTTCGCCTCGCGGTCGCGGCGCGGAAGGCGATTTGATCATCGGGCTGGATGCCGATCACGAGCACTCGCGCGCCGGGCGCCGCCAGTTCGGTCGCGGCTCGGACGGCCTCGTTCGGCCCGGCGACCTCAATGGCGACATCCACGCCCCGCCCGGAGGTCCACTCGAGCATGTCTTCGACCGCATCCTGCCCGGTGGCGTTGATGGCTCGCTCGGCGCCGAATTCCTCCGCCATGGCGGCACGCTCGGGGACGGGGTCGCACGCGATGACGCGGCAGCCCATCAATCGCATGAGCCTGACGATCATCAACCCAATGACGCCAAGGCCGATGACGGCGACTCGCTGGCCGAGGCGGGCGTGGCTCAGGTCCGACGCATGGACGGCGATGGCCAGCGGCTCCAGCAGGGGCACAACCTTCGGGGGAATCGAATCCGGCACGGGCTCGATGAGATGAGCGGGATGCACCATTCGTTCGCGCATGGCCCCCGGCCAGCCGGGCAAGCCCAGGAACGTGTGGTTCGGACAGAGGTTGTGGTCGCCTCGAACGCAGAACTCGCACCGCATGCAGGGAATCGCCGGCTCGATGGCCACGCGCGTGCCGGCCGGGACAGGCGTATCCCCCCCTTCGACGATAGCGCACGCCTCGTGGCCGGGGATCATCGGCTCGCCCAGCGGCTCGCCTCCGCTAAGGCCGGTCTTGTAGATGTGAAGGTCGCTGCCGCAGATGGCCACGCTCTCCACGCGTAGCAGCACCTCACCCCGACTGGGCTCCTTCGGCGACGGCACCTCCTCGATTTGGACGCACCGTGCTCCGGTAATCTGGCAGGCTTTGATGGCTCTTCTCCGTTTCGATGGCTGTCGAAGCTCTCTCCAAGACAGCACAAACCTACTGTCACGTCCGTGACGGATCAACCAGCCGTGAAGGGGTCGCCTCGGCGTGGCCGGCAGCTACGCCACCGAATCGCCCCGTGTCATCGGCAACCGGACGGTGAAGCTGCTTCCCTGGTCGAGCACGCTGTGTACGTCAATAGCCCCGCCGTGGGCCTGGACGATTCTGCGCGCGGTCGGCAATCCTAACCCCGTTCCCTCTCGCTTTGTCGAGTAGTACGGCTGGAATATCTTTTCGACGTCGTCGGGCGGGATGCCGCATCCCGTGTCGATCACCTCGACAACGGCCATCCCGGCCTCATCGGCGCTCGTGCGGATCATCAGTTCCCCGCCCTGCGACATGGCCTGCTGGGCGTTGACGAAGAGGTTGAGCACGGCCTGTTTGACCTTGTCGACGTCGATGTCGCAGATCAGGGGATCCGACCAGAGGGCCGCCAAGACGCTGACCTTCTGGGACATCGCCTGCGGACGAAAGAACACGAGCAGATCCTCCACCAAGTGGTTCAGATCGGCTCGCTCGCGGCGCAGCTCCTGCCGACCGATGTAGTGCAGGAAGTCGTCGAGGATCTCCTGAAGGCGGTTGACTTCGATACTGAGCGATTCGACCTTGTTGACGCTGCGCCGGCAGAGGTCCGAGGTGGCAACGTCGTCGGCCTCGCGCCAGTCCTCGGCCAGGAGCTGGAGATTCACCTTGAGGGTAGAGAGTGGATTCCGGATCTCGTGGGCCAGCCCGCCCGTCAGCGTGGACAGTTCCGTCAGGCGATCGGCGGCCTCGGCCGCCAGGGCTTGCCGTCTGGACTCGTCGGCTCGTGATCGCCGCAGGTAGCGCGCGCGGGACATCCACCACGCCAGGGCGACGCCGCAGGCCAGACCGACGATGAACGCAATGATGGGCAAGCCGATCCTCCCGTCGAGACAAGGCGCTGTCGGCAGTGTATCCGCCCCGCGGCGGGCGGCAAGGCCATAAGAAAGGGCGGCATACCCGCTCGACGCAGGCATGCCACCCGGTGGGGATTCAGCCAAACACTCAGACGAAAGGCAGCGGGGCCACGCGCTAGTCCGCGTCCTGCTGCGCCTGCTTCCGCGACAGTTTCACGCGGCCCTGGTCGTCAATGGCGATGACCTTGACCTGGACCTCGTCGCCCAGTTTGACGACGTCCTGGACGTTCTTGACGTACTCGTTGGACAGCTCGCTGATGTGGCAGAGACCGTCCTGACCCGGGGCGATTTCGATGAAGGCGCCGAAGTCCTTGATGCTGATGACGCGACCGGTATAGATCTTGTCGACCTTGACGTCCTCGGTGATCAGCTCGATCTTCTCCACGGCGGCCTTAGCACCCTTGGCGTCGGTGCACGAGACCTGGATCGTCCCGTCGTCCTCGATATCGATCGACGCACCGGTCTCGGCCTCGAGAGCACGGATACCTCGCCCGCCCGGACCGATCACCTTCCCGATCTTCTCGGGATCGATCTTGATCGTCAGCAGTCGCGGCGCCCACTTGCTGATCTCTTCCCTCGGCGCTGAGATCGCCCCGAGCATCTCGCGCAGGAGCTTCATCCTCGCTTCGCGGGCGCGTTCGAGGGCCGCGACGATCACTTCCCTGCTGATGCCGCGAATCTTCAGGTCGAGCTGGACGGCGGTGACGCCGTTCTGCGTGCCGGCCACCTTGAAGTCCATATCGCCGTAATGATCTTCCTCGCCGGCGATGTCCGTGACCAGCACCCACTTCTCGTCGGTGTGGAACATGCCGACGCTGATACCGGCGACGGGGTCCTTGATGGGCACGCCCGCGTCCATGACGCTGAGCGTTCCGCCGCAGACGCTGGCCATGCTGCTCGATCCGTTCGACTCGAGGATCTCGCTGACCACGCGAACGGTATAGGGGAACTCTTCAAGACTGGGCATCACGGAGGTCAGGGCACGTTCGGCAAGGGCTCCGTGTCCGATGTCGCGCCGGCTCGGGCCGCGCGGCATCTTGACCTCGCCCACGGAGAACGACGGGAAGTTGTAGTGCATATAGAACCGCTTGTGAAACTCCACGCCGAGATCGTCGACGCGCTGCATGTCCCGCGACGTGCCGAGCGTCGTGCTGACCAGCGCCATGGTCTCACCGCGCGTGAAGATCGCCGAGCCGTGCGCCCTGGGCAGGACCTCAATTTCGCAACTCAACTCGCGAATCTCGTCGAGGGCCCTGCCGTCCGGGCGTTTGCTCTGATTGACGATCAGATCGGTGACGACCTCCTCCTCGATCTTCTCGAGGATATCCATCACGTCGGTCCGCTCATAGGGCAGATCGGTGGCGTCTTCCGGCGCGAACTCGTCGAGGATTCGATTGCGAAGCTCATGGGTGGCGTTCTGACGCTCGAGCTTCGCGCCTTGCATCGTCTTGACCTTGTAGAACTCGTCGACGGCGGCGGCCCGGACCTTCTCAATCAGCTCCGTGTTGGGCTCGGGGGCTTGCCAGGGCTTCTCGGGAGCGACCTGATCGGCCAACTCCTTCATCATCGCGCAGATCTGCTTGACATGCTGGTGGCCGAAATCGATCGCGGCGGCCAATTCGTCTTCCGGAATCTCGCTGGCTCCGATCTCGAGCATGCTGACCTGGTTGACGTCGCCGGCGATGATCGCGTCGAGGTCGCTGGTCTTGAGTTGCTCCTGAGTCGGGTTGATGATGAACTCGCCATCGATCCGTCCGACGCGGACGGCCCCGGTGGGTTCTTTGAATGGAATGGGTGACACTAGCAGGCAGGCCGAGGCTCCGTTCATCGCCAGGATGTCCGGATCGTTTTCCTGATCGTACGAATAGCAGAGAATCTGAATCAGCAGGTCGTCGCGAAAGCCTTCGGGAAACAGCGGGCGGATCGGGCGGTCGCATAGCCGCATGACGAGGGTCTCTTTGTCCCCAGGCCTGCTCTCTCGCTTGACGAAACCGCCCGGGAACTTCCCCGCCGCGTACATGCGCTCTCGATAATCGACGGTCAGGGGGAAGAAGTCGATGCCCTTGCGGGGCGTGGTGGAGACGACCGTGGCCAGAATGAGCGTGTCGCCGTAGCGCACGGTGACGGCCCCTTCGGCCTGCTTGGCAATCTTCCCTGTCTCGATGCACAGCATCCGACCGCCGATGTTTTTCTCAACCTTGAACGATACCATGAGCAACTCCATTCATGTGCGGATACGGGTCTGCAGCGACTGGCATGGAAGACCGCCATCGACTGGTAGGTCGGACTGCACCGACTGAGTGTGGGAATGCCGGGAAATGCCGAACGTCGGCACGGTAAGGACGGTCCGTGCGGACACTGACGCCGTTCGGGCCGCGGCTATTTCCGCAGCCCCAGCCTTGCGATAACGTTCTGGTATCTTTCCTGATCGGTCTTGGTCAGATACTTCAGCAAGGCCGAACGCTTGCCGACCATCTTCAACAAGCCCCGGCGGGAAGAATGGTCCTTCTTGTGCGTCTTGAGGTGTTCGGTCAGGTGTTGAATGCGCTCGGTCAGCAGCGCAATCTGGACTTCGGCCGAACCCGTGTCGCCGTCGTGGCGAGCAAACTCACCGACAATCTCCGTCTTCCGTTCATCCGTTATCGACATTCGAGACAACCACCCAACCTGCCGACCGATCTGGGTCGACCGACCATATGAATTGGAAAACCGCTGCTACCGAAACCCGATCCTTAACTCATTCCTACATTCGCCAGTTCACTTTCAGACCATACCATACCCCACGGGACCTGGCGGATCAACACCTTTTCGCCGAACGAGCGGGTCTAGCCCTGCGATCCCAGCAAGTTCTCCACGGCCGTGATGAGTCGTTCCATCCGGAAAGGCTTGTTGAGGTAGTCGTCGACGCCCAGACTACGCGCGTAGACTTCGTGTCTCTTGCCCGCATTGCCCGTGACCACGACGACGTACGGACGGGAACCGGCCTTGCGAGTCGGTTTGATCCCGTTGAGGACCAGGAATCCGCTCCGCTTGGGCAAGCCCATGTCCAGGACAACAAGGTCCGGGTCGTGGGCCTCGCAGACCGTGATGGCCTGATTGCCGTCTGTGGCCGTTGCGACCTCCGCCCCCGTCTCGCTCAACGTAGCCTCCATGGCCGCAAGGATGTCCGCATCATCGTCCACGATGAGGATTCGCTTCCCTTCGAGTGACACTGCCACATCTGTCTCCTTCAAGACTGGACACTCTCAGGCTAGAGTCTATCGACCGAGAGGTCCTCAGGCAAGTAGATAGTCCGCCAGCGATGAATCCGCCGGCAGTAGACCTGTCTGAACCAAGATCAGATCCACTTCGGCAGGAGGAGGCTGGACGAGCGGGTTCCGCTGTCATTATGGCACTGGCTTGTTCCTCTCGGGCTGGGCTCCTGCCGATGTGGCAGCGTCCCTTTGAGGGACGGCCAGAGACAGAGCTAAGCTCAACCGCCTATAGGATCGACAGTTAGTGGCGACTCTCTTCGACTGGGGATCGTGGCACGGATGTTGCAGCCTTAGAGATCGGCAGAAGGAACATTCCCCGTCCCGGCGCGATTGATGGGGAGTGAAGGCAGGGTTTCACGAATTGCACTACTAAAGGTCGAGATTTCGAGAAGGAGTCATCGATGGCGGTCAAGCAGTTGGCCTATCAGGACGAGGCCCGCAAGCACCTCCTGGCCGGGGTTCAGAAGTTGGCCAGGGCGGTCAAGAGCACACTAGGGCCTCGCGGGCGGAATGCGGTGCTCGACAAGGGATGGGGCTCCCCGAACGTCACCAAGGACGGCGTGACGGTCGCCGAGGAGATCGAACTCGACAACAAGTACGAGAATATGGGAGCCCAACTGGTCAAGGAAGCGGCCAGCAAGACGAGCGACGTGGCGGGCGACGGGACGACGACGGCCACGGTTCTCGCCGAGGCGATGTTCCGTGAAGGTCTGAGGAACGTCACGGCCGGGGCGGACGCGATGGGCCTCTGCCGCGGCATGAACAAGGCCGTCAAGGCCGTGGTGGAAGAGATCGGCAGGCTCTCCAAGCCAGTCAAGATCGCCAAGGACGACATCGTCGCGGTGGCCAGCATCTCGGCCAACAATGATCGAGCCATCGGCGAGATCATGTTCAAGGCCTTCGAGCGGGTCGGCAAAGACGGCGTGATCACGGTCGAGGAGGGCAAGAGCCTGGAGACCGAGGTGGAGTTCGTCGAGGGCATGCAGTTCGACCGAGGCTACCTGAGCCCGCACTTCATCACGGATCAGGACACCATGGAAGTCGTCCTGGACAAGCCATTCATCCTGATCCACGAGGAGAAGATCAGCTCGGCCCAGAAGCTGGTGCCGCTGCTCGAAGCGGTGGCCAAGGCCAAGCGTCCCCTTTTGATCATCGCCGAGGACGTTGACGGCGAGGCCCTGGCTACGCTCGTGGTCAATAAGCTCAAGGGCATCCTACAGATCGCGGCCGTCAAGGCCCCGGGGTACGGCGATCGCCGCAAGGCGATGATGGAAGACATCGCCATCCTGACCGGCGGTAAGGCCGTCTTCAAGGATCTTGGAATCGAGCTCCAGAGCATCGGCGTGGCCGATCTGGGCCAAGCCAAGCGGATACGCATCGACAACGACGACACGATCATCATCGAGGGGGCCGGCGCCACGTCGGCGATCCAGGGGCGTTGTGAGCAGATTCGCCGGGAGATCGAGGTCACGACGTCTGACTACGACCGCGAGAAGCTTCAGGAGCGATTGGCCAAGCTGTCCGGCGGCGTCGCCCAGATCAACGTAGGCGCGGCCACGGAGACGGAGTTGAAGGAGAGAAAGGCCCGAATCGAAGACGCGCTCCACACGACCCGCGCGGCGATCGAGGAAGGGATCGTCCCCGGCGGCGGCGTCACGCTGGTTCGCTGTCGCAAGGCCATTCAATCGCTCAAGCTGTCAGGCGACGATGCCACGGGCGCCGAGATCGTGCGGAAGGCCCTGGAGGCCCCGTTGTGCCAGATTGCAGAAAACGCCGGGGAAGAGGGACAGGTGGTTCTCGGCGAGGTCCTGGAGAACAAGGATCCCAAGTTCGGCTTCAACGCGGACACGGGCCAGTACGGCGACCTGGTCGCTCAGGGGGTAATCGACGCAACCAAGGTTGTCCGGACCGCTCTCGAGAACGGTAGCAGCGTCGCTCGTATCCTGCTCAGCACGAATTGCATCGTCACGGAGAAGCCGCAAGAAGAGGATGCGGGCCCCGCAGGCCCCGGCGGCCCAGGCATGGACGATATGGGTGGCATGGGTGGCATGGGCGGCATGGGTGGCATGGGCGGCATGATGTAAGACCTGCCCTGCAAGCGAGTCAACACAAACGGATACCACGTAGCCCGCGCGTGCGGGGTGATATTCCTGGGAGACGATGAAGATGGCAAAGGGTAAGAAGAAGATCGAGATCAGGCCGCTTGATGATCGCGTCCTTGTGGAGCAGTGCGAGGCGGAGGAGCGGACGGCCGGCGGGATCGTCCTGCCTGACACGGCCAAGGAGAAACCCCAGCGGGGCATCATCCGCGCGGTCGGCCCGGGCAAACTGCTTGACAGCGGCGAGCGTGGTGCGTTGTCGGTCAAGGTCGGTAACGAGGTTTTCTACGGCAAGTATGCCGGCAGCGAGGTCGAGATCGACGGCGAGACGATGCAGATCATGCGGGAGAGCGACATCCTGGCCGTCATCGAGAAATAGCCGCGAGGCGACCCTCATCCGGCGCCGGAGCCGAGAGAGCCGGGCGCGTTGAGCGGAGTTGCCGACCGGGCAGCCAGGCACGCAAGGCACAAAGGGAGCGACGCATGCCATCCAAACAGATGCTATTCGAACAAGAGGCTCGTCAGGGGATTCTGGCGGGCTTGGAGAAGCTGGCGGCCACCGTCAAGGTGACGATGGGGCCGACCGGCAGGAACGTCATTCTTCAGAAGTCGTTCGGGTCGCCCAGGGTGACCAAGGACGGGGTGACGGTAAGCAAGGAGGTCGAGCTGCCGCAGCCGTTCGAGAACATGGGCGCCAAGCTCGTCAACGAGGTCGCCAGCAAGACGTCGGACATCGCCGGGGACGGTACGACGACGGCGGTCGTCCTGGCCGAGACGATCTATCGGGAGGGGCTCAAGGCCATTACGGCGGGAGCGAACCCGATGGCGGTGAAGCGCGGCATCGACCTGGCGGTCGGGGCCGTTATCGAGGCCCTGGCCAAGCAGGCCACGCCGATCAAGGGCAAGGACGACATCGCCAAGGTTGCCACCGTTAGCGCCAACGGCGACGAGACCGTGGGACGGATTCTGTCCGACGCCTTCGAGAAGGTCGGCAAGGACGGCGTTATCGAGATCGAAGAGGGCAAGAGCCTCGAGACGGAGTGGGAGCACGTCGAGGGAATGCAGTTCGACAAGGGCTACATCTCCCCGTACTTCTTCACCAATCGCTCGACGCTGGAGTCCGAGCTCGAGGAGCCCTACATCCTGATCCACGAGAAGAAGATCAGCAACGCCAGGGAGCTGATCCCCCTGCTGGAGAAGATCGTCACCGGGGGCAAGCCGCTGCTGATCATCGCCGAAGACGTCGAGGCTGAAGCCCTCGCGGTGCTCGTGATGAACCACCTTCAGGGCGGTCTGCGAACCTGCGCCGTCAAGGCACCGGGCTTCGGCGACCGTCGGAAGGCCATTCTGGGCGACATCGCGACGGTCACGGGCGCCACGGTGATCAGCGAGGACCTGGGCATCAAGCTCGAGAAGGTCGAGTTGGGCCACATGGGTCGCGCCAAGCGGGTCGTCGTGGATAAGGACTACACGACGATCGTCGAGGGCGCCGGCAAGAAGGGTGACATCACTCAGCGAATCGACCAGATTCGCGGCCAGATCGCCAAGACCACCAGCGACTACGACCGCGAGAAACTCCAGGAGCGCCTGGCGAAACTGACGGGCGGCGTGGCGGTGATCAACGTGGGCGGCGCCACCGAGGTGCAGGTGAAAGAGCGTAAGGATCTGGTCGAGGATGCGTTCCACACGACCCGGGCCGCCGTTGAAGAGGGCGTCGTTCCGGGCGGTGGAGTGGCACTGCTAAGTACGTCCGATGCCGTCGCTGGCGCCAGGAACAAGGCCAAGGGCGACGAGAAGATCGGCGTGGATATTATCGCCCGGGCGATCGAGGCCCCGGCTCGCCAGATCGCTGAGAACGCCGGCGTCGACGGCGGCGTCGCGGTGGCGAAGATCCGCAAGAAGGGCGGGAAGTTCGGCTTCGACGGACGGACCGGTGAGATCGTGGACATGGTCAAGGCGGGCATCATCGACGCGGCCAAGGTGACGCGCTCGGCTCTGCAGAACGCCGCGAGCATCTCGGGCGTGATGCTGACCACCGACGTCCTGGTCACCGAACTCAAGGACAAAGAGGAGGAAGTGGCCGGCAGTGTCCGCTAGATCAAGGCATCGTTCGTTGGCCAGGTCGAGCCAGGTCGAGACGACCGCGTCAACCGGGCTGCCTTGCGACGGATTGCTATTCAAAGGGGCGGACGCCGGCGTCCGCCCCTTTTTGACGACAGTGAGTCGGGACCTCCGGGACCGAACGGCTCGACCTGAACTGGATGCTTATCGCGTCAGCCACAGGTTGGCCAGCGCGGTGTGACTCGAGCAATGCCCGTGGCAGCGAAACGCGATTACTACGAAATCCTCGGGGTGTCCCGAGACGCGTCCGAAGACGAGATCAAGCGGGCGTACCGAAAGGCCGCGCTCAAGTGGCATCCGGACCGGAACAAGGGCAATGCCGAGGCCGAGGCCAAGTTCAAGGAATCGGCCGAGGCCTATGAGGTTCTGAGCGATTCGGACAAGCGGAGGCGCTACGATCAGTTTGGACACGCGGGCCTCGACGCCGCGGGCATGCACGATTTCAGCCACATGGACGTGGGTGACATCTTCGGCATGTTCGAGGAGATCCTCGGCGGCGGGATATTCGGCGGCGGGAGGGGCCGGCGCCGGAGCCGCGGATACGACCTCGAGGCGAACGTCGAGATTTCGCTCAAGGAAACCGCCGAGGGCACCGAGCGAACGCTCGAGTTCCAGCGCAACGACGTCTGCGATGCCTGCAACGGCAGCGGCGCCGAGACGGGCACGAAGATGATCACGTGCTCCACCTGCGGCGGGTACGGCCAGGTGGAGCGGACGGGCGGGCTGGGCGGGCTCTTCGGGCGCGTCGTGCAGGTCTGTCCGCACTGCCACGGACGCGGCTCGATTCCGCAGACGAACTGCCGGACGTGCCGGGGTAAGGGGCGACGTCCCGTCAGTCGAACCGTGGCCTTCAAGATTCCCGCGGGCATCGAGGCCGGTCAGGCCATTCGGATTCGGGGCGAGGGCGAGCCAGGTGAGGACGCGATGCTGCGAGGCGATTTGCACGTGTACGTGCAGATCAAGCAGCACCCGTTCTTCGAGCGACACGGGCGGGACCTCCTGTGCAAGCTGCCTATCAGCTTCACGCAGGCCGCTCTCGGAGCGTCCGTGGATGTGCCCACGCTCTCGGGCAAGGCGGAGGCCAAGATCCCACCGGGAACCCAGTTCGGCCAGATCTTTCGCCTGTCCGGTCAGGGGTTGCCGGACCTGCGAACCGGGCGGCGAGGGGACGAGCTGGTCCAGGTGTTGGTGGAGATCCCGAAGCGATTGAGCAAGCGACAGTCGGAGCTGCTCAGGGAGTTTGCCGAGACCGAAGACAAGACCGTCCTTCCGGAAACGAAGGGATGGGTCGAGAAGCTCGTGGAGTTCTTCGCCGGGGAAGAGGAAGAGCCGAAGAGCAAGAGCTAGCAACCACTCGGGTTGGGTGTATCCATGAAGCGAAAGGAAGACAAGAAGAAGATCCACATCGCCACGCCGGACGAGGTCTCTCAGTTCGCCGAGGAGGTGTCCGACGAGGGCCAATCGCCCGAGCCGACGGACCCGGCCGAGAACCCGTCGTCGAATGGAGAAACAGAATCGGCGGCGAACGAATCGGCGCCGTCGGAGCCGGAGACGGATCTCCAACGGACTGAGCGCGAGCGGGACGAGTTTCGGGACAAGTGGCTTCGGGCCCAGGCGGAGGCACAGAACCAGGCCCGGCGGCTTCGAGCGGATCGCGAGGAGGCGGTCCGGTACGCGATCCGCAACTTCGCCCGATCGCTGCTGAACGTCGTCGACGATATGGAGCGGTCCATGGAGGCCGCCCAAGCCGCCGGGGAGTCGGACGAGGGCAAGCCTCTCGCCGAGGGCGTGCGAATCGTGTACGATCATCTGCTCAAGGTATTGAGCGATCATCACGTGGAGCGCATCGAGTCCGTCGGCCAACCCTTCGACCCGACCTGCCACGAGGCGATGATGCAGCAGCCGTCCGCCGACTGCCCGAGCGGCACGGTTCTTCTGGAAGTCCAGAGGGGGTACCGTCTGCACGAGCGTGTGCTCCGCCCCGCTCGGGTGATCATCTCGTCCGGGCCACCGAATGCCTAGCACGCGGACCCGGGCGGCCGGGAGTAGGGAAGGAAGAGATCGGCGACAGCAAGGAGTGACCAATGCCGACGTATGAATACGAGTGCGGGGCCTGCGGACATTCTTTCGAGAAGTTCCAGTCAATTACGGCCAGGCCGCTACGGAAGTGCCCCGAGTGCGGTAAGAGCAAACTGCAGCGTCTGATCGGCTCCGGCGCCGGGATCATCTTCCGCGGGTCGGGGTTCTACGAAACGGACTACCGCAGCGCCGAGTACAAGAAGGCCGCCAAGGCGGAGAAGGAATCTTCCTCCGGGACGGACAGCAAGAAGTCCGAGGGGGGCAAGTCCGAGAAGAAGACAGAGACGAAGAAGCAGGCAAGCAAGGACGACAAGGCCGTCGCGTAGACCACCGGCGGCCCGCAAGCCGCCGGCTCCGCACGGCTGCAGATACGCCGAAACCGTACGATGGGTTCCTCGCGATGTCCCACCTGTGGTAAGCCGGTCGCCAAGTCCGGGCCCGACCGGCCCAAGTCGTATCCGTTTTGCAGCGACCGGTGCAAGCTCGTCGACCTGGGCAAGTGGTTCGACGAGGAATACCGCATCCCCGCGCCGATCGAGTCCCCAGAACAGGTGGAGGAGCTGCTCCGAGAGGAAGAGGAGCGGTTGGACGCCGAGTCGGCCGGCGAGTGATGCCGCGCCCTTTGTACGAAGCCCCACAGTGCCACCTCGCCGCGGGGAGTTGATCGGTGTCCGCAGTAGCAGGTCCGCAAGCAGGGATGGCCCGTCTTGGTCCGTGTGAAGACCCAGCGTGATCAACAGGGGTTCGACGCGCCCCCCGCACACCGCGGGGCCAGGCCCACGCCTACGAACCGCATATCAAGACATGTGAAACCGTCCACATCGCGGTCACTTGGCGCTGGGGGTTTCCGTCTTCGCCGTCGGCGTCGTCGTCGGTTGCGGCATCGGGCGGCGCTTGGCCAGCTCGCGCCAGGTCACCAGATGGATCTTCTCGTCCTTGATCAGCTTCCGGACGTCCGGGTCGTCGAATACCTTGAGCTCCCAGGCGCGGGTCTTGGCGCTACCTGTGATGGCCTCGAGCTCCGGCGTCAGGATCGACGGATGAATGATCAGGCAGGTCACGCCCGGCTCGAGCTTGCGGATCTGCTCCATGAGGGTGGCCTTGCGGTCCTCGTAGCTGCTGATGCCCTTGATCTGCGGATAGGTAAAGTTGTCGAGCTTGGCCGAGGGGAAGTCCTTCAGCAGCTTGATCATCTGGGGCGTCACGGGCAGGCCTCGCGTCCTGGCCTCCTTGATGAAGAACGGGCTCGGCTCGATCAGGAACGGCGTGATGCCGAACTCCCGTGCCACCTTCATGAAGGCCATGGTGAAATCGGGCCGTCCGAAGACGGTGCCCATGTGGGTGTCGAGGTGGGTGGGTCGAATCCCCCACTTGATGGCCAACTCGACCTGGGCCCGGATCTCGCGCTCGATCTCGTCGGCCTTGGCGCGGAGGACGACTGGGAGGACGTCGTCCCAGAGGAACCCCTCCTTGTCGCAGAGGCTGGGGACCTCGCTCGGCGGCAGGACGGGACCCCATCGGTACGTCTTCCACTCGCTCGTCAGCGTGATATGAAGCCCGATGTCGTACTGATCCTGCTTGTCCTTGACCCACATGCAGAAATCGTAGGCCCACGGGCAGGGCATCATGATGCTGCAGGACGTAATGCGGCCGTCGACCAGCGCCTGCTTGGCCGCCTCGTTGGCGGCGTTGCACATGCCGATGTCGTCTCCGTGGATCATCAACACCTTGGCGTCGGCAGGCCAACCCAACTGCACCGACGACAGCTCGTAGGCCTCTTCCGCCTTCTCCGCCTGCTCAGCCCCCGCGAGCCTTGCCAGCACGCCGGAGTACACCAACGCGAGGATCAACACAGCCTTCATGCAGCACGCTCCATTCCCACGGCCCAGCACCGAGAGCCGAGATGATGTACGAAAAATCCAGCGTAGCAGCCCGCGGAAACCCCGTCCAGGGCGGGTTCTTCCCTTGGAATCCCCCCGGTCGAGTCCTAGGACATCACCTTTGGCAGCAGCTTGGCGATGACGACTTGGATCGCGATGGCCAAGACCATCAAAAAGCCGATGCCCCCCAGTACGTTCAACGCAAGACCGTTACGGCGATCCCCCATGACGTCGCGACGGTTGGTCAGCCATAGCATCACACCGGCCATGAGCGGATTGGCGATGACCGTGATCGCCTGGGCCGTCACGATCGCGCCCACGGGGGCCCGACCGGCCCGCGTGACCCAGATGGCCACGGACATCCCGATCAGCAGCGATGCCGTGGTGAAGATCTTAGGCCAGAGGTCCTTCATGTAGCCGCCAAGACCCATGCCGTCGGAAAGGAGCGATCCGCCGATCATCGCGTTGACGAGGAAGGAGGAGAAAGCGGCTGCGAACAGTCCCAGACAGAATAGGGCCTTGCCGTACGGACCGAAGAGCGGGGTAAGCTGTCGGGCCACGTCGCCGGCATCCTTCAGGTCGGCGCCGCGAAGGACGGTGGCCGAGGTGGCCATGATCGTCAGGGTGATCAGGCCGAGGATCGTGATGCCGACGCGGGCGTCGATCGTGCCCTGCCTCAGATCTTTCGCCGTCCACCCCTTTTGCCGGACGAGATAGGCTTGGTAGAACGCCCCGCCGACGGAAAAGGTCGTGCCGACCATCCCGAAGACCGGGACCAGGAGGTCCCAGCCCTGCCGGGCGGGCGCCGAAGCAGACGCCGCGGGCGGGGCGACGTCCTTTAGAAGGGCCCAGATGAGGTTGGCCGCGAAGGAGACGATCATCAGCCCCACCAGGACCATCAGGAACTTCTCGAGGACGCGATACAGGTTCTTGAACGCGAACAGGAAGATGATCGCGGCCAGGTTGAACCAGATCATGTTGTACCGCACGGCCCAGTGCTCACTGGGCAGCAGCTCGACCACGGCGGACTGCACGCCGAGGTTGTTGCCGAACTGGAAGGTCGTCGCGACGAAGAACAGCGACGCGCCGATGACGAAGGCCAGCCATCGTCCGGCCCGTTGCGTGATCAGGTCACAAGGCGTCGCGGCGGCGACCACGCCCAATCGAGCGCCCAGCGTCGTGAAGACCATCATCATGCCGACGGCAAGCAACAGGACCCAGACCATCTCGTAGCCGAAACTCGCGCCGACCTTGGAGCTCGTCAGGATGCTGCCGGGGCCCAGCACCACGGACGCGGTAATCAGGCCCGGGCCGATCGATCGCCACCACGCGCGGGGGGCGTCGGGCGGCAATGATCTCGATGCGGATGAAGTGTCGCTCGCCATGAATAGCCTCGCTCGGTGCGGCAGAGTGATTCATCGGTGTCGCGGACCGGTGATACAGGAACACGTCGAGGTTGGCAAGGTTCGGGGAAGACTCTCGGCCGCCCCGGGCAACCACCGAACGGTCGAAGGCTCTGACGTCATGCCTTCAGCAGCGTCTCCAACCACCACTGGACCCGATCGCGAACGAAATACTTGGCGCGACTGTGCTCCCAGAGCTGATCCTGGACGAAGCCCTGGAAGATGGGCATACCCATCATCATCTCCTGGACACGCGAGGCGAGTGCGTCGACGTCGCCGCCGCCCGTCGACCGAAAAAGAGACAGCTCGAGCAAGACGCGCGTGGCGTCCGCCAGTGCCCGCGTCTGCTTGTCGTATTGCCAGGTCAGTCCATCGAGCGTCTCGACCGCCTCGGCCAGCAGGCCGTCGCGCTGCGGCGTGAAGGTCGAGCCCCCCTGCCACCACAGCTCGATCCGCTCGATCGCGTCGGCGAACCGTTCGGCGTCCTGGTCGTCGCCGTACAGATAGGTCCCCAGCTCGCGCAACGCGGCGTTCGTTCCGACGTCGGGAGTCGACATCTTCCTAAGCATCACCCAGTCGGCCGGGAACTGGGTAAACGGGGTCAGACGATACCCGAGCAGCGACGTCGTGCCTTTGGCAATCTGCCCGCGGATAAACGCCTCGGTCTGATCCAGGCGCGGCCGGGGCAGGACGTTGTTGTTCTCGAGGCCCGCCTCAGGGTCCTGGTAGAACGCCATGCTGAGGGGCGTCTGGCCGCGCTCGTGGGCCAGATCGATCAGCTCCTGCTCGGTCTCCTCCGGGAGGAGCAGGTAGGTTCCTGAGGGCAACGTCTCGATGACCTTACGCCGGAAGTCAGGGATGGCGCGGAACCAGTCGTCCCGCTTCTCGACCCAGTCGAACCCCCACATGCTGACGTGCACATCGCCCCGGCCATTGAGGAATTCCCGATAGGTCTCGGTCGTATCCCGAACTACGCTCACGTAGTCGGCGCACCGCGAGCACTTGCAGAAGCCGGGATCGAGGAACCAGACCAGGATGCCGTCGGTGACCGGCGCGAACGTCTCCAGGAGGTGTCGGTGGTAACGTAGGAGCGTCTTCTTGCCTCGCCGCCAGCACAGATTGACGCCGCGGTAGAGGATCTCCTCGGCTCGCAGGTCGGGTCGGGCATGCCAGACGCGCGGCGGGACGGCCGTGTTCGTGAACGCGACGAATGTCTTCATCCCCCACAGATGGGCCCAGTCGAGCGCCTCGCGATAGACGTCGTAGCGCCACGCGTTGTGCGTCGTCTCCGGATCGTCGGGATGGACCATCTGCGTCGGCCAGATGTAGAGCTTCAGCAGATTGCAGCCGGCGGCGTGGAGCAGGCGGATGTACCACTTCCAGTCGTCGATCGTCCACGTGTCAGCGGTCAGCGAGGTCAGATGCCACGGGATGCCGTGAGCGTAGATGCCGCGGTCGCGAAAGGCGGGGGATTCCTCGGCGAATCGGAGCTCCATGAAGTAATCGTGATGGCTCGGATCCTCACGAGAGAAGCGATAGCCGCAACGCGTGTAGAGCGACTGCGCCCGTCGGTTCTCCTTGTGCGTCGTCAGGCGGAGCCCTTGCCGTCCGGTCGCTCGCGCCTCGGCGATCAGCGACTCCATGAGCCGTCGCCCCAGGCCGATGCCCTGTCCGTCGTCGGCCGATCCGATTCCGACGAGCGGGAGCGGCTCCTTCGCGCTCTTGTACCAGGCATAGCCGTAGATCTTGCCCACGGCGTCCGCCGCGACGCGGATGACCTGGTCGGCGTCGTCGGCGTGCGAGGCCCAGTCTTCGGCGACCTGTCGTGTGAACGGGTGCGGCCAGAAGTACTTCCGCGAGTCGGGGGACATCCGGCGGAACATGTCCCACATCGCCGAACCATCGTCGGATCGAATTGGTCTGACGCGAATCTCGGCTGATTCAGGCGTTGGTGTGCTCATTTCCGGATACCTCTTGGCTCGTCGCACGGGTCATCCGCGGGACCTACTCGTCAGGGATCAGGGCATAGGGTCCTCGTGATGAACGTCTTGGGAAGCTTGAAGCCCGTGCCCCGAGGCCCTTCCGTCAAACGCAGGGCAAGACCGTAAGCGTAACGTCGTCATTTGTCTATCCGGCCACTCCGCGTATCATGGTCGTATGCCCAAGCCGCAGGAATACCTCCGACCCGAGATCATCGCGCAGGTCCAGCGGCTGGATCTGCGGGCGCGGTTCCTGGTCGAGGGCTTCCTGGCGGGGCTGCATCGCTCGCCGTTCCACGGCTTCAGCGTCGAGTTCAGCGAACACCGGAAGTACGTGCCCGGCGACGACCCGCGGCTGCTGGACTGGAACGTCTACGCCAAGACCGATCGCTACTACGTCCGCAAGTATCAGGCCGAGACGAACCTCGACACGTACCTGCTCGTGGACATGTCCGGCAGCATGGACTATCCGGCGCTGAAGGAGCCGGACTTCAAGGCCGGCAAGCTCCGCAAGATCGACTACAGTATCTGCCTGGCCGCGGCGATCGGGCACATGCTGATCCACCAGCAGGACGCAGTCGGCCTGGCAACGTTCGGCAGCAAGCTCCAGGCCTTCCTGCCACCGAAGACCAAGCGGAGCCACTTGCTGGCGATCCTCTCGGAGCTGACGAACGTCCGCCCGTACGGGGCAACCCGGCTGGCCCAGACGATCCACGAGGTGGCCGACCGCGTCCGCAAGCGAAGCCTCATGGTCCTGTTCAGCGACCTGCTGACGGACGAGGTGGCGCCCATCATCGAGGCGCTGCACCACCTGCGTTTTCGGGGGCACGATCTGATCATCTTCCACGTGCTGAGCGAGGATGAAGCGACGTTCCCCTTCCACGGCCCGCGACGGTTCATCGACGTCGAAGGCGAGACGTCGGTACACACCGACGCCGACGGCATCCGAGCGGCCTACTTGGAGGAACTCAAGCGGTTCATCGACGAATACCGCACGGAGACCGCGGCCGTCCACGCGGACTTCGTGTCGGTCCACACCGGCATGACGTTCGACAACGCCCTGCTCCGCTTCCTCATCGGCCGTCAGAAGCGGTTCTGACGGGCCGGCATGGATGATGACATCCCCATCCGTCATGTTGCGAGATTTTCCTAGTGCACTGCTCGCCAGAGCGTGTATAGTGCCCGGCATCCTTTCACAGGCGAGCCACGGCTGGAAGGAGCGAGGCGGTGAACGACGGGGAGTCTGTCTCCGTCCCTTCGTCGTTGCGCGGAGCGGGCGCCGGTGTCGTCCTGGTGTCCGCGGCGTTTTTCGCGTTGGCGGGGCTGCTCTGGGCTGACTTGTGGCCTTTCCGCAGCCCTGTCGCTCCGGCCACGAAGGTCCCCGCTTGGGTCATCGATCCGGCGCCGGTCCGTCATCCGAAGCTACGACCCGAGATCGAACTGGCGGGCTTCACCTATCGGTGTTCGGACTGCCATGACCTGTTCGCCTCGCCTCCCGAAACGACGCGGTCGCTCACTCAACACCGAGACATCGTCCTGAAGCACGGCATCAATGCACGTTGCTTCAACTGCCATCACCTGACCCATCGTGACGCGTTTGTGGATGACTGGGGCCGGGAGATTCCGTACGACAAGCCTCAACTGCTGTGCGCCAAGTGCCACGGGCCGGTCTATCGCGACTGGACGCACGGCTCGCACGGGAGGACCAACGGCTATTGGGATCCGCGGCGCGGGCCCCTGGAGCGGCGCAAGTGCATCGAGTGCCACGACCCGCACCAGCCGCCGTTCCCACCGATGCCCCCCGCGCCGCCACCCAACACGCTTCGAATGGGCAACCAGTCCTTTCCGGATGAGCATGGCGCCAGGACCAACCCGTTGCGGGTTTATCGCCAGATGGACTCGCATGACGGGCCAACAACCCGATCGGATGAGCGCATCGGATCGCAGGTCGAAGAGGAGATGCCGTGGACGTCACCGGAGGCGCGGCAGACAACTCGACCGAAGGCCAAGGTCAGCCTTCCTCCCCGGGGATGACCCGACGGGGGTTCGTCTTGAAGGGCACCGCCGCCGTCGCGGGAGTCTCGGCGATCGCGGGCGCGCTATCGCCGCTCAAGGACCTGTCGTCGCGAGAGCTGCCCTCCTTGGAGGGGTTTCTCCAGAAGCACTACAAGGAAATGACGGTTGCGGAGAAACAGGCCGCCCTCGATCGCATCGCCAGGGACGTCGAGCAGCGCTACCACGCGCGTCCGACCGTGGCCGATCCTCCGCCGCTGGACGGCGTCGAGTTCGTCTATGCGCTCAACCTCAGCCGATGCATCGGATGCCGCAAGTGCGTCTATGCCTGCGTTGCCGAGAACAATCAGTCTCGAGCGCCGGAGATTCAGTACATCCGCGTGCTCAAGATGGAGAAGGGCAGCATCGACGTGGAGACCTCGGACCACCACTACGATCCGCCCTTGGTGCCCGAGCACGACAGCTACTACATGCCGGTTCAGTGTCACCAGTGCAAGAACCCTCCCTGCGTGAAGGTTTGCCCGGTCGAGGCAACGTGGCAGGAGCCCGACGGGATCACGGTCATCGATTACGACTGGTGCATCGGCTGCCGGTACTGCGAGGCGGCGTGTCCGTATTGGGCGCGTCGGTTCAACTTCGCCCAACCGTCCGTGCCCGAAGACGAACTCAATCTGAACATGGCCTACCTGTCCAACCGTCCGCGTCCAAAGGGGGTGATGGAGAAGTGCACGTACTGTTTGCATCGCACGCGCGTGGGCCGGATGCCGGCGTGCGTGGAGGTCTGCCCCACCGGCTCGCGAAAGTTCGGCAACGTGCTCGACCCCGACAGCGAGGTAGCCTACATCCTGAGGCAGAAGCGGGTCTTCATCCTCAAGGAGGACGTAGGGACGCTGCCCCGGTTCTTCTACTACTTCGACGAGCGCGGCAGCCGATACCACGAGCCGATCGCGCCGGTACGGCCCGGAGGTGAGGCGTGAGACGATACGCCACATTCCTCTGGGAGTGCGCCAGGATCAGCTTCGTCGGCGACTGGCGGTACTACACGTGGATGACGATCCTGACGATCGTCTCGCTGCTGGGACTGCACGCGTACTGCCAGCAGTTCGTTCACGGGCTGGTAACCACCGGGATGACCGACCAGGTTTCGTGGGGGCTGTACATCGCGAACTTCACGTATCTCGTCGGGCTGGCGGCGGCAGCGGCGATGCTCGTGATTCCGGTCTACGTTTATCGCAACATGCATCTGCACGATGTGGTCATCTTCGGCGAGCTGCTGGCGGTGGCCGTCATTGTCATGTGTCTGATGTTCGTGATGGTCGATCTCGGCCGGCCGGACAAGTTCTTGCATTTGCTTTGGCGGTTCAACTTTCCGATCTCGATGCTGACGTGGGACGTGATCGCGTTGAACGGGTACCTTCTGCTGAACCTGCACATCTGCGGGTACCTGCTCTATACGGCGTACTGCGGCCGGAAACCATCAAAGGTCTTTTATGTCCCGTTTGTCTTTATCGCGATTGTCTGGGCGGTGAGCATTCATACGGTCACTGCGTTCCTTTACGTGGGATTGGGCGGCAGGCCGTTTTGGAATTCGGCGATCATCGCCCCGCGATTCCTTGCCAGCGCGTTCGCGGCGGGTCCGGCGTTCATCATCCTGACGCTGCAGATCGTTCGCCGATACAGCACGCATCGCGTCACGGACGACGCCCTGCTGACGCTTCGACGGATCGTTCAGGTGGCAATGATCATCAACATCTTCCTGCTGGTCTGCGAAGTATTCACGGAGTTCTACACCGACTCGGCCCACGTTGCATCGTCGCGGTATCTCTATTTCGGGTTGGACGGCAGGCATGCGCTGGTGCCGTGGATTTGGACGGCGATCGCGTTCGATCTGATCGCGGTATCCCTGCTGCTCCTGCCGGCCTCGCGGAGTCTGCGATGGCTGAATCTGGCATGCGTGCTGGCCATCGTCGGCATCTGGATCGAGAAGGGCATGGGTCTGATCGTGCCGGCGTTCATCCCGACGCCGCTCGGAGAGATCGTGGAATACAGGCCGACGGCTCAGGAGATCCTGGTGTGCCTGGGGATCTGGGCGTTCGGGTTGCTGCTGTACACGATCGCCGTTCGGATCTCCGTACCGGTGCTGGCCGGCGAGCTGACCCATGAGAAGCGCTACGGGCATCCCGCGGCCGGCGGAGCGGCGCGCGACGACGCCGCGGACTGAGGAAGGAGTCAAGCCACGATGAAGCTCAAAGCGATCGCATCGTTTGCCTGTCTGGCCGCCGCGGCGGGCGTGACCCGCCCTGCTTCGGCCCAGACCTGGGCACTGACCGAACCGTCGGCCAAGAGCAAGGCGTGCATGGCGTGCCACAAGAAGGAGGACCCCTCGATTTACCAGCAATGGGGATCGAGCAAGCACTATCGAGCCAACATCGGGTGCTACGAATGCCACGCGGCCGGGGCGGGGGAACCGGACGCGTTCAAGCACGAGGGCGAGTTCATCGCGACGATCGTCTCTCCCAAGGACTGCGCCCGATGTCACGCCAAGCAGACGCAGGAGTTCAACGAGTCGCATCACTCCAAGGGCGGGCGGATCTTGGGCTCGCTCGACAACGTCCTGGCCGAGGTGGTCGAGGGGAATCGCGGCATGATCACGCCGGCGTTCCAGAACGGCGTCAGCAGCGCGGCGGTCAGCGGGTGCTGGCAGTGCCACGGGACGCAGATCAAGGTGCTCTCCGGCGGGAAGCTCGATCCGGCGACCTGGCCCAACACGGGCATCGGGCGGATCAACCCGGACGGTTCGGAGGGTTCCTGCTCGGCGTGTCACGTGCGTCACGCCTTCTCGGCGGAGCAGGCCCGCAACCCGGACAACTGCGGCAAGTGCCACATGGGGCCGGACCACCCGCAGAAGGAGATCTACTACGAGTCCAAACACGGCGTGGCCTTCAGGGCACACAAGGAGAGGCTGAATATGGACTCGCCGAAGTGGGTGGTCGGCGAGGACTACTATCACGCCCCTACCTGCGCGACGTGCCACATGAGCGCGACGCGAACGCAGGCGGTCTCGCACGACGTCGGGATGCGAATCAGTTGGAACAATCGTCCGGCGATTTCGATCCGTCCGGAGGTCAGCGACCAGAAGATGGGCCTGCCCGGGGCGAAGGTGGACTGGAAGACGCGTCGGGGGAACATGAAGAGCGTCTGCGTCGCCTGCCATGAGCAGCAGTGGGTGGACAACTTCTACGTCCAGTACGACAGCCTGGTAGCGCTGTACCACGAGAAGTTCGCCAAGCCGGGGCTCGAGCTGTACGGGCTGGCGCAGAAGCTGATCACGCCGCCGAGCTTCTCGAACAAGATCGACTTCGTCTGGTTCGAGATCTGGCACCACGAGGGTCGCCGGGCGCGGCACGGGGTGTCGATGATGGGCCCGGACTATACGCACTGGCACGGAACCTACGAGGTCGCCCGCAACTTCTACACGGAGTACGTTCCCGAGCTGAAGCACCTGGTCGGCGAGGGCAAGCAGTCGAAGGACGCCGCGAAGGCCGCCGCGGCCGGGGCGTTGGAGGCCAAGCTCAACGAAGTTCTCAACTCTCCGAATCATCAATGGTTCCTTAACAAGATGGACCCTTCCGAGCAGGAGATGCGAAAGAAGCGGATGCAAGAGTTCCAGAAGCGGTACGCCAAGTAGTCCGCCGCCTGAGAGCAGCAAAGGCACTCTGCGCAAGGATATCCGTGGTCTGAGCGTTTGGGGCCGCCCTGCGCGCCAGCGCCGATTGACGGGATCGCGAGGGGGATTCGATGCGTTGGCATATTTTGGCATACGAGTACCAGAATTCTTGTTAACCACCCGGCATCCAACCTTCCGTGGGAGGTCGATCGTGCTCAAGGTTTCCGAGGCCGCGTCGTTGGGATTGCACACCGCGGCCGTTTTGGCGGCGGATCCGGATCGGACGCTGACCACCAGCGAGATCGCCGGCGGGCTGAACGTCTCGGAGAACCATCTATCTAAGGTGCTCCAGCGTATGGTCAAAACTGGCTTGATCCGATCCACCCGGGGGCCGAGGGGAGGTTTCCGGCTCAATCGCGCGCCCGAGGAGATCTCACTTCGGGAGATCTATGAGGCGATCGACGGTCCGATGCGGCAGGCGGCTTGTCTTTTCAGCCGGCCGGTGTGCGACGGGAATTGCATCCTGGGAGATCTCCTGACGAGTGTGAACCGGCAAGTAAGGGATTACTTCTCGCAAACGAAGCTTTCGGCGATCGGGCCGATCGCGGGGGCGACTCATGCTTAGGAAGATCATCCGAATTCTGGAGGTCCACACGATCGGACTCGACGGCGAGATCCGCTGTGAGACGGTCGGCGTCGAACCGGCGATCCGGAAGGGGGTTTCGCCATGAGCACGCGTTGTCCAGGACAGGACTCCCGGAACCTGACGGCCGCTTTTCATCGGTGCCCGAATTGTGGAGCGATGGTGGAGATCTTCTCGGATGAGCAGCGACAGCGGTGCCCCGAGTGCAAGACGATGGTCTTCACCGAAGAGACGCCGAGCTGCGTCCAGTGGTGTACGGCGGCCCGGGATTGCCTTGGCCCGGAGCGATACCAGAGGTTCATGGAGGCTTTGGGTCGAACCGATCGACCGGCCGCCGGCGAAGACGGCTCCGATGAGACGTAGCGAGATGCTGATCAAGTGTTTCAGGTGAGCGTAAGAACCCTAGACGGACCGTGAAACCGGCCGACGGATCGGGCGAGCCGAGGAGACCCCCTACCATGTTCTGTTACCAGTGCGAGCAAACGGCCAAGGGCAACGGCTGTACGGTCAAGGGCGTCTGCGGCAAAGACGCCGAGACGGCGACGTTGCAGGATCTGTTGGTCTACGCCACGAAGGGCGTGGCCATGTACGCGCACCGGGCCCGTCAGCTCGGCGCGAAGGACCGGGACATCGACCTTTTCGTTCTGGAGGCATTGTTCACGACGGTGACCAACGTGAACTTCGACCCGGAACGGATCGAGGCGTGCATCCGCCGGGCGGCCGAGATGCGCGACCGAGCGAGAAGGATATACAAGCAAGCTTGTGCCGAGGGCGGACGGACGCCGGAGACGCCTGGCGGTCCGGCCGCCTTGGCGCCGGTGGGCGATCGCCAGGGGCTCCTTCGGCAAGGCGAGAAGATCGGCATCGAGCAGCGCAAGGCCGAGTTGGGCGAGGACGTCACGGGGCTGCAGGAGCTGCTGACGTACGGGCTCAAGGGGGTCGCCGCTTACGCCGACCATGCTCAGATCCTCGGCCAGGAGGACGAGGTCGTGTACGCCTTCATGCACGAGGCGCTGGACTTCCTGACTCACGAGTCCCCCAGCGTGGATGATCTCGTGGGGATGGTGCTGAAGTGCGGCGAGGTGAACCTGCGAACGATGGAACTGCTGGACGCGGCCAACACGGGGGCCTACGGACATCCGGAACCCACGTCGGTTCGCGTGCAGCCGGTGAAGGGGAAGGCCATCCTCGTGTCGGGCCACGATCTGAAGGACCTCGAGGAACTCCTGAAGCAGACGGAGGGCAAGGGCATCAACGTCTACACGCACGGGGAGATGCTGCCCTGTCACGCCTACCCGGGACTGAAGAAGTACAAGCATCTGGTGGGCAACTACGGCGGGGCCTGGCAGGACCAGCGTAGCGAGTTCGCCGCGTTTCCGGGTGCGATCCTGATGACGACGAACTGCATCCAGAGGCCGAAGGAGGAGTACGCGAGGCGGATCTTCACCTGCGGACTGGTCGCCTGGCCGGGGGTGCGGCACATCAGCGACCGGAACTTCGCGCCGGTCATAGAAGCCGCCTTGGGCGCCGAAGGGTTCGCCGAGGACGGTCCGGACAAGCGGATCACCGTCGGCTTCGGGCGCAACGCGGTCTTGGGTGTGGCCGATAAGGTCGTGCAGGCGGTCAAGAGCGGCGCGATCCGTCACTTCTTCCTGATCGGCGGGTGTGACGGGGCCAAGCCAGGTCGGAACTACTACACGGAACTGGCGCAAGCGGTGCCGGACGACTGTGTGATTCTGACGCTGGCTTGCGGGAAGTACCGGTTCAACAAGCTGGACTTCGGGGACATCGGCGGGATCCCGCGGCTACTCGACATCGGCCAGTGCAACGACGCTTACTCGGCGATCCGGATCGCCGGCGCGCTAGCCGAGGTGTTCCAGACCGATGTGAACGGGCTGCCGCTGACGATGATCCTGTCTTGGTATGAACAGAAGGCGGTCTGCATATTACTGACACTTTTACACTTGGGCATCCGAAACATCAGGATTGGCCCGAGCCTGCCGGCATTCGTGACGCCGGCGGTGCTGAGCGTGCTGGTCGAGAAGTTCAACATTCAACCGATCTCGACGCCTCAGGAGGACATCGAGGCCGCGCTGGGCGCGGCGAGCACGGCCTAGCGACGTTCTGTTTCGCGTCGCATTCGGGGCAGGCGCGGCACCGGGTCGCCGACGGTGATCCGGTGTCGCTATCCCTCGTACTCGTCTTCGGGGACGAAATCGTCCTTGGGGGCGCTGCACTCGGGGCACACCCAGTCCTCTGGGAGGTCCTCAAAGGCAGTGCCCGGCTCGATACCGTTGTCCGGATCGCCAAGGGCAGGGTCGTACACCCAGCCGCACGGTTCGCAGACGTATTTCTTCATGTCGTTCTCCCTTGCCGACTGCCGCGCGATTTCTCCGATACGGAACGATCAGGAACGCTTCGTCCCGGGGGTTACGGGCCGAGCTTGGGGCGTCGGCTGAAGGTGTCGTTTCAACCGCCAGTGCCGTTTCCATTCGGACACCCTCACATGCCGCAGGGGTGCTTTCCTGGTTTCCGGGCAGGCTGGAAGCCTGCGTTACGATAGCACGAAGCTCACCTACCGGAAACGGCATCCGTGTGACCGCCCGGACCTTCGAGAATCTGTCTCATCTTGGCGATGAGTTTCCTGAGCTCGTAAGGTTTCTGGATGAAGCCAGCCAGGCCTTTGCCCGCAAATCGGTTGATGACTTCCTGCTCGTTGTATCCGCTGGCGAGGATGACGCGAACGTCCTTCCTGATCCGGCGGAGCTCACGGAACGTTTCTTCGCCATCCATGTTTGGCATCGTGAGATCGAGCAAGACGCACACGATTTCGTCAGGATGCTCTCGGAACAGGTCGAGCGCTTGACGCCCGTCCTCGGCGGCCAGGACGGTAAACCCCACTTTCTCGAGCACCTGTCTACAGATCGATCGAACGGCCTCTTCGTCGTCCACGAGCAGGACGGTGCCGAAGGCGCTCCAATCCATCTCGTCGGCCGGCTCGCTGGCGAGGGGCTGGGCCGGACCGCCATGCTCCGGGAGCAGGATCTTGAACGTGGTGCCCCTGCCCGGCTCGGTGTAGACCTTGATCGCCCCTTTGTGCCCTCGGACGATCCCGAGGACGGCGGCCATGCCCAGTCCACGTCCGGTGAACTTGGTGGTGAAGAAGGGATCGAAGAGCTTCCGGCGAGTCTCATCATCCATCCCGCAGCCCGTGTCGGTCACTTCGAGGTAGACGTAGCGCCCCGCGGGGAGGTCATCATCGAGGTAGCTCTCACTGAGGTAGGGTCGATCGCAGTTCATCGCGCCCGTACCGATCGAGATGACGCCGCTTTCCTGGCCGACGGCCTCGGAGGCATTGGTGATGAGGTTCATGATGATCTGTCGGATTTGCGTGGCGTCGGCCTCAACGGAAGGAAGACCTCCGGCAAGGTGGTATCTGAGCGCCACCTTCTTGGAGATGGAGACCTCGAGGAGGTGGGCCATCTCGGTGACGACCTCGTTGAGGTCGATGGGTTCGACGATGAACTTGCCTTTGCCGGAGTAGGCCAACATCTGTCTGCAAAGGTCGGCGGCGCGGCGTCCGGCGGCCTCGATGGCCTGGATGCTTTCGAGGGCGGGTGAGACGGGGGAGAGGTCCATGAGGGCCAGTTCGGCGTTGCCGAGGATGGCAACGAGCAGGTTGTTGAAATCGTGTGCGATCCCGCCGGCCAGCACGCCCAGGCTCTCGAGCTTCTGGGCGTGCTGAATCTGGGCTTCGAGGCGGCGTCTTTCGTCTTCGGCTTGCTTACGGTCGGCGATGTCTCGAGCGATGGCCAGGACGCAAGGCCTTCCGCCGATTTCGACCCGTTTGAGGCTGACCTCGACCCAAAACAGGCGGCCGTCCTTGCTTCTGGCCTGCCATTCGAAGATTTGGGGATGGCCTTCGGCGGCCTTCTCGACCTTGATCATCGCCTGTTCGTCGGTGTAGGGGTGCGCTGCCGAACTGATTTGTCCGACATCGACGTGGCGGAGCTCATGCGCGGCGTAGCCGAACATCTCGCAGGTCTTTCGGTTCACGTCGAGGATCCGGCCCGTCGTCGCGTCATGAACGAAGATGGCGTCGTTTGCGCTGTCGAAGATCGCACGGTAGTTTGCCTCGGAGGCGCGCAGCGCTTCTTCGGCGCGCTTGCGATCAGCGATTTCCCTGGCGATCGACAGGACGCGTCTCTTTCCGTCGATCTCAGCACACTTGAGGCTTACCTCCACCCAGAACGGTTGTCCGTCCTTGGTCTTGCCCTCCCATTCGAAGACTTGGGGGCGTCCTTGGAGGGCTTTGGCGATCCACTTCAGGGCTTCCTCTTGGGTGTACGGAGGCTCACCGGCGCTGAAATCACCGACGGTCAATCGGCAGAGATCGTCCTTTTCGTAGCCGCATACCTCACACGCCATCAGGTTGACATCGAGGATGGCGCCGGTTTCGGCGTCATGAACGAAGATAGCGTCGTTTGCGCTGTCGAAGATTGCCCGGTAGTTGGCCTCGGAGGCGCGCATCGCTTCTTCCGCTCGCTTTCGGCCGGTGATATCGGTGAAGACGCCGAAACTTCCGCGATATACGCCGTCTTCCTCGAAGGCCGGTTGCGGCGATACGAGCGTATAGACCTTGCGGCCGCCCCTTCCGGTCAACTCAAGCTCGTAGGGATCCGCGGCGCCCTTCCGGCGGCGGACCATCTGCCTGTCGAATTCCAGGCGATTGGGTTCGTCGAGCAATGCGATCATATTGCGTCCGATCAGCTCATTCGGCGAGTAGCCGAGCATCCGGCAGAAGCTCTGGTTGACGAAGGTCAGGCGTCCGTCCCTCTGTACGGCGAGGCCGTCGCGCATGGTCTCGACGAGCAGGCGGTATCTCTCCTCGCTTTCCAGAAGCGCCTGGAGGGCCTTTTTTCGTTCCGTCACGTCGGGATACGTGACGATGCCGCCGATGAGGGCGCCGCCGCCGTCGTAGATGGGTGCGGCGTTGCAGAGGATCGTGAATTCGGTCCCGTCGGGCCGCCTGATGATCATCTCCTCGTTCTTGGTGACCTTTCCCTCCAACATGGCGGCCACGAGCGGGGCTTGCTCCGGCGGCCAGGGGGAGCCATCGGCGCGGAACATCTTCCATGTGGACTTCTCGGGGCGTTTCGGGCGACCCTCGGCCCAGCCCAGCCCTTGATGCTGCTGCTCGGGGACGCCGATGATCCGCTGCGCTTCCTTGTTGATCGTCGTGAGCTCCCAATCGTCGGCGGTTCCCTCACAGACCTGTATTCCGAAGGGGGCCTGTTCGATGACGGCCCGCAGGAAGGTGTTGGCCCGCTCCAGGCCCTGCTCCGCTTGCTTCCTTTTACCGATGTCGGTCATCGTTCCGACCATTCGGAGTGGGCGTCCTTCGGCATCCCGGTCGACGACCCTTCCGCGGCCCACGACCCACTTCCATTGTCCGCCGCCGGTTCGGAGACGGTGCTCGCAGTGCCAGTTGTGGGTGTGGCCGTCGAGGTGTCCGCGGAGCGAGGAGAGGACCCGCTGTCTGTCCTGAGGGTGGAGTCTCGTCTCCCACGACGCGTAGGTCGGTTCGACCTCCTTCTCCTCCAGGATGCTGCTCCAAACGGGACTGTAATAGACCTGCCCCGCCGAGACGTCCCAGTCCCAGAGCCCGTCCGTGGCGGCTTCCATGGCCAGGCGATGCTTCTCCTCGCTAGCCCGGAGCGCTTCGGCCATTTGACTACGAGCCGTGACGTCAAGGAACGTGACGACGCCCGCGATCATCGTGCCCTGGTCATCGCGGATGGGCGCGGCATTGCACAGGATCAGAGACTCCGTGCCGTCGGCGCGGCGGAGGAGCATTTCTTGGTTCTCGGTTGACTCGGCCCGCACCGCGGCCTTGGGCAGGGGCAACTCGAGAGGCGGCCATGGGGTGCCGTCGGGATAGAAGCAGGACCAAGTCATCTCCTGTCTATCGCGTAAAGACACCTGAACCTGCTTCTCCCTGGTCTGGCCGTTGATCCGCTGGGCTTCCTTGTTGACGATGAAGACGCGGCAGTCCGACGCTTCGGCCACCATGATGCCGACGGGGGACTGATCGATGACGGCCTCCAGCAGGGCGCGCCAGCGAGCGGACTCGCTCTCGGCGCGCCTTCGGTCGGTAATGTCCCAGAACGCACCCAGGATGCCCGTGACGTTACCGGCCTCGTCCTTGACGGGGGTCTTGATGGTTCGGACGAAGCGTTCCTGACCGTCGCGAACGTGTTTCTCATCGAGTTCTTCGGTGGAGCCCGACTCAAGAATTCTCCGGTCATCGGCCCGGTACTTGTCGGCCAGGTCGGTCGGGTAGAAGTCGTGGTCGGTCTTGCCGCACAGGTCCTCCGGTTCGAGGCCGAGATCCTCGGCGAAGCTGCGATTACAGGAGATGAACACTGAGTCGGGGCTCTTGATGAAGACCTTTACGGGGAGGTTCTCGACTAGAGAGCGGTAGCGGCTTTCGCCGGCGAGCAGCGCCTGTTCCACGCGCTCAAGACGCGCCACGGATGCCTCCAGCTCTCGGTTTCTCCGACGAAGCGTCTCCAGTTCGTCAAGGAGCTGTTTCCTGGACTCGTCCTTGTCCTGCATGGTCACACATCTCCTCGAGGTGACGGCAGCGTGTTTCGGGCGTCCGGCGGTTTTCTTCGAACGATTTCGGGCTCGCCAAGGTGAGAAATGCCATAGTGGCCCCCGAGCCGCCGACCCACCGGCGCTGGGATCCCGTAGGACTCAGTCATTCTACCTAATGCGGCCGGGTCTATCACTGTCTGTTGTCCCATGCGGACCGGTCGCGGGGGCGGCCCGCCCTCGGAATGCGGTTTGCCACTTCCCCAATCCTCTGCCGCAGCCGCCCCCTGGGCGTCGCCTGGGGCGTTGGCTGGATTCGGGATGGTGGATGTCGTGTAATGTCGCGGAATGCCGCGAAATGCGCGGTCTTGCAGGGTCCGGGGGGGACATTCCCTGGTAATCCGTGCCTGTTGAGCCTGTGGGGGCGGCTGCGTGGGCGAGTCGGATGACGGCAGATGTCTCGGAATGTCTCGAAATGTCCCGGAATGCACCGGCATGCGCCGGAATGCACCGGAATGCGCTACTTTGCCGGCGGTGGACCCTTCCTGCATACGTTCGACGCTCCCCGTGGGAACCGTCAGGGGATAGACCGCACATGCGGCGGCCTCTTGGACGGCTTGGCAATTCGTGAGATCGGTTGTCTTTCGCATGTCATCCTCAGGCCGTGCTTGGCGACGGCGCGTTGTCTCGGTTTCCTCATGATGGATAAGGGGGTCGGGGTACCGCGTGGGGTCATGCCGGGGTGAGCATTGGGATGGGTGCCGAGGAGGGAGGGGTTGTCGAGGCAAGCCGCGTCAGATGGGGATTCAAAGCGGCGTCGAGCCCCGACGGGGCAGGCCGTCGCA
>JAFGLZ010000140.1 GCA_016927755.1 Phycisphaerae bacterium
CGGCCTCCTAACGACCGGGAGATCGATACGACTCGGGCATCGTCAAGGATGTCCACTTAAGTATGCGCATGGGTCATGTCTTCCCGTACAGGCGGATTGGCAGATGGGCATTATCGAAGGATGGCTCGCACGCCACGGGATCGCCTTGCGATCCCGGAACGAGATCATTTTCTCAGATATCGTCAGATCAGGCAACCTGGCCGTGGACAGAGCCTGCGATTTCATGACGGCGCCAGTCTGGCTCGAGCGGGGACGAGTGGTCCGTTTGCGGGAGCGCGTGAAGGGGCTGGACGCTCGCGCGACGGGTTGATCAGCATCGCTTCATGCTACACGGGGCGATGTGAGCTGCCGTTCAGCAAGGGGGGGTGCGGAGGGATGGGGGAGTTGCGGCTGGAGTCATCGCGTGCGTCGTCGGGGCGAGTGCGCGGAAAAGTAGCCTGACCCCTTTTCCTACGGTGTACATACGACGGGGCGCGAGCCGGCCCAACAGGGCCAGCTTCGCCATTCGGTCGTGATCCGCAGGCCCTCCTCGCTCGTGGATTCGTGCCAGTCGGCTTCGGCGGCGCGGCGAACCATCGTGTTCTTCTGGAAGAATTCGCTTTCGCGCGAGGGGATCGTTCCCTTGTAGGGGCGTCCGGCCGCGCGCGCCGCGCGAACGTCTTCGAGGAGGCGTTTGAGGTCGGGCGTGTACGTCTCCAGGTAGGCGATCTGCCGCTTGGTCGGATCGTTCTGGTCGGCTTGGGCGACCACGACGACGGCGCGGACACCGTCGTCGGCCCGGCCGCCGATTCCCTCGTGTGGCGGGATCGTCTCCTTCGCCACGGGGTAGAGCTCTTGCTCGCTCTGATCGTAGAACCAGACGCTCAGGCCTTCCTCACCGGTTGCAAGCACGTAGTGCAGGCGGGAGATGCCGAACCCGAGGGAGACGATCAAGAGCAGGCCCGCCAGTGACAGCTTGACTATCTTCTTGTTCCTTTCGTTCACGGCATTGCCTCGAAACGCCGCCCGCGCTTAGGGGGTCGGGGCGGCAGTTGAAGCCGGATGGACGTCCGGGCGGATCGACCACCAACATGCGCCCTCTTCGCAGGGGATCTCATTGGCGCCGAGCTTGGTGACGTGTCCGTCGGCAAACGCGTAATTGGCTTTGTCGTTATGCCTTCGACAGCCATAGTCGTCCTGCTCCAGTCGATTGAAGCCGGGGTCCCCTTGGCCGTAGTCCCTCCGCGAGTACTTGATCCACCAGTTGTCGCTGCCCCAGAGTGTCGACGTCCCGCTGCCGCCGTCCCCGAACCAGATGAGCTTCGCCGGCTCCATGATGTCCGTATACTTGCTGAGGCCCTCGCGGTATCCCGATGATCGGAGGCGTCCGAAGGCCAATGCCTTGGCCCTTTGGGCCCAGTCGGGATCACTGTTGCGGATCCAATGGACGCCGGCGATTCCGATCCCGCTGGCGTTCCATCGTTCGTAAGGATGGAGCACGCCGTAGAGATGGTCCCAGTCGGTGCCGACATTACGCGTCAGGCTGCCGTAGGCCGCATCGGCGGCCGAGAGCCCGTCGGAGTAGACGGCCCTGCGTTCCGAGGGGCAGTCGAAGATCCGCGGCATCCTGGCCACGTATTTCCAGAGGATGACGCGGAAGGTCGTCTCGACCTCCACGCCATCGGGGAAACGATAGTCCTCGATCGGATTCATCCAGTCGTCGTGGTCGCTGGCGTAGGTGGTCGCGGCCACAGCCAACTGCCGCTGGTTCATGGCGCACGTCATGGCCTTGGCCGATTCTCGTGCCTTGCCGAGCGACGGCAGCAGCATCGACACCAGGAGGGAGATGATCGCGACCACCACGAGCAACTCGATGAGTGTGAATCCGCGGATGTGCTTTGGGTCGATCTTCCGGGAGACTCCGGTCTGCCGCTGGAGTCCGGGCGTTGTGACGTCCGCCGATCTGGTTCGCCCGTCAACGAATGAAGTCACGCGGCGCTCCTCCGGGCACGCTACGCAGGGATGCGCTTCCGCGCGATCGCACGGAAAGAGGGCGCTCAGGGCGACGGAGTCTTCCGAGCGAGTGGGCCGTCGTAGCTCTTGATCTCCAGGTGGTCGAAGCGGGTCACGGCGTCGGCCTTGGTCCACAGGCCAATCTTGCCGGAACCGGTGAAGGTGGCGTCGCCGGCCTCGAACCGCGTGTCATCGAGCGTGGCGATGAATCGCGAGCCGTAGACCAGCAGGCTCAGTGTGTGCCACTTGCCTAGAGCGATTTTGGCCGGGATGCCGGCGATCATGGAGCGCTTGCCCTTTTCGAGCTTGTAGAACCGGACGTTGTTCTCGAGGGTGTTGGCCCGCAGGACGTAGTAGTTGTCCTTGTCCTGGTAGCGAACGATCACGCCGCCGCACTGGTCCACCTTGCCGGAGATGGGCTTGAACCGCACGGAGACCTCGACGTTCTGCAGAGAGAGCGGCTGGTAGATACAGATGGGGTAGCGCCGCCTGTTGACGGCATCGGCCGAGGTCTGGGCCAGGACCCGCTTTCGGCCAGGGACGGTCGCATCGGCCACGACGATCCAAGACGCGGGGTCTCCGGGGCCGGTCTGATCGGAATGGAACTGGGCCGGTGTCTGATCCAACGGGTCACCCGCGAAGTCGATCGCGGTCGCGCCGGCCGGCTGGTCCGGCATCCCTCGGATCGGATAGATCGGGGGTTGCGGCCCCGCGCATCCGAGCGAGGCGATCGCGATCGCGGTGGCTGATGCCGTCAATGCCGCGTGCTTGCGGGCGTTCATGGGCAGGACTCCTTTAGGGCTCATCAGACAACCAGTAATCCGGATCGGCGTAGAGGGTGTAAGGATAGTGTTCCGCAAGGGCCTGTTCGCGGGGGATCTTGCCGCTGATCGCGTGAGGAAAATGGCCGTCGCGAATCGAGTCCACATGCCCGTCGGCCAGCAGGACGTTGGTCGAGGGGCCCCGATGGCGATAGGCGATGCGGCGCTTGTTCTCGCCGATGTGCGTGGCGCTCTGTTGACCCGCATAGACCCCATCGGCCACGGCGATCAAGGCGGCGGGCCTCTTGAACGCGCCCGCCCGGGTTGGTCGTATCTTGGTGCCGTCGGCGGCGGTGTAGCCGACGGAGCCGGTGTAATACTTGTCGTTCTCGGCCGTGGGCTTGGTGGTTCCGATGGGGTTGTTGGCGTTGATCCAATAGCTGCACCGGATGATCTTGTTGAAGCCGCGTTCCGGGATGGTCACTCCCTCTTGAAGCGTCTGATCCACGCTGCTGACGGGCCAGTATTGAAACCCATCGGGGTCGATCGTATCGCCCGACATGCCGAAGGCTCCCTTGGTATTCGGACACCAGAAGACGGTATCCGAGCCTCGTTCCGAGGCCGGCAGGAGCCGGTCCCGGCCCAAGATCGCACACCAGCCGTCTAGGGGGTTGTCGGGCCCTCTGCCCGAACCGACCATGTTGTAGGAAGGAAGCACGCAGTCGTTGTTGTTCTGCTGGTAGAAGATCATGCCGAGGCCGATGTTCTTCATATTGCATCTACACTGGGCCGACTTGGCCATTGCCCGCGCGTCGCCCAGACTTGGCAGTAGGATACTGACTAGGAGGGCAATCACCGCGACGACGACCAGCAATTCGATCAGGGTGAAGCCGTTTCGTGGGTGCATGTCGTCGTACCTTGGGCTGGGGGCTGGAAATCAGTCCGACCCAGATTGTTAGAGATAGCCTTGCCAGGGCTGGGGGTCAAGTGCCGACGGGGCAGGCCGCCCGCACTCCGCACTGGGCCGGATGTCATTGGGCGCGACGGCGTACCTTCTTGGAGCGAGGGGTCCGCTTGGGTTTTGGGTGTTCGGCCTCGCTGTGGGGGCCTCGGAGCCGGGCGAGCTCTTCGCCGAGGCGGCGGAGGGCGGGGCTGACGGAGTCGCGGGGGAGCCGGACTTCGATGATGGAGAGCTCCTCTGAGCCGACGGCGGCGGTGAGGGCGTCGTCGAGTTGTCCCTTGGTGCTTACGATCATGGCCCGGCCTGCGCGGAGGACGTCGCAGATTCGGGTGTACTGCCAGCGGTGGATCTCGTTGAACTCGCCGTCGAGGATGATTCGCTGCGTTCCGTACCCGTCGTTGTTGAGGATGAGGACGATGGGGGCCATCTTGCACTTGGCGGCGGTGGACAGCTCCATGCCGGTCATCTGGAAGGCGCCGTCTCCGACGATGGTGAAGACGCGTTTCTTGGGGTCGGCGGCCATGACGCCGATGCTCGTGGGGACGGCGAATCCCATCGACAGGTAGTACGCCCCGGCGATGAACTCCTTTCGTTTCGCGGTTCGCAGGCTCATAGCGCCGAAGAGGGCGTCGCCGGCGTCGCAGACGACGGCGGTGTTCTCATCGACGTGCTGGGCGAGGAGGCGGAAGACATCCTCGGACTCGAGGGGATCGTTGCGCTCAGAGGCGCCGAGGGGCTTGATGTCGACGGCGGGGTTGGGGTTCTTGAAGGCGGGCCGGCGGCGGATCTTGGCCTGGCGGAGGCCGTCGAGGAAATCGGCGAAGGCCACGCCGTCGTAGTGGTGCAGGCCGACGCGCGTTCGCTCGGTCGTGGAGAGGATCGAGAGCCGGCGGGAGATGCGAGAGGTGTTCACGCCGAGGAACATGTCGGTGACGAAGGTTCCGAGCATGATGACGCAGTCGCTTTGGTCGACGTAGTCGCGGCAGGGTGGCTCGGAGAGCGCGCCGCTGTAGACGCCGATGTAGAGGGGGTGGGTCTCGCCGATGACGCTCTTGCTCAGGATGTCGGCGGCCATGGGGATGTTGAACGACTCGGCGAGGTCGAGCGCCAGGCGGGTGACCTTGTGGCGATGGAGCTCGATGCCGGCGAGGATGACGGGTCGTTTGGCCTGATTGATGAACCCGGTGGCCTCGCGGAGGCATTCGGCGAGGCTCTCCTGGTCGCTGACGGCGGGGACGGGCTTCTTGACGCGGGGCGGTCGTATCGGGGCGTCGACGATGTTGTGAGGCACTTCGATGTATCCGGGGCGGCGCTGTGCGATGACGGTGTCGACGACCCGGATGATTTCGTCGGCGGCCGTTTCGGGATCGAGGAGGATGGTGTTGGCGCAGGTGACCTCCTCGTAGATGCGTCGCTGCGTGTCGAAGGTCTTGACCTTGTGATGCAGGAGCTGGTCGCCTTGTCGCTCGGTGGCGGACGGGCCGCCGGAGACGACGACGACGGGGCTCTTCTCGGCGTAGGCTCCGGCGATGCTGTTGAGCATGTTGAGTCCGCCGACGCAGTAGGTGACGCAGGCCAGGCCGAGGCCTCGGATACGGGCGTAGCCATCGGCGGCGAATCCGACGGCGGGCTCGTGGGTCATGGTGATGAGCTCGATGGGGGATCGCTCGAGCCACCAGAAGGTGGGCAGCGCGAAGTCGCCGGGGATGCCGAAGGCGTGTCGCGCGCCTCGGCCGTGGAGGTATTCGAAGAGGAATGAACCGATCGTCGGTTGCTTTGGGCGGCGAGGGGGCATGGAGGGGCTCCTATCTGTCGGACGGTGCCGTGCGGGGGGTATTCTATCTCATCGTTGGATGCGCGGCATGGTCTGGGTGTGGGGACGGAGATGTTCGTACGAATTCGAGTCCCCCACCGCTGAAGCGATGGGGCACCCGGCTTATCGCGGTCCACGGGCAAGATGCCCGTGCTACGGCAGCGATGAGGCACCCGGCTCTTCGTGCGGATCTGGAGCGGCGTCAAGTCGCCGCAGGCCGCGGTGGCGGGGTTTTGGGGGAATGGGGGGGTTGGGCTACAATGGCTGGGGCTTTGGTGCGAGCCGCAGAGAGGCCCTCCGGAACGAGATGCGAGACCTTTCCAGACAACGATTCGCTCCCCGTATGACATTGCGTTGCGATGGCCCTTGGCGGGGCGTCGCGTGCTTGCTGCTGGCGGTGTTGGCGCTCGGGCGGTGGCAGGAGGTGTCGGCGTGTACGGTGCCGGTGTTCCGGTACGGGCTGGAGCGGTGGCGGGCGGACGACTACGAGATCTTCATCTATCACCGGGGCGAGCTTGCGGCCAAGGACAAGGCCGTCGCGGACTGGCTGACGGAGCAGGCGGGCGACGAGGAGACGCCGTGGAACGCTCGGGTGTACGTGATCGACGTGGACACGGAGATGGAGCGTTACGAGCGTCAGGTGTGGGAGGCGCAGGTCAAGGCGAAGGCGAGTTTGCCTTGGATGGTGGTTCGGTATCCGTATCCGGCGCGGGTTATGGCGGACCTGTGGGCGGGTCCTGTGAGCATGGAGGTGGCCAAGCGGTTGCCGATGTCACCGGCTCGGGGTGAGTTGGCCAAGCGGATTCTCCAGGGGCACTCGGCGGTTTGGATGCTGCTGCAGATCGGGGATGCGGCCAAGGACGAGGCGGCGGCGGCGTGTCTTCGGCGGGAGCTGAAGGCGATTCAGGCGGAGCTGACGCTTCCGCCGGACGATCCGAACGTCGAGAGCGGCGTGCCGACGGCGCCTGGGGATCCGATTCCGGTGGTGTTTTCGGTGTTGGAGGTATCGCGGAAGGATCCGGCCGAGGAGATGCTGGTGAGGATGCTGCTGCGGCTGGAGCCGGATCTTGCGGAGCTCTCGGAGCCGATGGCGTTTCCGATCTTCGGTCGGGGGCGGGTGTTGTTTCCGCTGGTGGGCAAGGGGATCAACGCGGAGATGATCGGCGAGGCGAGCGCGTTTCTCGCGGCTCCGTGCTCGTGCGTGATCAAGGCGCAGAATCCTGGAGTCGACCTGTTGATGTCGGTGGGTTGGGACCGGCTGATCGAGCAGCCGGTGGTGAGCGACGCGGAGTTCGCTCGGATCATGGGTCGCGCGCCGGCGGTTCCGGCGACGACGAAGCCGGCGACGACGCAGGGGTCGGTGGCTTCGGCCGGCGAGGCGGGCACGACGTTGGAGTCGAGTCCCGTTTTTCGGAGCGTGGCGGTGACGCTGGGGGGCATCCTTCTGGTCGTTGCCGTATTATTCCTGGTGCTCAGAAGCCGATCGCTGCATCGATGACGCACCACAGGAGTCCGATCTGGGTCATGTCGAATCGTCTTTGTTTCCTCATGCTGCAACTTGTTTCGGTTGTGTTGGTTTCTCCGGCGGTCGGCGTCGCGGCGGACTGGCCGATGTGGCGGTACGACGCGCGGCGGAGCGCGGTTTCTCCGGAGTCGCTGCCGGCGATGCTTCATCTCGAGTGGGTAGTCGAGCTGCCCCGGCTGGAGAAGGCCTGGCAGGAGCAGCCGGGGGACTCGCGGCTGACGTTCGACGAGGGGTATGCGCCGATCGTGCTGGGTCGGACGGTTTTCGTGGGCTCGTCGCGCAATGACAGCGTCAGCGCGCTGGATTTGGAGACGGGGGAGGTTCGCTGGCGGTTCCATGCGGACGGGCCGGTGCGGTTTGCGCCGGCGGGGTGGAAGGACAAGGTCTACTTCGTATCGGATGACGGGTGGCTCACCTGTCTGGATGCCGCGACGGGCAAGGTGTGTTGGAGGGTTCGCGGGGGCGCGTCGGCGCGGAAGGTTCTGGGCAATGGCCGGATGATATCGGCCTGGCCGGCGCGTGGGGCGCCGGTGGTGGTGGACGGGGTGGTGTATTTCGCGGCGAGCATCTGGCCGTTCATGGGGGTGTTCATCCACGCGGTCGACGCGGCGACGGGCAAGGAGGTGTGGGTCAATGACGGGTTGGGGTCGCTGTACGTTCTGCAGCCGCACGACAGCCCGGCCTTTGCGGGTCCGGCGCCGCAGGGGTATCTGACGGTATCGGAGGACCGGCTTCTGATACCGTCGGGTCGGAGCGTTCCGGCGTGTCTGGATCGGAAGACCGGCGCGTATTTGTACTACTACCTGGGGACGAACAAGAAGCTCGGCGGCTACGACGTGACGGCGACGGGCGCGCACTTCGTCAACGCGGGCGAGGTCTACGAGTTGGATCGGGGCAGGCATCTCGGGACGGTCGGGCGTGACGCGGTGGTCACCGAGGACGTCGCGTACGTGGGCAGCGGCGAGACGATCCGGGCGCTGGACCTGAAGCATCCGAAGACGACGAAGATCGGCGGGGGGTTGTTCGGCAAGTCGAAGACGTTGTGGGTGCTGCCGGCGACATGGGAGCTGAAGACCGGCGGGGCGCACCGGGTTCACATCAAGGCGGGATCGCGGTTGTATGCCGGCGGGGCCGGTAGCGTTATCGCCGTTGACTTCCGGACGGACGGCGGCAAGCCGAAGGTTTCCTGGCGGGCCAAGGTCGACGGAACGCCGTTCAGCATGATCGCGGGTGGCGGCAAGCTGATCGTGGTGACGTTGGAGGGAGGGATCCTGTGCTATGGGGGTCGGGCCGGTGAGTGCAGGCGGCACGTTCGGAGCGAGTCGTCGCCGGCGGCGGCGGATCATTGGCGCGAGACGGCGAAGGACATTCTCGGTCGGACGGGCGTCGCCGAGGGCTACTGTCTGGCTGTCGGGGTGGGATCGGGGCGGTTGATCGAGGAGATCGCGCGGCAATCGAAGCTGCACGTCATCGGGGTGGATCGCGACGCGGATCGGGTCGAGTCGCTACGACGGCGGCTGGACGCGGCGGGTTTGTACGGGACACGGATTGCGTTGCTGGCGGGGGGGCTGGATGAGGTCGAGTTGCCTCCTTACTTTGCGAGCCTGGTGGTGTCGGAGGAGGGGATTGCGATTGGAGAGGGGGCGGGCGCGCTGATCGAGCGGGTGTACGCTTCGATGCGGCCTTACGGCGGCGAGGCGTGCTTGAGGGTGCCGGCTGGTGACCAGGGCAAGCTGGCCAAGGCCGTTGGGGATGCGGGGCTGGCGAACGCGAAGCTGACGTGGGATGGGGGTTGGGGGATTCTTAGGCGGGAGGGGGCGTTGCCGGGCTCGGCGGACTGGACGCATCAGTATGCGGACGCGGCGAACAGTTGCGTATCGAAGGACAAGCTGGTGAGGGCGCCGCTGGGGTTGCTGTGGTTCGGGGGTCCTTCGAACGCGAAGCTGTTGCCGCGTCACGGGCACGGTCCGACGGAGCACGTGGTCGGGGGGCGATTGATCATCGAGGGGCCGAACCATCTTCGCGCGCTCGACGTGTACACGGGTCGGTTGCTGTGGGAGACCGAGCTTGGCGGGTTGGGTCGGGTCTACGACAACACGGGCCATCAGCCGGGGGCGAACGCGCTGGGCAGCAATTACGTTTCCGTTTCGGACGCGATCTACGTGATTCATGGGGAGGGGTGTCTTCGGTTGGACCCGGCCACGGGCAAGAAGGTGGGGGAGTTCAGAGTGCCGCGAGGACCGGGCGGTAGGGGGTGGGCCGAGTGGGGCATGGTGGCGGTGTGGGAGGATCTGCTGATTGCCGGGGTGTCTCCGCTTTCGGTCCACGGCGAGTCGAAGCCGAAGGATCTGAAGGAGAGTTATGACGGGACGTCGAGTGGTCGGCTGGTGGTGATGGATCGGCACACGGGGCAGGAGAAGTGGACGGTCGAGGCGGGGGTGGGTTTTCGTCACAACGCGATCTGCGTTGGCGGGGGCACGGTGTTCTGTATCGACGGGCAGTCGAGCCGCGCGCTGGCGGCGCTGCGGCGTCGGGGCGCGGTGCCCAGGGCCGGCGCGAAGGCCGCGCTGCAAGCCTTCGACGCGCGGACGGGCGAGAAGCGTTGGTCGACGACGAAAGACGTTTTCGGTACGTGGTTGAGCTACAGCGAGGCGCACGACGTGCTGGTTGAGGGGGGGCGGGCGTCTCGCGACATGGTTCCGGACGAGCCCTACAAGCGGCTGATCGCGTATCGGGGGCGTGACGGCTCGATCCTCTTCGACAAGAGGGTTACGTACGGCGGGCCGATCATGCTGCACGGGAAGCAGATCATCGCGCAGGACGGGGCGCTGAGCCCTCAGTGCGTGGCGTTCGATCTGCTGACGGGCGCGGAGATCAAGCGGGTCAATCCGCTGACGGGGGGGGAGATCCAGTGGAAGTGCTATCGGAACTACGGGTGCAACACGGCGATCGCGAGCGAGCATCTGATCACGTTCCGGTCGGCGGCGGCGGGGTACTACGATCTGACGACGTTGGGGGGGACGGGCAACTTCGGCGGGTTCAAGTCGGGGTGCACGTCGAACCTGATCGCGGCGAACGGGGTGTTGAACGCGCCGGACTATACGCGGACCTGCGCGTGCAGCTATCAGAATCAGTGTTCGGTGGGGCTGGTTCACATGCCCGAGGTGGAGACGTGGACGTTCAGCACGTTGGGCGTCGACGACGCGCGGATCGACCGGATCGGGCTCAACCTCGGCGCGCCGGGGGATCGGATGGCGAGCGGGGGGACACTGTGGCTGGAGTATCCGTTCGTGGGCGGGCGTTCGCCGCGTTTTCCGATCGAGACGACGCCGTTGGATCCGACGTGGTTTCGGCGACACTCGTCGCGGGTGGTGGGTGGCGAACACTCGTGGGTGGCGGCCTCGGGTTGTGTGGGATTGGCCGAGCTGAAGATCACGCTGGCGAGGAAGGCGAAGGGGGCTCGGCGGTACACGGTGCGACTCGTCTTCGCTGACCCGACGGAGAGCGAGGCGGGGCGTCGGGTGTTTGACGTATCGCTTCAGGGCAAGGGGGTGCTGTCGGGCCTGGACGTGGCCAAGGAGGCGGGCGGGCGTCTTCGTGAGGTCGTCAAGGAGTTCACGGGGGTCGAGGTCAAGGACGTGCTGGTGGTGGGGCTGTCGCCGAAGACGGACGTTCCGGCGTTTCTGTGCGGGGTTGAGGCGGTTGAGGAGGGAAGGACGAAGTGAGAAGAGAGAAGGAAGAAGTGAGCGTTTTGTGCGCCTTGCTGCTCGGGACGTCGGTTTGGGCGGCTTGCCCGCTGCCGGTGACGGCAGCGGACTGGCCGACTTATCGGCATGACGGGGCTCGGAGCGGGGTGACGGCGGAGGGGCCGGTGCTTCCGCTGCATGAGCAGTGGCGGCACGAGCCCGCGCATCCGCCGGCGCCGGCGTGGCCCAAGCCGGCGGGGGCGGACCTGTGGCACGACGCGGCGAAGCTCGATCCGGCGGTGACGTACGACCGAGCGTTTCACGTGGCGGTGGTGGGCGATTCGGTCTTCTTCGGGTCGTCGTCTGAGGACACGGTGACGTGTCTCGACGCGACGACGGGCAAGGCGCGATGGACGTTCACGGCGGACGGGCCGGTGCGGCTGGCGCCGTGCATCGCGGGCGGCAAGGCGTACTTCGGCTCGGACGACGGGTGGGTGTACTGCCTTCGCGCGGGGGACGGGTCGCTCGTGTGGCGATATCGGGCGGCCGAGGAAGATCGGCGGATCCCGGGCAACGGTCGGATGATCTCGAGTTGTCCGGTTCGAACCGGCGTGGTCGTTCGCGGTGCTGTCGCGTACGTCTGTTCGGGTCTATTTCCGAACGAGGGCGTGTTCGTTTCGGCGCTGGATGCCGAGAGCGGCCGGGCGATCTGGCGGGTGCGGGAGGCTCGGGTCTCGCCTCAGGGCTATCTGATCGCGTCGGCGACGCGGCTCTATGTGCCCACGGGTCGGACGACGCCGGCGGTGTTCGATCTCGAGAGCGGCAAGTATTTGGGCAGCATCAAGGGGGATCGCGCCGAGGGCGGGACGTTCGCGCTACTGGCGGACGACGGGCTGATCTACGGCCCGGGCGAGTTCGGTCGGATGGCGGTGGCCGAGACGGATCGGCCGGACCGGATCGCGAGCTTCGCGGGTCTGCGGCTGATCGCCCGGGCGAAGGTGTCGTATCTGCAGACGAAGACGGAGCTGATTGCGTTCGATCGGGCGGCGTACGTGGAGGAGAGGCGGCAGGTCGAGGAGCTCGTGCAGAAGCGCAATGAGGTCGTCAGGAAGCTGAAGAAGCTTGGGGTGCGGATTGGGGGCAAGGAGGGCAAGGCGCTGCGGGAGGAGTTGGCGGCGATCGGCGCGGATATCGACCGGCTGGGTCAGCGGAAGGGGACGGAGCCGGTGTGGCGTCGGGCGAGCGGCTTGTGTCATTCGTTGATCCTTGCGGGGGACGTGCTGATTGCCGGTGGGGAGAACGAGGTGGCGGCGTTCCGGGGGTCCGACGGCGAGCCGTTGTGGCGGGGGAAGGTTTCGGGTCGGGCGTGCGGTCTGGCGGCGGCGGGGGGGCGGCTGTTCGTGAGCACGGACTCGGGGACGATTCATTGTTTCGGGTCTCCGGCTCGTGAGGCACCGTCGATCGTTCGAGCGGCGGCAAGTCAGCCCCAGCAGTCCGCGACGGGAGAATCGGCGGGGGGGGTGGTCAAGACGGTCGAGCAGATCGTGGCCAAGACGGGGATCACGAAGGGCTTTTGCCTGGTGCTCGGTTGTGGAGGGGGGCAGCTTGCCGCGGAGCTGGCCCAGCGGACGGAATTGCAGATCGTCGGCGTCGATACGGATGAGGGCCGGGTTCGGTCGGCGCGGGCGTTGCTTCAGAGGGCGGGGCTTTACGGCCGGCGGGTGAGCGTGCATCACGTCGCGTCGCCGGTTCTGCCGTTTTCGGATTGCACGATGAGTCTGGTGGTGTGCGGGGGTTCGGGCGGGGCCAACGGGTCGATGGGGTCGCCTGACGAGGTGTATCGGCTCTTGCGGCCCGGCGGCGGCGTGGCGTACTTGGGATCGGCGGACGGCGAGGGGATCGCAAAGTTGAGGCAGTGGTGCGGACAGGCGACGGCGGGCAAGTGGGAGGCGTCGGAGGAGGGTGGCGGATGGGTGGTGTGTCGTCGCCAGCGGTTGCCGGGCGGCCGCGACTGGACGCACATGTACGCGGACGCGGCGAATACGGCCTGCAGCGGGGACGCGGTTTCGAGCGATTCGATGCGGCTTCAGTGGTTCGGGCAACCCGGTCCGCGGGAGATCGTCGATCGGCATCACCGCAACGTGCCGCCGCTGGTGCGTGACGGTCGGGTGTTCATTCCGGGGCACGATCGGATCATCGCGGCGGACGCCTACAACGGGGTGGAGTTGTGGCGGCTCGACGTACCGAAGTCGTTGCGGCTGGGCGCGCCGTTCGACTCGGGGAACATGGTGGTCGGGGCGGATCGGTTGTATCTGGCCGTTCTGGGGCGGTGTCTGGTTCTGGCGGCGGCGACGGGTCGGCAGGTGAGCGCGTTCGATGTTCCGAGAGTGGTCGAGGGGGAGCGTCATTGGGGCTACGTCGGGCTGGTTGGCGATTCTCTGTTCGGCTCGGCGTGCAGGCCGGGTGCGACGTACACCGAGATCAGCCGCGACGCCGATGCCTATCAATGGGGCGACTACAAGCGGATGGTGACGAGTGACGCGCTGTTCTGCATGGACGCGGGCACGGGCGAGGTTCGCTGGACGTACGCGGGGGGAGTGATCGTGAACCCGTCGATTGCGATCGGGGGGGGTCGGGTCTACTTCGTGGAGAGCCACGCGCCGGAGGCCGTCAAGGACGAGGACGGCCAGATGAGATTGGACATCCTGACGCGGGGGCGGACGGATCTGGTGGCCCTCGACGCGAAGACGGGCAAGGGCGTGTGGCGGCAGGCGGTGGATCTGAAGGCGTTCAAGCACATTCTGTACCTGATCTACGCCGACGAGGTCCTGCTTGCGTTCGGCACGAGGAATCATGCCAAGAACCTGTGGCACGACGTGGCGGCGTTCGAGGCCCGAACGGGGGCGGCGCGCTGGCAGCGTTCGAACGATACGGGTTGGGAGCGAGGCGGCACGCACGGCGAACAGGAGCGGCACCCGGTGGTGGTCGGCAAGACGATCTACATCGAGGCCCACGCGTATGACCTGCACACGGGCGAGTCGGTCTCGAACTGGAAGTTCGACTTCGACCGGCGGGGGTGCGGCACGGTGACGGGCTCGGCGCGGGGGCTGTTCTTCCGCGACCGGTATCCGATGGCGATGGACCTGACGGACCGGCGGGCGACGGCGTTGTCGCGGGTGAGTCGTCCGGGGTGCTGGGTGAACATCATTCCGGCCTGCGGGTTGGTGGTGGTGCCGGAGGGGAGCTCGGGGTGCACGTGCGGGTATCCGATTCAGACGTCGATGGGGTTCGCGCCGGTGGCCAAGCGGGTCAGCGTGTCGGGGGAGTAGGGCTTTCCGCCGCGTGGCAGGGTGTTGCAGGAGCGGGCAAGCTGACTTAGGATTCGTGGGACCAGAGGGGGACCCGTGCGGTCCGCCGGCAGGAGACGCGACCATGGCGCAAGCATCGAGCGACAAGTCCGCACCGAGGGGGCGCATCGACGGCGTTCACGTGAAGCCGCTGAAGGTGATTCCCGACCAGCGTGGGCGGCTGATGGAGATCTTCCGCTGCGACGACGAACTGTTCCGGCAGTTCGGGCAGGTGTACATGACCAGCGCCTATCCGGGCGTGGTCAAGGCGTGGCACTACCACAAGATCCAGACCGACAATTGGGCGGTGCTGAGCGGGATGGCGCTGGTGGGTCTGTACGATCAGCGCGAGGACTCGCCGACGCGCGGGCACGTCAACGAGTTCTACATGGGCGTTCACAACCCGATCCTACTTCAGATTCCGCCCGGGGTGATGCACGGGTTCAAGTGCATTTCGGAGCAGGAGTGCATCGTGGTGAACACTCCGACGCATCCGTACAACCGTGAGGTGCCGGACGAACTCCGGGCGCCGGCGCGGGATCCGTCGATTCCGTTCAACTGGGATCGTGAGGATCGGTGATGGGTGGCCGCCGGGTGACGGGCGGGGCGCTGGATGTCGTCGGTTGTGAATCATGGGATGAAGTTCCGCCGGAAAAGGCTGGACCTTACCGGTTTGTGCGTCGAAGAGACGTAAGGGCGATCGCCGCGGCCGCTCCGACGAGGTATCCACCAAGCAGGAGATTCGATCGATGAAGGGCGTGGTTCTGGCAGGCGGGCTTGGCACGCGTTTGCATCCACTCACGAAGGTCACGAACAAGCACTTGCTGCCGGTGTATGACAAGCCGATGGTCTACTATCCGCTGGAGTGCCTGGTGAACGCGGGGATCAACGAGGTCATGCTCGTGACGGGCGGCAGCAGCGCGGGTGACTTCCTGCGGTTGCTGGGCAACGGCAAGGAGCTGGGACTTCGGCGGCTGCACTACGCTTATCAGGAAGGCGAGGGCGGGATCGCCGACGCGCTGAACCTGGCCGAGGACTTCGCCGACGGGGACAAGATCGTCGTGGTTCTGGGCGACAACATCATCGAGAGGAACATCCGCAGCGCCACGGCGGACTACTTCAGCCAGCGCGAGGGGGCCAAGATCATCCTGAAGGAGGTGCCGGATCCGGAGCGGTTCGGCGTGCCGGAGATCGACGGGGACCGGATCGTATCGATCGAGGAGAAGCCGAAGGCGCCGAAGAGCCGATACGCGGTGATCGGAATTTACTTCTATGACGGGCGGGTTTTCGAGATCATCAAGACGCTCAAGCCCTCCGGGCGAGGGGAGCTGGAGATCACGGACGTCAACAACGCCTATATCGAGGCGGGGACGATGACGTACGAGGTCCTGGACGGATGGTGGACGGACGCGGGGACGTTCGAGTCGCTTCATCGGGCCAGCAATATGGTAGCCGAGGGCGGGGCGAATCGGTTGGATTGAGGAAAGCAGGGGCTAGGGTTTAAGCTGCCTGCAACACCTCGAACCGTGTGGGCCAGCCGCCCTCGGCTGCGAAATCGCGAAGCAATTAGCCGAGGGCGGCTGGCCCACATTCGGCTACCCCAGGAGGCTGTTCAGACATTGATGCGACCAGTTCAGCGTCTGGGGGTTAGGGTCTCGAGTTCGCCGGCATTCCACCTGGAGCGATACGCCGTATCGTCTTGAGTTTCCTTCTGAACCATAGGTGTCGTATGATCGTACGGGGGCGAGGCGGGAGGACTTTCTGGGGACGATCATGAAGCGACTGTTGGTGACCGGCGGCGCGGGCTTTATCGGCTCGAACTTCGTGCGGTGGGCGCTGCGGAACTGGGCGGACGTGGACGTCGTCAATCTGGATGTGCTGACGTACGCGGGGAACCTGGCGAACCTTTCCGACGTCGAGGGGGACGGCCGCTATACGTTCATGCACGGCGATATCACGGACGCGGCGCTGCTCGATCGTCTCATGGGCGAGGGGATCGACGCGGTGATCAACTTCGCGGCCGAGAGCCACGTCGACCGGAGCCTGATGTCGAGCGAGCCGTTCGTTCGGACGAACGTCGTCGGGACGCAGCAGTTGCTGGATGCGGCGCGTCGGCACGGGGTCGAGCGTTTCCTTCAGGTGAGCACGGACGAGGTATACGGCTCGCTGGGCGCGGAGGGCGAGTTCACGGAGACCACGCCGCTTTGTCCGAACAGCCCGTATTCGGCGAGCAAGGCGGCCGCGGATCTGCTGTGTCACGCGTATCACCACAGTCTCGGGTTTCCGGCGATGATCTCGCGGTGCAGCAACAACTACGGGCCTTATCAGTTTCCGGAGAAGGTCATTCCGCTGTTCTTGACGAACCTTTTCGAGGGTCGGAAGGTGCCGCTGTACGGCGACGGGTTGAATGTTCGCGACTGGATTTACGTCGAGGATCATTGCGCGGCGCTGGGGGCGATTCTGGAGAAAGGCTCACTGGGCGAGGTCTACAACGTCGGGGCGGACTGCGAGCTGACGAACTTGGACCTGACGAAGCGGATCATCGCCGCGTGCGGGAGGGACGAGGACTCCATCGAGTACGTCAAGGATCGCCCGGGGCATGATCGTCGATACGCGATCGATTCGTCCAAGATTCGCGGCGAGTTGGGCTGGTCGCCGGCGCACGATTTCGACGATGCGCTGGCGCGGACGGTGCGGTGGTATCGGGATCATGAGGACTGGTGGCGCGGGATCAAGAGCGGGGAGTATCGGGAGTACTACCAGAAGCAGTATGGCGGCGGTGGGGGTGTCTAGTTTCTTTTTCGGCAGGTGGGTTTCGCCCTGTCGTCGCGCGGGCTTGCGGCCTGTCCAGAAAGCAGGCAGGGATGCCTGCGTTACACGAGATGTTCGGCAGCAGGGCGCTTGCTTGGCAGGAGGGTGATTCTTGACGAGACCGGCGATCATTTTCGGCTCGATCGGCATGCTGGGCAGCGACCTGGTGGCGGCGTGGGAGCGTGTGCGCGCGGAGGAGGCGGATGCGCTGCCGCCGGCGGTGGGGGTCGCGGACTGGAACGTCGTGGAGATCACGGATGAGCGCGCGGTGGGCGAGTTCATCACCAGGCACGAGCCGCGGCTCGTCGTGAATTGCGCGGCGTATACGGACGTGGACGGGTGCACGCGCGATCCGGAGCTGGCGATGAACGTCAACGGGCGGGCGCCGGGTTACATCGCGGCGGCCTGCGCGAAGGTCGGGGCGAGGATGGTGCACATCTCGACCGACTTCGTCTTCGACGGCAAATCCGACCGGCCCTACGTGGAGGACGATCCGGTCGGGCCGATCAGCGCGTACGGGGAATCGAAGCTGGCCGGCGAGCGAGCGGCTCAGCAGCATTTGCCCGGCGCTTGTATCGTCCGGACGGCGTGGCTGTATGGGGCGAGCGGCAAGAACTTCGTGGCGACGATGCTGCGGCTGGGTCGGGAGCGTGACGAACTTCGGGTCGTTTCCGACCAGGTGGGGTGTCCGACGTATACGGTGGATCTGGCGGAGGCGATTCTCCGCCTGATTCTGGCCGGGGCCGAGGGGGTGGTTCACGTCGTGAACTCGGGTCAGTGTAGCTGGTGCGATCTGGCGCGCAAGGCGCTGGAGCTCGCCGGCATCTCGACTCCGGTGCTGTCGATCACGGCGGCGGAGTTCAAGAGTCCGACGGAGCGGCCGGGGTACAGCGTGCTTTCGACGGCGCGGTACACGGCGTTGACCGGTCGTCGGATGCGGTCGTGGACGGAGGCGCTGCCGGAGTTCATTGAGCGGTACATGTCTCGTTGATCCTGCCCGGTAATGGCGGGGGGAAGTTGTTCGCGGTGGTCTGCCCGCGCGGGATGAATCCCGCGGCTCGGCTCGTTCGCCGACGGCTTGACCGGTTCGCGGGCTTCTGATATCGTTCGGACGATCATATTCGTCATTTGCCGATTGCGTCACGGATGTCGGGCGTCTTGGGGTGGTCATGGTCGATACGTGTCTACTTGCCGCCGACAATGTCTTCGAGGGCTCGTCTCTCGCGGGTATCGACTACGTCATCGTCTTGGTATACATGCTGGGCGTCCTGGTGATCGGCTCGTACTTCGGGCGCTACGTCAAGTCGACGGGCGACTTCTTCTTGGCGGGCAAGGCGCTGCCGTTCTGGGCGATCGGGATGTCGATCGTCGTGAGCGACATTGGGGCGATCGACTTCGTCTCGGGTGCGGGGGGTGCTTACCGGTACGGCATCGCGCAGGCGAACTTCGACTGGATCGGCTCGCTGCCGGCGGCGGCGATCGCGGCGCTGGTCTTCATACCCTACTACTGGCGCGCGGGGGTCTACACGATTCCCGAGTTCCTGGGTCGACGCTACAACTCGGCGGTTCAGATCATCGAGGCGATCCTGTGGCTGGGGTTCCTGATCTCGATGCTGGGCGTGATGCTGTGGGCGACGGCCGTGATGATGAAGACGGTGCTCGGCTGGAGCGTGTACCGTTCGATCTGGACGACGGTGATCGTGGTGGGGATCTACACGGTCTCTGGCGGGCTAGCGGCGGTCGTGATGACGGACGTGATCCAGATGGTGATCATGTTCATCGGGGCGGGCGCGCTGCTGGTGTTGTCGTTCGCGAAGGCGGGGGGTTGGGCGGGCGTGATCCACAAGGTTCAGGGGCTCGGGCCCGAGTTCCAGAAGCATTTCACGCTGCTGTTGCCGCACGGCGATCCGACGCCTTATCCATGGACGGGGATCGTGTTCGGCCTGGGCATCGTGCTGTCGACGGCCTACTTCGTGGGCAACCAGGCGGTGGTGCAGCGGGCGCTGGGCGCGCGGAGCGAGTGGGACGCCAAGGCGGGCATGCTTTTCGCCGGCTTCCTGAAGCTTTTCATCCCGGTGCTCGTGATCATTCCCGGTCTGGCGGCGCTGGCGGCGTATCCGGGGCTGGAGAACCCGGACGAGGCGGTGCCGATGCTCATCCGCGACGTCCTTCCGGCCGGGCTGAAGGGTCTGATGTTCGCGGCGTTCTTCGCGGCGTTGATGTCGAGCGTCGATTCGTACCTGAACTCGTGCTCGACGGTTTTCATGTCGGACGTGTACGGGAAGATATACGAGCACGTGAAAGGCGAGCCGCTTCCGCCGCACCACGGCCTGGTGCTCGGGCGGGTTTTGACGGCGATCCTGATCATCGCGGCGGGGCTCTTTGCGCCGGTGACCGAGAAGTTCCCGACGATCTACGTGGCGATACAAACATTGCTGTCGTACATCCAGGGCCCAACGCTGGCGATCCTGCTGTTGGGGATTCTCTGGCGGCGGACGACGCAGTGGGGCGGTCTGGCGGGGCTCGTGCTCGGGGTGTGCATGACGATGTCCCTGACGGTGATGGGCGCGGAGATCTTCCCCTCGGATGAGCCGTTCCTTTTCGTGTCGTTCTGGTCGTTCGTGTTCTCAATGGTCGTGACGGTGGTCGTGAGCCTTCTGACGCCGCGGGAGCCGGAGGAGAAGATACGGAGCTTGGTGTTCTCACAGGTCCTCCATGACGAGGAGGTCCAGTCGGCGCTGCAAGATCGGGTGAATGGATCATGATTCGCTTGTGGCAGGCATTCGGTGACTGGATGCGGGCTCACATCGCGCCGAGTCTCAAGGCGACACTGGCGCCGCTGGACGCCTGGATCAACACGCTGCCAAGCTGGATGGGCACGGTTTGCGCGGTGGGGTTGTTCGTGGTGGCGGGGCTGGTGCTCTCGACGTTGAGCCGGAGCTACATCTATCTTGGCGCGCCGGACCAGGCGAGGTGGCGTGATCTTCGGATTTGGACGTGGCTCGTTCTGCTACCGTACATCATTATCTACATCGTATTCTGACCCCATCGGGTCACGCTGGGAACCGACATGGCGGACGAGAACGTGAAATCCAAGACGCTTGGCCACGCGGGGAGCGGGGCGGAGGGCCCGACGTTCGCCAACCACGATCCGGCCTCTCACCGCAGGCGGGACGCGGAGGCGATGACGATCATCGGGGGCTTTCTGGCGATCCTGGCGGCGTTGGTCTTGATCGGCGTGGTCTGGAACGACGAAGGGCTGAGTCTGAGGGTGGGGATCGGCGCGGGCGCGCTCTTGATGGCGGTCGGGCTGGGGGGCGTGTTTCTGGGGATGCGGCTTCGGCGCGTTCGGGACTAGGGCCGTTTCCGGTGGGCGCGTTTCGCGTCGCTTTTCGGCTGGCATGCTTCTGTGTTAGATAGTCGTTCGGACATGGCACGAAGCACGGGTCCGCGGAACGCTGCGCTGGTTCAGAGCGGTGCGTCCCGCTATCTCGCGGCTTTTTCAGTCGGAATGGTGTTCCCGCGCGGACCCATGCCACCCTCGGCGGCGCCGGCCGACTGAGAGGGGCACGGGCGAGGATGAGGCCTGGTGATCTGCATCGAGCCGGTCGTCGATGAGCGGGCCGCTCGCCGGCGAATCGAGCGGAAGCGTCTTGCCCGCCTGCGGCGGTTACTGGGGCGCGTTCTACGGGTCGGCGGCGCCTGCGCGGACGAGGACATCTCACCGGCGGCGTCTTCCCGCTTTCGTCGGTCGCTGCCGTATCTCGAGCTGGTTCGTCTTCCTTACCACCACTTGGTTTTCGAGGCCGCAACTCGCGGGGTGACGCGCGAGGCCCACGTGCTGGTCGGGGGCTGCGACGGGCAGTTTACGTTGATGGACATGTCGAGCCTGCGTCTGGGCGAGTTGAGCGAGGTCGAGACGTTCGGTGCGACGATCGACGAGGGCCAGGCCGTTCAGCTTGCCAGAAGCGGATTGGTGGCGGCGGTTCTGCGGAGCCCTGGCTGGGGGGGTAAGCCGAGGATCGGCGAGTTGATGGGGTCTGAGGTCGTGCAATACCCCTTCTGGGTGTACTACCACGAGCGTCGGGCGGGTCGGCTGGACATCAAGGTGTTGGACGCGGTGACGGGCAAGCTGCCGGGTCCGAAGGTGAAGGGGTCGATTCTTCAGGCGTTCGTTCGGGCGCGGGACGGGTGACGGGGGCTATCCAAAGCGGCGTCGAGCCCCAACGGGGCAGGCCGCCCGCACTCCATGTTATTTGAACATGGCTCGGGGCTGGCCGATAACCCACTCGCCGTGGCCGTCGAGGAAGAGGATGTTGAGCCCGCTCTTGTGCTTTCGGGTGTGGGGGAAGGGGGCTTGTTTTCTGAAGAAGTCGCTGAGGACCCAGTAGTCTCCGGGTCTGTCGTCCTGAAGCTCCGTGGGCGTCAACGTATCGGTGTCCTGCTCGAGCGGTTTCGGATCGCCCGTATTCCGCAGCCACCTCGGGCGGAAGGTGTCCATGTTCGGGTCGGGGTACTGGGTGTGGTTGGTGCTCCGCCAGTTGCTACGTTCTTCCATGGACCAGTAGAAGTAGCTGATATTGCCGACCTCGCGGTTCTCGTCGGTGTCGATGATCGAGGTGCTCTTGTTCTTGGGCGGGTAGTCCGTGGTGTTTTGGGCGTAAGGCTCGACCGCGTGGGCTTGGGGGCAGTACATCGCGTTGACGAGCCCGCCCTTGTAGGCGTCCAAGGCCTCGATCAGCTCGTCGTGGGGGTTGACCTCGGTGTCCACGAGCGGGTACCAGCCGTTGCGCTCGTTGGCATAGATTTCGATGGCCAGGTGGATCTGGTGCATATTGCTGCGGCATGAGACCTCATAAGCCTGGGCCCGCGCGAACTTGAGCGATGGGATCAGGATCGCGATCAGCATCGCGATGATGGCAACGACGACGAGCAGCTCGATCAGCGTGAATGCTCTTCTGCACATGATGTCGCCTCTCTGTCACGGACGGCACTTGTTCAGACTGGCACTCGGCGAAGCAGATTGGGCAAGTTGTGCTCGAACATGGTACCGATGCATTCGGGGCATGGAAACCCCTTCGATAAGAACGCTGCGCCCCATCGGCGTCGTTTCGTCTTGAACCCGACGGCGAGGTGGGAATACGATGCGGGTGCAAGGGCGGCGGTGCGCGGTTTCTGGGGCGGTTCTCGCCAGTCCACGTCATCTTGTGTGGCTTGGAGATGGGCCCTATCGATGCGATGGTGGCAGCGCTATTTCGGGAGCGACGACTACCTCTTGCTGGAGGGTCGCCCCACCTCCGAGTCGGCGGATCAGTTCGCCTCGGTCGTGTGCCGGTTGTTGAGGCTCGGGCCGGGGAGCCGCGTTCTGGACGCCGGCTGCGGGCTCGGTTATTACTCGGCGGCGCTGGCCCGAAGGGGGTGCGTCGTCACGGCGATCGACGCGCTCGAATACATGGTCGATCACTGCGGGCGTCTGGGCGCGGGCCAGGCCAATCTCATCGTGGAGCAGATCGACTTTCACGAGATGTCGTTTCGCGGGGTGTTTGACGCGGTGATCTGCGCGGGTCACTCGCTCGGGTACGGCACTCGGGACGAGGACGTCCGGGCGTTGGGGCGGTTCGCGGAGTCGCTGGCTCCCGGGGGCGCGGTGCTGGTGGAGCTGCACAACCCCCCGTGGTACGTCGAGCACGTGGCGGGCAGGACGTGGTGGGAGGAGGACTCGGCGTTCGTCCTGACGGACATTTCGTTCGACGAGGACGGGCGGCGGATGGTCACGCGGGACGTCATCGTCCCGCGCGACGGCTCGCCCGCGAGGGAGTACGCGATGTCGTTGCGTCAGTATGAGCCGCCGGAGATCGGGGCGATTCTGGCCGGCTTGGGTTTGACGCAGATCGCGTTTTTCGGCGACAACCGAGCCCAGGCCGCCGGGCCGACGTATCGTCCCGGGGCGCTTAGCGACGAGTCGCAGGTGATGATCGTGACGGCGCGAAGGCCCTGACTGGCGCGCTGACACCGCTTCGACGCTCTGATGGAGGAGTCGTATCGATGAACGTCTTCGGACTTGCGCTGTGGATCGTGGCCTTGGGTCTGGGGGGCCAGAGCCCCGAGACTCGTCCTTGCCCCGATCGGGCGACGACGGGCACGTTCACGCTGTGGCAGCTTCCGGCGCAGACGCACTCTCAGATCATGTCTTACGTCGTTCGCACGGAGCGAGGGAATCTCATCGTCCTTGACGGGGGCGTGTCCGAGGACGCGCCGTATCTGAAGGAATTCCTCTCGCAACGAGGTGGCAAGGTGGCGGCGTGGTTCCTGACACACCCGCATGCCGACCACGTTCTCGCGTTCATGGACATCCTGGCCGCTCCGGGTCCGATCGAGATCGGCAAGGTCTACGCGTCCCTGCCTGACGAGGCATGGATTGGGAAGCACTGCCACAAGGTCGAGATTTGGGTCTACCAGAGGCTCGCCGGCGCGCTCAAGAGCGCCAAGCGTGCGGTTATCGAGCCGCGTCTTGGGGACGATCTCGATATCGACGGGATTCGCATCGAGGTGTTGGGCGTGAAGAATCCGGAGATTCACGGCAACGCGATCAATAACTCAAGCATGGTGCTGCGGTTCTCGGATCGGAGGAAGTCGGTGTTGTTCCTGGCCGATCTGGGGGCCGAGGGCGGCGATAAGCTGCTCGCCAGCGCGTATCGGGCGCGTCTTGCGTCGGACTACGTGCAGATGGCCCACCACGGTCAGCGGGGCGTGAGCGAGGCGTTCTACAAGGTCGTCAGCCCGAGGTACTGCCTCTGGCCCACGCCGAAATGGCTCTGGGAAAACGACAAGGGTCAGGGCAAGGGCTCCGGCTCGTGGGAGACGCTCACGGTTCGGGCCTGGATGGACAAGCTCGACATCAAGCGTCACTACGTGATGTTCGAGGGGCTGCACCGGATCGACTGAGCAGCCCGCGGACGTCAGTAGTCGAGCGTCAGGATCCGGCCTTTGGTGAAGTTGAAGAAGACGTCCTAGTCCCCCGCCAGCAGGCGGATGAACTTCTGCGCGCGATGGGTTTTGCTGTTGTCGGCGACGTCGCCGAGGTAGAGATCGCCCTTGGCGTCGACGGCGATGGCGTGGATCCAATCGATCTCGCCGGGTTTCAGGTTGTCGGGGTCGGCCAGCGGAAACGTCCACAGCTCGAGGACGCGGCCGGTCGTGTCGAGCTTCATGACGAGCTGGTCGGTGGGCGGGTTGCCGAGGTTGCCGTGGGCGCCCCAGCGTTTTGGGGACGACCCGCAGACGTAGACTTCGTCCTTGGGCGTGATCCAGATACCCCACGGGTTGCAGAGGTTGCGCCACTGGCCGAGGGATTTGCCGCTCTGGTCGAAGATTTGGATGCGGCAGTTGTTTCGTTCGCCGACATAGAGTCGCCCTTTCGAGTCGATCGCGATCGCGTGCGGCTGGCTGAGCTGGCCGGTCTTGACGCCGAGGGTTCCCCATGTGTTGACGAACCGGCCTTGGGCGTCGAAGTGAACGACGCGGTTGTTGCCATAGCCGTCGGTGACGAAGACGTCGCCGGCGGGGGTGACGACGGCGGCGGTCGGCATGTTGAAGTGTTTGGCGTCGTCGCCGCGCTCGTTGAGCGTGCCCAGCGTCAGGAGGAGGTCGCCCTTTGGGGAGAACTTCTGGACGACCTGATTGCCGTAATCGGTGATCCAGACGTCGCCCTTGGGGTCGATCGTGACGTGGTGCGGGTTCTTGAACTGGGGTTGGCTCCAGGCGAATAGGAACTTGCCGTCGGTGGCGTAGACGCGGACCTGGGGCTTGACGGCGTTGAGGGTCCAGACGCGGTCCTTGGCGTCGACGGCCAAGCCGGTGACGTATCGCCAGGCGCAGTCGGGCGACTTGGCGGGCCAAGTCGGATCGGCCTGGTATCCGACGGCGAGGTTGATCTTGGGGTAACGGGAGGCCGGGGTCGCCTCGGGGGCGAGGCATCCGAGCACGGCGGCGGCGACAACGAGGCCCGAGCCGGTCGGCGAGAGAGACGGGATCGGGCAGGCATTCCGAAGAGCGTTCATGTCGGTTCTCCCACACTCGCTGTGACAGGGTCGCCAGGCCCGTGTGGTCAGGTCGGTCCGGCGTCCTCCGACCGGACGTCGTACCATCGCAACCAGTGCCAGACGAAGAGTTCGGCGCGACGGACGACATCGAGGTTGATGTTCTCGACGGTATCCGAGGGTCGGTGCAGGTGGGGGATCCACCCCATCAGGTCGGCCCCGATGACGGCCAGCGTGGGCATTCCGGCGGCGACGCCGACGATGCCTTCGGTGTACGTGCCGCGGTAGACGCAGGGGCGGATGGCGGTCTGGGGGCGATCCGCGGCGACGGCCTGCGCCTGGGCGATCAGGCTGGGGTCGTACCGGCAGGTGACCAGGCGTTTCTCTTCCGTGAGGTAGCAGGGCCCGGCACATCCGACCTCGTCGACGACCAGGTAGGCGGCGTCTTCGAGCTCATCGGCCATGTCCGCGATGAGGGCGGAGGCGCCGTAGTTGCCCACCTCCTGGGCGCCGGTGGCCACGAGCCAGACTTCGGTTTGACTGGTCGGCTCGTCGCGGAGCCTCTGGGCGATCGACAGGAGGACGGCCACGCCGCTGGCGTTGTCGCAGGCGCCGGGGGAGTAGTCGGTCGTCTCGGCCTGGAGCGCGAGGAGTTGGAGGATCATCGTGAGGCCCGCCGGCAAGAGGGCGATCCACCGGCAGGTCATGCCGATCTCACGGCTCGGCCCGGCGATCAGGACGACGAGGGCGAGGCCGGCCAGGAGGGCCGCGCTGCCGACGCCGGCGATGATCAGTCGGCGGAAGAGGCTGATCCATCCCCTTGATCTGTGAGCCAGCGGCGTGCGTTGGGTATCGATGTGGCTCGTGATGAGGATGCGGCGTTTCCGCTCGTGTCGGGGAGAGGCGATGGCCACGACGTTCTGGCTGGTTCCCTTGGGCAGGAGCCGGCGAAGGAGGTTGGGCTTCTGGCGCAGCTCTCGGATCGTCGAGGTGAGGATCACGATGGCGACGGTGGCGGTGACGGCGGCGGCCCAACGGGCGGGGACGGCGACGAGCAGCCCTGAGGCGACAAGGATGAGGCCGGAGGAGAGGGCCAGGGGCAGCCAGGCCGATCTGGCGGCGGCGAACGTCTGCCACATCGGCTCGTAGCCCAACTCGTGGAACCGATCGGTGACGTAGTTCGCGGCGATCTCCTCGCCGTCGGTGCACGCGGCCCTGGGGCCGATCTCCTCGGCCAGGACGGCGATGTCTCGGGTGAAGGTTTCCGAGCTCATGCCCTTTCCATTGGGTCGCTGGGACGGGAAGGCGCGGGAACGACGCGTCCGGCGCGACGACTTGCCTCAGTCCGTTTCCCCTCAACCATCAAGGGGGGAGCCGGGGGGCATTCTATACTCGGCCGCCGAGATGCGGCAAGGCGGCGGCTATGAACGGATGTTGACGACGATGGCTTTGGGCGTCGTGGGGCAGTGGTGCTGGCAGACGCCGCAGCCGACGCAACCGGCGTCGAGGACTTCGACTTGTCCGTAGTCGGTGATGCGGATGGCCTCGGGGCCTATCGGGCATTTCTCGGCGCAGAGTCCGCACTCGTGTCCTTTGGCCAGGAGGCAGACGTTGGGGTAGACCTCGGCGAGTCCGATGGCGATATCGGATCGCTCGACGACGACGAGCGCGCCGCTGGGGCAGGCGTTCATACAGGCCAGGGCGTCGCAGAGGACGCAGGGGGCGACGTCGGGGTCGATGTGGGGCGTGCCCGATTGCTCGCCGTCCTCGCTCTGGTACTGGCGGATCGCGCCGGCCGGGCAGGCCTCGACGCAACTGCCGCAACGATGGCAGTGATCGAGGAAGAGGTCTTCATCCAGCGCGCCCGGGGGGCGTAGGACCGTCCGCTGCCTGGGCTCGGGGAGCTTCTCTTCGAGGTAGTCGGCGACGGGTCGGAGGGCCCGTCCGAGCCCTTCGAGGAAGAACCGCCTTCGATTGTGCGGGTCGACGTCTTCGATTCGATCTTTTGACATACAGCGGGTAGTCCGTCCGATTCTCGGGTCGATCACGGCCTCGCCGGGGCGGTCCATCGGCCCACCGTCGAGGGGGAGGCGGGTCTCCTATGGCGCGGTCGGGTCGATGTTCACCTGTCGGATCGTCACGGGTCCCCACTGGCCGGTGACGAGCCGTGCCTGCACCATGACATGGTAGCTGCCGGGGGCGAGGGACTCAAACACGCGCTCGGTCTCCGAGGTGTCGCTGCCGTCCGGCGGGGTCATGCTCGGCTTGGGCGAGATCCAGCATCGGTAGCGGTCGACGGGCATCGGGCTTTCGGGCGATCCATTCGCGACGGTCCATCGCGAGACGACGCTGGTGGCGGGCGTCGGTCTGCGGGTCGGGTGGCTCGGGCAGGCGATGCTCAGCACCGGCAGGGGCATGGCATGCTCGATGCGCAAGCGGACGGCCTTGTCGCGACCTCGTCGGATCGGGACGTCGTTGATCGTCAGGACGCCGCTCTCGTCGGAGGCGGCCCTGCCGGTCGGGCCATCCGGGACGACGGCGTATCGGAACGCGCATTGGCGGGGCACGGGAAAGCCCAGCATGCCGCGTGGGGAGACGCTGAACGTCATTGACTCGACGGGACAGCGTTGCCATTCGTTGCCTTCGTCGCTGAGCCAGAGGGCGATTTCGAGCCGTTCCGGAAGGTCGACGATCGAGGTCGGGTCCCATCGGCAGAAGTCGTTAATCAGGCCGCGGGGGTTTCGCGTCGGATGCTGGCGGGCGTGCCACTGTCCGAGCTTCTCGGGCACGCCGAGGTGTCCCTGCGAACCGTTGCTGAAGGCAAACGTGGGCAGGTCCAATCGGATCAGCCCCTTGCCGAGGGGGCTGAAGTCGGCGCGCCACGTGCCCATCGGATCGCCGCGATCGTGGCCGCTCATGTCCCAGACGAAAGTCCCGGGCACGACGCCTTGCTCGAAGAGTTGGAGGAAGCTCCGGCCGGGGGGGTTCAGCGAGGTGAGGTACTGCTCGAAGGGGACGACCTTGTCGAGGCGTCCGTGCCGGACGTCGAGCCAGACGGGGCATCCGGGGCGGTTGGCCATCAGCCACGGCACGCTCGTGTATTGCCAGACGCTGACGTCGGTGTCGGCGACCTTGAGGTCGAGCTTGATCGGGCCGAAGGTCTTTTGCGCCAGGGGCAGGAGCATAGGCAGGGCTCGCATGTCGATGGGCGGCTTGTCGGCCTCGGCGCCGATGACCCACTCGGGATGGTGGAGGGCGAACAGGAGCGCTCCGCCGCCGCCCATCGATCCGCCGCGGATCCAGATTCGGTTCGGATCGACGTTGTATTTCCTGATCGCGAACTCGATGTAGTAGATGAGTCGGCGCTGGGTGTACGGGACGACGACGCTGTCGGGCTTGGGCGGCTTGGGCGCCTGGTCGTGGTATCCGAACCATCCGGTGTGCCCGATGTCGCGCGTGTTATCGTCTGGGAAGAGGACGACGTGGTCGGTGAGGCCCCGTTCGTGGCGGTTGAAGTCGCCGCTACGGCTGTGGAGCAAGATGACCAACGGCGGCTTGCTCGAGGGGCTGACGCTCGTCTTGAGGAACGGCAGGCGGACCAGGAACTCGTAGAAGCCCTGATCCACGTTGGGTCCCTTGAAGTAGTCTCCGGCGTGGTGTCGGAACTGATGGTACACGTATCCCCAGCTCGTGGACTGCTTGATCCGCGTGGGCTCGGGCAGGTTCGCCGGTCTTGAGGACGGGAAGGCGCCCGGCGCGGGGGAGCCCCACGCAAGGCAGATACACCCACATGCTGCCGGGATGAGTTCTCTCCAGGGCATCCGTGACTCCACCTCGTGCTTGGCGGCTCCCATGATATGGGCAAACGATTGGCGATGGAACGCCGGCGGTTCGTCGCTGAGCCCGTGTGAGAGGGGCGGGCAGGTCGGGCCGGTTGGGCGAGGTTGTGGAGCCGCCCCTCCGTATGATAATGTGTCATGATGCTTGCGCATCTTCGGCGACAGAATCTCCTTGGAGCTTACGGGGGGCTGGCGGGGTCGCTCCTGGGGGGCTTGGTCTTGCTGACGGGTTGCGTCGACCCGCCGTCGGACTACGGCCCGGTCCAGGCGGACGTCGTCGTGAGCGACGGCACCGATTTCGACTATCTGTGGGAATCGACGCTCCGCACGCTTCGCCGCGTCAACCTCACTCCGGACCGGCAGGATTCGCGTGAAGGTATCATCACGACCAAGCCCATCACTTCGCAGCAGTGGTTCGAGTTTTGGCGTCATGATTCGCTCGGGCCGTATCAGTGGGTCGAGTCGAGCATGCACACGACGCAGCGACACGCGATCGTGAGGATTCAGCGTCAGCCGGAGCCCGGGCACTACCGGGTCAGCGTCGAGGTCGAGGTGTTCCGCTACAGCGCGCCCGAGCGGCAGGTTTCCACTCCTTCGGGGGCGCTGCTGATGTACAGCGAGAAGTTGCCCACCGAGCAGGGCGAACGACTCCAGCCCATGGAGGACGTGCACTGGGTGCGTCTGGGGCGCGACCCTCAGTTGGAGGGTCTGCTGCTCAGGCGGATCCTGAACCACTATCCAGGCACGTACGAGCTCGTCGAGGAGCCGTTCGAGCTTGACGAGCCCGTCGAGGAAGAGATCACCACGGGGAATCCACCTCCCTCGCAAGAAGGCGCGCGGGGGGCCTCGTCCCCCGTCCCGTCGGCGCCAGAGCCCCCAGCGCCCGCCGCGGTCGTCAGGCCGATCGTGGGCGAGCGGGCCAAGGCGGAGTGGCGGCGCGGCGAGCCCGTCGGTCCGCCCGTGCCGTAGTCTCCGATCCACAGCTCCGCTTGACCCGTCCGCCGGTCGGTCCATAATGATCCCGTCCGCATGTTGATGGAGAGAGAGCCCATGACACCGCGCGAGCGCGTGATGACGTCCGTGAATCATCAGGAGCCGGACCGGTTGGCGGTCGATCTCGGCGCGATGCGATCGACGGGCATCCAGGCGATCGCCTACAACCGTCTGAAGGCCCACCTCGGTCTGCCGTCCGGTTGGACCCGGGTCTACGACCTCGTGCAGCAGCTCGCCGAGCCGGAGCCGGGGGTGCTCGACTTGCTGGGGATCGACGCGACGGATGCGGGGTGGGACTTCCCGACGACGTGGCGGCCGTGGTCGCTGCCGGACGGATCTCCTGGTGAGGTGCCGGATTGGTTTCAGCCTCGTCGCGAGGGCGAGGCGTGGCGCGTGTACGTCGGGGACCAGCTCGTTGCGGAGATGCCGCCGGGGTGCTTCTATCTGACACAGCTCTGCTGGCCGATGGTCGAGGGACTGGATATCCCGCCGGGGGGGCTCGAGTCGATCATGCCGCTGGTGATGTGGGCGGGCATCCCGACGCCGATGTTCGCGGGGGGGCTGAGCGAGGAGAACCTCGGTCGGATCGCGGATCACTGCCGGCATCTGTACGAGGACACGGACCGGGCGCTGATGCTCGGGTTCGGGGGAAATCTGTTCGAGTGGCTGACGTTCCTTCGGCGGATCGACAACGCCTTGATGGACCTTGTCTTGGACCCGGAGGACGTTGAGGCCGTTCTGGACAAGCTGGTGGAGATCCACCTGGGAAATCTCGACAAGGTGTTCGCGGCGGTGGGCGAGACGGTCCAGCTCATCCAGATGGGGGACGACCTGGGCACGGAGCAGGGCCCGTTCTTCTCGCCGGAGATCTATCGGCGGCTGTTCAAGCCGCGGCACAAGATTCTTTTCGACTACATCCACAAGCACTCGAAGATGAAGGTCTTCCTGCACTCGTGCGGCTCGCTGTACAAGATCTTGCCGGACCTGATCGAGGCGGGGGTGGACGTGATCAACCCGGCGCAGATCTCGGCGGCGGACATGGGCGCGGCCAAGCTGAAGAAGGAGTTCGGCAAGGACCTGACGTTCTGGGGCGGGGGTTGCGACACGCAGACGGTTTTGCCGCGGGGCACGCCTCAGGAGGTCCACGATCACGTCAAGGAAACGGTGGACATTTGGGCCCCTGGCGGGGGGTATGTTTTCTGTCAGGTCCACAACATTCTGGCCGACGTTCCTCCGGCGAACGTCGAGGCGATGTACAAGGCGATCGGGCGGTTGTGATCGCGGGGGGCATCGGCTTGCGGTCATTCACTTGGACGCGGCGGATCTCGTGGTGTACCATTATGGGGTAGACGTTTCCCATCCCTCTCGCCAAGGGCGGCTCGTGTGCGACCGCCGGGGCGGGTGCGGAGGATCTGCCGTGATCACGCCGAACAGGGGGTTTCTCTTTACGATTCTGTCGCTCATGATCTTGGCTGGCATCGGTCTGCCGTGCATGGCCGACGCGCAGGCGTCGCTGGAGTCGGTCGAGTGGGTGGCCGAGGGCCAGGCCGAGGCGGGTGGGCCGTCGGCGGAGGTCGAGGTGATCGATCTGGCCAAGCGGGCGGGCGTCGAGAAGGTCATCGGCAGCGATGATCGAGAGAACGTCGGGAACACGACCGCGTATCCGTGGCGGACGATCGGCAGGATCACCGGTCGGTTCAGTAACGGTGATGGGACCGAGACGAGCATGCGGGGCACGGGGGTGTTGATCGGTCGCAAGACCGTGCTGACGTGTGGGCACGTGATTGTCGATCAGCAGCAGTGGGCCCAGGGCATGACGTTCGCCCCGGGCAAGGACGGCAGCTACGAGCCTTACGGACGGATCAGCGTGGTCAAGAAGCGCGTTCCCAAGATCTACTTCGATCAGGAGGATGCGGACTATGACCTGGGTCTTCTGGTGCTCGAGACGGCGATCGGGAACGAGACGGGCTACATGAAGATGGACGCCAAGTCGACCAGCTTCTTCGACAACGCCGGCCTGAGCATCGCCGGGTATCCGGGGGATTTGGGCGAGACGACGGAGCTGTACTACGCTTTCGGGCATTCGGCGGGCCTTCAGGGCAATCTGATTCTGCACAAGGTGGACACCGCGAGCGGTCAGAGCGGCTCGCCCGTTTGGGTCTACTATCAGGAGGACGACCTCCGGCAGCTCGTCGGCGTTCACGTCCGCGGCAGCACGCAGCGCAACTACGCCGTGCGGATCACGGACTCATACTTCAACTGGATCAACGACTACCTGAAAGAGAACGACACGGTCTACTACGACACGTCGGGCTCTTCGAGCACGGGCAGCACGAGCAGCCGGCCGGGCGATCAGAACGAGTCGTTTCTGGGGGCGTGCGCCGGCCCCGCGCTAGGCGCATTCATCCTGTTGGGGTTTCTGGGTTTCTGTCTGATTCGGCCCGGTTCGCCGGTTCGTCGCTAGGCATTCTCTCGTCATGAGCCTGCCGTTACGAAGGGACGTAGCCCCGGGCAAGTCTCCGCGTTGAAGTGTTAGTGCGACTTTTCTTCCGCATCGGCTAACCCACCCTTTTCTATCGTGTCTATCTCGACAATGAGGCCGATGGCGAGCACCCACACAGGCCTCATTCGGTGCGGTTTCCAGAGACAGTCCAATTGCCGGGATGCGGACAAGAGTCATGTGGACCCGAACGCTATCAGTGCGCCCTGGGGGGATGAGTACTCACCTAGCGGCACTCGTCGTCGCATTCATCTTCTGCGGCAGCGCCTGGGCCCAGATCACGGTCGAGGACGGGGACGATCGGCCCTGGTTGGAGGCGCCTTGGGACGACGCGGAGGAGGGCCCCGTGGAGACGGAGGTGGTCGATTTGGAGAAGACCGCCGCCGAGCAGCGCGTCCTGGGCCAGGACACTCGGAAGTACGTGAAGTCGACGACGAGCTACCCCTATCGAACGATCGGACGGATCCGGGCGGACTTCTCTTCGGGCGGCATCGCGGGCACGGGCGTACTGATCGGGCGCAAGACGGTGCTGACCTGTGCGCACGTGGTTACGAAGAACCGGAGCTGGGGCAAGAACATGACGTTCACGCCGGGCCAGAGCGGCAGCTACAAGCCGTACGGTTCGATCAAGGTCGTCCGCAAGTTCGTTTTGACCAAGTACTTCAACAACAACAAGGAGCGGGGCTACGACATCGCGGTGCTCGTGCTCGACAAGGCGATCGGGCACAAGACGGGCTACATGGTGATGGCCCACAACACGGCGTCGTACTTCAGCAAGACCAGGGGTCTGAACACGGCCGGCTATCCGGGCGATCTGGGCGGGACGAAGCTCTACCTTGCCTACGGCAAGTCGGCCGGTACGACGGGGAATCTGGTGCGGCACTACGCCGACAGCGCCGGCGGTCAGAGCGGTTCACCCGTGTGGATCTACAATACGTCGGGCAAGACGCGGCGGCTGGTGGGGGTGCACGTGGCGGGCGACTCCAGCTACAACCTGGCCGTTCGTCTGAGCAAGACCTACTTCGACTGGATCAACCGGAAGCTGAAGGCGTACGACACGGTCTACTACAAGACCTCGGCGCAGAAGGCGGCGGGGGATGAGGTGATGATCGACGAGGTTTGCGACGTCGAGCCGGACGAGGATACGGCCACGGTTGCCGGCGCGGAGACGTCCTTGCCGAATCCGTTCGTGCCGAGCGGGCTGCTGAACACGGACGGTCAGGCCTCCCCTGCGGCCTGTGGCAGCTTTGGGCCGGTGGCGCCGGTGACGCTGACGGTCTTCGGCTTCGTTGCGATCGGCGGCGGTCGGCGGCGTTGGATGTGATTCTTCTTTCGATTGACGGCATGTCATTCGGGCTCGAGGTGGGACACCCACCTCGAGCCCGTTGGCGTTTGGTGCGTCGACTAGGTGATCCTCAACTGGAGGCGGTCGGTGTCGGCGATGTCTTGGGCTTCGGCCAGGAGCTTGTCGGTGTCGGTTCCGGCCGAGAGGATTCGGCCGGCGAGGGGTCGGGACTTTAGCTCGGCTAGGAAGACGGCCATGGCGGCGGCCTTGTCGGGGGGGTACTGCTTGTCGCCGTCGAAGCTGCCTTTCATCATCGGGAGGTACTTCTGTCCCTCGTCGCTGAAGACGTGATGCTCGGTCAGCCGGGTTCGCACGAAGCCGGGCGACATCGCGTAGACGTAGACGTCGTGGTCGATGACCTCATGGGCCAGGCACTCGGTGAAGCGGGCGACGGCGGCCTTGCTCGAGGCGTAGCCGGAGCCGAAGGGGAGCGGGTTTCCGGTTCCTCCGCCGGTGAGGGTGACGATCCGGCCGGACCTCCGCTCGATCATGTGGGGCAGGACGGCCTGGCAGCAGTTGAAGGTTCCCAGGGAGTTGATGGTGACGTCTCGCCACCACTTGTCGGCGTCGACCTCGGCGACGGGGCCGAGGGCGTAGAAGCTGCCGGCGTTGTTGATGAGGACGTCGATCGGGCCGAGCTCGTCCTGGATTTGGGCCACGGACTGTCTGACTTTGGCCAGGTCGCAGATGTCGGTCGGGTAATGTCCGGCGCGGCCACCCGCGTTTCGGATCTGGTCGGCGACCTGTCGAATCTCGGTTTCGGTTCGGGCGACGCAGGCGACCGCCCAGCCGCGCTCGGCGAGGGCGAGCGACATTGCCTTGCCGATACCGCGTCCGGCTCCGGTGACGACGGCGCAACCCAATTCGTTCAGCATGGTGGGTTCTCCTGATGACAGTACCGTTTTCTCATGCAGGTGTGAGCAGTGATTCTCGCACCAGGACCCCATGATGTCCACATGACGGGGAGAGCACGCAGACGATCGCGTCTCCCGCAACGCGGGTATCTTGCGCAAGGATCACGGGCGGGACGCCCGTGCTACAGTCTGACGACGCTGAGGGTCCTCGCTGACTCGTAGACGGCCTCGCATAGTTCGTTGAGGAGCCGGCCTTGCGTGCCGTCCATTCGGGTTGGTCGGCCGGTGCGGACGGCGTCGACGAAATCGGCGATCTGCATCTTGTGCCACGTGATGGGGAAGGCCATCGGGTCGGACGCGCCCGTGCCGGAGCCCTCCTCGGATTCGGCGGGCGGGGCGGCGTCCCCGGGCGTGGGGTCCTTGATCTCCCACTTCACGACGTCGCCGGCCTGCAGCATGATCGTGCCGCGCGAGCCGTGGACGGCGATCTGCTCCGGCAGGCCTGGGTACAGAGCGGTGGCTGCCTCCAGGACGCCCGTGGCGCCGTTCTTGAATCGCAGGGTGACGGTGCCGAGGTTTTCGATGGCGATGCCCTTGTGGACGGGGGCGGTGACCATGTTGGTGAAGACCCAGTCGACGGGCCCGCCGATCCATCGCATGAGGTCGAGCGTGTGGCCGGCCTGGGAGAAGATGACGCCGCCGCCTTCGGTCTCGACCTTGCCGCGCCAGTCGTTGGCCTCGTAGTAGCTCTGAGGGCGGTACCACTTGACGTATCCGCTGACGTGGAGCAGGTCGCCGAGCCGGCCGGTGTCGACCATCTCCTTGAGCTTCAGGACGTCCCGCTTGAATCGGCTCTGGAAGACGACGCCGAGCGTGCGTTTCGTCTCGGCGGCGACGGCCATCATCTCGTCGCACTCCGCGGTGGCCACGGCCATGGGTTTCTCGACCAGGGCGTGTTTGCCGGCCTTCATGGCGGCGATCGCGTGGGGGTGGTGATTGTAAGGCGCGGTGGTGATGATCACGGCGTCGACGTCCGGGCTCGCCCAGACCTGATCGAGGTCGGTGGTGTGCTCGGCGCCGTACTTGGCGGCGAAGTCCTTGGCCCTGGCCTCGGTACGGGAGAAGACCCGTATCAGCTCGGCCTCGGGGAGCTCTTGGATGGATCGCGCGTGCGCGTCGGACACCATGCCCGCGCCCACGAGGGCGAAGCGAAGCGGCTTGTCGGCCATGATTCGTCTCCTTGCTGCAGGGCGGCTCGTGGTCCGCCCGGGGTCAATGGGTGCTCAGCTTTTCGTGAGGCGTCTTATTATGGCGATTGGGGGTGCGTTTGCCACGGGGCGGGGGTGTGGTTGCTGATTCCGGCTCGCGAGGACGCTCCCCCGCCCTTCTCGCCTGGCCCTCTAGCTCTTGCCGGGGGGAATCGGCAGTATGATCTCGTAGCCGCTTTGGGGGGGCGGGGGCCATCCGGCCGAGCAGCTCGGGCATTTCGGTCGGTCGGTGGGTCTTGGGCGGCGGCAGGCGGGGCACTTGACCCTTGCGGGGACCTCGAAGAGGGTGCGACAGACGAGGTGGCCGGTCCAACTGAACACGAGCGTGACGATCAGGCCAAGGGCCATGTCGAACCAACTACTTCGTCTGCGGAGGTGCCACCAGGTGAGGAGGGTTGAGACGACCGTGAAGGTCAGGCTGAGGGCGAAGAAGGTCGGGCGGTACGGCCAGTTGAGCCAGTTCTCGATCAGGCGGTGCACTTCGGGGAACTGGAGGGCCATGAACCGGTCGAGCCCCGCGCCGGCCCAGGGCGACATGATGGAAGCGGCGACGGTCAGGGCGACCTTTCGGGTTCGGCTCATTCCGCGCGACAGGGGGACGTTCACCACCCAGGGTTCGGATTGCCGGCCGTCCTCGAAGAGGTGGTAGACGATCGCGTGCATCTGTGTGACGTTGCTGATGACCAGGCGGTCCTTGAGCCAGGCGACCTGCCAGGCGACGTTGCCGCGCAGCTTCTCGGGCAACTCGGCCTTTAGCCGGGTCCTGAGCGTCACGTCGATGACCTCGAGCTGATTGCCGCAGAGGAGGATGCCCATGTTGTTGACCCAGCCGAGGGCGCGGATGGGTCCGTTCTTGGACTGCCACAGCTTGCGGACGGTCATGTGGGCCAGGTCGATGGCGTAGATGCGGTCGACGTCGACCCAGATGCTGCCGAGGTTGGGCACGTCGCCGATGTAGCGGGGGTTGACGAATCGCTGCTCGGCGTCGTCGGGTTCGACGGGACCTTCCGGGCCGAGGTGGCCGATGAGCCGGCCGTAGGGGTAGAGATGACCCACGAGCAGCCCGCGATAGGGCAGCAGATGCCAGATGGGGACCTCGGCCCCGGGCGGCGGCAGGTATCGCCAGCCGGTCAGGTCGGCGCGTCGGCCTCCGCGCCAGGCGGACCGCAAGACGGCGTTGAAGTCGACGATTCCGCCCAGGCGGAGGGCGGGGGCGCGATGCTCGGGGTAGGTGCCGATCTCGTTGCCGTCGATGTCGTACCAGGTGACTTTTCGGGTGCGTTCCTTGTAGGAATAGGCCACTTCGCGGAACTCGATCCGGGGAATGCCTTCTCTGTCGAAGACCACTCGACGGGCGAACAGCTCGATGTGGCCCCCGGTCAGGTTCGTGGAGATGGGGGCGAGCATTCCCATGACGATGAACAGGCCGAGGCACAGGATGGTTGCCAGGAGCACCTCGCCGAGACGTCGACCTTGGAGGCCCATCCTCATCGGATCAGCCCTCCCACCGGACGAGCAGGTAGACGTCGACGTACCACAGGACGGCGACGTAGAGGGCGCCGAGGATCCATGCGGTTCCGAGCGAGGAGGTGACCTCGAGCATGACGTAGCCCGCGGGGACGGGCAGGACGAGGGGCAGGAGTCGTCCGCCGTACCATCGGGCGGGTCGCCAGGCGGTGGCGATCGCGGAGAGGTAGAAGAGGTATCCGATGAGCCAGCCGAGCAGGGGCGCCGCGGCCATCCACGGCTCGAGCGGGGCCGACAGCGAGGCGGTGGCGCACCAGGCGTATCCGACGGCGGTGGCGAAGAGCCCGGGCAGCCAGTACATGAGCGATCCGCCGACGAGCTTTCCGACGGCGAGCCAGACTCTCGAGCATGGTCGTGAGAAGAAGAAGCCCGAGGCGCCGCCGATCTCCGGGAGGCCCTGCCAGAGCCCCAGGCCGATGCCGTAGAGCATGGCGATGATCCAACCGTCGGAGAGACGGACCATGGGGAACCGCGTGTCGATGTCGATGACGCCCAGCATGGCGAAGGGGCGGACGATTCGCCCGAGGCTGAACTCGGCGGGCCAGGAGGCAAGGTTGAGGATGGCATAGCCGCCGAAGAGGGCGGTCATGCCGGCCAGCCAGAACCAGCCGGATCGGACGTCCTTCTTGACCACGGCGGCGATCATCATTGCATCGTTCCCCCCGTGGAGACGAACTGGGTCGCGCCGCCGCTGTTGTAGTCGATGAACAGGTCCTCGAGGGTGCTGTCGAGGACCTCGACCTCCCGGGCGCCGCGATGTCGCAGGGCGGCCTCGTGCGTGCCGTCGTAGTGCGCGATGGTGAGGACGGCTTCTCGCTTGCCGGCCTGGAGCCAGACGAGTCCCGGCATGTCCATCAGCGCGGGGACCTGGCCGTCGAAGGCGGCGCGGACACGGCGGAGCTTCTGCTTGAATTCGGTCAGCGTGCAGTCGACGCGGAAGACGCCGCGGGCGAGGATACCGATCCGGTCGGCCACGCGCTCGACGTCGGCGAGCACGTGGCTGCTGAAGAGGACGGTCCGCCCTTTCTGGTTGATGAGCTGGATCATCGATTCGAGGAATCGTCTTCGGATGACGGGATCGACGCCGAGGGTGGGGTCGTCCATGATGAGCAGGTCGGGATCGCACGCGAGCGTGAGCGCGAGGCTGACCTGGGCGCGTTGGCCGTTGGAGAGCTGTCGAATCCGCTGCTTCTGCGACAGGCGGAAGTGGGAGAGCATTTCGTCGAAGGATTTCCGGTTCCATCTGGAGAAGAACTTGCTCTGGAAGTCGGCCAGGTCGCGGATGCTGGCGGAGCGGTAGAGCTCGTGGCCCTCGGCGACGTAGCCGATGCGGTCGCGGAGCTTGGAGGGGAGGCGGTCCGACTCGCGTCCGAGGAGCTTGGCCCATCCTCGGGTGGGCTCGAGCAGGCCGAGGAGCATCTTGATAGTGGTCGTCTTGCCGGAGCCGTTCGGGCCCAGCAGGCCGTAGACGCAGCCAACGGGAACTCGGAGCGTGAGCTGATTGACGGCGCACCGATCGCCGTAGTAGCGGGTGAGCTTATTGGTCTCGATGGCCAGCTCGATCGTGCGGCCTCCTTCGTTCGACCCGGGCGTGATTCCAGTACTACGAGCGTAGCAGCCACCGGTTCCGTGGGCCGGTACGTGCGACAGAATCTTACATTTTAGCGTGGCGAGAGGGATGGAGGTAGGGGGGCGAGGGGGAAGTGTGAAGGAAGAAGAGAGAAGAGTGAAAAGGGGGCGTTGGGTCCTGTCGGAGCGTGGCGGCCTGCCGCCGTTTGGATCGCTTGTGGAGCGGGCACACCCGTTCTCGCGTAAGTGGCTCGCCCGCATGCGCGGGCGAGAAGGCGACGTCGAGCCCCGACGGGGCAGGCCGTCGCACTCCATAATCACTTGAGCGCCAGTAGCGCGTCTAGGATCTCGAGGCGGACCTGGGCGGCTAGGGAGCGGTCGCGCTGCTGGTGCCAGTGGATCGGCTCGTAGACGGCGACGCGTTTGGGTCCTTCGACGAGGAGCTTGCGGGCCTTGTCGAGCTCGGGTCCGGTCTTGCCGGCCTTGATCAGCTCGTCGATGCGGGTCTTGAGCATGTGGAGGTACTCGTAGTCCTCGATGCCCTCGCGGACGGCCTCCCAGTGCTTGGAGGTCGTGATGCCGGTGCGTCCGACATAGGCGGGGCTGTAGGTGGTTCCTCGGCAGAGGTACTCGCACCAGGCGTCGCCACCACCGGCGTCGGCATAGGCCCAGAAGCCCTGACCGACGGCGCCGCCAGCCCAGCAATGCCAGGCTTGCAGGCGGTGGTAGCCGTAGGGGCAGAGCAATCGGACGGGGCCGGTGCACTGGTAGAACCAGAGCTCGCGCTTGCCGTCGGCGACGAGCTCTCCGTAGAAGTCCTGGGCTTTCTTGCCGAGGGTGTTCCAGATGCCGAGGTTGGGGCAGACGGCGTCGCAGAGCTCGAGCATCTCGTTCTGGGCGGGGGTGCCGAGTTTCTTGTCGACGGGATCCTCCCAGATGGAGAAGAAGTCGGTGGCGGCACGGATGGCCTTGGCCCAGGCGGCGATGTGCTTGTGCTGGGCGTCGGCGCTCGGTTCGTCGACGATCAGGAGGGCGACCTGCTTGGGCTTGATTCCGAGCTTCTTGCAGTGCTCGGCCCAGGCGGCGGCCCACTGCCCGACGAGCTTGTCGAACTTAGGCGTGCCCATCGGCAGGCCGGCGACAGAGGTGGGTACGTTCGAGAAGATCATGTAGCGGCGGGCGTAGTCTTTCCAGTCGTTAAACCACTTGTCGAACCGCGCGTAGTCGAGCATCTCGGTCTTGAGGTTGCCGTCGGCGTCGAGTTGGGCCTTCTGTGGGAACGGCATGACGCTGCTGGTGGCCCATGGGGCGTCCTGGAAGTGGGCCTTGGCGTCGGCGATGGCGGCTCGAATGTTCTCGGCGGTCAGGTCGCGCTGATACGGCGGATGGTTGGTGTAATCCCAGGTACCAAGCGAGAGCGTGGGGTGCCTTGGGAAATCGATGGGCTCGACGCGTAGACTGAAGGCGACGGTGGCGCACGGTTGCGCGGGGGTGACGGGCCGGCCCGCATGGGCCTTGACGGGATACACGTTGATCTTGCCCGGGAATACCCCGGGCTCGATCGAGGTCGCGTGGACGGTCAACCAGACTTGCCGGGTCGTGCCGGGCGGAATCCTCAGGACAACGGCGTCCTTGCCGAGCTTCTGGGCGGCAGGCAGCGCGTCCGACACGACGACGCCTTGTTTGGTGTCGACGTGCTCGACTTGGTGTGCGGTCAGGCAATCGGGCAGCCCCGCGAACCGGATCAGCGCGTCACACAGGCCGTCGGTCGCGTTCGTGAGATTGAGGGCGACGGCGCGATACTCACCGCGCATGACTCTCAGCGACAACTCGGGCAGTTGTGCCGGTTTCGACTCGGGGGCCTCCAGCACGCCGAGTGGCTCCCATCGGTTCTTGTGCCAGACGACCAGGCCCTGCAGCCCCCGAGCCTGGAGCACCTTTGCGTTGAGGGCGAGGATCTTTCGGTGTAGCTCGTTGAGCGGGACGATGGCTCGGAACGTCTTGGGGTCGTCGACGTCGAGCGAGCCGATCTGGGCCGATAGTCCATCGAGCGTATCGAGCGTCTGGGCCCGTTTCTCGGCGGACATCCTCGAGGTTTCGACGGCCTTGCGGATCTGGCCGGCGTCCATTCGCAGTCTTCGCCGGGCGCTCGTCGTGACGGCGGAGGTCTCGAGGAAGGTCTTGACGTTTCCGACGTTCTTGCCGCCGACGGGCTGGTTCAGCCAGGCGTCCTCGCCGCGCCAGACCTCGATCTCGTCGCAGAAGCCGTAGGCGCCGGCGAAGACCAGCGCGATTTGGACGTACCGCCCCTTGGTCTTCAGCTCGTCGGTCCAGTAGGTGTACTCGCGATAGCCGAGCGGGCTGGGGATCTCGCGTTTGCTCGACAGCTCGACGAGGTCGCCCATGCATGCGTAGTCCTTTCCGTCCTGGCTGACGAAGATCGAGAGTTGTTGCGGCCAGCCGACGCCGGCGGTTCCGGCGGCGGTTCGGAAGCTCACGCCGCGGATCGGCTCGACCTTGCCCAGGTCGATGGTGATCAGGGCCCTGCCGGCGTGGCTCCATCCGACGGTTCCCTTCTGGACCCAGAAGTAGCCGCTGACGTGCTGTCCGTCGGTGAGCTGGGTCTTGTCGCCGGGATCGGCGCAGTGCTTATAGCTGGGCGCGGGGTCGAGCTTGTAGGGTTTGCCCTTGGCGACGTTGACGTGGCCGCGATCGGCCGCGGTGACGACGTTGGGCTTGGCGTCGGTCTTCGTGCCCGGCGGCGGCTTGACCTGCTCGGCGCCGGCGGCATGCGCGAGCAGACCGACTGCCAAGCCGAACACCGCTACGATTCCGGAAGAGTGGCTCATCTCGTGGGTTCTCCTCTGGGTTGCGTCGGGTCAGTCGCCTCGGCTCTGCTTGAGGAAGCTGAGCACCTCGTTCCTCGTGGCCGCGTTCTTCTTGAACAGGCCTCGAACGGCGGAGGTGACCATCTCCGAGCCGGGCTTCTTGACGCCGCGGATGGTCATGCAGGTATGCGTGGCCTCGATGACGACGGCGACGCCCTTGGCGCGGAGCCCGGTCATGAGCAGGTCGGCGATCTGGCTGGTGAGTCGCTCCTGGACCTGTGGTCGCCGGGCGTAGCACTCGACGATTCGGGCGAGCTTGCTGATGCCGATGATCTTCCGGTCGGGCACGTAGGCGATATGCGCTCGTCCGAGGAAGGGCAGCAGATGGTGCTCGCACATGGAGTAGAAGGGGATGTCGCGAAGGGCGATCATCTCGTCGTAGTCCTCGCTGAAGACGGCCTTGAGATGCCTGGTGGGGTCCTCGCGCAGGCCCGAGAAGACCTCTGCGTACATTCGCGCGACGCGTTCGGGGGTCTTGAGCAGTCCCTCGCGTTTGGGGTCCTCGCCGAGGGCGAGCAGGATCTCTCTCGCGGCCGCGACGAGACGGTCGTGATCGATCGGCTCTTTCTTCTCGGCCGGGGCCTTCTGGTTCGCTGCATTGCCGCTGCTGGCGGAGGTCTTGGCACGTTTCGCCATGGTTGGTCTTCCTCAGGGCCGTGTGCGGCTCGTATTGTTGGGTCCGCGGGCAGGTTCGTCAAATGCCGAATCGGGCGCGGGCCAGGTCAGAGATCCGCGCTGGGCGGGCCAAGTGCTATAATGCGGCCCGTTTGTGCGCTTCGTGGATGGCGATGTGGGACGAGGAGCTTCTTCGTGACGAGCGATCGAGCGGCCGAGGCGAGGGCCAGACTGGGCGAGAGCCACGCCAAGCTGGCCATCAGCAGGGGCATGGAGGTTGACCGGTTCGAGTACCTCGACCACATGACGTTCAAGGCCAACAAGCGGCCGCTGTTCACGGAGATCTTCGGTCCGCTGATCGGGCTCAAGGAGGAGTGGGTCGATCAGGGGGCCACGCCGGAGGAGCTTGATCTTTCGGCCTTCAAGTTCCGTCGCGGTCAGACGGGCGGCGTGCCGGTGTGCACGGGTTGGATAGGCGGGCGGGACGAGGAAATCCTCGAGGAGACCGAGGAGTACCTGATCGCCCGGGACGAACGTGAGCGGACGGTGAAGCTGATCAAGTCGTCGGCCAGCATTCCCCACCCGCTCGATTATCCGGTTAAGACGATGGACGACTGGCTGCGGATCAAGCACCACTACGAGTACTCCGAGGAGCGGTTCGGCGAGAACTGGGCGGAGGTGGCGCGGGAGCACCTTGCGGCGGGGCGCGTCGTGTCGGTGGATATTCCGGGCGGATTCGACGAGCCTCGCGAGTTGATGGGCGAGGAGGCGACGTGTCTGGCGTACTACGACCAGCCGGAGCTGATTCACGATATGCTGGAGACGATCGGCGCCACGGCCCAGCGCGTCCTCGACGTCGTTTCTTCGACGGTGCAGGTCGATGCGCTCTACGTTCACGAGGACATGGCGGGCAAGAGCGGCCCGTTGGCGGGCCCGGCGCAGGTGACCGAGTTCATCAAGCCTTACTATCGGCGGATTTGGGACATGCTGTCGACGCGTGGGGCTCGGCTGTTCCTGCAGGACTCCGACGGCAACATGAACTCGGTGATCGAGGCGTTTCTCGATGCGGGGCTCAACGCGATGCACCCGATGGAGCCGGCGGCGGGGATGGACATCGTCAAGCTTCGGGAGCGGTACGGCACGCGGTTGGCCTTCGAGGGCGGGATCGACAAGCACGTTCTGCGACGGAGCCGGGACGAGATCGTGACCGAGCTGGAGTACAAGATTCCGCCGATGGTTCGGACGGGCGGGTGCGTGCTGGGGCTGGACCATCGGATTCCGAACGGCACGCCGCTGTCGGCGTATCGGTTCTACATCGCGAAAGCGTGGGAGATCCTCGAGCGCGAGGCGGCGAGGCTATAGGCCGCCTTGCCGCTCGGCGTGCCCCACGACACACTATAATGATCTCATGATCGACTTGGACGAGTTGCCGATCCCCGATTGGGGGCTGCGGTGTCCGCATTGCGGGGCGCCGCTGGCGGGTCTGCAGAATCATCGGTGCGGCGAGTGCGGGCGGGCGTTCTACCTGCGTCGCGTGATCGCCGACCACCGCCCGATCATCGACATCGGCCTATCCTGTCCGAGATGCGGATACCTGCTGACGGGGCTGACGGGCGACCGATGTCCGGAATGCGGCGCGCCGTTCTTTCTTCGCGACATGGTTGAGGAGTGGGCGCCATCCCTCGCGGCCTATCTGTCGCAGCTCGCGGATCCGGAGAATCACCACGTGCAGCGGCGCGACCCGACGTACACCGGGTGGGAGCGACCGCTGCCGGACTTCGGTTTGTCGTGTGCCGCTTGCGGTGGTCCGCTGGTCGGGGCCGAGGGCGACGTCTGTCCGCATTGCGGTCAGTCGTTCGATCTGCGGGCGGTCGTGCCTCCGGGCGACCTGGTCAACGTGACTCGATTCATCCCGCGCGACGCTCCGGCCATGGCCAAGAACGTGCTCTACGGCGCCCAGATCCCGTACCTCGTGGACAATGCCCGGCTGCACGAGCTGTACGGTGGGATGGTTCCGGCCATTTCCAGCGGGCTTCGGGTTCCGCGCGTGTTCTTCTTCGACGCGCTGCACGCCTTTGCGACGGCGGGCCAGCTCGCATCCGAGGAGGTCGGTGAGGAATGGACGTGCCCCGAGTGCGGCGAGAAGGTGCCGGGCGGCTTCGAGATCTGTTGGAGCTGTCAGTCACCGTGTCCTGAGGACAGGTCTTTGTGATCGTCCAGAGGCGTCTTCTCGGGCGTCGGCTCGCGCGGGGGATGCTACCCCTCGACCGATTCGATTGTGACGGGGTCGCCGTCCTTCGTGGCCGAGAGGATGGTGGCATCGCCGTCTATTCGTCCGATCGGGTTGACGTTTGACGCGGCCACGGGCGTCGGTCCGGTGCTGGCGGGGGTCGGTCCCCAGAAGATGCAGAAGGCCTGGCCGGGGGGCCAGTAGGCCAGCTCGCCGACGGCCATTTCGGTGCGTGCGTCGTCGGCTTCTGCTTGCTGGACGTCGATTCGGAAGTAGATCTCATCGCCCCAGCGGTTGACGCGTCCGGCGATGGGCAGGGCCTGGAGGATGCTCTGGGCGGTGGGCGAGTCGTTGAGGTTGGCCTGGACGGATACGTTGCCGGCGGTGATCTTGATTATCGTAGGCATGGTTTGCGCTCCCGTGTCCGACCTGCTCCGGCTGACATGTAACGGGCGGAGGGGATTGCGGTCAAGCCGTTCGGGCCGCGGAAGAGGTTCTCGGTTTGCCCGTCGCGCGCGACGGGGCGAAACGGTCGGCGGTGGTCTAGGAGGGCTTCGGCGTGGTAGGATACGGATCGACGGGTCTGACGTACGGAGATCATGGATGATCAGCATCTCACTGCAGAGCGGAAGCAACGGGAACAGCATCTACGTCGAGGCCGGCGGGGTCCGCCTGCTGTTTGACGCCGGGATCAGCGGCAAGGTGGCCAAACAGCGGCTGGCCTCGCGGGGGCGTGACATCCACGCGTGCGATGCGCTAATCATCAGCCACGACCATTCCGACCATAGCCGTTCGGCGGGGATCTTCCATCGAAAGTTCGGCGTGCCCGTGTACATGACGGCGTCGGTCCATCGGAGCCTGGGGGGTCGGCTCGGGCCGCTTGGCGACGTCCGCAACTTCGCGCCCGGGGACGTGCTTCGGTTCGGCGACGTTCACGTGGAGACCGTCCCCACGCCGCACGACGGGTTGGACGGCGTGGCGTTCGTGATCCACCACGAGGGCAAACAGCTTGGCGTGTTGACGGACTTGGGGCATCCGTTCGCGGCGCTGCCTTCGCTGCTCGGGCGTCTCGACGCGGTATATCTCGAGAGCAACTACGATCCGGACATGCTGGCTCGTGGCCCCTATCCGCCGATGCTCAAGGCGCGGATTCGCGGTCCGGGCGGGCACCTGTCCAACGTGGAGGCGGCGCGTCTGGTGGCCGATCACGGCGGGGATCGGCTGCAATGGCTGGCCCTGTCGCATCTGAGCGAGCACAACAATGCGCCCGATTTGGCCGTCGACACACACAGGCAACTCCTGGGCGACGCCCTGCCGATCCGCGCGATGAGCCGGTATCAGGTGGGTCCGATTCTCGAAGTCTGAGGGAGGGGTCTACTCCCGTTCTCGCGACGTGGGGTGCGGGCGGTCATGTCTTGGCCCGCGGTCGTCGGCGCCGCGCGGGGGGCCTCGGCGCATGTGGTCGTGGTGCTGCCTGGCCTGCGCCTCGGCCTTGTCGGCCAGTTCCTTCTCGCCGCCCAGACGCAACACTTCAGCGAGGGTCATGTGGCAATGAGCCAGCAGGCCGTGCATGAAGCGCATCTCCGGTCTGCGTTTCGACAGCTCGGTGGCCTGGGTGATCGCGCTGTCGACGAGCGCGCGTGACTCGGCAAGCTTGCCCTCGTCCTTGAGGACGCCGGCCAGCGATTCCTGAAGCAAGGCTACCCAGGCTTGATAGGACGGAACGTCCGGAAAGCGCTTGGCGAGCGAGGTCTGGATGTCCAGGGCCGTTCGAAGGAGCTTCTCGGCTTCGTCGAGTTTGCCGGTTCGTCGCAGGATCTCGGCGAGCTTGTGGTGGGTGCGTACCAGGGAGGTCTGGTAGTCCGGAATGTTAGGCCGTTCGGCGACGAGCTTCTCCGAGATGTCGAGGGCGGTGCGGAGGCGCTGTTCTCCGACTCGGAGCAGATCCTCGAATGAGGACGCTTTCGGTCCGCCGGGCATGGCGTAGATCTCGGCGAGATCGTAGCGATACTCGGGGACGTCGGGGAAGTCCCTGACGAGCCCCTCGAGGATCTCGGTGGCCTGGTTGACGGCGTCGCGGAACGCTTCGAGGTCCGGCCCGGGTCGCCCAAAGGGAATCTCGCGGTAGCAGAGGGCAAGGAGGTGTCGATAGTCGGGCATGGAGGGGTATTCGCTGACAAGTTCCTTGAGCAGGCTGATGGCCTTGTCCAGGTTCTCCGACCTTTCGCGTCGTCCGGCGAAGCGCCCGTCCTGGTCGTCTTCGGGTCCTGGAGGCCGAGGGGGCCCGCCAGTGAGGTGGTCGGGCGGCGGCGGGGACTGGTCCGGGCGGAAAGCTCCCATCATCCAGCGCCGTCGACCTGGGGACTGACCGTCCTGATCAGGTCTTCCACGCCCCGGAGGGCCGCCGGGACCTGGACCCCCTGGTCCTGGTCCTCCCGGCCCGCCCGGTCCGCCGAGACCACGTCTTCCGAGGAGGAAGTAGGCGCGGGCCAGTTCGTATCGGCAGTCCGGCGACGAGGAAGCGGGGGGCGCGATCGACTCGAGGATTTCCCTGGCCTTCGTGTAGCACTCATTGGCGTCCTGGCGGTCGTCCGCGGCTCCGTAGGTGCTGCCGAGCTCGTTGTAGGTCCTGGCGACCTCGAGGGGGTATACGGCCTCGCCGGGCGAGGAGGCCTCGAGCTTCTCGAACAGGTCGATGGCGCGGAGGTAGGCGGCCTTGGCCTTGTCGGAGTCTCCGAGTCGTTGGCGGATATCGCCGATGCGGCGATTGGCCTCGGCGACCTTTCTCTGGAGGCGGGCGTCGTCGCCGCCTTGCTCGGCGAGTCGGTCGTAGAAGACGAGCATCCGCTCCAGGAGCGCGGCGCTCTCGTTGGACAGGACGGGCTGGATGGGCACCTCGACGGACACGCTGTTGCTGTCTCCGACGGTGAGCTCGGCGCTCGAGGTGACTCGTTTCGGCGCGAACTGTTTGAAGAGGGTGTCGAGGGCGTCGAGGATGAGCTCGGAGGTGGCCTCTGCCTTCTCGCGCTGGAGGGATTCCCTGGCCAGTGCGTCGCGTGCCCTGACGTTGGCGCTGCGGGTCCGGACGTACCCGACCGACGCGACGACGGCGATCATTATCAAAAGGACCAGGGCGGTGCCCGCCAGCCCCGCGACCGCTCGATTCCTGCGGGACCATCGCCAGAGGCGCTCGATCGGCCCGATCCGTCTTGCGGTGACCGGCCGGTCCTCGAGGAAGCACTGCAGGTCGCCGGCCAGGTCGCTTGCCGTGGCGTAGCGATCGGCGGGATCGCGCGCGATCGCCTTGAGAACGATTGTCTCGAGGTCGCGGGGGATTTCCGGGTTCAGTCTCCTCGGCGGGGTCGGGTCTGACTGCGTGATCTTCTGGATCAGGCGGCTGCGGTTGGTGTCGTCGAATGCCGGTCGGAATGCGACCAGCTCGTAGAGAGTCAGGCCGAGGCTGTAGATGTCGCTCCTGGCGTCGGACTTGCCGGAGAGCTGTTCGGGCGCCATGTAGCGAAGGGTTCCGACGATGTCTCCCGGCTGGCTGACGACGTCGTGCTCGGCGGCCTTGGCCAGTCCGAAGTCGGCGACCCAGACGACGCCGTGCGCGTCGAGGATCAGGTTGCCCGGCTTGATGTCGCGGTGGAGGGTCCCTTGTGCGTGGGCGTAGGCCAGCGCGTCGGCGACTTGCAGGCCGATGCTAGCAACGCTCTGCCAGTAGCGGCTTCCGACGTCGGGAATGACCGAGGGCGCAAGGTCGGGCTCGGCGTCGCTCGGGGCCTGGCGGGCCCAGTCTTCCAGAATGACCTCGTCGGCGCTGGCGAGGTCGACCGTCGGCGAGCTGCGCGAGCTGGATCCTTGCGGGTCGGGGCCGATCGAGCCGCTGACGGCGTCGGCGGAGGCCGAGGCGTTTCGGACGTCTGTTGATGAGCCGGACTTCTTCGGTTTCCGAAAGGAGCCGTCGATCAGGGCTTGGGCGGCGCTCAGCACCTCGTCGGCGCGTCCGGCGGCGTGGCGGCTGGCGTGTGATTCGACTGAGGGGTGGTCCGCGGCATCGAGGCCGGCCATCCTTCCGAGTTGAGCGAGGACCTCGTCCAGACCGACGCCTCGGATGAACTGCATGACGTAGTAGTGGTAGTCCTCCTGCTGACCGACGCCGAAGACGGGGACGATATTCGTGTGATGGAGCTTGGCGGCGGTTCGCGCCTCTCGGCGGAAGCGTTCGAGCTGTTTGGCGTCGAGCAGCCAGTGCCGGGGCAGGACCTTGACGGCGACGCGGCGTCTGAGGGATTCCTGTTCGGCCTCGTAGACGATCCCCATGCCGCCTCGGCCGATCTCCCGGATGATGCGGAAGTCGCCCAATTGCTCGATGTGAAGTGCTCCGAGGCGGGCGGCGGATCCGGCGGATTCCTCCTTGAGGGCCTTGAGCCCTTCCATCGCCGCGATCGTCGGAAAGAGCTCTCGGATGTCGTCGGCGAGGTCCGGGTATCGCTCGGCGTACTCGTCGATCGTGGGGCGCTCGCCCTGGCGATGCCGCTCGATGAACTCGTCGGCCAGGATCTCGACCGGATCGCGCTGTGAGCCTGGGTCTGCCATTGGGGGTGTCCCGCGTCCTTCCCGCGTCCTCAGCCGCCGTGACTCACATCGAAGAACCCGGGCATCTGCGACAGGATGTCCTTGAGCCGTTTGACGGCGCGGATATACCGGATGCTGGCGGCTTTCTGCTGGATTCCGAGCACCTCGGCCACCTCACTGTTGGTCAGCTCCTCGAAGTGTCGCAGCGCCAGGACCTCGCGATCGATCGGGTCCATCTCATCGAGCGTGGCCTCGAGGCGGCTGTACATCTCCTCTCGCATGGCGGCCTGACTCGGCGAGGTCAGGTGGCCCATCAGCCGGATGGCCAGGGATACCGTGGTGGCCTGCGGATACCTGGGCCCGTGAATGGGGACCTCCCGTCCCGCGTCGCGCATCTTGGCGCCGAGGTGGCGCCGGTGGACGTCGATCAGCGTTTGGCTGACGACCATCCTCAGCCACACGAAGAAGGACGTGGTCGAGTCGTCGACGAAGTGCTCGACGCGCTTGGCGGCCTCGAGATAGGCCTCCTGCAGGACGTCGTCGGCGTCGACGCGTCCTCTGAGCCGATGGTCGAGCCGAAAGTGAACCATTCGCCACAGCCGGTCGCGGTGCATCGAGAACAGCTCGGCGAGGGCTTGCTCGTCCCCGTCCTTCATGCGGATCAGGAGGTCGTCGGGCTGCCCCTCGGCATCGTCCATTCGATATTCCTTCCCTGGTAAACGGATGACCGAGCGCGGTTTCTACAGGGCGTCACGCCTACCACGACATTATTGACCTCTCTAACCCGGGGGACAAGGCGACCCAGGATATCCTGTAGAAAGCGGGCGTCGATTTCCGTTTGTTACCTCGGACGGCTTGTTAAAGGGGGCACCTGACGCGGGCTGTAGGACGGACCGACCATGAAACTACCAATTGTTCTATGCGTGATCGCAATCGTCGGCGGGGTGTACTGGTTCACCGGACGGAACGGAACGGCCACGGCGGACGCCTATCGCACGGTGCCGGTCGAACGCGGCGACCTGAAGGCGGTTGTCTCGACAACGGGCACGCTCGAGCCGGTCACGACCGTGCAAGTGGGCACGCAGGTCTCGGGCATCATTTCGGAGATTCTCGTCGACTACAACGACACGGTGGTCAAGGACCAGGTGATCGCCCGGATCGATCCGGCCCTGCTGGACATCCAGGTCCGCGACGGGCAGGCGGGTCTGGACCGAGCCCAGGCCGATTTCAAGAAGGCGCAGCGCGAGTTCCAGCGAATCGAGAAGCTATACGCCAGGCAGATGGCCTCGGAGGACGAGTTCATCGCGGCGCAGTGCGCCTTCGATGGGACCAAGGCCTCGGTGGAGTCTGCCAGGGTCGCCCTGGACCGGGCCAAGCAGGGGCTGGCGTATGCGACGATTCACGCGCCGATCAGCGGCACGGTCGTCGAACGGAACGTGGCCGTCGGGCAGACGGTCGCGGCGAGCCTGCAGGCCCCGCAGCTCTTCCTGATCGCCGACGATTTGTCGCGGATGCGGATCCTGGCGTCGGTGGACGAAAGCGACATCGGGCGGATCAAGGAGGGGCAGGCGGCGGAGTTCACGGTGCAGTCCTACGCCGAGGAGACCTTCACGGGACGGGTTCGCCAGGTGCGGCTGCAGTCCAAGACCGAAGAGAACGTCGTGACGTACACGGTGGTCGTGGACGTCAGCAACCCGGAGGGCAAGCTGCTTCCCGGCATGACGGCGACGATCGAGTTCCTCGTCGCCACGGCCACGGACGTGATGAAGGTGGCCAACGCGGCGCTGCGATTCCGCCCGACCGAGGACATGCTCAAGAAGCTCAGCGTCAGGCAGGAGTCCGAACCGAACGAGCGGCCAGACCGTCCCACCAGCCAACGCCAAGGGGAAATGGGAGCCGCGAGGCAAGTTGCCGGTGGTCTCGGCGGCGGCCAGGACCGATCCGACCTCGCCCGACTGTGGTACGTGGACGAGCAAGGCGTCCTGGCCGTCGTAGCCGTTCGTACGGGGATCTCCGACGGTCAGAGCACGCAGATCGAGGGTTCGGACGTCCGGCCAGGCCTGCGGGTCATCGCGGGCATCAGCCGGGCGGCGAGCCGCGGCTCGACGAACCCGTTCCAACAGACGCGGGAGCAACGGCCGCCCGGCCCTCCCATGCCGGGATTCTAGAGCGAGGAGCCGACACCATGATGCATGACGTCGTTATCGAAACCCTGGGCATCACGAAGACCTACGCGATGGGCCAGACCGAGGTACACGCCCTGCGGGGCGTGAACCTGACGGTCGAGCCGGGCGAGATGATCGCGATCATGGGCGCTTCGGGTTCGGGCAAGTCGACCCTGATGAACATCCTCGGCTGCCTCGATTGCCCGACGACGGGTACGTATCGTCTCGACGGGCAGCGCGCCGACGGTCTGGACAGGAACCGACTGGCCGACATCCGCAACCAGAAGATCGGGTTCGTCTTCCAGGGATTCAACCTGCTGACGCGAACGAGCGCGCTGGAGAACGTCGAGGCGCCGCTGTTGTACGATCGGACCGGCAAACGGCGAGACACGAGGCGACTGGCCGCCGAGGCCCTGACGCGGGTCGGGCTGGGCGAGCGGCTCGATCATCAACCCAGCGAGCTGTCCGGGGGACAGCAGCAGCGCGTCGCGATCGCGCGGGCCCTGGTTCATGAGCCGTCGCTCCTGCTGGCGGACGAGCCCACGGGGAATCTCGACACGCAGACGTCCGTCGAGATCCTGGCGCTGTTCCAGGCGCTCAACGATCAGGGCATCACGATCCTGCTCGTGACGCACGAGCCGGACATCGCGCAATACGCCAAGCGAATCGTCGAGCTGCGCGACGGGCGGATCGTTCGCGACGATCCGGTGCCGAACCGGCGCGGCCGCGCGGCGGAGGCGTCAACCTCGGAGGGCGTGGAGCTGATAGGGGCCATGACATGAAAGCCACGACCATGATCAAGGTGGCCACCCGCAGTATCCGCAGGAACACGATGCGTACGCTGCTGACGATGCTCGGGATCATCATCGGCGTCGGCGCGGTCATCGTGATGGTCTCCGTCGGGCAGGGGGCGCAATCGCAGATCGAGCAACAGATCGACAACCTGGGAACGAACATGCTCGTGATCATGCCGAGCGCCAGCAGCCAGGGCGGCGTGAATCGAGGCGCGGGGACCTTCAACCGGCTCCGCGTGGAGGACGCCGAGAAGCTGCGGCGCGAGTGCCCGCTCGTGTCGGCGGTGTCGCCGGTCGTGATCGCGCCGAGTCAGGTGATCGGCGGGCGGGGCAATTGGCGATCGCTGATCCAAGGCGTGTCGGTGGACTATCAGACCATCCGGGATTGGCCGATCGAATCCGGGGTGTTCTTCGGCCAAAGCGACGTGCGGTCGATGCGGAAGGTGGCGGTGATCGGCCAGACGATCGCAAGGAACCTCTTTCCGGACGAGGACCCCGTCGGGCAGCAGATCCGGCTCCGCGACGTGCCGTTTCGGATCATCGGCGTTCTCTCGGAGAAGGGCCAGAGCGCCAACGGCTCCGACCAGGACGACGTGATCCTCGCGCCTTACAGCACGGTTCGGAACCGGCTCGCCGGGCGGATGTTCATCGGCCAGATCCTCGCCAGCACGTCGTCTCCAGATGACACGGCCGAGGCTCAAGCGGACGTCCGCGCCATCATGCGCGAGGCCCACGGCCTGGCCAAGTGGGAGGATGACGACTTCACGGTCCGCAACCAGACGGACCTGGCCGAGACCGCCAAGAGCACGACCGAGGTCATGACGCTGCTGTTGGCCGCCATCGCCAGCATCTCGCTGCTCGTCGGCGGCATCGGCATCATGAACATCATGTTGGTGTCGGTGACGGAGCGGACGCGCGAGATCGGGATCCGCATGGCGATCGGCGCCCGCGGCTCCGACGTGCTCACGCAGTTCCTGGTGGAGAGCGTCGTGATGAGCCTTCTGGGCGGCGTGATCGGCATCGGCGTGGGATTCTCCGGCGCGGCGGTGCTGGGCCGGTTCACGGGATGGAGCACCGCGATCTCGCCGGAGACGATTGCGATCGCGCTGGCGTTCTCCGCGGGGGTCGGGATCTTCTTCGGTCTGTACCCGGCCCGGAAGGCGGCGTCGCTGAATCCGATCGAGGCGCTGCGGTATGAGTAGAAGGTCCTCCCGTCGAATGATCCCGCAGGTGGCCGCTCTTGCGGAGGACTGGCTCGCGTCTCTTCAAGCCGAGGGATCTCTCCCGCGAGCAGGCCGTCCACATCCGGATCAACTTGCGGAAGTCCGTTTACGATCATGGATGCGACGGCGCCTTCGAAGGTACCTCGAGGAATTCCGAGAAGCCGGTAGACGATCGTCGGTGGCGTACGTTTATCACCCCAGGTCGATTCGCAGGGACGCTCAAGCGACTCACGAGCGAGTTGGCCCGGACATGCCGAGATCGTCTAGGCATGGAGACAAGAGCAGCCAGTAAGGAGAAATGCCATGAGAAAGATCATAGGAGTCGCAGCGGGTATCGGAGCGGCCTGTCTGGCCTGTGTCGCCTTGGCTCAAGGGCCGGAAGGCAAGCCGGGAGATGGGCCGGATCAGGGATGGCAGGGCCGGCGAGGGGGTCATCATCCCGGACGCGGGCATTTCCGTCCTCCGGTGCCCCCGCTGATGGTCGCGCTCGATGCGGACAAGGACGGCGAGCTTTCGGCGGAGGAGATCGCCAATGCCGCGGCGGCGCTGAAGGCGCTCGACACGGACGGCGACGGTAAGCTGAGCCGTGAGGAGATCCGACCGAAGTTCGTCGGGCAGGGCCCGCAGGCCGGCTTCGGCGGCCCCGGCAGAGGTCGGGGACCCGCGCCGGGTGGCGAGGGCTTCGTCGAGCGTATCATGAGTCATGACAAGGACGGCGACGGAAAGGTGACCAAGGACGAGTTGCCAGGCAGGGCCCAGCGTCTGATCGAGCGTGGCGACACGAACGGGGACGGCGCGATTGACAAGGAAGAGGCCCAGAAGATGGCTGAGGAGTTCGCCCAGCGTCGTGGTGGTCCGGGCCAGGGCCCCGGTCAAGGCTGCCGGCCCAAGGATTCGTCTCAAGGCCAGCAGCGAGGCCCGATGCGTCTCGGCGAGCAGTAGACTCTCGTGAGCGAGGTGACCAGTCGGTCCACCGCCCCCCTGAAGGAGCCCCCGAGGAGGAGCCGTCCCGCGGATGGCTCCTCTTCCTGGGGGGCGGTTTTTTTTGAGTGGAGGGACGCGATGAGACGGTTGACGGTTGGGATCCTGGCGGCATTTGCGACGTTGTGCCCGGCGGTCGTCACACAGGCACAACGGTCCGCCGATCGACAGCGTATGCGCGGACGGATGACTGGCCGGCCGAGCGCCGAGCGGGGCCCGACCAAGACCGGCGTTCTGCGGAGCGAAGCAGGTGCGTTCGAGGGATACACGCTTTTCGCCCCGCTCCTGTCCACGACGACGTATCTGATCGACATGCAGGGCAAGGTCACGCATTCGTGGAAGAGCGACGTGCCGCCGGGTAACGCCGTCTACCTGCTCGACAACGGCCACCTCCTTCGCTGCGGTCACGAACGGGGCAACCGGACGTTTCACGGCGGCGGGATGGGCGGGCGGATTCGGGAGATGGACTGGGACGGCAACGTCGTCTGGGAGTTCCTCTACGCCAACGACCGGCACTGCCAGCACCACGACATCGAACCGATGCCGAACGGCAACGTGCTGATCATCGCGTGGGAGCGGAAGAGCCGCGAGGAGGCGATCGCGGCGGGTCGCGACCCGGCGCTGCTCTCGCACGGCGAGGTGTGGCCCGACCACGTCGTCGAGGTGAAGCCGAATCGTCCGCGGGGCGGGACGATTGTGTGGGAATGGCACGTCTGGGACCACTTGATTCAGGATCACGATCGAGGCAAGGCCAATTACGGTGTCGTGGCGGACCATCCGGAGCTGATCGACCTCAACTACGTCGGCGAGCCCATGGGAATGCCGCGAGAGCAGCGTCAGCGGCTGGAGTCATTGGGGTACATCCAGCCGTCGGCGCGTCGTCGCCCGACGGGCAACGCCGACTGGAACCACACGAACTCCATCGCTTACAACCCGAAGCTCGATCAGATCGCTTTGAGCGTTCACCAATTCAACGAGATCTGGGTCATCGATCACGGCACGACGACGGAGCAGGCGGCCGGTCACACGGGGGGTCGAAGCGGCAAGGGCGGCGATCTTCTCTATCGGTGGGGGAACCCACAGGCGTACCGGGCCGGAGGGGCGGCGGACCGTCGGCTCTTCGCCCAGCATGACGCGCAATGGATCGCACAGGGCGCGCCCGGCGAGGGTCATCTGCTGGTGTTCAACAATGGGGGCGGACGGCCGGACGGCGACTATTCGTCCGTCGATGAGATCGCGCCTCCCCTGGACGCCGAGGGACGTTACGCTCGCAAGGCGGGCGCCGCGTTCGGCCCGGCCGATTCGGTGTGGCGCTATGCCAGTCCGAAGAAGTCGGATTTCTTCTCGGGACACATCTCGGGGGCACAGCGTCTGCCCAACGGGAACACGCTGATCTGTTCAGGGGAGCAGGGACGTCTCCTCGAGGTGGACTCGAACGGCAAGATCGTGTGGGAATACGTCAGTCCCTTCGGCGGCGAGGTGCGACCGCCCGGGCCTCCCGGTGGGCCGGAAGGTCGTTTCGGCCCGCCTCCGGGCGGTCCACCCCCGAATGGAGGGCGAGGATGGCTTCGACGCATGGGGCTCGGGCCCCCCCCTGGCGGGCCTTGGGGCCCGCCAGGGGGGCACGACGGCCCCAACGCCCTCTTCCGGGCCACGCGGCTGGCTCCGGGACAGGTCATCATGGGAGAGAACAAGTTGAAATCATCGGCCCCGTGATGCTCTGGTGCGGGCGATACCATCCCGGCGAGAGAACGCGCGGAATTTCCCGGTCCAGCCGTAGAAAGCCGGAGCGCGTTCTCGTTTATGACAACATGCGATGACGCATGGGCGCTGAGGTTCTGGGCTCAAATCCAGGGATCTCGGGTCCGTGATCGCAGGCATGAGAGGGCCGGAGCAGTCAGGAGAGACACGATGAGGATGCTGGCTACTGGCGCCCTGGTGAGCGTCATGATCGCCGTGTCGGCGTTGATAGCGGTCGCGGAGTCTGGAGGCCTGGGGCGACAGCGTGGCCGCTGGGCGTCTGATGGAGATTTCCGACCGCCGCCCCTTCCGATGATGACGGCGCTCGACAGCGATGAGGACGGCACGCTTTCGGCGAAGGAGATCGAGAACGCCGCAACGGCGTTGAAGCAGCTCGACAAGGACGGTGACGGTGAGCTCAGCGCGAACGAGCTGATGCCGCGGGGTGGGCCGTTCGGCGGTCGTGACGCACGACGAGACCCGCGCGGCGGCGCCGGTCGAGATCGACCAGGTCGTGGCGGTCAGCGTGGCGCCGATCGCGGTCCGCAAGGCCGGACGAGCGCGGACCCGGTTGAGGCGGCCCCCATCCCGAAAACGGATGAGGAGAAGAAGATCCTCGCCGTTCTAGAGGACATGGAGCGAAGCCAGCGGCGGGGGATGATGAACGTTCCCGCCGCCGACGGCAGGCTGTTGCGTTTGCTGACGGAAGCGGTCGGGGCCAAGACGATCGTGGAGATCGGGACCTCGAACGGATACTCGGGGATCTGGATGTGTCTGGCCCTGCGGACGACGGGCGGCAAGCTCATTACGCACGAGATCGACGCCCAGCGGGCGGCCCTTGCGCGGGAGAACTTCGAGCGGGCCGGCGTGAGCGATCTGGTGACGCTCGTCGAGGGCGATGCGCACGAGGAGGTCAAGAAGATCGCCGGACCGATCGATCTGTTGTTCCTGGACGCGGACAAGGAAGGCTACATCGACTATCTCGAGAAGCTGCTGGGCAAGGTTCGTCCGGGCGGGTTGATCGTGGCCCACAACATGAACGCCCGGCAGGCGGACCCGAAGTATCTCGAAGCGATCACCAAGAACCCGGCCCTGGAGACGCTGTTCGTGCACATGCAGGGCAGCGGCATCGGGGTCACGTTGAGGAAACGGTGAGGGCGATGACGAATCCAACAAGAGACAGGGCGTTCACGCTGATCGAGCTGCTGGTGGTGGTGGCCATCATCGCGCTGCTGATCAGCATCCTGCTGCCGGCGCTGGGCAAGGCCAAGGAGAACAGCCGTCGGACGGTGTGTTTGAGCAATCTGCACCACCTCGGGCAGGCGTTCCAGCAGTATCTCCACGAGTACAACGACATCCTGCCGGTGGCGGCGATGATGCCGTCGGTCGACGGGGCCGATCCGAACGACGACCTCTACAACCCGCCGATCATGGACTACCTGAAGCCTTTCGCCAAGGATCTCGAGCTGTTCCGTTGCCCGTCGGACATGCCCGGCAAGACGACGCGCGAGCCGAGCGATCCGAACAAGGTGGGCAAGAGCTACTGGGAGACCGAGGGGACGAGCTATCAGTACACGCCGATGCCCGGGATGGTGGCGGACGTGCTCGGCACCCAAAGCGAGCCGGGGACCGTCAACGTCGGCGACACGATGGTCAAGATCAAGCCGCAGTCGGATCTCATCCCGCCTCACTTGCGGCGGGAGCTGAAGACTTCCGAGGTCTATCTGTTGATGGACTACGATCCGTATCACGGCAAGCGGAGCGACGATTTCGTCTTCAACCGGCTCTACGCGGATCTCCACGTCGCGGAGTGGCTCGTCGACGACCTCACCGTGCCGAGGGATCCCAACAGCGTGTAGAGGTCGGACGGCGGTGCGTCCCCTCGACTCGACGTCGAGCCCATATGCGTCCAGAGGAACGCCGACATGTTGACACCCGGAACCGACCGGAAGTCGTTGCGTAAGAAACGCGGTTTCAAGGCCGCGGCGATCGGGTTGTGTACACTCTTCGTGCTCGGCGGGGCGGGGACGGCGGGGTACTACCTATGGCCCGAGCCGGCGCCGAAGCCCCCGCCGCCTGTTGAGACGGCGACCACGCAAGAGGCTCGCGAGTATCTCGCCAGCGACGACTTCAAGCGCTTGCCGGTCGCCCAGCGGATCGAATGGATGGACCAGCAGCGGCAGAAAGTGGACCAGATGGACGAGGAGGAGCGACGCAAGCTCTGGGAAGACACGGACGAGAAGACGCGCCGGCGGATCCACGAGAACATGCGCGAAATGATGCAGGAGCGGATGAGCCAGGACGTGAAGACCTATCACTCGCTGCCCGAGTCGGAGCGCGAGGCGTTTCTAGACAAGAAGATCGACGAGATGCAGCAGTTTCGGGGGCGGGGCGGTCCCGGAATGGGGCCAGGACCGAGAGGGGGTCCCCCGCCCGACCGAAACGGCCAAGGCCAGCGCAACCGGGGCACGCGTCCAGACGGCCCGCCGCGAGGGGGGCCGCCCGGAGGGCGCGGAAGACCTGGGGATCGGATGGCCAGGATGCCCGCGGACAGGCGGGCCGAATCCCTGGTCTTCATGAAGGCTATGGCCAAGCGAATGTCCGAGCGCGGCATACGTCCGCCGGGACCTCCCGGGCCTCCGCCGGGAAGGTGACGCGGAAACGGGTGAGTCATGCGTGGCGGGGCCCTCAGCGGATCGCCGCGCGGTACTTGCCCATCGCGAGGACATCGAGAAGACGTCGGTCGGAGCCTGGACGGAAGCCTGGCCCGGCCGGACGGAGAAGACTAGGGTCGCCACTGGCCGCAGTGCCCGAGGGGCCTGCCGGCGAGGTACGTTCTGCGCTACGACGCCGATTGACGAACAAGCCGCCAGGGATGTCCGATACCAGAGATCACATCGGCAGCTTCCTGAGCATGGAAGGCGGTACGGATCCGCTCTCTGACGCTCTCGAGGGGCTCGAGTGCCGGGTTGGCATGGCGGGACAGCGGCGCCTGGCCGCTCCCTGGGGTCTCGAGGTGCCGGGGGAGCATCCGTGGTTCTACGTGTTCCTGGAGGGCACCGGCGTTGCCACGATCGCCGAGGGGGGGGTGCACCTCCCGCTCCAGGCGGGGGACCTGCTGTTGATTCCTCGCGGGTGCCGGCACGCTCTCCAGGATCAGGTGCACACGCCGGTCGTGGGTTGTGACGAATGGCTCACGACCGGCGGAGCGCGACGCGAAGGGAGCCCTTCGGCCTGCCCCGGGCGCGACGGGGCAGCGACGGTGCTATGGGGTTCGCTGCGCTTCGCCGGTCCACGGCGGGGCGTGCTGGAGTCGTCGCTGCCGGACTTCATTCATCTCCCGGGACACGCGGGAGATCCCTCGCCTGATGTCCATCCTCTCGTTCACCTGCTGGGCAACGAGCTTCGATGCGCACAGCTCAGCACGAGGGCGATCGTCAACCGGCTCGTTCAAATCGTGTATGCGCGAGCCGTTCGGAGCTGGGTCCTCAACGGCTTCCTGGGCCCGGCCCAGGGGGTCAAGGCCTTCCTCGACCCGAAGATCGGCCCGGCCATCAGCCTGATGCATCGCCGGCCGGAGGAGCCTTGGACGATCGACCGTCTGGCGCGCCGCGTGCACATGTCTCGAACCGCCTTCGCGACGCAATTCACGGGCAAAGTGGGCATGCCCCCAGGGCAGTACTTGTGGGAATGCCGGATGAGGCGGGCCTGCGCCTTGCTGTGCGACAGCGAGTCGGCGATCGAGGAGATCGCCCTGCAGACCGGCTATGAATCGGCCGCCGCTTTCAGCAAGGCCTTCAAGCGGTGGGCGGGGCTGGCCCCGAGCGAGTTCCGTCGCGCCGAGGCGTCACGTCGAACGACCCAGGTTGGCAGTGCATGATGAGGATGGCAGACACCGCTCCGCCCTGCCTGCCACCCGATCGCCGAGGTGTGGACCTCATGCGCGCTTGGATGGGCCCTTGGGGGTCTCAGGCGGTCGTGTCGAGCAGCGACAGCCCGGAGAGCAGGGACGTGGTGCTGGTATCTTGGCCGTAGCCGTAGGCTGCCAGCCCCATTGGCATGGACCCCATGCCCTGCATGCCGCCCCTTCCTGGCGGCGGTCCCATGGCGGATTCGAATTGGCTCAGGAACTCGTTCCCGTCGAGCCCGTTCTCCTCGAGCACGCTGCGAATCGCCTCCTGTGCCGCCTCCCTGGGGTCCGTTCCATCCGCGCTCTGGACGGCCTCATCAAGGGCCGTGAGCAGTTGATCCTTGATCTCAGCGGCCGCTTCGGAATCCAAACCGGCCTCCTCGGCGAAGAGGTCGAACTGCTCGCCCAGCACCTCCGACGGCTTGTTCCCATCCCTTGGCGGCGGGGGTGGGCCCTGATTCGCCCCGGACACGCCCTGTCCCTGAGCGTTCATCTGGCGGAGCATGTACAACAGCTCGGTGCCCGATGAACCTACACCTGCAATCGACGTCATGATGGTCTCCTTGAAATCTCAGAACGCTTGCGCGAGCCCGGACCGTCCGCGGCTCGCCGTCTTTCTCATCGACACTCGCGAACGCCCCAAGCATGTCCGCTGGTTCTTGTTTCGTTGCGCACCGTTCCGCGTTTCCGGCGTTGCGGGGTCAATACGCGCGATTTCGGCGCGGGTTCGCGCAACGTTTTCCGTCCGATGGAGAGCGGATTCGGCGAAACGGAGAGGGGTAGGCGAGGCGGCCTGGTGGACCGCGGCAGAATGGCCGCCTCGCCAAGGATCTGGGCGTCTAGTCTTCGGTGGTGCTGTCACTCGAGGACGCTGAGTTGAACAGATCGAGGACGACGTTGTTGGCGACCTCCGTGTAGAACGCGTCCATGAGGTAGGCGGAGAACGTGTCGATACACGAGGTGGTCTGCAGCATCACCGCGCCGGAGACCAACAGCATGGCCAATTGCTTCTTCATTCGCTTCATAGGAAAGCCTCCTCTTCCAGGGATCGTTCAGACCACGCTTCCGTGCGTGGCGTGTCTCACTGACCGTTGTCCCGTCCGCCCACGCGATTCAGAATGCCTCGAGCCCAAGGAGCGCTTCGTGCAGACTCGGCGGTGCGGGACGTCAGTCTTGTTATCGGCCTGGAGGGTCGTGGCTTCGCACGTCCGTTCGTTCGCAAGTCATGCCCTGACGTCCTGCTTACAAGGAATACATGGGCCGGCGGAACGTTCAGTGTGATAGGGGGGCGGTGGTGGCTCCGGAAGTGGGCCGCGGGTGATCCCAGGGGCGTACCGTAAGGCCAAGCGAATCAGGGGCTTGATTGCACTAGGCGCCGCGCGCGATCATCATCCTGGGCGCTGTTCCGGTGCGGGCCGGTTGCCCGGTTCGGGTGTTGGGGTCTTGAATCGGCGGGTCGGATGGTACAATGACGGGCGCGCGAGCGGTCTTACGTCCTATCGGTAGAGGCCAGCAATGACAGGTTGCCGAAGAGATCGAGCGTTTACGCTGATCGAGCTGCTGGTGGTGGTGGCCATCATCGCGCTGCTGATCAGCATTCTCCTGCCGTCGCTGGGCAAGGCGAAGGAGAACAGCCGTCGGTCGGTTTGCCTAAGTAATCTCCACCATTTGGGGCAGACGTTCCAGCAGTACCTCCATGACTACAACGACATCCTGCCGGCGGCGGCGATGATGCCGTCGCTCGAGAGCGTGGATCCGAACGCGGACGATTACCAGCCGCCGATCATGACGTTCCTCAAGCCGTATGCCAAGAATCTCGAGCTATTCCGCTGCCCTTCGGATATGCCCGGCAAGATCCAGCGCGATCCCTCTGACCCGAACAAGGTGGGGCGGAGCTTCTGGGAGACCGAGGGGACGAGCTATCAGTACACGGAGATGCCGGCTTTCGCCGCGGACATCGCGGCCTCATACGGCGCGAAGGGACTCGTCAACATCGGCGACACCATGTTGAAGATCGAGCCGCAGAAGCCGGAAGAGCTGGCACGCAGCCATCCCTTTCACCATTCCGGCAGGACGAACACGTCCGAGATGTACCTGCTGATGGATTACGATCCCTTTCACGGCAAGCGAGCGGACGATTTCGTCTTTAACAGGCTCTACGCGGATCTTCACGTGGCGGAGTGGCTCATCCGGGACCCCAACACGCCGAGAGACCCGACTGACCCCTAGCGCGTGGATTGGGCGTGCTCGTGGCCATGCGCGGCTCGACGTCGGACGCGCCTGATCCAGAGGAACAGTGACATGTTGATTCCCGCACTGAACTGGAAATCGTTGTGGAAAAAACGCGGCTTCAGGGCCGCGGTGGTCGGGTTGTCCAGCCTGTTCGTGCTCAGCGGGGTGGGGACGGCAGGCTACTATCTCTGGCCCGAGCCCGCGCCGAAGCCTCCGCCGCCGGTGCAGACGGCGACCACGCAGGAAGCCCGACAGTACCTCGCCAGCGAGGACTTCAGTCGCTTGCCGATCGAGCAGCGGATCGAATGGATGGACCAGGCGAGGAAGAAGATGGACCAGATGGGCGAGGAGGAACGCCGGAAGGTCTGGGAGAACACGGACGAGAAGACGCGAGAGAAGATCGGCGAGAACATGCGCGAGATGTTCCGGGCGCGGATGGATCACGACGTGAAGACCTTCATCACGCTGCCGGAGTCCGAGCGCGAAGCGTTTCTGGATAAGAAGATCGACGAGATGCAGCAGTTCCGCGGGCGGGGCGGCCCGCCGGGGATGGGGCGGGGGCCGCGGGGTGATCGTGGCGGCCGTCCTCCGGATGGGGAAGCGCGGGGCGGCTCCGGCGACCGAGGTCAACGTCCCGAGGGCGCTCGAGGGGGCGATCGCGGTCGGAGAAGGGGCGGCGGCGGGCCGGGTAGCTGGATGGCCCGGATGCCGGCGGACAAACGGGCCGAGTTCAATGTCTACCGGAAGGCCATGGGCAAACGAATGGCCGAGCGAGGGATAAGCTTTGGAGGTCGAGGCCGGTGACGTCGTCCGTGCGTGACGCCGACCGGGATCGCCCGAGACGCGAGTCGCTCGGGCGCGGCTCAGTGCACTTCACGAATGCCGGATGATCCGCGGATCCGGCAGCACACTCCCGTGAGATCAATCAGGGAGTGCCTTCCTCGACCTGGAGATCCGCTTCCAGGTGCGAGACGACCTTGAACTCGACACATCCGTGGACCGTCTGCACCGAGTCAACGGTCTGGCGATAGATGTCTCCCTTGGCCAGGCCGGTGAAGCCGAAGTCCATCAGGGCGCTGATCATCTCCGCGGGCACGGCGAACGAGCCGGTGTCCTCGACGTCACACACGAGCGTGACCGGCGAAAGCCCATGCTGGTCGATGTTGAGCGTCAGGAGGATCCTGGCCTGCGGATCGTCGGCGGGGACCCATGAGATCTGCAGCGGCTGGCCGTACCGCATCACCCACGGATCGCTCGGCATCTCGAGCGGCGTCACGCCGGTTCCGTACAGCGTGAACCCGGCGATGTCGGCGCCCTCGGCGACGAGTTCGATGCAGGCGCCCGGGTCGAACGCGGGGTGCGGCAACTGCGTATCGAAGTAGGTGTCGCTCGGGGCGGTGGGCTCCATGGCGACGCTCTTGTTGAGGCCCTTGACGGTGACCATGCCCACGCTGATGGGTTCGGGATAGGGGATGCACGTTCCGTCGAAGTCGCACGTGGTCCCGGACGGGCAAGAGGGATCGCAGAAGGGGGAGATCTGCCGCAGCAGCACGCAGTCTCCGTTCTCGCCGACCTTCTGCAGGATGGTGGCCGGGACCACGCCGTCGGCGACCTGGCCGGAGATGACCGAATAGCCGTCCTCGTGCACGACGCTGAAGGAGCCGACCAACTCGCTCATCTCACACGCTCCCCGCAGCAGCGGGGTTTCACAGTCGTTGGCATCGGTGACGTTGGGGTCGGTCGTCAGGCCCGGGACGGTGCAGCCCGCGCCCAGGACGACCAGGCACGGCATGAGAATCGAGAGACCAACAAGACGCATCATCGTACTCCTTTCCAGTATCACCATCCCGGATGGGGACGGGCTTGCTTGACGAAGAGTTCGGGGGTCTGGCCCGATTCGCCCTCCAGCTTGAACTCGACGTCCATCGCGTACCACTCGTCGGCTTGTGTGCCGTAGACCGGCCTGAAGTACTCGTGGATCGCCTTGAGCGCGACGCCCAGCTCATACGTCTGTGCATTGGTCAGGACGGTCGTTCCTTCCGGGATCAGGCTGGAGTGGACGATGAACGTGATCGGCTGGCCGGGGAAGTCGAAGCTGTAGATGAACTGGTCGGTCGTCACGCCCGAAGCGGGCTGGACGACGGACGCCTCACCGACCTGGACGTTGACGTAGAAACCCGGCTCCAGCCCGGAGGTGTCGTAGGGGTTCGCCGTCAGCGCGACGCCGTTGGCCTCCTCGTCCGGGAACGAGCGATGCACCAGGAGGGCCATGCCGACCGCGAGGTGGTCGATGCCGCGATAGCTGCGCTCCTCGAAGGCGCGGAAATTCCACACGCTGGCCCAGACCTGACGGACGGCCTTGAGCACGGGTTTGTCGGGGTCGCCCGGGTCGCCGGTCTTGGACGTGTAGAGGCCGGCGCCCGTGAAGCCGTCGAGGTCCTCGGCGTTGGTGCTCGAGCGGAAGCGCATGCGGACGCCTGGGTAGTCGGACTGCAGCTTGGCCATGAGCATGGCCTCGAAGTTCGGATCGACCGGTGCGGCCTCGATGGCGTCCCTTAGCTCCTCGAGTCGAGCGTCCCGGACCGCGGGATCGTCCTGGAAGGTCTCGTCCGCGATCATGGCCGCGACGTGGTCGTGCAGGCCGTTCTGGGTCATGAACTGCCAGTAGTAGTGGACGGGCACGGCGAAGGCCTTCGGGACGGGGACATCCTGGCCGATCTTGGCGATGCCGCCGTAGTGACTCGCCTTGCCGCCGAACGCGGGGATCGCCTTGTCGAGGCCGTCGGCCAGCGAAAGGTTCGGATCAAGGATCTGTTCGGCGTCGCGCAGGTCGGTCACGCTGAGGTCGAGCGCCGGGACCTGCACGGCGTCCGGGCTGTTCTGTGCCCACCATGCGTCGGCGGTCTCCTTGGCGACCTCTTGGATCGCGTAGGCGAACGGGCCGACCTCGAGTCTGACCCATTTGCCATCGAGCGCCCTTAGCTGCTCGTTGTCGTCGGCGTCCCGCAGCGCCATGTTGGGCGTGCCGCGGTTCTGTGAGAGTACGTTGATGTGGGAAAGCGGCGTCTGAAACGCCGCCGTAATGATGCCCATGACGACCGAGATGTCATTGGGGACTTCGTCGAGGACCACGATGTCCCGAAAGTCGACATACTCGGTCTCGAGCTGGCTTGCCTGGAAGAATCGCAGCTTGCCTATGCTGACGCCGAGATTCAGCGGCTGATAGTCGATGCCTTCAAACAGATCATCCGTCGTGACGATTGGGACCGAGGACGGAAGCTTCGAGGCCTCGGCGGCAACGGCCTCCGACGTCGGGTGAAAACGAAGTTGGTCCCCGAAGAAGCTGGTGGATGCGATGGCCTGGTAGGCAGAGGCGATCATGTCTGCGCTAGCAGTATCGTAGGGGGCAATCTCGTAGGCCCAGACTCCCGGGCCTTCGTAGTAGGTCACGGCGCCGAGCAGGAAGCGTCGGGAGGGGTTGTAGTACTCCGTCTGGTTGAACTGGGCGAGACTGGGAACAACTGGCTTGCCGTTGCCCGACAAGTGCTCGTGGGCGAAGTCCCAGTGGATGGCGTACTTGACGCTGTTCTGGTAGTAGAGCTTGGCCCCATCGGACTCATCGACGATCGTCTTGACCGACTGTGCCCCCGGTATGCTGGCGTCGAGCGGCTCCGAGCCCATCGCCTGGAAATCGGCCAGGCAGCCCAGGGCTTCGGTGTAGTCTGGGACGCTGCCGTCTTGAATGACGCATTCCCAGGAGGTCGTGCCCCCGGTCGGCCAGCAGCCCAAAGCGTGCAGACCGATCGCTACGAGCACACACAGGCAAGACGTACGTCCTTTCATCGCGGGATACCTCTACTTCCTTCTCATGACGCGGGCGGCATTACCTTCTACGGGTAGAGCCTGTGTTTGCCTTCGACGCCGACGTACAGGGCGTGGATCCGGTCGCTGCTCTGGCGGTTGGCGATGTAGAGCGTCTTGGCGTCCCACCCGCCGATGCCCGAGCCCCACTGGACGCTCGCCAGCATGTCGTTGGCCTGGGCGAGGAGTGTCCTCGTCTGGCCGTCGGGGGTTAGTCGCCAGATCTGACCCGCCTGCACCGCCGCGATGTAGATGTCCCCATTCACGTCGACGGCCACCGCGTTGAGGTGCGACGGGAAGCCCGAGGCAAGCACGCGAAGCTGTCCCGCCTGGCCGGTTGCGTCGATGTCGACGGCATAGATCGTGCCGTTCGAGGAGCTGCTGATGTAGAGCGTGTCGTAGTCCGGGTTGAAGCTCACGCCGTCGGGACCCGGAACCCCCGAGACGACGGTGGCGGACACACCGGTGTCGACGTTGATGCGTCGGATGCGGTTGGCATGGGTTTCGGCGAGGTAGACGAGTCCGCTGAGGTCCATCTCGAGGCCGTTGGGATAGGACAGTCCGCTCAGGACGACCTGCTTGGCGCCGGTGGTCAGATCCGCGCGATACATCGAACCGGACTGATCGTCGCAGTAGATGATGTCTCCGTCGGGGAGCATCATGATGCCGGTGATGAGTCGGTGACCGCCGCCGCCGGCGCCGGCCAGGACGATCTCGGGGGTGCCGTTGTAGGCGGTTCGGAAGATGTTGCCGTCCTGAGCGCCGAGGAGGTAGCCCTTGTCGTCGAACCCGAGATCCTCCGTGGCCCGGGGGCCGGTGATGACGTAAAAGGGCTCCTCCGGCTCATCGGTCGGCGTATCGTCATCGGACGCGTTCGGCTCTTCGGTCGTGGTGTCGTCATCGTCTGCATTGGGCTCTTCGGCCGTGGAGTCGTCGTCGCCGGACGCGTTCGGCTCTTCAGCGGCGGCGTCATCGCCGGATGCGTTCGGTTCCTCGCTCGTCGTGACGTCGCCGGATGTATTCGGGTCTGTCGATACATTGCTCGCCACGGGCGCGCATCCGTATTGGGCGACGTGGAACGCCACGATCAAGGCGATTGCCGATACGATGAGCGCTACGGATTTCCCAGGAACGCCTTTCCCATTCATCTTGTGATACTCCCTATCTACGGGTAGAGCCTGTATTTCCCCTCGACGCCGACGTACAAGGCGTAGACCAGATCGCTGCTCTGGCGATTTGAGATGTAGAGCGTCTTGGAATCCCACCCGCCGATGCCCGAGCCCCACTGGACGGTCGCCAGCATGTCATTGGCCTTGGCGAGCAGCGTCTTGGTCTGACCGTTGGGGGTCAGCCGCCAAATCTGCCCCGCCTGCACCGCCGCGATGTAGATGTTTCCGTTCACGTCGACGGCCATCGCGTTGAGATGCGACGGAAACCCCGAAGCGAGCACGCGAAGCGCTCCGGCGTTACCGCTCGCGTCGACGGCGACGGCGTAGATCGTGCCGTTCGAGGAGCTGCTGATGTA
>JAFGLZ010000141.1 GCA_016927755.1 Phycisphaerae bacterium
CATTGGACAATCGGAGGAGGTCCCCGTGGCGGACGATGTGACGATATCGCATGAGTCTTGAGGAACCCAAACTCGTTGCGCGGAGACCTCGGCGCGAGGGCGTTCTCAATCGGATCGCCTTCGGGTCCACCTATGCGTTCCTGACGATCGTCGTGCTGGGGATGCTGTTTCCGTTCTATTGGATGGTCACGACGTCCTTGAAGTCGTCGGAGAACGTCTTCGTCGACCCGCCGCAGTGGGTTCCCAGGCAGCAGTTCGCCACGATCGACGGCAAGCAGTCGCCCGTCTCGATTCTCCGCTACCGCGTTCGCCGGACGGATGACGGAGCGGAAATGGAGATCGAGACGCGGCAGCTTTCGGGGCGGGCCGGGCGCCGGGTCGCCAGAATCGAGCGGGACGGTCGAGCGTTTCGGGTGCCCGTCGAGATCGTGTCCGTGCTGGTTCGCGAGCAGCGCGAGATCGATCTGACCGAGGGCGAGCAGGAGGCCCTTTCGACGCACTGGGTCGAGTCGGCGGCGGTGAGCTATCCGGTCCATCTCAAGTGGGACAACTACGGCAAGGCCTGGCATGCCGTCCCGTTCGCCAGGGCGTACGTCAACTCACTGATCGTCTCGGTCTCGCAGGTCCTCGGCGTGTTGATTACCAGCAGTCTGGCGGCGTTCGCCTTCGCGAGGCTCGAGTGGCCGGGGCGAGACAAGGTCTTCTTCGCCTATCTGGCGACGCTGATGATCCCCGGCGCCGTGACGATGATCCCGGTCTTCATCCTGGTCACCAAGATGCCGGCGTTGCTCGACGGGCTGCTCGGCACGCACTTTTTCGGCGCGAACTTCTACAGTCTGGGCGGGACCTATCTGGGCCGTCCGATGGGATTGGACAGCTACTTCGCCCTCGCCGTGCCGGGCATGTTCACCGCGTACGGCACCTTCATGCTCCGCCAGTTCTTCCGTACGATCGCCCGCGACTACGAGGAGGCCGCTCGGATCGACGGGTGCAGCACGTTCGCCGTGTACTGGCGGATCGTCCTGCCCCTCTCGATACCGGCCCTGGCGACGCTGGGCGTCTTCACGTTTCTCGGCTCGTGGCGGGGGTACATCTGGCCGCTCATCATCACGTTCGACGATCAGATGAAGACGATCCCCGTCCTGCTGCGAAGCTTCCAGAGCGAGTACGGCACCCTCTATACACTGTTGATGGCCGGCTCCGTGCTCGACGTCATCCCGCTGCTGATCGTGTTCCTGATCGGTCAGAAGTTCTTCATGCGCGGGATCCAGATCGGAGGGGTCAAGGGATGAGAGCGGATGGGTCGACAGATCGACACGCGGATTTCGGGCGCTTCTTGACGCGCCTCCTTGAGACGTGTACCTGCATGCGAGGGTCGTAATGCGAGTGAGGTGCCCCTACTGCGAGAAGCCCTTCGGGGTCTTTCCGATTCCGACACGTCAGGCGATTCGGCACCGCCGGGCGGGCTGGGTTGCTTGGTGCGTGACCGTGAGCGTCGCCGCCGTTGTCTTTGCGATCCTTGGTCCGCGCGTCGTTCATGACGTGGTCGGTGCGCTCTCTTCGCGGCTAACGCCGCGCCTGGCCAGTGGATTGTGTGCGGGGATCCTCTCCTGGCCGTTCGTCTTTCTCGCGCTGGCGATCTATGACCGGCTCGTCCCGCACTTCGGCCCGCCGGTGCAGGAGCACTTGCGCTGCATCAAGTGCGGCCACATCCTCGAAGGCCTGAGCGAGCCCCGATGCCCGGAGTGCGGCCAGCCGATCTGACGAAGGGGAGACTGCAGATGTCTCGGAGAAGGCGTTCGAGCAGACCGAAGGATGAGGCCGTCCCCGCTCCCAAGAAGACCGTGCGGCGGAAGCTCCTGTTGGCGGCCGTTTCGCTCCTGACGTCCCTTCTGTGCGCCGAGGCCTGCGTCAAGATCCTCTTCCTCGACGAGGTGGACACCGAGCTCATGATGCGGCGGCTCAAAGCCGGGTCCATGAAGGATCTCAAACAGCCCTCCGACGATCCTGGGTTGGTCTTCGAATGCAAGCCTAGTCTCAGACGCCAGGGGCACGGGACCCTTTACATCACCGATTCAGAGGGATGTCGGGTATCCGGGCACCCAACGAGCGCATCCGCAGACGGCGTACGTATCGCCGTCCTGGGAGACTCGTCCTCCTTCGGCTGGGGGGTCGCCTACGACGATTCCTACCCCGAGGTCTTCCGACGGCGGATGGCCAAGTTGACAGGCACGTCAATTTCCCTGAAGAACTTCTCCGTACCCGCCTACAACGCTGCTCAAGAAGCCGTAATGTTCTCCAAGCGAATCGTGCCGTACAGCCCGGATCTGCTCATCCTGCACCACGACCACAATGATTCCGGGGCGATCCCTCACCTCAAGGCGTTGCCGGACGGGTTGCATCCCACGTACGGCGACAATCCTCTTCGGTCGGGACTCGTCAAATTGGTTCTGAGAAGGCTCAAGCAGCGTGAGGAGAAGAGTCAGCGCCGGCATCATCGGGACACCTGCGAATACGTCGGTCCCTTTATCGCATCCGGGCCCCTATACGACGAACACCTTGATGCTCGGCGCCAGGTGGCCGATGGCTGTCGCGCCGTCGGATTGCCCTGTGTGGTCGTAATCTTCAACCCCTACGTGGTACGGCAGGATGACTACTCGCACAGCCCCGACTACCTACGGCTCCACAAGGCTCTGGACGACCGCTTGAGTGAGATGGGGTTTCACGTACTGGACCTCTATCCCTTCTACCAGAGCAAGATGTGGGAGGCGGGATGGCAGGACCTCCGCCAGTGGTGGGTCTCCAAGACTGAGCCGATCGATCCGCACCCCAACGCTGCTGGGCATCGCTACATCGCCGATTGTCTGGTTGAGTACATGAAGACCCGCCCGGAACTGATGGCCGTCTTTGCCCAACACAAACCGGGAAGATGACGGAGATGGGGCGAGGGGGAACAGGAGGATGCCAAGCATGGAGAAGCTGATCGGATTCCCGAACCGGGAAGCGTGGCGGACGTACTCCGGCACGTCCGTCGTCATGATCACGGCCGTCGACGCCCTGGGCAGAGCCGACATCTGCACGGTCGGCGCGTGGTCGCTTGTCAACGGCGTTCCGCCCTTGTACGGCATCGCCATGTGTACGAAGTCTGCCGGCGCGAACTACTTCAAACGCCACACGACCACGTGCATCGAGCAAACCGGCGAGTTCGTCATCAACGTCCCGGACGAATCTCTCACGAAAGCCTGGGGCATCTGCGGAACGGTCTCCCTGACGACACAGCCCGACGCCGACAAGTTCGCCCTGGCGGGCCTGACGCGGACCCCGGCGGCTAAGGTGGGTGCCCCGCTGATCGGCGAGTGCCCGGTCAACATCGAATGCCGCGTTCACAGCAAGCACGTCTTGCCCAGCCACGACTGGATCGTCGGCGAGCCGCTCGCGATCCACTGGGCCCAGGACGTCATCGAGGGCCGGCGACGCCTCGAGTGGAACCGAGCGCCAAAGCTCGTGTGACTGTCGTTTCGAGCCAGGTGGCATCACGGAGTATTGACGGAATCCTTCAAGTCTCACTCACAATCTTGTCCCATAAAGAGCCGTGCCGGGATGAAGCCCCCGTTGTTTCTAGGGCTAGTAGCCGCTAGGGGCGTTGACCGATTCTATAATTGAATGAGGGGAGTCGGTTCTCGGAAGGGACTCGAGATCCCCGGCGGATGTGGGAAGAAGCAGCAAGATCTGCCGCACAATCGGCTCCTCGACGGTCGAAAGGCCGGACGCGACTCAGAAGGGGGGTGAGCGTCATGTCGAGAAGAGCCACTCTCGCCATCGTGTCTGGACTCGCCGTGGTTTCCTTTTTCCCGAAAACGCTGCCGGCCGAAACGGGCGATTCGTTCTCGTTCGTGCTGATCGCCGATCCGCACGTCCGGTGGAGTCACTACGCCGTCAACAAACGCCGGCTCGAGCGATGCGTCCAATGGGTCAATGCGCATCGAGAGCGGAGGAACATCCACCTGGTGTTCGTGCTGGGGGACATCGGCTGGGAAAGCACCGGCAACAAGCTGAACATCCAGACGGCCAAGGAGATCCTGGATGGCTTGTCCACGCCGTACGTTCCCCTCGTCGGGGACGACGACATTCTTTTCGGGCGGGGCGGCCAGGATTTCGCCGAGACGTTCGAGCCGGTCTACGCGTCGCTGGCCGCGCTGGCGGACGATTCGACGACCGGGCTGGCGAACTGGCGTCGCGGACCGGTCGACGTCGAGAGTCCCTACGCGCCGGGTTCCTTCTGCTATTTCCAGAATTTCGCCTTCGAGTATCGAGGTCTTCAGTTCGTGTGCGCGGACTGGTGCTCTCGCGACGGCAGCAAGTCCATCTTCAAGACACAGGACGACGACTCGGACCTTCACGACTTCGAGGGCGGCACGTGGCCGTGGTTCAAGCGAACCCTCGCCGAGTGCCCCAAGGATAAGTACGAGAACATCGTCCTGATGTCTCACAACCCGATGGTGACGCTGCGGGGCGGCTGGTTCATGCGGGCGGTCGCCGACGGGCTGACGTTCAGCCAGGCGGAGTTCGATCAGCTCAGCGGCTTCCTCAACAATCCCGTTCAAGCCTACGGCAACCATGTCGCGGCGGCCTACGCCGCTCACGTCCATTTCCAGGGCTACTTGCCGCAGAACGCCGATCCCGACCTCGTCGAGCTGCCGGGCTGGCTCACCGAGCTCATGGGCCCGGAGAGGGTCGCGACCGCGTTTCCCAGACTGCCGGGGTATGACGTCCGCACGATCCAGGCGCCCCACTTCCCGCATCCGGCCTTTGGCCCGCCGACCCATCCAGAGAACGAAGTCCGGATCGAGTTGGTGACGGTTACCGAGGACGAGGCGTGCTTCCTGTACGCTCACGAATCGGTGCTTGTCCCGACCGTGGTCCGTTCGCCGGTAGTGGCCGGCATTAGTGTGATCCCCTTCCATTGAGCCTTCAGCGCCGTTTTCGTGTCGATTCGAAGCCTTCGTCCAGTGGTCGAGTGACGTGCCGCTGATCGAATGGGCGGAGCATTTTCGAGCCGACCCCTTGACCCGTCGGGGCGGAAAACGGTATATGTATAGAGCATACGGAGTTCCGAAGGGGGATGCTCCGTATGGGGAACAGGGAAGCACAAGCCGTAGAGATTCTCGCCTCAGCACGTTGAAGAACCCCTGCGCATAGCGGCAGTTGAGACAGGTGGCTGGAACACTCGAGTGTTGCCTGAAGGCATCCGGGATCCGGCTCGGGAAAGAGGGATGAACCAATGTCGAATGCATCGTCTGGCGTCGCGTGTTTCGTGCTTGCTTGCCTCCTGCTGTCCTCCCCGCTGTTGGCGGCAACCGGTGACTCCTTCTCTTTCGTGGTGATCGCCGATCCGCACGTTTCGGGCGGCGCGGGAAGCGAGTACGCCCAGATGCTTCTCCAGGCCGTCGATTGGGTCAACAACCATCGCGAGCAAGAGAACATCGACTTGGTCTTTGCGGTCGGTGATATCGGCTGGGGCGGGGGGATGTCGGTGGCCAAGTCGATCTTGGACGGGCTCGCGGTGCCCTACGCCCCGATTCTTGGTGATGATGAGGTCGCCGCGGGCGATGAGGTCCCGTTCCATGACACGTACACACCGACGTGGCAATCGCTCGATGCGTTGGCGTCGAATCCCGATTCCGGCCTGTCAAACTGGCAGAAGGCGCCGGGGCCGGTATCGAATCCGGAGGTGGGGGGATTGAGCTACTTACAGAACTTCGCCTTTGACTACCACGGCGTCCACTTCATGGCCCTCGACTGGGTGCCGCGCGACATGTCGGGACGGGTGAACGAGGAGGCGGAAATCCATGATTTCGAGGGAGGGACGTTCCCCTGGTTCACCGACTACATCGCCAATTGCTCCAAGGACAAGCAGGAAAACGTCGTGATGCTCGGCCATCATCCGATGTTCACGCTGGGCGGATACTTCGGCGAGATCCTGGCCTCGCTGGGAGCCTTCAGCCCCCCAGAGTTCGAGCAGATCAGCGACTTCTTGAACGATCCCAACCACAGCTACCGCGATTACGTCGCCAACTACTACGGCGGCCACTATCACTATCCCGGATACCTGGCCGAAAGCGGCGATCCGAATACCTTCGAGATGACGCTCCCCGGCGGCTACACGTTCGACCCGAACGACTACGATCCGAACGGGCCCATCCAGCTCCTGCCGTTGCCCGGGTACGATCTGTATGTGGTGGACGATACCCATTCGGACGGCGTCCATCTCGAGCTGATCACGGTTACCGAGGGCGAGACGGCCTTTACGTATGACTCCCGCCGAATTCTCGTTCCCGAACCGGCATTCCTCGGGCCGCTCGGATTCCTGACGTTCCTGACTTGGCTGCGTCGAGCCCGGTGAGAGGCGCGCATGAGAAAGCCGCGGCCCACCCCCTAGATCAGGCCGCGGCTTGCATGATTCGAGGCTAGTTTGTCTTGTGGCTTAGCTCGATGAGGACGTCTTCCGCGACGAAGCGGTGGATTTCGGCGTCCGCGTCGGGTTCGTCTGGCTCGTCCGGCAGGACGGGTGTCACCTCTGGAATCGTCAGCTCGAAGAGATCGTCGGCCCCGTAGAGCTCGGTGACAAAGTTCCCGCAGACGACGTTCATGAGTTCCTTCAGGGCGTCGAGCCGTCCCTGGTCGGCGGCGCTGTCGTTCGGTTCTACGCCGAGGAGGTTGGCGGCCAGGGCGGCGGCGAATCGCCCCCCGCAACGCAGCTCGAGCGTCCCGCTCTTCGGCCCGGAATACCCGATACGGGTCTTCAGCGTGAACTTGGCCGCCGGCGCGGTCTCGTCCGGCTCCGCGACGAACATGAAGGCCATGTCGCTGAGGATGTTAGAAAAGATCTTCGGCAGTGTGGGCGAAGTCGTCTTGTTCATTGGTACACCCCAGTATGGGCTCAAGGACCTCACGCAGTTGCTCGGGCTTGAACGGCTTCCGGATGTAGCCCGCGATGCCCTTGTCTTCCAGCTCCTGGATGCGCTGGCTGCTTCCTTCCGTGGAGACGATGATGACCGGTGTATCCCTGAGCGAATCGTGGCGACGCATCGCATGCACGAGCTGCAGGCCGTTCATGACCGGCATGTTGATGTCCGCAATGACGGCGCCCATTTGATGATCGGCCATCTGCGCGAGGGCTTCCATGCCGTTACCGGCCTGGTAGACCTCCCCGACGTCGAGGCCGATCATCCCGATCGCCTTCTTGATCATTGCTCGGATTGTGGCCGAGTCGTCTACGATCAGAATGTCGCGGGACATTGGCTTACTTCCTGGTTTCGGCGGCCATTTCCTTGACCTGGGCCAATTCGACCACGACCTGGGCACCGAACTTCTCCAGGTCGCGTTCGGTCAGATGGTAACGGCCCAAGACTTCCTCGTTGGCTCGGTAGCTCAAACCGTCGCGCCCGATGCCAAGTCCGAGCATCACGCTCAGGGCGTTGGCTAGATACACGAAATCGATGAACGGTGAACCCTTATGCCCCGTGGGGTCATGGTGCCACCGGATGCACTCGCCGATTTCCACGGGCAACTGCCACTTCTCGGCGAGCAACGCGCCCACCTCGCAGTGATCGTAGCCAAGCACCATCTGCTCCGCTTCGTTGAACGCGCGCCCTTCCTCGTCCACGAGTCGAGCGATCTCGGCGTACTGGTCGGCGACGTATTCGTTCAGCACGACTTTCCCGATGTCGTGTAGCAGACCCATGGTGAACACGAGGTTGTTGTTGGGCAGCCCAACCTTCCCGCCGATGATCTCGCACCCGAGCGCCGTGGCGACCGAGTGCTGCCAGAGGGCCTGCGGCGGCAACCCATAGCCCTGCTGTTCCTTTCCAAGCAGCACGTTGGCATGAACCGCCATGACGAGCTGCATGAGCTTGGCCACTCCCAGACAGACCGTCGCCTCGTTGAGGCTGTTGATCTTCCGGTTCAATCCGAGATACGCGGAGTTGCAGAGCTTCAGCACCTCGCTCGTGAGTACCTCGTCGTACTTGATGACCGACACGATGTCGTTGATCGTGCTCGTGGTGTCGCGGAGTACGGTCAACAGGCGCAGCGTGGTGTCCGGCAGGGGGGGGAGCGTATCGACCTTCGCGACGATGTCTTCGACGCTTTTCATAGCTCAATCTCCCCGTCTTTCATCTTGAGAGTGACTCGGCCGTCCGTGAGATCGAGCCTCATCGTTCGACTTAGGCTCCCCCCGACGTGCTCACCGTTGATCATGACGCCGTTTTTCCAGAAGATCTTCCGCAAGATGGCGTAGTTGCGTTTGCCGATGTTGAACGCTCCGTTGTCGTCCAGCAGTTGAGATCCGCCCGCGATCTTGACGACCATCCGTCGCTTCTCGGCACCAAGCTTGTACGCGCTCTTGAACAGCGCCGGCAGCCCGGTGTCGGCGAACATGGCGGGGTTCTTCTGCGCCTTTTCGGGCGAGACCGAGGATTCGGGAAGCATGTAGTGCAGCATGCCGCCGACCCTCGCCACGGGGTCCCAGATCGCGACCCCGATACAACTGCCCAACGAGTAGGTGACCAGCTTGGAGGCTTCTCCATTGGCTTTGACCACCTTCAGGTCGGCTATGTCAACGATGTGGTCCATGGGATGCTCGCGAATCTGGCATCACGGGATCGAACGTGGGTTACCGCCCACACTCGCGCCTAGCTCGGGGCGTTGGCGGCGGCCTTTGCCTGCATCTTCTCCATCGTTTGTTGTATCTTGTCGGCGAGCGTCTCGGTGCTGAAGGGTTTGACGATGTAGTTGTTCACCCCAGCCTTGAGCGCCTCGAGCACCCGCGACTTCTCGGCCTCGGTCGTGCACATGATTAGCGGCAGATCCGTGTTATTCGACCGGATCTCGCGCACCAGCGTGATGCCGTCCATGTTGGGCATGTTCCAGTCGATCAGGATCAGGTCCGGCTGATCCTTCTGCAGAAGCTGGAGCGCCTCGAGGCCGTCGCCCGCTTCCAATATGTCGGTGTGACCGAGCCGGGCCAAAACATTCTTCTGGATGTTTCGGATCGTCCGGGAGTCATCAACAAGCATGATTTTCATCACTTCATCTCCGCGTCGATCTGGTCGTCGATCGCCCCTTCCCTCCCGGGGCCGCCCATCATCCCATAAACGGAGCGTTTGCTCCCGATTGGGAGTGCCGACCCGCCACGAGCTTCGTGTCGCTAGTCGTCCGTTGCAGCCTCCGTGATGGAGGTGACCTCGGTTTCCGACAGGACCGCATCGATATCGAGCAGGATCTTCACCCTGCCGCCGACCTTCCCCATTCCCATGAGAAAGTCGGTGTCGACGCCGTTGCCCATGGGTGGCGGCACCTCGATGTCCTTGCCTGGTATGTCGGCAACTTCTTGAACCGTGTCCACAATGATGCCCACTAATGGTCCCACATCGACAACGATGACGCAGGTCTCATCCGTGTGCTTGGCCTCCGGCAGCCCGAACCGAAGGCGGAGATCCACGACGGGAATCACCTTGCCGCGAAGGTTGATCACGCCTTTGATGTAGTCGGGCATCTGAGGCACGGCGGTAATCTGCATGATCCCGATAATCTCTCGGACCTTCAGGATGGCTACCCCGTACTCCTCGTCGTCCAGGAAGAACGTCAGGTACTTGCCACCCAGGTCGCTGCCGGCAGATCCGGTTGCGTCAGACGCATGTCCGGCTTCCGCCAGCGTCGTCGAGTTGTTGCCTCCCACGGTCGAATCTCCTAAGCGCTGGTTCCGTGAAGCTGCCTTGCCGCACTCAGGCCGCTCGATGTCCGTTCTGCGTGGCGACCAGCCCCGCCGCATCGAGGATCAGCCCAACCTTGCCGTCTCCCAGGATCGCGCCTCCGCTGATGCCGTCGACGCCCCGGAATTGACCGCCCAAGGATTTGATCACGATCTGCTGCTGTCCGATAAGGTTGTCCAGAACGATGCCCACCCGCCGGCCGTCGACGACGACGATGACGACCATGCGTTCCCAAACGGGCAGACGCTCGGTTTGAATTCCGAAAAGCTCGTCCAACCGGATCAAGGGGCACAGCTCGCCGCGGACCTGCAACATTTCGCCGCGCTTCTGAACCGTCACCACCTGGTCCTTCTCGGGACGCATCGACTGATCGATCGAGATCGTCGGAATGATGAAACGCTCCTCTCCGACCGTGACGACCATGCCGTCGATGATGGCCAACGTCAGTGGCAAGCGGATCGTGAACTTGCTGCCCTTGCCCTTCTCGCTCGATATTTCGACCTTGCCTCGAAGCTTCTCGATGTTCCGCTTGACGACGTCCATGCCCACGCCGCGACCGGAGATGTCGGTGACCTTCTCGGCGGTGCTGAACCCGGCCTGCATGATGAGGGCGAAGGCCTCGGAATCGGAGAGCTGATCCTCCGGCGTGAGCAGGCCTCGCTCGATTCCCTTGGCGATCAGCTTGTCGCGATCCAGCCCTCCGCCGTCGTCCGTGATCTCGATGACGATGTTGCCGCCTACATGCGCGGCGTGAAGATGAACCGATCCGAACTCGGGCTTTCCCGCGGCGCGCCGGTCCGAGGGCGACTCGATGCCGTGGTCCACCGCGTTGCGGACCATGTGCATCAGTGGGTCGCCGATCTCATCGATGACGTTCTTGTCCAGCTCGGTGTCTTCGCCCGTCATCGAGAATTCGACTTGCTTGCCGGCCTTCCTGCCGACGTCCCGTGCCAGGCGGGCCATCTTCTGGAACGTCTGCTGTAGCGTGACCATTCGCAGCGCCATGGTGATCTCTTGCACTTCGCGCGTGATCTTGGTCACCTGGGAGACGTCCTTGGTCAGCTTCTCACTCGATTCCAGCAGGGGATTCTGGTTGACCATCGCCTGAGCGATGACCAACTCGCCGACCATGTTCACGAGGTGGTCGAGCTTGGCCGTCTCCAGGCGGACGGTGATATCCTTCTTGGGAGTGGTTTTGGCCTTCTGAACCGCGAGACCCGGCTGTGACGTCCCGATCGTTTCCGGGGCGCCGGTTTGCTCCGGATCACTTCCGTTGACTTCCGATTCGTCGGTGATCTTCGTCGCGGCGGCCTCCGCCTCGGACGCGCCTTGGCTCGCCGACGCGGCGTCCTTAGACACACCACCGATGTCGCCGTTAGCGGCACGGTGGAGACGATCCAACGCTTGCGTGATGTCCGGTTGCGGGATCGGCTCGCCGTTGGGATTGCGGAGGTACGTCTCCACCGCGTCGACCTGGACCTTGAGGACGTCGACCGTTCCGAAGATCAGGTCGATGTGATCCGGGGTCAGCTTGAGCTGTCCCTTTCGCGCGAGATCGAGGAGGGTTTCGCCCTTGTGCGTGAGTTCTTGGATATCGCGGAGATTGAGGAATCCCGCCATGCCCTTGATCGTGTGGAACGGGCGGAAGAGTTCGTTGATCTTCCCCATGTCCTCCAGAGACTGCTCCAGGTCGAGCACGGCCCCCTCGATGGCGTCGATATGCTCGGCCGCCTCCGTCGCGAAGCTTCGAACGTACTCGAGCTCGTCGTTGCCGAGGATCAACGGCTCCGAGACGTACACGGGCGCGGCGCCGCTGTCTCCCGCGGCGGACTCTCCTTCGTCGGAGGCCGACGAGGTCTGGTCATCCGCGGTGCCGCCGAGTTCCTTTGGATCGATCTCAGACGACGTACTCGCGACCGGCGGCTCGCCGCCCGCCATTCTGCAAACCTTCGCGACGAATTCCTTATCGGACGGCAGGGGAGCCGACTCCGGGCTTCCCTTCAGCGAGGACTGAATCTCCGAGATCGCCTGTCTCACCGTCTCTAGGATGTCCTCCAGATCGGAATAGGCCTCCAACACGATCCCTTCCAGGAGCGTGCCGACCGCGGCACCAAACGTTGAGAACTCGTCGGCGTTGTTGAACTGGGAGCCTTCTTCGATGCGCTTGGTCAACTCGGCGACCTGGGAGTGCATCTTCGCCAGTTCGCCCAGATCTCCGACATCGCACAGAGCTGATGAAAGCGCGAGTTGGTCGACCAGCCCATCGATGGTGATTGACTCTATCGTGTCAGTCACTTGGCGGCCTCCTCAGACCTTGATTGGCAACGTCAGCGTGACTTCGGACTGAGCATGGTTACTTCCGCTTGTTTTGTCGGATTTCCGAGGAAGCGGATGAAGGTAAATCTGAGGCAAACGCCCCGTGTTGGGCCTCCACGTCGAGAACGGTGCCGGATTATCGGACCTCGGCATCGGCCGCCGGGGCCGGCGGAGGCCTGGCCGGGAGCCTACGACCCGCCGTCCCAGAGAGATACGTCGACCACCGGAATGGGATGATCCGCAGGATTGGACCGAGAGATTTGCGCCGGAGGGCTTCGAGCCCGGTAGGTAAGGTGATCCCCGCCCGATGGTCACCGGCCTCCAACGAATCTTGACCCTCCGGGGCGGTGGGGAGTCCATGTCCGTCTCCGACGAGGGAGATCCGCCGTCCAAGGGGATGGCCCGGGAGCCGGAGCATTGAGACCTCTCATGAGGGAAGTCGCCTGTTTTCGGCGCGACAAACTGACCTGGGGGCATTGACGAGCCGATAGAAGGATTGACGTGTATCCGACGAGGATCGGCGTGCACCGATCTCTGCGCGGGAATTGGAAGGTCATTCGGAGACTGCACGAGGACAGATCATGGATGTCAAGTACATCAATCCGTTTGTCGCCGCCGTTCGTAACGTCTTCCACACGATGTTGGGCGTCGAAGTGAAGATCGGAAAGCCCTACGTCAAGGACGACGAGAGGGCCTCGGCCGACGTGAGCGCCATCATCGGATTCTCGGGAGACGCGGCGGGTTGCGTCGTCATCAGCTTTCCGAAGGATGTCGGCGTCAAGGCCGCCTCCACGTTCGCCGGCATGGAGCTGGGGGAAGACCATCCCGATTTCGCGGACGCTCTCGGCGAGCTGGCCAACATGGTGGCCGGAAACGCCAAGAAGGACTTCGAGGGGGTGGAGATCAGCATTTCGCTGCCGAGCGTCATCATCGGCCAGAGCCACAAGGTTTCCAGAAGCAATACGTTTCCGCGGGTAGTCATTCCGTGTGACACGTCGCTCGGGCAGTTCTATGTTGAGGTCGGCATGAAGATCGAGAAGGCAGCCACCGTGTCGACCGGCTAGACGGACCCCAAGCCCGGTAGTCCAGGGGATCCTGGCGCCGGCACAGCTCAACGCCGTACCGGGATCGGGGTCCGGGTTCCGGAAAACAGGGCATGGATACGACCGAGACCTCACCCTGCAAGCTGGTCATCTCGAGGGATCGACTCGAGGCTTCTCTCGAGTTCGATCCGTCCTATGATCCCGCCGCCATCGGCCGCGAGGATATGGTGCGCGTCCTCACGGAGGGGAAGATTCACTTCACGCCCGGCCTCGAGAAACGCGTCGACAAACTCGCGAGTATCATCAAGACGGGCAAGGTGCCGCCCGGCCCGGTGCTCATTGCCAAGGGGCGCCCCGCCGACCCGGGCGGAAACGGACGGTTCGAGCTGAGTCCGGAACTCGGTTCGGCCGGAGGCGAAGCCGAGGGCGAAGACCCCGAACGAATCAACTTCTACGAGAACCACAGGATCATCACCGTTGCCGAGGGCGAGGTCATCGGCAAGGTCTTTCCTCCTTCCCCCGCCCAAGTCGGGCAAGACGTCTACGGTCTGCCGATCAAACCCAAAGCCAAGCGCGTGGAGATTTCCCTTGGAAAGAACGTCTACCTCGACAGTGACGGCACGACCGTGCGCGCCAAGTGCGATGGAAGGGTGCTTCAGAAGAGCTTCGACCTTGACGTTCACGAGGTGCTCGAGGTTGCGGGGAACGTGGATTTCGCGTCGGGCAACATCGATTCGGCGAGCGATGTCCTGGTTCGCGGGAGCGTTCTGGACCTATTCTCCGTCAAGAGTCGAAAGAGCATCGAGGTGACAGGAAACGTCGACGCGGCGACCGTCGAGGCCCAGGTCGACATCCTGGTTCGTGGCGGCATTTGCGGGAAGGAGAAGGGGAAAGTCATATGTCAGGGGGAACTCCGGGCCAAGTTCTGTGACAGCTCGGAGATCCATTGCGACGGCAATATCCACGTGGCCAAAGAGGTCATCAACTGCGATATCCGGACGGAACAGTCTCTCTTCGTCGTATCGGGAAGCCTCATCGGCGGCCGGACTCACGCTCGCAACGGGGGTGAGATCAAGGTTCTCGGCAGTGACGCGGGGGTCCGGACCCATATCGGGATCGGAATGGACCCCACCATTTTCACGTCCATGAAGGGCATCGACGAGAAGGTCAAGAGCCTCCGCGAGACCGCCGAGAAGATCCGCACCGCCGTCAAACCTCTCCTGGACAGCCTGCGCCGCCTGACGCCCGACCAGCGCGAGAAGGCCACCGAGCTCGTCTTCCAGGCCGACGATCTCGAGGCGCAAGCAATTTCGCTCGAAGAGGAGAAGGTCAAGCTCATCCAGTCCGCCACCCCGGTCGAAGGCGCCTCCCTGTTGATCACGGGCAGAGTGTGCGAAGGTGTCAGCATCACGGTCGACAACTACAGCCTTCGCTTCGAGAAGGAGCTGAAAGGTCCGGTCAGGATCGAGAAGCGAAAGGTCAAGAACGTCACCGAGATCGTCGGCGTCAACCAGATCTCCGGCTCCATTCAGGTCTTCCCCGCCAGGAAGATCGATCTCCCCGACCTCAGGGAAGAGGCCTAGCCCTCCATTTCGGTCAGCCAGTTTCTCTCCAGGCGGCATGCGTCCTTGCCTGTGGCCGACGGCCGCGTTTGGATGTATATACACGAGATCGGGCGCGGCGAGTCGCCCGCGAGGCGAGGCCCGAGCGTTCGTGTAGCCGATTGGATCGACGTCCGACCGAACATGCCGACTGCAAGCGTCCTGATCGTGACCAATCCGGAATCGCCCGGGGTTCGGCGCGCGAACATCCTGGAAGTGATCGACGATGCCCGACGGCGCGGGCGGGTCGATGTCTTACTGACGCGGCACGCGGATCACGCACGGACGTTCTGCGCCGAGCGCTTCGGCGCCTTCGAGAAGATCATCGTTGCCGGCGGAGACGGACTCCTCAACGAAGTCGTCGACGGCTGCTTGACCGGATGGGATCTGTCTAGTCCGGACGGCGGCCGGCCCGTCCCCCCAGACCGACCGATGATCGCGCCGCTACCGGCCGGCTCGGGCAACGACTATGTCAAGGCCCTGCCCGGCTACCCGGCGGCACTGCGCGATCTGCTCGATTCGGACGACAGCGCCCTTGCCGACGTGGGGCGAATCACCTTCACGGACGGCACGACACGGTACTTCCTGAGTGAGGCCGGCGCGGGGATGGACGCGGCCTGCGTGCGGCTGATGCCGAAGTGGCTGAACCGACGCAGTCCGGCCGCCGGCTACAACGTGGGCGGCATTCGGGCGATTCTCAGCTACAGGCCCTACTCCGCCTGCGTCACGCTGGACGGTGTCCCGCGCCGGTTCAACTGCATCTTCATGTTGGCGGTGGCAAACACGACCTACTTCGGAGACGGCATGATGCTCGCGCCGGACGCCCGGTTCGACGACGGGCGATTCCACGTCGTCATCGTGCAGGACGCCTGGCGGCTCGAGATGCTCATGCGTTTCAAGATGATCCGACGGGGCACGCACGTGACGCACCCGAAGATCATCTACGAACCTTGCCGGCACGTGGAGGTGCAGCCGGACCGCCCGCTGGAGATGTGCGTTGACGGGGACTACGTGCCCAAGACGCCGGCGCATTTCGAGAGCCTATCCAAGGCGATTCGTGTGGTTCGTCCTGGCGGGATATCGTCGACAGGATCCTCGGCCGATGACTGACAGAGGACATGGCTTTCCGTGATCGCCCGAACCAGCGGCGAAGGCTTTACCCTGCTCACACGGTGAGTATACTCGGCGATCATGGCAACGCGCGCTGACGTAGGTATCGTGTGCCGCAAGCTCCAGATCGACCTCGATCCCCTCGAGGCGATGCGCCGGCTCCAGCACCGCGCGAGCCCGCTCTTCCTGGACAGCGCGGCGGCCGATTCTCGGTACGGCCGATTCAGCGTCCTGGCCTGCGAGCCGACCGGAATGCTGTGGACGGGCCGGGACGGCAAGACCCACGTTGACTTCGGGGGCAGCAAGCGGACGCTGGACGAGGGGCCCCTGGCGGCCTTGGCTCCGGGGCTTCGTCCGTTTCGCGTCGTCGAGAAGCCCGAGGATCTTCCGTGTTTCGTGGGCTGGGGCGGCTACTTCGGATACGAGACGGGGCGGTTCATCGAACGCCTTCCCGCGACCACCAAACCGGACATCAAGCTTCCCGTCGCTCGCCTCGGCTTCTACGACGCGGTGGCCGTCCATGACCACGCACGGGGCGAGTGGACGCTGATGGCGGCGGATCTGCATCACGGGTATCCGCCGCCGTACGATCGCGTGGTCAAGGGTCGTCTGGACACGCTGGCGGCGCACTTGACCGGCAAGGCGCCCAAGGCCGCCAAGGCCGGCAAGCCCGTGGCCGCGGGCAAGGCGAAGTGGAACATGAGCCGGGCGAAGTATCTCGAGATGGTGCGGCGGGGAATCGACTACATCGCCGCCGGCGACATCTTTCAGGTCAATCTGGCCCAGCGGCTCAGCGCGTCCCTGAGCTGTCCGGCTTGGGCGTTGTACGAGAGGCTGCGCGTTTCCAACCCGGGCTGGTACGCGGCGTACATGGCTTGGCACGAGGGCAAGGCCAAGGCAAGCGATGCGCCCACGTGCGCGGTGCTCAGCAGCTCTCCGGAGCTCTTCCTGGAGGCGCGCGATCGGAAGGTGATCACGCGGCCGATCAAGGGCACGCGTCCGCGAGGCGCCGACGAGGATTCCGATGCGGCGATGCGACAGGAGCTCATCGCCAGCGAGAAGGACAGAGCCGAGCTCAACATGATCATCGACCTCGAGCGAAACGACCTTGGTCGCGTGTGCGAGTACGGGTCGGTCAAGGTCACGGAGCCGCGCTGCCTGGAAGCGCATCCGACGGTTTGGCACTCCGTCGGGACGGTGGAAGGTACGCTCCACGAGCGGTTCGACGTGATCGATCTGCTCAAGGCGACGCTTCCGGGGGGATCGATCACGGGCGCGCCGAAGGTCCGTGCGATGGAGATCATCGACGAGCTGGAGCCGACCGAGCGGAGCGTCTACTGCGGTTCGATCGGCATGATCGGCCTGGACCAATCGGCGGTGTTGAACATCGCGATCCGCACGATCATCGTCGATCGTGGAACGGCGCACGTTCAGGTCGGGGGCGGAATCGTGGCCGACTCCGATCCGGAGTTGGAGTACGCCGAGACGTTGCACAAGGCGCGCGGCATGTTGGAGGCGCTGGGATTGGACGAGGCGGGCCTGTTGGAGATCGGTGGTGAGTGACGTCGTCTATCATAATGGCGAGTTCGTCGAAGCCGATCGGGCCACGGTGAGCGTCTTCGACGCGGGACTGCTGCACGGCGCGGGATTGTTCGAGACGATGCGGGCTTACGGGGGCGTCATCTTCCGCCTGAGAGATCACTTGGCCCGGTTGGCCGCTTCGGCCGAGGCGCTGTCGATGTTCGACCTCGACGAGCAGAGCCAGCAGGTGATCGCCGAAGGCCTGACGGAGCTCATCGCCCGGAACAGCCTGAGCGAGGCGCGCGTCCGTCTGACGATCACGACGGGGGACTTGCGGCAGGCCACCACGGACGACCGGCCATCGAAGCTGACCATCCTGGCAACGGCGGCTCGGCTCGTGCCCTACCCGGCCGAACTCTACGCCCAGGGCATGACCGTCCTGATCAGCGTTCACAAGCAGTCCAGGCTGGACCCGACGTGCGGATTCAAGACGCTGAGCTATCTGCCGCGTCTGATTTCGCTCCGCGAGGCCCAGGCGCGAGGGTGTGGCGAGGCGCTGTGGTTCACGCACGAGAACCTGCTCGCCGAGGGGGCGATCAGCAACGTCTTCATCGTTTCGCACGGCGTGGTGAAGACTCCGCCGATCGACACGCCGATCCTTCCCGGCGTGACGCGGAAGGTCATCTTGGAGATCGCCAGGGAGCAGGCGATCAGCATTCAGGAGATGCCCCTGACGATCAACGATCTGCTCGACGCGTCGGAGGTCTTCCTGACCAACTGCGTCATGGGGATCATGCCCGTATGCCGCGTCGAGCGTCGGAAGATCGGTGACGAGAAGCTGGGCGCGGTCACGCGCAGACTGAGCGAGGCGTACCGCCAGATCGTCGCCAAGGAGTGTCATCTCGATGGCGAGTAGGTCCAAGCGATACGGGATCGGCGCGGTGGTTCGAGCGCTCGATGCGATCGCCGATCCGGCGCTGGCTCAGGACTGGGACAACGTCGGCCTGATCGCCGGGGATCGTGGCGTTTCGTGCCGAGGGGCGATGCTCTGCATCGACATGACGGCGGAGGTGCTCGACGAGGCGACCGCCGCGGGAGCGAACCTGATCGTCGCCTATCACCCGCCGATCTTCAGACCGATCACGCGTCTTTCGGCGGACAGCGCCGAGACCGACGCGTTGGTGTTGCGGGCGCTGTACCAGAAGATGCACATCTACTCGCCGCATACGGCCCTGGACGCGGCCGACGGCGGGACGAACGACGTCATTGCGGGGTTATGCGGGATTGACGCGACGGCGCCGTTCGAGGACGTGCCGGCCGAGCCGCGGCAGGTGAAGGTCGTGGTCTTCGTTCCGCCGGACGAGGTCGAGACGGTGGCGGAGGCGATGTTCTCCGCGGGGGCCGGTCGAATCGGCGAGTACGAGAGGTGTAGCTACCGTCTGGCCGGGACGGGGACGTTCTTCGGCACGGAGGGCACGGACCCGAGCGTCGGTGAGAGAGGCCGGCTCGAGCGCGTCGAGGAGATTCGTCTCGAGGCCGTCGCGCCACGGCAGGCGGTCGCCGGCGTGTTGGGCGCGGTTCGACGCGTTCATTCGTACGAGGAGCCGGCGATGGACGTGTATCCGCTCGATGCATCGCGGATGCGCGCGGGCATCGGGCGAATCGGTTCGTTGCCTGGCGGCACGACGCTGTCGCGTCTGGCGAAACGTCTGAAGAAGGCGGTCGGAGCGCCCAGGGTTCAGGTCATCGGCGTGGCCGGGCAACGGGTTCATCGCGCCGCGATTTGCGTGGGCTCGGCCGGAAGGTTACCGGCGGGTACACCACGAGCGCGCGATTGCGACGTCATCGTCACGGGCGAGGTCAGCCACCACGACGCGTTGTATTGGCGTCGTCGTCGGACGGTCGAGGGGGGCGCCGTCGGCGTGATCGCGCTGGGCCACTGGTACAGCGAACGGCCCGTGTTGGCGTGTTTGGCCGAGCGGATGCGCGAGGCTTTGCCAGGGCTGGGCATATCCGTTAGCCGCAAGGACCGCGATCCCTTCACGATTGTCTGAGCCGTCGAGGCGTGTACTCGCGCGCTGTCCTACCTCGAGGCGCGGCGTCCCTTGGTCACTTGGTTTTGGGATCGATCGCCGAGGGAACCAAGCCGCCTTATTTCTTTTCGGCGGGTTGAGGGGTTTCTTGCTTCTTCTGCCTGAGCGTTTGGATGCGCTGTCGAAGGTCGGCGAGGATCTCTCGCTCCATGGACTCGTCTCGTCCGGCGCTGGTCCAGACGGTGTTCTGCTTTGCGGTGGTGGCGCCTTCGCCTTCGATGGGGGTTTGAGTTGGGGCGTCCTCGAACTGTCGCTGGCTGGCGAAGACGCGGTAGTCGGCGGTGGTGAGCCGCTCCATCTTGACCTGGCACCAAGCCTCGAGGTTCTCGCCTTTCGAGCTGAACTCTAGGCTGGCGGTTCGTCGGACTCGGTTGGGCACCTTGACGACGGAGTCGCGGACTCGGCCCTCACCGCCTCGAACGACCTTCTCGTTGGCGTGGGTTTCGATGGTGAGGGAGTCGGCGTCTGACGACTTGATGGAGAAGCCGTGCTTGGCGAGGACTCGCTGTCCGAGTGCCATGGCTTCGACAGGTCTGACGTCGCCGCTAGGACACATAATCTGTCGCTTATGTCCTGTATAGCCGGCACCGCCGAACCCGCTACCGCCGCCCCAGTCGCAGCCGGTGGCGATCAGCCCGATTCCGGCGCAGCCCAAGACGGCCCACGTCGCTAGACAATCGTTTGTGCCCTTCATCGTGGCTACCTCCGCAGTCCGACCATTATGCCGTAGACGGCGTAACTGTCAACAAAAACGTGCGCCTGGCGCGTGTGAACGTAGCCGACGACGTCTTGGCGTCCGAGCCGCGAGCGGGGGAGGCCGGGCGGCTGGGGTGGTGCCCGGGGTGTGGAGGCGGTCGATGTTGCACGATGTCCCGAAATGCCGTAGGGAAAAGTCGAAACGTCGACAAGTCGAAACGTCGACATCGGACGAGGGGGGGCGATGTCTCGGAATGTCTCGAAATGTCTCGGAATGTCCCACAATGCACCGAGATGCGCCGGAATGCG
>JAFGLZ010000142.1 GCA_016927755.1 Phycisphaerae bacterium
CACTTCTCGCCGAGGTCGCGCATCGCGCTCGCCTATGGAACACAAAACGCGGCGGATGGAAAGAAAAAACTGGCGAAGTAGTGCTAGTGCATCGCTTCAATTGAAACGATGCCCAAAAACCAGGGGTCCCGCGGATCGGATCGTTGACCAGGCTCGTCCCGGACTTCCCCAGTCTGGTCGAGACGGTGATGAGCGTCTTCTTCTACGGGATCGTGCCACGGCCAGCACTGGACGAGGCACGCGGAACCAGACGAGTCCGACCCACGACGCTACGGCGGATTCGCGCCGCAGTCGCATCGTCCCAGCCACGGGCTCGGAGGGCGGCGCGATGCTGCCTCGTCAGGCTTCCGACGGCACAGCTGACGACCGTGTGTGGCGCCGTTGAGGCACGCCTGACTCGGCCAGCCAGTTTCTCCTTCCGAACGGGCCAGCGAGAAATGCTCGGACGCCCCGACGTCTCTAACGTACCAGCGCCAGCGTCCGAGCATTTCGAGCTGGCTCCGCGCTCGCCTGTCACCCATCAGACATCGAGGCGCGGTCCGAGCGTGGCCCCGCCACTGCCCATACAGGTCGGCTTTCCGAGCGTGCGAGGGCGGGCCGAAGGCAAGCCGAGCGCTGCGCCTTCAGGCGCACGCGAGGCGGTCCATCAGCCGAATTGGGATACGGTTGCCCCAGGCGGCCCCACCGTCACGTCCGTCTTCTCGGCCCAAGGCGTGTATCTGAAGAGCGGCTGATGAGCAGCCCGTTGCTTCGACCTGAGCGTCGCCGCATTGTGCGCGGCGGGCGAATGGAGGTACGTATGCGGCATGAAGGCCTCGTTTCGCGGCAAGCAGCCAGTCCATCCGGGAGAAGGGGTGGGCGACCTGCGGCTGGGGATGACACCCGCCGAGGCGCGGGCCCTGCTCGGCGCCGGCGAAAAGATCGGCAAAGGCGATTCGTTCTGCCGCGGCCAGGTCATGGTCGAATACCGGAAGGGACGCGTGGCTTTCATCGAGGTGAGCGAAGGCGGGCGAGTGCAGCCGCAGCTCTTCGGCACCGACGTCTTCAAGGTGCGCGCCCAGCCGCTTCTCGCCCGGTTGAAACGGCGGGACGCCACGCTACGGGAGGCGGAGCCCGGAACCTCCTACATCTTTCCCAAGCTTCGGCTCGCGCTGTGGCGCGAGGCCGACCCCGAGAGCATCCGCGAGGATGTTCAGCACCTGGACCTGAACGATCCCGACGATCGCGCCAGCAAGCGCATCCTCGAGGCTGACATCCGCCGCTTCCAGTTTTTCCAGACCGTCGCGATCTTCGAGCCGGGCTACTTCGCCGAGCCCAAGCGACGTCCGAAGAAGGCCGCCACCGAATCGCCGTTTTCACCCATGCTCCAAGGCGTGATCAAGCTGTCACGCAAGCGCAACGAGGACGTGGTCACGTCGCTCGAGAGAATCGCCAGCCACCCCAGGGACTGGAAGGGGTGCGTCGTCCGAGAGGCGCGCGAGTATCTCGATCGGCTGCGCAAGAAGCGCTAGGACGAGCGCTACCGTCGACTCACAGAGCGGCGTCGTCGACCCCTGCGTCGGGATCGGATCCCGGTCGGTAGGCTCGCCGTCGCAAGCGATCACATGTGTCCGCGTCGGCGCGGAACACATGTTTGAGCGGCCACCCCCATCGCGACCTTCCCTGTCTCGGCGCGGATGCGCTGCTGTCGCCCGAACCGAACCCCAGCTCGAGCTGGTCGCCTGCCGCAGCCTCTGGCGCGAAGCGGGCTCGCCTGCACCCCGACCCGGATGGCCCGGGGCGCATCGCACGTGCCCGTCACCTCCGCTGCCGACGACCTCCGAGCATGAGCGCCCCAAAGAGGCCGAGCAACAAGGACAGCGGTCGTGACGGGTCCGAGCCGGGTACCGCGCACCCGCAGCCCGAAGACTGGGAGTCCTCGCCGGACCCAGCAACGGCGGAGCTCGTTCCGCCACTGGCGGGCGCGCCCGTGCTGCCGCCCGCGCCTTGGCTCTGACCTCCAAGACTGCCGTTCGACCCTGTCCCTGCCTGTCCGACGGTGGTCCCACCCTCAGCCAGGCGTCCGCCGCTCCCGAGCGCGCCTCCGGTGGAGAGTCCGCCTCCGGTCGTGGCAAGACCACCGGCTGCAGGAGCACCACCCGATGCGTTGGCGCCCCCCGCCGGCGACACACCGCCGGATGCCGAGAAGCCACCGCTTGCGGTCATGCCGCCGGTCGCGAGCCTGCCGCCAGAACCCTGCGTACGGCCCCCTGTAGCAGTCGTCCCGCCACCCACGATGCCGCCGGAGCCGCTGCCACCAGAAGTCATGCCGCCGCTGTTTGCCGTTCCCGCACCACCGCCGAGTCCCGAACCGCCCCCGCCACCAGCACCCCCGGTGCCCGAGATCGGATCCTTCGGGGTGAACTGCCAGAAGTCCAGGTTGAAGAGCAACCCGCTGCCCCCGGTGAACACGAGGAACAAGTCATGGACGCCGGTCGTCGTCGTGACGTCGCACGAGACCTTCTGCCAGGTTTGCCAACTGCCGGTGCCGGGAACGGTGCAGTTGCCGAGGAGCGTGCCGTTGGCCGTGTCCAGGTGGAGCTCGATCTTGCCGCCACTCGTCTCCGACGCCACGCTGGCTTCGAACGCCGTTGGTCCCGTGCCGAAGTCAACGGACTCGACCTTGACGGAGTCGCCGTTTTCGATGCTTGCAAGCGTTCGGCCACCCGCGCTCGAATCCTCGACCTCGATCCCTTTCCCAACGCAGATCGTCTCGCCCTCGACACGCGCGTAGGGATTCAGCGGGGCAACGGACTCGGTCACCCCGCCGGCGGTCTTGCGAATGGTCGGGAACGAACCGTCCGCGTTGTACCTGAACTCCTCGACCGCAACGGAACGCTTGTACCCACCGCCGCCTGGGAGCTCCTGGGTATGGTAGAAGAAGTAGGAGTGGTCCTTGAAGTCGATGACGCCGGCGTGGTTGGTGAACGCGTGTCCTGATTCGTTGTTCATGATCACGCCGCGGTACGTCCACGGTCCCACAGGCCCCGTCGCCGTCGAGTATCCGATCTTCTCCGGAAGCGGGCCCATCGCGAACATCATGTAGTAGGTGCCGCTGCGCTTGAAGAACCAGGGGCCTTCTTCGTAGAGGGTGGGACGGTCAGCGTCGCCACTGCGCTGTCCGAAGCTCGCCGTCGACATCGGGTCCTTCTCGACCTGCCCCGAGTAGGAGATCATGTCCGCGTTGAGCTTCACGTGCCAGAGGTTGGGATTGCCGAAGTAGAGGTAGGTCTGGTCGTCATCGTCGATGAATACCGTCGGGTCGATGTACTGGTAGTTGCTCACCAGCTGGCGGCCGATCGCGTCCTTGAAGGGACCGATGGGGCTATCCGCAACGGCGACACCGATCGCGTCGGAGACGGGAACGTAGAAGTAGTACTTACCGTCACGCATGACGCACTGGGGCGCCCACGCCTTGCCCTTGGCCCAGGAGAACGTCTTATAGGAGAGGGGTGAGCCGTGGTCGGTCCAGTTGACCATGTCCTTCGACGAGAAGACCCGCCAATCGTTCATGGTGAAGAAGTTGTCCACCGTGACGTCCTCGTCGTGGCTCGTGCACAAGTACACCGTATCGCCGTAGACCACGGGTGCCGGATCGGCGGTGTAGACGTGCTGAACGATGGGATTGTCCGCCCACGACGGCGACGCGCACAAGACGATGGCCGAGCAAGCCGTGAAGGTGAGCCTGATGCAAGTAGCGTTGGTCCTCATGGTCTATATTTAACGATTTGTCGCTTGCCCTCCTCGTTGTCACAAAAAGAACCGCCACTCGATGGTTTACCGCCCAGGGTCCGTCGCGACCCGGTCGGCAAGCAAGCTGTCCAAGTGCGTCAGGGTGAGCTGGTCGTCCAGTGAGGGAGGATTTGTCCATGTGGCGCACACGGAAAGCCGGAGTGACCCTGGGCCTATCACTACTGCCGGAATCTTTGCCGCGAGGACGCCCGCCGATCTCGGCTTCTGGCTGCGTTTCGCTGCGCTTCCGGTGC
>JAFGLZ010000143.1 GCA_016927755.1 Phycisphaerae bacterium
CACCCACTACCCGCTCCTAAAGCTCGGCATCGCATCGGTCTTCGGCGACCAAACGACCCTCGTCGACTCCGCCGAGCAGACCGCCGCTCACGTCGCCCAGACCCTCCGAGGCCTCGATCGCTTGTCTCATGACGCCCCAGTCGGTACATTCAAATGCTATCTCAGCGACAACCCCCACCGTTTTCAGACGGTAGGGGCGAGGTTCCTGGGGCAGCCCATCACCGACGTCGTGTGGGTCTCGCCGGAGTTGTTCTTTGCGAATGTCTCGGATGTCATGCCGAATCGCGCCTGATCGCCGGATCCTCGGACTCCTCGCGACCGCCGTCGCCTGCGCCGCCGCCGTCGGCTGCGGCAAGAGCCAACAGGACATCGACTCGTCCATGAACTCCTTCGTGCAGGACATGATGGTCAAGCGAACGCCCCAGCAACGCGCCATCGAGGCCCTGCAGACCGACAACCCCGACGAGCGACGTAAGCTCCTCGCCAAGGTGCTCAAGGACAAGCAGGCCACCAGCGAGTGGGCCGTCAAGATCTTCGCCAGCGTGGCGAAAATCGACACCGATCCCCAGGTTCGCTGCATGGCCATCAAGGGACTGCGAAGATCCGCAGACGAACGCGCCGCCGAACCCATCCTCATGATCCTCAATCACAAGGACTTCCCCAACAAGGTCGTCCCCCCCACCGACCCCGTCCGCTGGGACGCGACTGAAGTCCTCGCCTACATGTCCGATTTCAACGAGATCCCACCCGAGCATCGCGACTGGGCCCGACGCACCCTCATCCGACTCGTCACCGACGACCCCGACCGTCACGTCCGAATCTATGCCGCGCGGGGTCTCGGCAACTACCCCAACCGCGGCGCGCTGACCGCCCTCATCCGGGCGCTCGAGGACCCCGACTTCCACGTCAGATACTCGGCCGAGAACTCCCTCGAAAAGCTCACCGGCTACCGCCACAACCGCGACCCCGACCTCTGGCGCGACTGGGCCGAGAAGACCGAGAACCCCTTCGTCAAACCCGAGGAGGCCGACGCCCAGGACGCCCTGACCGACGCCCCGCCCCCCAAGAACATGTGGCAGAAGACCGTCGAGGGAACCCGAAACCTCTTCCTCATGTGGCAGGGCGACGCCAAGGAATCGCCGGAGTAAGGAGACCCCGTGCTCGGATTGGTCTATGACGGCAAGCTGGCCGTGCGAAGGAACCTGCCCCAGCCCGATCCCCCCAAGGGCGAAGCACTCATCCAAGTAGCCCTCGCCGGAATCTGCAGCACCGACCTGGAGATCACGAAGGGATACATGGGATTCACCGGCGTCCTCGGCCACGAGTTCGTGGGAACGGTCGTCCGCGGTTCGCGACGCTGGGAGGGTAGGCGCGTCGTCGGAGAGATCAACTGCGTCTGCGAACGGTGCGACATGTGCCGCAGCGGCATGTCCAACCACTGCCGACACCGCACCGTCCTCGGCATCGCCGGACGCGACGGATGCTTCGCCGAGATGATCGCCCTGCCCGAGCGAAACCTCCACGAGGTCCCCGAGACCGTCGGCGACGAAGAGGCCGTCTTCGTCGAGCCCCTCGCCGCCGCCTTCCAGGTCGTCAAGCAGGTCCGAATCGAGCCCCGAATGCGAGTCGCCGTCCTCGGCAGCGGAAGGCTCGGACTCCTCGTCGCGCAGGTCCTCGCGCGAACCGGCTGCCGACTCCACGTCGTGGGCCGGAACGAGAAGACACTCAGCTTCTGCGACAAGAAGGGAATCCAGACCGTCCTCGTCGACGACCTCGTGCCCAAAAAGGACTACGACGTCGCCGTCGAGTGTACCGGCGCGCCCGCCGGCTTCGAACTGGCCTCGCAACTCGTCCGCCCCCGAGGACAGATCGTCCTCAAAAGCACCTATGCCGCCGAAAGCCGCATCAATCTCACCCCCCTCGTCGTCGATGAGATCGAGCTGCTCGGAAGCCGATGCGGACCCTTCCCCGACGCACTCTCGGCCCTCGCCCGAAAGGAAATCGATGTCCTCTCGATGATCAGCCGAGCCCTGCCTCTATCGCGCGCCATCGAGGCCATGGAGATCGCCGCCGACCCCCAGAACCTCAAGGTCCTGCTCAAGATCCCCGGATAACGCCATCCGTCGCATGCCGACTACAACAACCTGCCCGCCTGAAACTTGACAATCCCCGCCCATGCCGCTTTACATAGTACCTGCGAGCCACGTATTCGGCCGAGACCCGGCCTCTTTACCGTCGGGTTGTGCCGCCGAGACCAGTCATGGGGTGCTTCTCGGCCGATGGGATTGCGGCACCTGTGAATCCATTCGTCTTCCCAAAATGGTCCAACCTCGCCGTCAAGGCGGCGCCCCCTCTACTGGGCGCCGCCGCGACCTATGCCGTCGCCGTGTTCGCTCTGGCCGCCTCCCCCCAAACCACCGACGTCGGCTATCAGCCGGACCAGCCCGTCCCCTATAGCCACCGCCTCCACGCCGGCGAGCTCGGAATCGATTGCCGCTACTGCCACAACACCGTCGAGATCGCCACGCACGCCGCCCTCCCTCCGACCCAGACCTGCATGAACTGCCACAAACACATCCGCGCCAGCAGCGAGAAGCTCCTCGTCGTCCGCGAAAGCTACGGAACGGGCATGCCGATTGAGTGGGTCCGGATCCATGATCTGCCCGGCTACGCCTACTTCAATCACAGCGCCCACGTCCGCCGTGGAGTCGGATGCGTCTCCTGCCACGGACGAATCGACAAGATGGACGTCGTCTATCAGGCCGAAAAACTCAGCATGGGCTGGTGCCTGGACTGCCACCGCAATCCGGATCCGCGCCTCCGCCCGCTCGAATACGTCACGAAGCTGGCCTGGATACCCGAAGAGGACCAGCTCGTCTTGGGTAAGCGCCTCCGAGAGGAGTGGCGGATCAACCCGTCGGAAGACTGCTCGACATGCCACCGATGAGCGGCGACAACCCGAACAAGACCTATTGGCGCAGTCTCGACGACCTCGCCGAGACGCCCGAGGCCCGCGCGCTCATCGAACAGGAGTTTCCCGGCGGTGCATGGGACCGCCTCGACCGTGCCTCGCGTCGGCAGTTTCTCAAGGTCATGGGCGCATCCCTGGCCCTGGCCGGAATGGCCGGCTGTCGCTGGCCCAAAGAGCAAATCGTCCCCTACGCCTACCGTCCCGAGGGACGCACCCCCGGCCAGCCCCAACGCTACGCCACCGCCATGGACCTCGACGGTGTCGCCACCGGCCTCCTCGTGACCAGCTACGACGGACGACCGATCAAGATCGAGGGCAATCCAAACCACCCCTTCAGTCTGGGCGCCGCCGGCCCGATCCATCAGGCAAGCATCCTCGATCTGTACGATCCCGATCGCAGCCGAACCGTCGTCCGACGTGAGGCCGGTCAGGAGATCAAACAGGGCTGGGACCCCTTCGACGCCTTCGCAAACGAGCTCTTCTCCGAACTGCGAAAGCAGAACGGCAAGGGTCTGGCCGTCCTGAGCGAGGCGATTTCGTCCCCCAGCCTCGTCGAGATGCGACAGCGCCTGGCCAAGACGATGCCCGAGGCCAAGTGGTACGAGTACGAGCCCGTCTCCTGGGACAACGAGCGCGAAGGCACCAAGCTCGCCTTCGGTGCTGCTTACCGCCCCCACTACCGGTTCGACAAAGCCGAGATCATCCTCTGCCTCGACGCCGACCCCTTCATGACCCACCCCGCCGCGCTGCGATACGCCCGAGACTTCGCCAACGGCCGCCGCGCCCACAGCGGTAAGATGAACCGCCTCTACGCCGTCGAAAGCGTCTTCTCGGTCACCGGCGCCATGGCCGATCACCGCCTCCGGCTCCGATCCGACCACGTCCAGGCCCTGGCGATCGATCTCGAGATCGACCTGACAAGACGCGGCGCAATGGGACTCCGCTCCGTCCAAAACGCACGCAAGGAGGCCGCCCCGAACGATGCCCGCAAACCCGTCTCGAACTTCGTGAACGCTCTCGCGGAAGATCTCGTCCGCACAAACGGCAAATCCCTCGTCCTGGCAGGCCAGCGCCAACCGGCAAGCGTCCACGAGCGAGTCCATCAGATCAACGCCGCCCTCAAGAACATCGGGCGGACCGTCACCTACTCGACCGACGGCCAGGCGGACCGACCCTCGCACATGTCAATGATCACCGCCCTCGCCGAAGACATCCGGCGCGGCGCGATCACGACCCTCGTCATCCTCGGCGGCAATCCCGTCTTCGACGCCCCCGCCGACGTCGGCCTGGCGGACGCCCTGAAGCAGGTCAAGACGAGCATCCACCTCAGCCTCTACGACGATGAAACCTCCGTCGCCTGCTCGTGGCACGTCCCGCGAGCCCACTACCTCGAATCGTGGTCGGACGCCAGGGCCTATGACGGAACCCTAACGATCGTCCAGCCCCTCATCCAGCCCCTCTACGGCGGCAGAACGCCCGTCGAGATGCTGTCGACCGTACTCGACGCCCGGCGCGAGAAAGCCTACGACGTCGTCCGCCGAACCCTCGCGCGGATCAAGCCGTCCAAGGACCCCGAGCGGGCATGGCGCCAAACCCTCCACGAGGGCCTCGTCGAAGGAACCCGCTGGCCCACGCAAAACCCGCGCGTTCACCCCCCCAAGCAGAAGACGTTGGTGCCGTCGACCCAGCCCGGCGAATCCGCCCGCCACAACTCGCCGGAAGAGATCGTCTTCACACAAGACCACAGTGTCTACGACGGTCGCTTCGCCAACAACGGCTGGCTCCAGGAATGGCCCGACCCAATGACCAAGCTCACCTGGGACAATACCGCCACCCTCAGCCCCGCGACCGCGCAGGCCCTCGGAGTAGCCACCGGCGACAAGATTAACCTGACCCTCTCCGGACGAAGCCTGGCCATGCCGGTCTACGTCATGCCCGGCCTGGCCGACGGCTCCGTTGCCGTCGCCCTCGGATACGGACGCACGCGCTGCGGACGAGTCGGCGACGGCGTTGGATTCGACGCCTATCAGCTCCGCACGACCAAGACGCCGGGGTTCGCCATCGGCGCCAAGATCGAGCGCCTCGCCCAACCCGGCAAGTATCCCCTCGCCTCCACCCAAGACCAGCACCCGATCACCCCCGTCGGCCAGGAGAGCAAGCGTCGCCGCCTCGGAAAGCTCATCCTCGAAGCCGACCTGAGCGAATACAAGGCCAATCCCGACCTCTTCCAGCATGCCGCCCACCACCCGCCGCTCGAATCCCTCTGGACCGAGCACAAGTACGGGCCGCACCGCTGGGCCATGGCCATCGATCTCAGCGCCTGCATCGGCTGCGGGGCCTGCGCGCTCGCCTGTCAGGCCGAGAACAACGTCCCCGTCGTCGGAAAGCAGCAGGTCGCCAATGGACGCGTGATGCACTGGATCCGCGTCGACCGATACTTCGCCGGCGACACGGACTCGCCGCGAGTCGTCCATCAGCCCGTAACCTGCATGCACTGCGAGAACGCGCCGTGCGAGCAGGTCTGCCCCGTCGCCGCCACCGTCCACGACCATGAGGGCCTCAACGTCATGGTCTACAACCGCTGCGTCGGAACCCGCTACTGCTCAAACAACTGCCCCTTCAAGGTCCGCCGGTTCAACTTCTTCAACTACCGGACCGGCATGACCGACACCCAAAAGATGCTCATGAACCCCGAGGTCACCGTCCGAAGCCGGGGCGTCATGGAGAAGTGCTCCTTCTGCGTCCAGCGAATCCTGGCCGTCAAGGTCCAAGCCAGAAACGATCGCCGCCCCATCCGAGACGGCGAGATCGTACCGGCCTGCGCCCAAACCTGCCCCACCCAGGCCATCGTCTTCGGCGACCTCGCCGACGAGAAGAGCCAGGTTGCCAAGCTTCAGAAAGACAAGCGAGCATATCGCATGCTCGCCGAGCTCAACATCAAACCGCGAACGGCCTATCTGGCCAGGCTCCGGAACCCTAATCCGGAACTGCCCGGCCGCGACGCGGAAAAGAACCACGGACATTCGTGATGAGTACCGCCATCATCGAAGATCTCGACAACACCATGAAGGACCCCAGGGATCGTCCCCCCCTCGTCCTCGGGCGAAACGACTTCGCCTCCGTCACCGAGAAGATCTGCGGCATCGCCGAACGCCCCAAACCCCCAAAGGCCTGGTACGTCGCATTCGGCATCTCCCTGCTCATGCTCGGCGGACTGGGTATCGCCGTCGGACACCTCATCCTCACCGGCATCGGCGTCTGGGGCCTCAACGTCCCCGTCGCATGGGGCTGGGCCATCGTCAACTTCGTCTTCTGGGTCGGAATCGGCCACGCCGGAACCCTGATCTCCGCCATCCTCTTCCTCTTCCGACAGAAATGGCGGACCAGCGTCAACCGCTTCGCCGAGGCCATGACTATCATCGCCGTCATGTGCGCCGGAATCTTCCCGGCCATCCACGTCGGACGCGTCTGGGTCGTCTACTGGCTCTTCCCGTACCCCAACCAGATGCAGATGTGGCCCAATTTCCGAAGCCCCCTCCTCTGGGACGTCTTCGCCGTCAACACCTACATGTTCGTCTCCGTCATGTTCTGGTACACCGGAATGATCCCCGACCTGGCGACCCTACGCGATCGCGCCACCGGCAAGATCCGCCAGATCGTCTACGGCGTCCTCGCCCTCGGCTGGCGCGGCTCGCACCGGCACTGGCATCGTCACGAAGTCGCCTATCTCATCCTCGCCGCGCTGGCCACCCCCCTCGTCGTCAGCGTCCACTCCGTCGTCAGCTTCGACTTCGCCGTCGCCCAGCTCCCCGGATGGCACACCACCATCTTCCCTCCCTACTTCGTCGCCGGTGCCATCTTCAGCGGCTGCGCCATGGTCCTCACCCTCATCGTGCCCGCCCGGCAGTTCTTCGGGCTCAAGCAGATCGTCACCCTGCACCACCTCGAAAACCTCACCAAGCTCATCCTGGCCACCGGCAGTATCGTCGGATACGCCTATCTGATCGAGTTCTTCGTCGCATGGTACAGCGGCAATCTCTACGAGATGTTCGCCTTCGCCAACCGCGCGCTCGGCCCCTACGCCTGGGCCTACTGGATCATGGTGAGCTGCAACGTCGTCGCACCCCAGTTCTTCTGGTTCAAGCGATGCCGGACCAGCGTCTGGCTCATGTTCCTCCTCTCGCTCGTCGTCAACGTCGGCATGTGGTTCGAACGATTCGTCATCATCGTCACCTCCCTCAGCGCCGACTACCTCCCCTCGAGCTGGGGCTACTACACCCCCTCCTGGGTCGACGTCATGACCTTCGTCGGAAGCTTCGGCCTGTTCTTCACCCTCTTCCTGCTGTTCGTCCGCTACCTGCCCATCGTGGCCATGGCCGAGGTCAAGACCGTCATGCCCCAGGCCCACCTCAGCCAAGGCGTCCATCGAAGCGTCGGCGATTACCACGGAGAGATCTACGACGCCCATATGCAGGATATGTACGGCACCACCAACCGGCCCTCGGAGGACGCCAATGCCTGACGACAACCTCGTCACTCCGAATGCCCCCACGCCCGAGCCGCCCCAGACCGGCGAGCTCTACGGACTCATCGTCGAGTTCGACGGCGTCGACGGCGTCGTCCTCGCCGCCGAGAAAGTCCGCGACGCCGGCTTCAAACGGTGGGACGTCCACACCCCCTTCCCCGTCCACGGCCTCGACGAGGCCATGGGCATCCGCCCCACCATCCTGCCCTACGTCGTCCTCCTCGCCGCCATCGGCGGTGCCGGCGCCGCCATGCTCCTGCAATGGTGGACCAACGCCTTCGACTATCCCATCATCATCAGCGGTAAGCCCTTCTTCAGCGTCCCCGCGAACATCCCCGTCACCTTCGAGCTGACCATCCTGTTCGCGGCCGCAACGGCCTTCGTGGGCCTGCTCGCCTTCAACGGGCTGCCGCAACTCTATCACCCACTCTTCAACAACCGGCGGTTCCGTCAGGTAACCACCGATCGATTCTTCATCGCCGTCGAAGCCACAGACCCCAAGTTCGATCTCGAGCAAACACGAGCGTTCCTCGAAACGCTCGGCGGGGCCTGCGTCCAGGAGGTCAGGGAACCGAGCTGATGCCCCGAATGCTGCGAAACATCCTGATCGCCGTCGTGGCCGTCCTCGTGCCCCTGAGCATGGTCCCCCCCCTCCTCATCGCCAAGGCACGGCTCACCAAATCCAAGGACCCCCGAATCCAACTCGTCCCCGACATGGACAACCAGCCGAAGTTCAAGACCCAGTCGCGGAACGGCCTCTTTGCCGACCATCGCGCCATGCGACCCCTCATCGAGGGAACCGTCGCCCGCGATCAGTTACACGAAGACGACGCCCTCTACCGCGGCAAGGTCGGCGACAAATGGGTCGAGACCTTCCCCGTCCCCGTCACCGCCCAACGGATGCGGCGAGGAGAGCAGCGATACGACGTC
>JAFGLZ010000144.1 GCA_016927755.1 Phycisphaerae bacterium
CAGCGGACGGAATGGGGCCGGACGCACTTCCTGGCCAAGGTCGGATTCGCCCTGGCCGAGAGCAAGCTCCGCAGCTTCGCCGAAGGACGCTTCGACCCGCGAGAGTGGCACTCGCCGTTTCCCGGGCCGCACCAGAAGACGAACGAAATCGTCGAGCAGGGCAACCAGGCCGGACTCGACACGACTCCGCCACCGCATCTGCTCAGCAGCATCGCCGGGGCGATCGGCGTCGACGGCGCTGCGGCGCCAACGGCCGCTGGAAGCCCGTCGAGGCGCGGTGAGCGAGCCGTCGACGCGCCGGACTATCTGCCCCTCGATGAGTGGGAGAGCTACACCAAGACGTTCATCAAACGGTTCCAGCTCGATGAAGGGCAGAAGACCTCGGCCACGGCGATTCTGAAGGAGATGCGCGGTCGAGCCGAGATCTATCGGCGTGGACATGCTACTGAGCGAGAAGCGATGGCCACCCCGCTCCGAGAGCTGTTCGATGAGTTTCGAAGTCGACTGGACGGGTTGCTGACCGAGTCTCAACGTCAGTTGAGCCGATCGGGTCGGTAGCGGCCGCGCGGACCGCGCCCACGACCGATCGGCAAAGGACTCACTTCTTCAGGGCATCCAAGATGCGCGTGGGGGTCCGCAGTCGCGGGCCGGTCCGCGTGCCGCGTGGATTGACGCGCGGCCCTGAAGGCTTAGAATCGCTGGGATTCAGGTTCCAGGAAGAGCCAGGGAGGACTCTAAATCGTGGGAGAAAAGAAGAGCAGGAACGCAGGCGGCTCGGAAGCGCCGAACCACCAATGCCTGAGATGCGGGTCGAAGTGCTGCGACTACTTTGCCTTGCCGATCGACGAGCCGGAGGATCGGAAGGATTTCGACGACATTCGGTGGTATCTGTTGCACGAGGGCGTGTCCGTCTTCGTCGAGGACGGCAACTGGTACATCCAGATCGACAACCGCTGCAAGGCCCTCACGACCGAGGGGCTCTGCGAGATCTACGAGGATCGTCCCCGCATCTGCCGCAAGTACAAGGACGATGTCTGCGAGTTCGCCGTGCCGGACGGTGAATACGAACTCCTGCTTCAAACGACCGAGGAGTGCATGGCCTACGCCGAGAAAGTGCTCGGCAAGAAGGCCAAGAAAGCCAAGAAGAACCGAAAGAAGAAGTAGGACGTTGGCGTTCCGGACCCGAACAAGAGGCCGGCCGGCGAGGCGCCTCGGCCCGTCTGGCGACGGGTCGGCAAGGAAGCTTTCATGAAGATACAGCGTGTTCGGGGAACCCGAGACTTCTATCCCGAGGACATGGCCATCCAGAGCTGGATCGCCGACGCTTGGCGGCGGGTGTCGCTCCGCAATGGCTTCCTGCAATACGACGGCCCCATCCTGGAGACGATGGACCTGTACCGGGCCAAGAGCGGCGACGAGATCGTCGGCCAGCTCTTCAGGATCGACAGCCGATCCGGCGAGGAGTTGGCGATCCGCCCCGAGATGACGCCGACGCTCGCCAGGATGATCAACGCCAAGGTGCAGTCGCTCCCCCGACCGATCAAGTGGTTCGGGATCGGTCCGTTCTATCGCGGCGAGCGTCCGCAGCGCGGGCGATCGCGTGAGTTCCTCCAGTGGAACGTTGACGTGGTGGGAACCGACGACCTGCTCGCCGACGCCGAGTGCATCTTCGTCGCCGTGGATCTGCTGCGGGAGATCGGCCTCGGACCGGAAGACGTGGTCGTCTGGATCAACGACCGGCGCCTCATGGCGGCCGTCTTCGGCGAGCTGGGCATTCCCGAATCGCGCCACCTCGCCGCGTACGCCCTGGTCGATAAGGCCGACCGGATGGAGCGGGCCAAGCTGGCCGCCGTGTGGGCCGAGTCGCTCGGCGACGTCGCCGGTTTCGAAGCGATCGAGCCGCTGCTGGCCGTGGAGTCCCTGGAGGCGCTGCGGTCGTGCGATCATTCGGTCATGCGGACGCCGACGGTCACGAAGTGGCTGGCGGAGTTGGAGTCGCTTTTCCTAGTGTTACAGGATTTTGGTATTACAGAATTCTGTGATTTCAAGATGACCATCGTACGGGGACTCGCCTACTACACGGGCTGCGTCTTCGAGGCCTTCGACCGACAGGGAAAGCTGCGGGCCGTCCTCGGCGGCGGGCGATACGACAACCTGCTCCGCGCCCTGGGAGGCCCCGATCTCTCCGGTGTCGGCTTCGGTATGGGCGATCCCGTCGTCCTCGAACTGCTCCGAGAGCTCAACCGACTGCCCGACCCTCACGCCGCCCTCGACGTCTTCGTTGTCGCCGCCGACGACGAGTCCGCCTCGACCGCCGTCCGACTCGTCGCCGATCTCCGCGGTAGGGGGGTCCGAACGGACTTCGCTTACAGACGCCAGGCGGTGGCCAAGCAGTTCAAGGCGGCCTCCGCTCGCGGGGCCGAGCGATGCGTGATTGTCGGAACCGAGACCCGAGAGCGGGACACCGTTACGATCAAGGACATGTCCACGGGGGCCCAGACCCAGCGGCCGATGGTGGCGTTTCTCGCCGACCCACTGGCCTCGATCCCGCCATCTCAAAACCCCTAGGCCTTTGGGCGACATCGAAAAACCGCTGGCCATGCCCGTATGCCGCGGTACAATGCGGTCGCGAGATGCCGGTCGCTCGCCGGGGTGTCCCTGGCCATGACGCGTCGATACATCCACTACGAGTCCGCGTTCGAGGACTTCCTCAGGTCCGAGGGCGTCCCGTACGTCGCCGTGGACGAGGCGAGGAAGGCCATCTTCGGCGGAGGCAAGGTCAAGTCCTTCGACTTCCTGGTCTACGGCGCCGGAGACGTCGCCTGGCTGGCCGACGTCAAGGGCCGACAGTTTCCCTACGAGCACGCCAGAGGCCGGCGGTACTGGGAGAACTGGGTCACCGGAGAGGATCTGGAGTCGCTCAGGCAGTGGCAGAAGACGTTTGGTGAGTCCTTTCGGGCCGGATTCGTCTTCGCGTACTGGCTGGCGGGCCCGGAGAGTTCGTGGCCTGCGACATCGGTTCATCCGCACCGAGATCGCTACTACGGCTTTCTGGCCGTATCGCTCGACGACTACGTGGCCCATTGTCGACGTCGTTCCTCGAGTTGGGACACGTTCTTCATGCCTCGGCAGGCGTTCCGACGCGTGGCTCGTTCCGTCGCGACCTGGTGGCGCGATGAGGATGCCCTGGGGGGTTTACTCCCCGGTGGGGGGGTCTATAATGACGGCAAGGTAGCGAAGAAGGGTCGGTAGCGAGGAAGACGTGATGGATAGTCGCGCGTTGGGCCGGTTTGCCCCGGTGGTACTTGTGGCGACGCTCTTGGCAATGGGCGAGCCCGTTCTGGCGGCCCGAAGCCTGGACGACGACTCGAGCGGGAGTTCCCGCAGTGTCAGTCGAAGCCAGGGCGAGGATGAGGACCAGCCGGACGTCAGAGAGCGAACCGTGGGGGGGAGCTATCCACTCGAAAAGGAGCTGGACACCGATCGTTCTTTCGACACGTGGCTCTACGTCTTCAGCGCCGTGATGCTACTGTGCGTCGGCTGGCTCTGCTTCAAGCCCACGCGCCTCTACACCGGCAAGAAGGAAGGCGGGCTCCTGGCCAAGCTCCGTAAGTCGAGCGACAAGAAGACGCAGAAGAAGGGCAAGTGATCGAGGCGGTCAGCGGAGTCCGGCAGCCATCGTCGGCGGTCGGACTCGTCGGGAAGACCCCTCGTCGGAGGCATGGTACCCATGAACAAGCGGGCAATTATCGTTGCGCTGGTCGGTGTGAATCTGCTCCTGGCCGGCGGGCTGATCCTGATGGCGTACGAGCCCCCCTCGGCCTACGCCCAGGGAGTCGGACGTGGCGGCAACTACGTCATGGTCTCCGGGCGGATCGAGGAGAGCCTGGACGCCCTCTACGTCCTCAACCTCGACCGCCAAGTCGTCGACGTCGTCCTGGTCAACAAGCAGGGAAATCAACCCGAGATCGTCGGGCGTCGTCCCGGGCCGGATCTCGTCAGTGACCTGCGTCAACAGAGGCAACCCGTCCCAGCCGAGACCGGCCGGCGCCGCCGCTAGATCAGGAGAACCCGTCATGAACCAGCAAAACTTCGTCATCGGCGTCTTGAGCGTGACCGCTACGATTCTCCTGGTCGGCGTGATTCTGCTCGGGACGGCGGGCCAGCATGAGGCGCAAGCCATGTCGCAGGTCGACAAGGGCGGCGACTACATTCTGCTGACGTCCCTCTGGCGGAGCAACGCCGAGCTCCTATGGGTGCTGGACGGCCGAAGTCAGATCCTCGGGCTTTACTACTTCGAGCCTCGTCGCGCGAGGCTCGAGCTCGCGGATACGATCGATCTTGCTGCCGGTCAGCAGCAGCAACAGCAACCCTAGCGCGGGTGGAATGCCCGGCTTGGGTCCCACATGCCTATAGGGGAGGTGGGAAGCGCTCTCAGGCGACCCTCCCCTCGAAATCCAGAGCGCAACATAACAGACGTTATCGGACGTTCGGTAGGGCGTCCCCCGGTGAGCCGTCTCCCACTACACGGCTCACTTCGCGATCGCCCCCTCAGTGGGCTAGGCGCTGTGCCTGGAGCGACAAGGCTTGTTCGGCAAGGCTCTTCATGGCGTCCTCGCCGGATGTCCCGGGCGCAATGGAGTCGGCGATCATGCGGATCATGACCGTCAGGTCAGTCTTGTTGAGCGGCAGCGTTCCGCGTTTGATTTGGTCGGCGATTTCGGCCAAGAGACGGCCTTCACCGCCGGCTCTCCATCGGAGGATGAACGTCTGGCCATCCTTGCAGAGCGTCCACTGGCGGAGAGACATGGCGAACTCCTTTTCGCATGAGATCTTACCAGGGTGATACCATCCTACCGCGTGCCAGACGAGCTGGCCACCCCATTTTCAGAGATCGGCAGATGCCTCGCTCAGCGTGAAGCCAATTCAATAATAATTACGCTCGTGTGTATCGGTAATTGAATTCTTACAGCAGGGGACCAACACCCAGGGATTGCTCAGGCATGCTCCAGAGATGACTTCACTTCCGCGCCCTGTTGCGATCATGTAGTGTCGCCAGCGAACAGGCCAAGATCAAGGCATCCTTGCCTTGTCGCGTCAAACGGTAAACGTCTCTTGGCCCATCCGCCAGCACACCCGCCAGCTTCAGCTCCCGAAGGTGGTGATACATCGGCCCGGCCTTGAGCCCCACGCGTTCGCGGAGGTCGGCATACGTGCCGGCCCCGGTAAAGATCGCCTTGATGATCGCGACGCGCTGCGGGTGGGCGAAGGCGCATAGGAGCTTGGCCAGCGCCTCGTCAGGGGTTTCCTCGACCAGCTTGTGGCGGGGTCGCTGGGCCGGACGGCGATACAACCGCTTCAGGCCCCCTACCCGGACCTGACGCTCCCGGCCCTGAGTCTCCACGATCGCCACCATCGTCGCCACGCCGTACCAGTTCTCGTCGTACCGCAACCCGAACGGATCCTCCGAACGGTTCCTCGACGGGCGACCTGGACGAAGAGTCCCGTGGGCCGAATCGCCGCGCCGCGTCCGTTCGGCTCGGCGACCGGCCTTGTTCCGCGATGTGGGCCCTCCTTGGCCCCGCGGTCCTGACGATGCCTGATTCGAGCGGTCCGCCCGTCGTCGGGGCCGGCCGCTTGTCGTCTTTCGAACGCCCCCCGCTTGTGAGGACTTGCCCGTCGCGGTCTTCCTGCCGGCAGTACCCCCGCCCCCCTGCCGCCGTTTCGTTGTCGAAGTGCTCTCTCTGGTCATCGTTCCGCCTGTGGCTCGCTTCGGTCGAGGTCTCGAATCCGGGACGCTTGTCACAGTATCCTGATCTTACAGTATACTAGTATAACATAATAATGTATCAGCGTCAAGGCAAAACCCGCTGGCCCGAAACCCTGACCGAAAACCAACGTAGGACCCCCTATGGAGTGCGGCGGCTCGACGCCGCCTTCAGCTACCCGTGATGCGAGCCCCGTAGAGCTCCAGCCAGGGAGTGTGCCGGCGCGCAATAGCTCCCGTCGGCCCCCTGTGAGGTCCAAGCAACATCCAGCATCCGCCAATTCGATAAGAGTCGTTCCCCACGGAACGAGTTCAGGAATGCCTTCCTGTCAGCGCTGCGTCGCCCCCTGGACGACTACGCCATCCCCCCAGCCGAAAGCTTCTCGCGGAGATACGCCAAGCATCGTGACTTGTCGATGCGTTCCTGCTGTAGCGTATCGCGCCAGCGGACCGTTACGGTCCCGTCCTGGGCGGTCTGCCCGTCCACGGTAAAGCAGAAGGGCGTGCCCGCCTCGTCCTGGCGGGCGTACCGGCGACCGATTGCCCCCTTCTCGTCGTAGAACGCCTTGAATTCCCGACGGATGTCACGGTAGATCGCCTGCGCCGTCTCCGGCATGCCGTCCCGCTTGACGAGCGGGAAGACCGCCGCCTTGATCGGTGCGAGCCGAGGGTGGAACCGCATGAAGATCCGCGCCTCGGCCGTCCCCTTGGCCCCAACGATCTCCTGCTCGTGGTAGGCCTCGCACAGTGTCGCCAGCGCGAAGCGATCCACGCCCGCGGAGGGCTCGATCACGTGCGGCAGATACCGTTCCTTCGTCTCGTCGTCGAAATACAGCATGTCCTTCCCGCTGGCCGTCTGATGCGCGTTCAGGTCGTAGTCCGCCCGGTGAGCGACCCCCTCGAGTTCCTGCGGCTCGTCGCTGAATGGGAACAGGTACTCCACGTCCGTCGTCCCGACACTGTAGTGAGCGCGTTCGTCCACGCCCTGCTCCCGCGGCCGGAGCTTGTCGCTTCGGATCCACAGGTCCGTGTACCACTTGAGCCGCTGGTCGCGCCAGAACTCGTACCACTCGCGCGACGTGTCCGGATGGCAGAAGAACTCCAGCTCCATCTGCTCGAACTCCCGCGACCGGAAGGTGTAGTTCCTCGGGTTGATCTCGTTGCGGAAGGCCTTGCCCACCTGGGCGATCCCGAAGGGGATCCGTACCCGTTGCGTGTCCACGACGTTGTTGAAGTTGACGAAGATCCCCTGGGCCGTCTCAGGCCTCAGATACGCCACGCTCGAGGACTCCTCCAGCGCGCCCACGTACGTCTTGAACATCAGGTTGAACGCCCTGGGCTCGGTCAGCTCTGCCTCCCCGCACGACGGGCAAACGGTCGGCCAGCCCTCGCCTCGACCTCGATCGAGGGACAGGGCGACTTTGCGGGCGTCCTTGGGCAGCTTCTTGGCCTTGCTCTTGGAGATCTGAACCGCCTCGAGCGCCTCATGCTCGGAATCCGCCTCGACCCCCGAGACCATCGCCGGTTGCTGGGCGCCCTCCACTTGACCGTCCACGAAGCCCACCAGCCAGACCTTGTCCGCGCGGAATCGCCCCCGACACTTCCGGCAATCCACCATCGGGTCGGCGAACCCCTCGCTGAGATGCCCGCTAGCCTGCCAAACCCGCGGGTTCATGATCAAGGAGCAATCGACTCCGACGATGGCGATCTCCTTGCCGTCCGGCCCGTCCGGCGGGCACGTCACCATGTCGTGCCACCAGGCCTCCTTGATATTGCGCTTCAGCTCCACGCCCAGCGGGCCGTAGTCCCAGAACCCGTTAATTCCGCCGTAAATCTCGCTCGAGGGAAAGATGAAGCCCCGTCGCTTGCACAAGGCGACCAGTTTGTCCATGGTGGTTTCGTCAGACGGCATCCAACGCATCCTCCCGATAAGCGGCCTGCTGCCCCAATCAGAATCCTTCATCCTACTCGCTCGCTCGGCCCGAGACAACGGGCGGCGGAGCCGCATCGGACATCGCCCCGGCCGCTTGACGCCCCACGCATCGCCGCGTAGCTTGCTGCGGCGGATCGATCCTCGTCGACCGGGGATCCGCTGTACGAGACATCGACGGCAGGAGCCTATCACCATGTCATGCAGTCATTGCCGATGGCGCTTGGGTTTGCAGACGTACACGTTCAACCGATTCACCGCGTTCGAATCGCTCGACAAGTGCAGGCAACTCGGCATCGAGGCCATCGAGTTCTATCCGGGCCAGGCGCTGAGCCCCGAGCATCCGGACGTCAAGACCGGGCCCGAGCTGATCCCCGAACTGCGCGACCTCGTCAAGGCCAAGCTCGCCGAGAACGGTCAGACGCTCGTCAACTGCTTTGGCGGTCCCTTCGGTAAGGACGAGACCGCTGACCGGCGGACCTTCGAGTTCGCCAAGGATATGGGCATCGAGACGCTGGTGTGCGAAATCGAACCGGACGGCTTCGACCAAGTCGATAGGCTCGTCGCCGAATACGACGTCACTGTGGCGATCCACAACCACCCCAAACCGAGTCGCTACTGGAGCCCGGACGTCGTCCTCGATGCCATCGCCGGCCACGATCCCAGGATCGGCGTGTGCCCGGACACGGGCCACTACAAGCGGAGCGGCCTGGATCCCGTCGAAGCGATCCGCAAGCTCGAGGGCCACATCAAGACCGTTCACCTCAAGGACATCACCCCACCGGAGGAAGATGCGCACGATACCATCTGGGGCCAGGGCACGTGCGACGCGCGGGGCATCCTGACTGAGCTCCACCGGCAGGGTTTCCGTGGCGTGATCTCGGTCGAGTACGAGTATAATTGGGACGACTCCGTGCCCGACATCGCCCGCTGCGCCGCCTTCTTCCAGGAGGTGACCGACGAGCTCTACGGCCAGGCCTGAGCCCCCTGCCCCCCTACCGCTCCGACCCGGACGGCTTGACGCCGAAGCCCGGCGCGCGTACTTTGCCGGGACACTGAAAATCGACTTTGGGCGCGAGCCGGGCTCGGACCCGCCTCGCCAACACCACTACTGAAGGAGGCGCTGATCATGTTTCGGACGAATCGTTTGTCACTGGGTGTCCTGACCGTCCTGGCGGGCCTGACGATGTGCCAATCGGTACTGGCCGCGGAGGAGTGCGGTCGATGGAAGCTCTCCATGCAGGTGTACACCTTCAACCGCTACACACTCTTCGAGGCGATCGACAAGTGCAAGGAGCTGGGGATCAAGTACGTGGAGCTGTTTCCCGGCCAGCGGCTCAGCCCGGACAAGAAGAACATCCAGTTCAGTCATGGCGCGTCCGCCGAATACCGGAAGATGGTCAAGGACAAGCTCGCCGAGGCCGGCATCAAGGCCGTTGGCTATGGCGTCGTCGGGTTGGGCAAGGACGAAGCCGAGAACCGCAAGGTCTTCGACTTCTGCAAGGACATGGGCATCGGGGTCATCAATTCCGAGCCCTCGCCCGAGGACTTGCCCGCCATCGACAAGCTGGCCCAGGAGTACAACATCAGCGTCGGCCTGCATAATCACCCCCAGCCCAGCAGGTACTGGAACTACAAGGCCGTCTTGGAGGCCACCAAGAACTGCAGCAAGCGCATCGGCGCCTGCGCCGACACCGGGCACTGGATGCGATCCGGCATCGTGCCGCTCGAGGCCGTCAAGGCACTCAAGGGCCGGATCGTTAGTTCGCACCTGAAGGACCTCAACAAGATGGGCCGTCCCGGCGAGCATGACGTTCCTTGGGGCACCGGCAAGGGCGACGTGCGAGGCGTCCTCGAGGAACTCAAGAAGCAGGGCTACACCGGCATCTTCTCCATCGAGTACGAGCACAATTGGACGACGAACATGCCAGAGCTCGCCAAGTGCGTCGAGTGGTTCAACAAAACGACGGAGGAAATCTACGGCGCCAAGTAGCCGCCAAACACCGTGGACTCGAGAACGATCGGTCGGCGTGGGCAGGCTCTGCGACGAAATCGCGGAGCCTGCCCGCCGCGCTGATCGCTGCACCGGCAAAACGTGCTTGCGGGAGGATCAAAGATGGCCACAACGTTGCTGACCACCATCAAAGGCTCCATGCTCGACGGGTTCTTCCCCGCCGGGTGGGACCTGGCGAAGATGGACGCTTGCTGCTCGAACCCCCCCGAGACGATCTGCGACCGCCAGCCGTGGTGGAATCCTCGGTTCGAGCCCGTGCCCTGTGAGACGCTCGAAGAGTTCGACATCAAGATGGGCCACGAGATCGCCATGGAGATCCGCCAGACCGGCCAGGACGGTCGCCCGTGCATCATGATCCTTCCCGTCGGGCCCATGGGCATGTACAAGTGGGCCGTCTACTTCCTCAAGGAGTGGGACGTCTCCTGCAAGCATCTGCATGGTTTTAACATGGATGAATGGTCCGACGAGAAGGGCAACACCCTGCCCGGCTCGGAGCCGGGCAGCTTCGAGGACGCAATGGGCCAAGCCTTCTACGGCCCGCTCGCCGGGGCCGCCCCCGAGCCCAACCAGCGGCATTTCGCTACGAAGGACGCCCTGCCCCGATACGCCGAGCAGATCAAGGAGCTTCATGACAAGGGCGGACGACTGACCGTCGTCTTTGGCATCGGCCGGGCGATGCACATCGCCTTCTGGGAGCCCCACTTCGCCGCTGAATTCGACTCCGTCGACAAGTGGAAGGCCCAGACGCACCGCATCGGCGCCCGGCTCCATCCCTTGACGATCGAGCAGAACGCCATCACGTCGTTCAAGAGCCGCACGACGCTGGTCCCCTGCTATGCCAACACCGTCGGCCCCGGGCTCTTCCTCCAAGCCGACCGAATCATCGGCGGCTGCGACGGCGCGCTCGGGCGTGGCATGTCGTGGCAGGGCCTGTCCCTGTGGTGCACGCTCCGCTACGGACCCGACCCCTGGGTGACCAGCAGCTTCATGCCGACGCTTCCCGGGCGCCTCTTCTTCCTGAAGGAGTTGGCCGGGCCGCTTGAACCGGAGTGCAATTAGAAGACGCCGGCAAATCGAAGCGTGGACATGCCGGATTCGGGCCAATCGACACGCGGATTGGCCGGTTGTGCTTGTCTATTCGTGAAGTCTCTCTCGCTCGGATTCGACCTTCTCGAACCAGTTCTCCAGTTCGTGCTGCATTGAGCGGACTCGATCTGGATGCCCCTCGGACAGGTCGTTCTGCTCGTAGGGGTCTTCCTCCAGATTGAACAACAGCGGCGGCTGCGCCGAAGGGATGTCCCGCTCGGGCTCAGGGTCGCGACAGATGTCGGTAATACCTTCAGGCTCGTACTTGAGCTTGCGGTCGGTCTCCATGTCCGCCTCGGTGAGCCACATGGCCTCGGGGATCTCACGGCAGACAAGCTTCCAGGGCCCGTCGCGCATCGCGGCGTTGCAGTTGGGCACTGGGGTGTAGCGGTTCCATTGCCAGAACCGGCGGGGATCGACGTCATCCGGCTCCCCTCTCAGGACCTCGAGCCTGCCATGGCCGTCAAGGTCGAGGCGCTTGGGTACCGCGACCTCCGCGACCTGCAACAGCGTCGCAAACCAGTCCGTGAAGTGCATGAACGCGCCGGACTGCCTCCCACCGTCCAGCCCGGCAGGCCAGCGAAGGATGGCCGGCACCCGAATGCCCCCCTCGTAGACGTTGCCCTTGCAGCCGTTGAAGTGGCCGTTGTAGCGATCGGTGTTCATATCGCCTTCGCCGCCGAACTGGGGGCCGTTGTCGCTGGTGAATAGGATGAGCGTGTCCTCGGTGAGCCCGTGTCGCTCCAGGGCATCGAGGATGCGTTGGATCCCCTGGTCCATCCGTCGGTTCATCCCGTAGATCAGCGAGACGCCCTCCGTGAACCGTCCCGTCTCGCGGAATGGATTCGCGTCTTCGTCCGGAACCTGCAATGGAAAGTGCGGCGCGTTGTACGTGACGTGAAGGAAGAACGGGTCGTCGCGGTGGCGATCGATGAACTGGACGGCCTCCTCGGTGAAGACGTCCGTGAGGTAGCGACCGTCGGCCTTGTGGAATCGCCCGTTGTAGTCGAGCCGCCACTGCCAGTAGTCGCTCCAACCGCCCCGAAAGCCCACGAAGTCCAGGAACCCTCGAGCCCGCGGATGATATCGCGGGTCCAACGCCCCAAGGTGCCACTTGCCCACCAGCCCCGTCGCATAGCCGCCGGCGGAGAGCACATCGGCCAGGGTCGTCTCGCGCAGACTCAGCCGATCAAGCCCCCTGCCCTCGAGCGTGTCGATCGCCCCCGTCCGGTGCGGATACCGCCCCGTCAGAAGCGCCGCACGCGCCGGAGCGCAAACGGGCGAGCCGGAGTAGTGCTGCCTGAGGCAGATCCCATGCATCGCAAGCGCATCCAACCCGGGCGTCTGTACCATGTCGCCCCCGAACGCCCCGATGTCGCCGTAACCCATGTCGTCCGCCACGATCAGCACGATGTTGGGTCGCGATCGACGGATTGATGCGGCTCTAGTCTCCACGCTCGGTGTGGCCGATTCGCCGACATGCCATCGCTGCGAAAGTCTCGTAGATCCCTGCCAGATGCCAACGATAACGTCCTTGGCCTCACTGCAATGCCGCACGACCTGCGCGATGTCCTGGCCTTGGATCTCACAGACAATGGGACCTTCGTAGCCGATCTCCTTGAGCCGCTCAAACGTTCGTTGGTAATCGATCGTGTTGTTCAGGTGCGGCGGCTGGTGCTCCATGAACCGCCCCCAGTAATGGTTCACGCCGTTCATGTGGACTTCGGCGATCCGACCGGCGAACTCGTCAATGTACGCGAAGAAACCCTCGTCGGTTCCCGCAGCCATGTAGGCGTGGCCGATGTCCAGGTTGATGCCCCAGCCGTCCACGCGATCCGCCACGTACTTGAGGTAAGCCAGAGATCCTGCCTCATAACCGACCGGAATGCCCAACACCTTGGCCTGGGGCATCAAGTGCTCGGCGAAGGCAGCGTCGTGGTCCCAGAGTCTCTCCGGCCTTCGAACAAAGCCGGGCGTCGGCTGCCCGCCGTGATACGTCATCGCCGTCGCGCCAAGCTCCGCGGCGAACTCCAGGCATTTGTCGTAGTAATCCCACGTCAGCCGCCGCAAATGCCGGTTCGCGCTGGAGAGGTTCCAGTCCAAGTGCGGTGAGTGGACGGTCACCCAATCGAAAACGCTCAGGGCCTCCTTGAGCCTCGTGATCTCGTCCGACGTGGCGTCGAACAGATCGATGCCGACGTTCGGATGGTTCTCGGGGAAGCCCAACTGGGCCTGGTCCAGCGTCGGAACGATCTCGAACCCTTTGAATCCCGCCTCGTGGACCGCGCGAATCGCGTCGTAGACGTCCTCCCCGTGTGTCGATGGGAGGAAGTGCGTCGAGATGCCGATTCGGTCGCTGATCTGGGTCATCCACGTCTCCTCGTCCGATCTGTCAGATGACGTATCTGGCAGGTATGAAACGGACCATCAAGCGTCTATCATATGCGGCCGGCTGAGGCAAGGTTGGCGATCCCTTTAGAGGAAGAATCCATGGCCAGGAAGCGACCCGTTCGGGTAACGATCATTGGTTGCGGCGGCATGGCTCGCGCCCATTTGAACGCGATGCTCAAAATGCGGAGTACGACGCGGATCCCCGTCGTCTGCGAGCCGTCAAGGAAGGCCTACGAGATGACGGCGGAGATGTTCACCAAGGCCCGTCAGACTCCCCCGCCGAACGAGCCCGATCTCAAACGACTCCTCAAGGAGTACAAGGGCAAGCTGGACGCCGCCTTCATCATCACCCCGCACGCCTACCATCACGACCAGACCAAGGCGTGCCTCCAGGCGGGGCTCGACGTCCTGCTCGAGAAGCCCATGGTCATGAACGCCAGGGAGGCCCGCAGCCTCATCCGCGTCCGAGACAAGACACGCAAGCTGCTCGTCGTGGCGTTTCCGGGGAGCCTATCGCCCCAGGTCAGAACCGCCGTCAAGATGCTCCGCTCCGGCAAGGTAGGCAAGCTCCTGACGATCAGCGGCACCGTCTGGCAGAACTGGGGCCCCAACCAAGTCGGCCAGTGGCGGCAGGTGCCCGAGATCGCCGGCGGTGGGTTCATGTTCGACACCGGCGCGCACATGCTCAATACGGTCACGGACTTGGCCGGCCAGGACTTCGCCGAGGTCGCAGCCTGGCTGGACAATTGCGGCCGCCCCGTCGATACACTGGCCGCGATCATGGGGCGCCTCAAGTCGGGCGCCATGGTCACCATCCACGGTTGCGGCGAGGCGATTCCGTCCTGCCAGTCGCAAATCCAGGTCTTCTGCCAGAAGGCCATCATCCGCACCGGCGTCTGGGGCGAGTCGCTGGACATGCAGCGTCACGGCTGCGCCGAGTACAAACCCATCAAGGTCGCCGCATCCAAAGGCGTCTGGGAGCAGTTCCTGCTGGTCCGCGCCAAGAAGATGAAGAACCCCTGCCCGCCCGAGGTGGGCCTGCGGATGGCCAAGCTCTGGGACGCAATCAAGGCCTCCTCGGCCAAGGGCGGCGCGCCCGTGAAGTGTCGCTGAGGATGCTTGGGTCTCGTGGCAGCATGAGGCCAACGACTGATCGATACGAGATGGTCCGGGGGATTGCTGGGAGGTCCGTACCATGAACGTCTCATCTCGCCTGCGTCTGATTGCCTGTCTGCTGATCGTTGCCGTCTCCACAGCGGCACTCGCCGCCGAGGACTATGCGGCCAAGGAGCGTCAACGCTCCTACACCCCCCCGCCGGAGAATCTCGCCGCCAGGAACTGGTTCCAGGACGCCAAGTTCGGCATGTTCATCCACTGGGGCGTCTACAGCATCCTCGGCAACGGCGAGTGGGTCATGCACCACAAGAAGATGACCATCGATGCCTACGAGAAGCTGCCGCCCCAGTTCAACCCCGTCAAGTTCGACGCGGATGCCTGGGTCAAGCTCGCCAAGCAGGCCGGCATGAAGTACATCACCATCACCAGCAAGCACCACGACGGCTTCGCCATGTTCGACAGCAAGGTGTCCGGCTACGACATCGTCGACGCCACGCCCTACAAGAAGGACGTGCTCAAGATGCTCGCCGAGGCCTGCCGCCGTCACGGAATCAAGCTGTTCTTCTATCACTCGCACCTCGACTGGCGCCATCCCGGCTATTACCCCCGTGGTCGGACGGGCCGGCATTCGGGTCGTCCCGATTCCGGACAGTGGTACCGCTACCTCGACTACATGGACGGTCAGATCAAGGAGCTCTGCACCAACTACGGCCAGATCGGCGGCATCTGGTTCGACGGCTGGTGGGATCGCAAGGACGCCGACTGGCGACTCGGCAAGACCTACACCCTCATCCACGAGCTGCAGCCACAGGCCCTCATCGGCAACAACCACCACGTCCCGCCCTTCCCCGGCGAGGACTACCAGATGTTCGAGAAGGACCTGCCTGGAAAGAACACCGCCGGCTTCAACAAGGAAGCCAAGATCGGCGAGCTGCCCCTGGAGACCTGCGACACCATCAATCGCGCCTGGGGCTACAACAAGAACGACAGGAACTACAAGAGCACCACTGACTTGATTCACTACCTCGTGCGGGCGGCGGGCTACAACGCCAATTTCCTCCTGAACGTCGGCCCGAAGCCGGATGGAACCATCCAACCCGAGTTCGTCGAGCGCCTCGAAGGCATCGGCAAGTGGATGGCCAAGAATGGCCAGACCATCTACGGCACCCGCGGCGGCCCCTTCCCACCGGGCCCCTGGGGCGCCAGCGTCCACAAGGAAGGCAAGATCTACGTCCATGTCCTCGAACGGTCACCGGAACTAACCTTGCCGGCGATCAGAACGCGAATCACCGGCGCGCGAACGTATCACGGCAACAAGCCGGTGACCGTCCGCCAGGAGAAGAGCGGGACGATTCTGTCCGTGCCCGAGGAAGCACGCGACGACGTCGATACGATCGTCGTCTTGGAGATCGCTTCCTAGTACCGCGTTTCATAAATGGTGCGACTATCCGTCCGGGCTAGCCAGCCCGGCGTACGGACGGAAAGACTGGGTGGCCCACCGCTTCAGCGGTGGGGGACACGAATTCGCGCCCGAGATCGCGCCTCGCCGTTTGGCCGCGTGGTTCTGACGGCGCCGGGGTTCCCTACCGATGGGGCCTCATCGCTTCTCGGCAACGGGATATCCCACCGGTAGCACGTACGCCGCCTCCATCTCGCTCGGCAGGCCGAGGACCTCGACGACCTTCTCCCCGTCCACGCCACCGGCCGGCGTAGCCACCAAGCCGAGCGCCGTCGCCTGAAGCAGCACATTCTCTGCGACGTGCCCCGCCTCCAGCAGGCAGTAGCGATCGGCGTTATCCGGCCACCGCGCCGCCAGCCGTGAGACGTTCATCGCCACCACCATGCACACCGGCGCCGAACGAATCCCCGCCTTGCCCAACGGCCCGGCATCGGAACCCGACCGAATGTCGTCGGATTTGAGCTTCTTGAGCGCATGCGCCTTGGGCACGTACTCGAACAAGCCGTCCTTCCGGATGAGATAGACCGTGATCGGGTACAGCTCCCCCGCCGACGGCGCCGTGCGAAGCCCCCGCTCCGCCTCCGTGATGCCCTGGGCCGCCCAGCAGAGCTGCGAAATCTGCTCGATCGACAACGCCTTGTCCGCGAACTTGCGCTGCGTGCGGCGCTTGGCCAGCGCCTCGTTCAACGACATCCCGCCCGACGTCTTGGGCTTCGGCAACTGAATCTCCTGCTGTCGCGTCTCCGTCGACGCCGCCTCCCCGGCAAGCCGCGACGCGGTAACTGATCCAAACCCAATCACCGCAATAGCCACCACACTGATCCAACGCGATTCCAACATGGTCACCCTCGATCACTTCGTCTGAATGTGAAGATTGTACTTCGCCAGCAGGCCTTCCAACGCCACGCCCACCTTCCGTCGGTGCTCATACAGCGGCTGCGGGTCCCACGTGAACTCCGTCAAGCTTTTGCTGACCGCCTCCGGAACGACCGTCAGCCGCTTGGCCTCCTCGATCTCCGGCCCACGCTTGCCCTGCTTCTCCAGCATCCGCACCGCATGCCGAAGTTGCCACAGATACTCGAAGTCCTCGATCCCGTCTCGAAGGATCTCCCAGCGAATCGTGTTCACGGGCCCGCAAACGTACTTGGTCGCCTTGTCGGCCGCGCCCTTTGGGTTCGGCGGGTAGACGAACCGCCCGTCCCCGTTGCCCCAGGCTCGACGCGTCCCCACGGGTGTCGAATACCCCGACACCCAGCTCATCGGGTCCTCCCACGGGTTCTGGTAGTTCGGCTCCGGGTAGGCGCAGTCGCTCGTCCAGTACGTCGACTCCCAGATCAGGATGCCCTCCACATCGTGCTGATACGTCTGCCACAGCCACATGCGAAAGTCGATCGCCGGGTGATCGATGAACAGCGTGGCATACGGCTCCTTCGGCCCGCAGCACACGTACCACATGATCCGCTCGCCCAGCGCCTGCCGCTCGCGGCAGACCTTCTCGCTGTAGGACGCCGTCAGCGGACACCACAGGTCAACGCTGCCGTACATCGCCGGCTCCGGCTGCTCCGTCAACATCCGCGTCAGTCCGGGCGCCGATCGCTTGAGAACCGCCATCCCCTCCTTGACGAAGTCGTAGTCCTTCGGCTCCGGCTCGTCGAACCAGTAGACGTACGCCTTATCCAACCAGCCCTTCTGGCGAAGGTGCGCCTCGACCTGCCCGAGGTACTTCTTCATCAGGATATCGTACTCCTTCGTCCCCTGCTCGAACCCGCCGATGCTGCCCTTGCTGCGCTCGTGGAACGTCCCCCACCCCATGCCCTGAACCCCAAGCTTGAACGCCGTGAAGCCGTACCCGTCCAAGTACTTCTCGGCCGCCCGGTCGAACGCGGCGAAATCGATCTTCACGTCGAGCTTGTCCGATCCGCCCTCGAATCCCCCATCCTTCACCAATTCCGGACCACCATGGGCCTGTCTGAACGAGATGTCGTCGAACCAGGCCGTCCCCGTATTCTCGCCCGCCTCGGTCCACCGGGCGGGTCTCAGCCCAATTCGGACGTATCGAGCTTGCTCCGGCGCCCGTCCCCTTACGGCGTACTCGCCGTCCTGCCACTGGCCGGTCCCGGTCAGAACGATGTCAAGGTTGTGGTACGGAATCCACTTCCGGTCTTTGTCGTGGTGATACACCGTGAGCATGTACTGCTGCCCAGGCTTGGCAGTCTTGGCCTTCCAGCGAAGGATGTAGCTGCCCTTCGGGTCAATCCCGATCAGTTCCCTGCTGCCAGCCGCAACCTCGCCCTTCGTCGAGTCGTCCACGAGTATGAGGGCATACGAACCGCTCGCCTTTTCGTCCGAGACCCGCTTGCCGCCGTCCCAGTTCAGCCCGGTCACCACCTCCACCCGTATCGGGTCGAGCATCATCGGGTCGTACGGGGAGATGCGATGGGCTGCGAAGTTCTTCATGTACAGGTCGTGAACCTGTCGGTACTCCTCCTCCGTCTTGAGATTGTGGTACTTCCGGACGTTCTCGGGGTTGAAGCCGAACGTCGCGAAGACGTGCGCCTCCTTCGGCAGCGCAAAGCCCAGCACCCGTGCCGCAATCGAGACCTCCCGACGATAACCACCGTCCGCCGTGACCGTGACGCTTCCCTTGTACTCGCCCGCCGGCGTCTCGGACGGCACGTAGATCGTGATCCACAGTGGCTGATTCGTCCCCGCCGAAACGTCGAACGGCTTGTCGCACGAAGGCAGCGGATCCGGCCAGTCGCCGATACAGCCCACGGCGTCCGTCGGTGAACCGACGCGCACCCATGCCACGCGATCGATCGTGATGTGCTCCCGGCTGATCCTGCCGGCCGAGCCCGCCAGATCACTTGCCTCGATCCGCACGTTCCGAAGATCCCGCTTCGGTCGCAGCACAAGCTGGAAGGGCTCATACTCATGGCCCGCGGCAACGATCTGCGCCGGCTTGCCCTTCGATTCCGGCGCGAGCCTCCCCTTGCTCACCTTGTAAGTGCCCTCGCACCACCACAGATCGCCCACATCGTCGGACTGCAGCAGGTATCCATAGTCCGACGAGTGCAGGATCGGAAGCGACACGGAAGCCCTAGCGGCAAATCGCTCCTTGCCCTGAGTGTCCTCGACGCTCAACGCCAGCGTGTACACGCCCGCCTGCCGGAGCGATATCGGCAGCTCAAACGGAATCGCCTTCCCGGTCTCGAGATCGAGACGCTTCTCGTTGCGGGAAGTCTCTCTGCCGTCACGGAGCGCGACCACCCGCACGGTAATCGCGCCACCCCCTGCGGTCGAGCGGATCCGCCCGATGACGCCCGACCGCGGCGACGTCGGAGGCACGATCTCATCGACCGTAATCTGAATACCCGGGTCGTCCCGCAACACGTCCAGATAGGCCGTCGACCCCGTCGCGTCAGGCAACGCCGCCCCCAGCCTCGCCTCGTAACCGTAGCCGTGGACCTGCAAGCTGCCCGGGGCCGAGTCCCCCTGAACCGCCGCGCCGCCCGATGCCCTCAGCCGAATCCACATGCTCGACGCGGGAAACAGTGACGCAGGAACCGTGAGCGTCTTGCCCCCCTGCTGGCCCAGTTCCCCAAGCCCCGTCCATTGCTTGCCGTCCTTGCTCGCCTCCACATAGAGCTTCCCGCTCTGGTAGTACCCGACCGTAACCGTCACCTGCCCCGACGTCTGGTCCACCTTGTTCAGCTCGTGCCGGTAGACGACCGTACTCCCACCGCCGAAAACCCAGCGGTAGCTGTTGAACCCGGCCGTGTGTGACACCAGCCCGCGAAACTCGTTCGACCCTTCGCCGTTGAAATCCGGCTCGGCGATGTACTTCCCGTCCTTGATGGATTCCCCCCAACCGAGTTCCTGCCCCCCCACCTTGGCGCGGATCGGCGCCACGCTTCGCAGACTGACGTCATCGTAGTAAACCGTCCCCGGCACCTCCCACTGGCCCACGCGAAGGAATGCCCCCGCGGTGTCATCCGGCGTGACGAAGACAAACCCCCGCTCGCCCCACTTCTCCGAAGCGCCGTAGTCTCGGTTGTTCGTCGACGGCCCCACGATGAGGCATCCCCCGCCCGTCCCCGGAGACGTCTTCAGATACGTCGTTACCCGGTAGACGGTCCGCGGCTTGAGCGTCAACGCCGTGCAGCGCCAGCAGCTCGAGCCGGAGCCCTCACCCGTAACCGCCACGCTCCGCTTGCCGGTGTGGGCTTGATCCGACCAGCTTCCCTTCCCCCCTTCGAGCTTCCACTGACTCGGGCCGGTCTGCCCCTCCTCGAACGAGGCGTTCGGCACGAGACCTGACTGGCCCGACGCCCCCTCCAGCGCCTCCGACCCCAGGACAATGCCCTGCCTGAATGACATCTGGGCCATGATGACTAGTGGTAGGATCCGTGGGAAAGTGCGATGCATGGTTGTCTCCGATCGTTGACGGACGCCTCTGCCGGCAAACGGCCTGACATGATATGCGCTTTTCATCCGATATCCATGCCTTGACCCCCCGTTGAGCACCCCGCTATCGTGTGCGGGACATTCGCCAAAGGAGGCGCCATGCCCAAACGTGCCAAGGTTGTCATCGCCGACTTCATCCGTGATGAACTCGAACCCGAACGACGAATCCTCGGCAATCTTGCCGACGTCGTCGCCCTCGACGCGACGTCCGAGGACCAGTTCGGCAACCGCATCGACGACGCCGACGCAATCATGGTCTATCACAGCCTCTCCGTCACGCGCCGCACCATCGAGCGTCTGACCAACTGCAAGCTCATCATTCGCTGCGGCGTCGGCTTCGACAACATCGACCGCACGTATGCCAGGTCCCGCGGCATCCCCGTAGCCAACGTGCCCGACTACGGAACCGAGGAGGTCGCCGACTCCGCCATCGGCATGATGCTCACCATGACACGCGGCGTCCACCTCTATAACTCCCGACTCCGCGCCGCACAGGGCCCATGGGCCCACCACGAGGCCGTGCCCCTTCGCAGACTGCGAGGGAGCACCTTCGCCATCATCGGCCTAGGCCGCATCGGAACGGCCGCGGCCCTTCGAGCCAAGGCCCTCGGCATGGATGTCCTCTTCTACGACCCCTATGTGCCGGATGGCGCCGACAAGGCGCTCGGCGGGCTACGCCGCTTCGATAAGCTCGACGACATGCTCGCCGAGGCCTACGTCGTCAGCCTTCATTGCTGTCTGACGGACGAGACGCGCAGAATCGTCGACGCATCCGCCATGGCTCGGATGCCAAAGGGCTCCTATCTCGTCAACACTGCTCGCGGCGCCCTGGTCGACACCGACGCCATCCCGGACGCAATCGCCTCCGCACAGCTCGCCGGCGCCGCCATCGACGTGCTCGAAACCGAGCCCCCAGCCGACGACGACCCCCTCATCGCCGCATGGCGCGATCCGAGCCACCCCGCACACCATCGCGTCATCGTCAACCCGCACTCGGCCTTCTACTGCGAAGCCGGCATCATGGACATCCGCGTCAAGGCATCCCAAGCCTGCCGGCGCGTCCTGGAGGGGTTGCCTCTGCGCAACGTCGTGAACTAGGCGGTATTGGCGGGAAGCTGAGAGTGAGGTGTTCTCCACATTGAGGCCTGCGGCGGATGGTGGCTGACATCGACTAGGGCCGCCATCGAATTGTGCTACGGTGGCGGCGCGGCGAGCCAGCACGCGACCTGGACGTGCTGGGGTCTGGTCCGTGGATACGGCCAGCAGGATTGGCGCGAGCGGAACTCATGCCAAGCTAGTGGCCTGTGAAGGACTAGTCCTTCTTGAGGAGACCTCCAGTGGCAGCACCTCTTGTGTGCAAGGTCGACTTCAACGTCAACGATGCTCTACCATCGGTGAAGGCCCTACTCGATCGGCTAGGGTACATCGCGAGATACACAGGGCCTGCTCAGAGGGTCATTGATCTGACGAACTGCCACTATCTGGGACCGGATGCGGCAGCCCTTCTGGGTGCAGCCATATGCGACATGCAACGCCTAGATTACCGATTCGCCGTGATGCAACCCGAAGGGCCCGGGGAACTCCGTGCATTCTGGCGGATTAGCGGGCTACAGGCGCTGCTATCCAGGCAACCACAGGACGAACCCGGTCCCCCACCCGGAGGGCGAGCACCAACGGTCATGGCGATCAAGCAGTTCCGCAGAGCCACGTTCAACGACGCAGACTCAGTTGTCAGCCTGGCGCGGAAGCACATCGATCTATCCCGAGAGTCCGAAGAGCAGCTTAGGATCTGCGTTAATGAAGTTGTCCAGAATATTGAGGATCATTCACGATCCCCCATCGGAGGATTCATGTCTGCGCGCTTCGTCGCCACGAAGCGCCAGGTTAGGGTCGCCATCGTTGACCGAGGCCTTGGCATCTGCAAGACGCTCAACGAACGATACCCCAGCGCCACCCCGACGACAGCGCTTACCTGGGTCACGAGGGGAGACTATACGGCTCTTTCTCGGCCAAACAACTTGGGATTGGGAATAAGCAACTTATGGAGTATTATTACTCGCTTACACGGCGAGATCTTCATCGTATCCGATGTTGCCTTCATCGAGCACCGAGACGGGAAGGATCTTCCTTCACGTCTTCTCGCATCCCCTCCCGCGGAATGCCGATATAATGGAACTGGGGTGTTCTTCAGTCTGCCGGTAACGAGCTAGTAGCGATGGGTACTGTTGATCTGAGAAACGACGCCATCCCAATCATGGCAACGGCCCATCTTGATGAGGAGGGTTCAGTTGTCAGAAGCGGCCTCGCCTTGGCTGAGGTGGTTCTCCGAGTTCTCGAGAGAGAACCTTCTGCAAAGGTGTCGTTCGAGGGGCTCAAGGGTGCTTCTTCCAGCTACTTCAACGTGTTCTTGCGACGAATCGACGAGGGTTGCGGCCTTGCTGAGGTCGAACACCGTATTGAGTTGACCTTCGATTCGATGACCCAGAGCATGGTCTACGAACGGTCCCTTGAGTCCGTCTCGCGAGGGCCACGGAAGCCCCCGACGCCCCTATCACCCCCCGAACCATCAGGCCCTGACGGGCCACGGCCATCCTTCTGGAGACGGTTATTTAGACTGGCTCCCCGCTGAAATGTGCAGGTCCGCACCCCATGTAGCTTCGCCTCGCGTCACGCGAGGCAGGGAGAGAGTCTGTGCCGTGCCAAAGTGTTCGCACGCCGGCAGTTACTTGAGCGGCGATCAGTCTGCCCCAGACGGAACATTCGGCGGCCGGCAAGTACCTGCTGCCTGGCAGCATCCGAAGCATCCTGTAAACCGTCTGACCCTGCCGCTAGTCAACGGCAATTCCTCTTCCGCCAAGATGAAGCTGCGGACATTCGCGCGACACCATTGATGGCATGTCGGCGAATGCCGACGGGGCTGATCCTGAGTAGTGTCGCCAGAGAACATGAAGTCCCTCTGCCGGTAGGGCAAACCTGTCGGGACTCGTCAGCCGATGTCGGGTCTTGTGCCGCCGCTGTCCTTCTCCTTGGTAGCCTTCTGCGGCCCTGATAGCATCGCACCAACTGACTCAACAGCAAGGGAGAACGTCCCATGACAAGCGTAACGATCTGGGCAAGCTCGCTCGCCATCGCTGTATGTACCTTCAGTGTCTCCGGCGCCGAGCCGCTACGAGGCATCGAGCTCCATCCCGACGCCCCCGACGCCGTCGTCGAGGCCTTCGCCAAGTCCGGCGTCAACACGATCGTCGTCCCCTTCCGCACGCAAGGCGACCTTGACGACCCCGCGTTCGTCGCCTCCATCGCCCGCTGGGGCAAGCTCGCCAAGCGTCACCGCCTTCGCTGTCTCGTGGCGATCCGCCTCTTCGGGCCGCCCGACTACACCGGCGCAAAGGGCGGGTTCGTTCGAGCGGTCGAGGCGGTGGCCGCCAGCCCGTGCGTCTCGCCGGGGGACACGGACTACTGGGACAAGATCGTCACGCCACGCGTCGCGCGGATCGCACAGCTCGCCAAAGACCACGCGCTGGCGGGAGGCCTGTTCGACTATCAGGCAACCCTCGCGGGCAATGAATACGGCCCGATGTTCTGCTTCAGCGACGTCTGCTGGAATGCCTTTCTCACCGCCAAGCACCCCGGCGACGCGAAGCTCGCCAAGCTCAAAGGCCGACACGACCGGGTCAACTGGGTCCGCAACTCCACCACCGGCGGCGAGTACTACGAGTTCCTCTCCCAACTCGTCCAGGGCGAGATGGCCAAGGCCGTCCAGAAGGCCCGCGCCATCCAACCGGACGTCGCATTGGGCGTCTACGGCTACTGGGACTACTGGCTCTATCGTGGCGTCGTTCGAGCACTCTCGCAGGCCGGCGCTCGTCCACCGGCCGTCATGGCCGAGTACGAACGCATCAGCTTCGGACGCGCCTACCCCCTACTCAAACAGGCCTGGGCCAAGGCCTCCCTCGATCTCGAGCCGGTTGCGCGCCTTCCCCTCGATTACTACATGCCCGCCGATGTTCAGAACCAGATCGCCGAGCTGGACAAAGACAAGGTCGGGTTTCTCCTGACCGCGACTGACTCCCTCTGGCGACGCGTCGCCGACTTCTACCACGTCTACGCACCGCACGGCACCCCGGAAGAATTCGCCTCGTCCGTCGCCGCCGGACTGGCCTCCAAGCAGCCCGACCGCAAGATCCTCTTCAACAAGTCTCACTACGTCCAGTACATGCCTCGGCTCGGCATCGTCCACGGCGGCGGCCTGTCCGGTCTCTTCTCCGGCCTCCTCAAGCGGCTCGCCGAGTCCTTCCAGTTGCCATGCCTCCAACTCACCGCGCCCGACGTCGAGAAGTGGACGCCGCTCCTGTCCCTCTGCAACGTCATGATCGTCATGCCCGGAGCCACCGGCGCCAATCCGAACGGAATGGCCGCCCTCGCGCCGGCGGTCCAGCGCTTCATGACCGATGGCGGCATCGTCATCGTCCTCAACGCCGCCGACGCGACGTGCATGAACTGGCTCGCCTCGCACAACCCACGTTTCGCCTGTCAGGGCGAGCGAAAGATGCTCCTCAAACAGGCCTGGCTCGACAATGAAGGACGCGGCCTGCTCGCCGCACCTGCCTACATCGAGAAGCTCCCGCCGATGGGCATGCACTTCACGTCCTACGACAAGCGATACGCCCCCGTCGCCAAGGACGATCAGGGCGGCGCGTACCTCCTGATGCAACAGGTTGGCCGCGGCACCCTACTGCTCTCGGCCGCGCCGGTGGTGCCGCCCGAGCTACTGGCCAACATCTACTTCACCGCTCAACGGCGGGGCGACGTCTTCAACGTCCAGCTCCTCGCGGGGGCCGACACGGTTCGCTTCGGCCCGAACCGCCTCGCGTTGGCCGTCGCCGAGCTGCCTGACACAGCCGCCGACGTCAATGTCTTTGTGGACGTCGTCGACAACAAGGGACGCGTGTCGACCCAGGCGTTCTCAGGCGTCCGAGTCGGTGGCGACGGCATCGAGATTCCCTTCGATTACCTCGCGGACCAAGAGGGCGCCGGACGCGCCGTCGTCAGTATTACCGATCCCGTCGACGGCTCACTCCTGCGCCGCGAGTTCTTCACACTGATGCATGACCGCCGCGTCATCGTCCTGCCCGACAAGAGCTACTACACCAAAGAAGCCGAGGCATTGCTCAGAGTCAGCTACATGGATACCTCGCTAGTCAAGGCGCATGTACGCGTCGGCGACAAGGACCTCCAACTCGAGGGAACCGGCGATGTCCGCTTCGCCAAGCTCACTCTGGCCGATCTCGCGCTCGGCGAGAACCCGATCGACGTGACCTTCGTCGATCAAGGCAAGATCGCTTACAAGCGGACCGTCCCGATCACCAAACACCCCCCCTTCCCCACCGCCGTCAAGACCCTCTACCACCGGAGCTGCACGGTCGAGGTCGACGGCAAACCGTTCTTCCCCTTTGGCTGCTATGGCGGAGAAGAGACCGTCCTAGCCGACCTCGGCGCGAACTCCACCGTGTCCGGCCGCTCTGACAAGGACGGCCGGCTCCGATTCTGCCCCCACAAGCTGACCGCCTGGACGCTTGACGATCAATGGACCCCTGAGAAGGTCCGCCAGGAGATCCGCGGCGACGAGTACAAGATGCTCCTCGCCTGGTACAACTTCGACGAACCCGCCCTGAACAGCCAGTCGTCAGACTACGTCCGCAAGCACTATGACGCCGGCCGACGCAAGGACCCCTACCACCCACAGATGATCGTCTACGTCGGCTCACAGACCTATCCCCTCTATCCCGATTACATGACCGCCGCCGACTGGCAGGGCATGGACCACTACCCGCTCCCCTACTTCGCGCCCAAGACGTTCGCCTCGTGTCTTGCCAAGGTCGCCGAGGCCGCTCGAGGGACCAAGACCGTCTGGGGCGTCGCGCAGTGCTTCGACTGGCGAGAGAGCGGCGCGGGCATCGGACCCTACCGCAAGGAAGATCTCCACCCGAGAGGGCCCGAAGCCCTGAGCTACGTCTATCAGGCCGTCATCGAGGGCGCCGGGGCCTTCCATTTCTGGACCTACCGCTATGTCGCGTCCGACCCCGCCCGCCTCGGCGACTTCCACAAAGCCATCGCCGAGGGCGCCAAGGTCACCCAACTCGTCGCCCGGGGGGCCGTCGTCACACCACCACGAGTCAACCCCCTCTCCGCCCAGGTCAAGTGCCGAGCCTTCCGCATCGGCGACGAGATCTACATCGTCGCCGCCAACTACCTGGAACAACCCGCCGATGTCACCTTCCAGGCCCCCTACCTCCAAGGCAAGACGCTGCGGCAGCATCTGCCCGAAGCCCGCCAACTCACCGGGCTGTCCGATCACTTTGAGCCGCTGCAGGGAAAGGTGTATATTGTCGCCTCACGATAGGGATCGGCCGGACGAATCCCTTACTGGAGAGAGCGGCAATGTCGCAGCAGAAACTGGCGCTTCAGGGCGGTCTCAAGGCAGTCACCAAGATCGAGGGCAAGGGCAAGCCCAAGATCGGCATCGACGAGTTCATGTCCGTGGCCGAGCGATTCGGCTTCACGCCGGCCGCCCTCAAGCGCATCCGCAAGGCCGTCGCCGAAGACGATCTCGGCCAGGGCCCATTCCTGGCGAACTACTACTCGGATCTGCCCGAAACGAAGGTCCAGGCCTACGAGCGGATCGCCCGCCAGATCTTCGGAGTCAAATACGCCATCGGCGTAACGTCCGGGACTGCCGCGCTCCACAGCGCCTTCATCGCCGTCGGCGCCGGCCCCGGTAAGGAGGTCATCTGCCCGGCGATCGGCTTCTTCGCCACGCCCGCCGCCGTGGTCACCTCCAAGGCCGTCCCCGTCTTCTGCGACGTCGACGAGTCACTACACATGGACCCCGCCCGCCTTGAGCGGCTGATTACCAAACGAACCGTCGCCATCGCCCCGACCCACGTGATGGGCGGCGTCGCCGACATGCCCGCGATCATGAGGATCGCCCGAAAGCACAAGCTCAAGGTCGTCGAGGACTGCGCTCAGTCCTGCGGCGGACGCGTCAAGGGTAGGCTGGTCGGAACGTTCGGCGATGTCGGTATCTTCAGCATCTCCGCCTACAAGATCGTCGGCGGAGGCGAGGGCGGGCTCCTCATCACGAACAACAAGCGTCTCTGGGAACGAGCCCAGGGCATCGCCGAGTGTGGCGGATTGTGGCGTCCGGATCGTTTCGCGCCGCCCCGGTACAAGGGGGAGCTGTTCTGCGGCACGAACTACCGCATGTCCGAGGTCGAGGCAGCCATCAACGTCGTGCAGCTCGCCAAGATGCCCGGCACTGTCACACGTTTCAACGCAGTCAAACAGCGCGTTGTCAAGCGGCTCAAGCGATTCGAGGAGATCGTCCCGCAGAAGATCAACGACCTGGACGGCGAGGTCGGCTACACCCTCCGGTTCTTCCCGGAGACGGTCGACCTCAGCGTCAAGATCACCAAAGCCCTCCAAGCCGAAGGTATCGCCGCCGGAACGCGCGGCAAGAAGCCCCGTCCCGATTGGCACATCTACTCATACATGTACCCCCTCATGGCCGAGCCCGGCCCCGAAAACCCCAACTGCGGCTTCGACTGCCCCAAGTACCCCAAGCCCGGCAAGCAAGCCGGCTACAAGCGAGGCGACTGCCCCGTCGCCGACGATCTCTACGACCGCATGGTGAGTATCGGACTCAACCAGTGGTACACCGCCAAGGACTGCCGCAACATCGCTGACGGAATCAACAAGGTCCTCTACGCATATTGCACCGAGGATCCTGACGGGACGCCTTGGACATAGCGACTTCTTGGCTTCAGGTAGGGTGAATGACTCAAGCCAACACAGCCACGGCCGAGGGCGCATATCACCTCCCCCGCCATTGAGGATCGAGCCGACCTTCCCCCGGGCCTTCACCGCCTCCGCCTAGTCTTGCGCCCCGTGCCCGCTCGCGAGCTTATACGCCGACGCGATCGCCAGCAGAATGAAAAGAATGTCCATTCCTCCGAAGGAGAACTTAAGGAAGTCTCGGAACAGCTCTTCGCCCTCCGGATCCTCCTCCATGTCTTCTTTCTCGTCGAGTTCCTCTGCCAACACGCGACGGGGGGAAGCACGCGCGGCACGTGTGGTCGGCTTCCCGGCGTCTCCGGCCTCTTGCGTGGTTGCAGCCTCTTCCCCGGCCTCAGCCATCACTGCAGCCAAGGCCTCGGTTCTTCGCTTGGCCTCCACCTTGGCCTGGTACTTCTGCCATTCAGCCTCGAGTTGCGCCTTGTTCATCCGATCAACGCGCTTCCTGGCCTCCTCTGCGGTAGCATCCCACTTCGCCTTGCGCTCGGCTTGGTCCGTGATGCCGTGCTCGTCGAGGGCGTCTTCTGTCATCGACAGGACAAGGATCGCCTTCTGAAGATCGGTGCTGCTCGTATTGCCGGTTGCTATTGCGTAGATCACGAAGACGAAGATCGCGATCTTGCCCACGGTAATCCCGAACACCGAAATCCCGGCGGCCACGATTCCCGCCAGCGGGTTCCTATCCCGGAATCCCAGGACCATGCCGAACCCCGCCGCAAGCCCGATCCCCCACGCCACAAGCCCGAACTCACGACCAGTCACGATCGCAAGAACGCACCACAGCGCCGCCCCGACCAGCGCAAACGTGCCGCTCAGGACGCAACCGAGCAGAAACGATCCCGCCGCCTTGAAACCCTTTCCCAGGACGGCAACAGCAGTTGCCTTCGGCTTGTCGGCGTCCAGCGGCCCGACGCCCACTTCCGCTTGTTTGCCCGTCTGAACGTTGTAGCCGCACCGAGTGCAAAGGATCGCGCCCCCCGGCATCGGCGAGCCGCAGTGCGTACACCTCCCCTGCTCCACGTCGACAGGCTCCCCCGACTGCTCAAACGCCGAGAGCTCCGTCAGCAACGGCGACTCGCTCGTGCTCTCCTCGTGGAACTGCTCTTCAGTCACGGCCGGTTCGGATGCAGGCTCCGCGGAAGCCTCCGCTTGACGTACCTGATGAGGTCGCGCCGTCGCCGCGGCCAGCTTGGCCGCCGACCGCTCCTTCACGGCGCGATCGTAGCAAGCCTTGCAGTAGTAGTTCCCCTTGCGATCCTTCGTCCGAGGGCGTCCCGAGCAATCCTGCCCGCAGATACGGCAGACCTTCCCCGGCCTCGACGGCTCACCAGACATGGCAGATCCTCCTCCCGTCCTCACGATTGCCGAACAGCATTTGAGGACATCGCGCCTCGCGCGACCTGCAGCCCCACGCGACACGCTGAGCCTACCGGCCCAAAACGGCCATGTCTAACAGATTCCGGAGTTTTTGTGGCGAACCATCAGTGAAGGCCGATGGCACCGTGAGGCTTGCGTCGGCCAGCCGCCGCAGCCCCCCAGTCTATCGCGTAATTCCGTATCGCCCCGGCACCGCCGCGAAATCCCCCGCCCGTTCGGAAAGCCCACGCCACCCGCCCTCATCCCCTAAACGCTCAACCCTCGCATCACGCCATCCATCCAGAAGCAGGCGGAATCTATGCTCACGGCGCTGCAGACGCGTCAGCGGCTTCTCCACCGTCCCCCTCAACCCGCCCTGCAGTCGCTCCACATCCGGGTAGATCCGCAGTTCCGCCCCGTCGTCCTCAATGCGAAGATCGACGACCCCTGTGCCCTCGTACTCGAAATACGGACACGAGCCCACCGTCAGGATGTGCGCCGGGCTCCGGGGAACTGACATCGGACGCCACTCCGTCGGCCCCGTCTGCATGTAGCAGTCCTCCGCACACAGCACAGCCGTATTGCGGCGAAAGCTCACGGCCGCAGGCGGAAAGACCTGATCGTCCGCTGGCGTTGAAAAAGCGGCGCCGCGCGGCAGTCGCCGAAAGGCCTCCCCGCCGATCAAGAAGCTCACCACCTTGCCCGGAGTATGCCAGAGGTTCAGGTAGTGGATCGGCCAGTCCCAGTTCAGGTGCCCCAGCGACCGCGCGTCGTACTGGAATTGGCACGCAACCTGGACGCCCACATTCCGCCAACGTCTCGCCATGGCCGGATACATGCAGACCTGGCTGACCATCCCGGCCGCGTCGAACTCATACACGAGCCGCGCCTTCATGGCGAAGCGGGAATCCAACTCCCCGTTCCTCGTCTCGCCCAGCAGATTCACACCGTCATTGATACGGCTCAATCCCCCAGGATAGGCCCCCAGCGTGATGGCGTCGCAACGGCTATCGCCAATCGCCTCGGCAATGTCGACCTCCCCCGAGTCGAACGTGCTGTACGCAATCGGCTGTCGCGCCCCCGTCCCACGGATCGCGCCAATCATCGTGTTGATGTAGCGCCGAAGCGTCACGTATCGGAAGCACGCGAAGGCACACGGGCTCGCCCACTCCGCCGACGGAATGAACCGCTCCCAGGCTGAACGCACACCCGCAAGCCCCCGCTTCGAGACCTCCACACTCACGTGTGTCACGCCTGGCTCGCCGGCAATGATCTCGCCGTAGCTCCAATACGTCGGCTCGTTGATCACCTCAAAGAGCCCAAGGCACGGCTCGTCAACCAGCCGGCGGCTCGTGTAGGGGTTCCTGTGGTTGAGGAACTGCCTCACGTAGTTTACCTGTGCCGACCATCGCTCAGGCCACATCGACATCGCCTGCTTCGGCGTATTCCGCGAGAAGCTGTCAGGCCGCTCGCCCGGACTCCCCCACCACGCGATCGGCGTCAGCATCAGGTACATCCCGTGCCGATTGCACTGAGCCACCAGGTAGTCCAGGATGTCGAGATGGTCGTTGCAGATCAGATTGCCCTGGCCGTCCGAGATCTCCGTGTCGAACACGTGAATGCGGATGATATCGATGCCCATCTCAACGAAGTCCTCGAAGTCCTCATCCACAGTCCCGTACGGATCGATGCCGAGCGATCGAAGGCTCTTGAACTGCGTCCAGCTCTGCGGGTACGTGTTGACGCCCCAAAGCGCCACCTCCATGCCGTCCTCGTATCGAAGAACGCCGTCGTCGACGACCATCCTCCTCAGCGGCACCCGTGGGCCCACCTCCCCCACCGGCGCTCGCCGCTGTTCGGCCTCCATGACGGCTGGCGGAAACGGCCACACGCCCTCAACAGCCTCTCCAACGGTGATGACGATCGGCGTGCGATACAAGCCCCCGCCCGCATTCACGTTGTCCACGGCAATCTGAAGCTCGTTGCTCTGCCCCCATCGAACGACGTCCTGAGGAATCCCGTAGGCCCGTTGCTGATCCCAACCAGTGGTCTGTCCGATAGCCCTCCCATTGAGAAACGTCCGGTCGGCATCATCGATCGCCCGCATCCGGAGCTGGAGCGGCCTGCCCCGCCACGCTTCAGGAATCACCGGGCGAGTCCGCAGCCAAGTCACCCCGAGTTCCTGCCAGAGAGAAGGAACGTGCGCCGGCGTCCACGTGACCGACCCCGGCGGAACCGAATCGGCTTGTTCCAGCCGGGAACCCTCCCCCTGATACCACCGTTCCCACGAAAGCTGCGTCAGGTCCACGCCCACGCCCAGCCGGCTCCGCTCCACAACCTGCGGAATCTCCTTGATCCTGACGATCAATTCAGGCGGCTTCGAAGAGCCGTCGCCAACCACGCGAACGAAGAACACCGCCGACCCGTCCGCCTCGCACTCTGCCGTCTCGGGAACGACGGCCACAACCCGCCCCCGCGCGACCTCGACAACGGGCGTGATCCGTGAAACGCCTTCCCCGCCGACGCGGACGAGCACCGGCAACCGCCACTCCGGTGGTTGCGAGTTGGGCACCGGAAGCCCCGACGCGATCCTGATGCCCGATTGCCCTGGTGTTGCCGCAAGACCGTCGACACCCGCCACAACGCACAGCGCGAGCGTCATCGCGCTCATCAAGATTCCATCTGAGGATCGGTGTCTTCGCTCCGTCATAGCGGGTATCCTTGTCCCTTTCCTGGGACGCGTAGTGTATCGCATCCCGCCTTGCCTGGCAGGCCACCGCCGATGAACCTGCCTGCCGCCCACGATCAGGAGATCGACCACAGTGAACGTGATTGCCCTAATGATCGGCGCGTTGGCCGCATCGGCCCAACCGAGGACATTAACGCAACAGGACCTGGACCGTGGCGCAACGCCCGCGCCGGGAGATCAGATCATCCTCCGCGACTGGTCGCGCCTCTCGCCGAAGGACGCCCTGAGTGACCGCTCGACTCCCGGCAAATGGTGGCGCCGCAGGTACAACGAGAAGGACAAGCCCGGCGACGGCGGCACGATCCTCATGACGGTCGAGCGGAACATGGATAGGCCCGATACCTGCATCGTCCCTGCGGTAACCTACCCCCTCGCCCTGCGCGGGTGGTACTCCGTCTGGGTCGCAACGTACCGGGGCGCATACGGCGGTGGCGTCGACGTGCGTCTCACCGGCGACGACTGCTTCGTCCACATGGACCCGCAGCAGGTCGCCTATCATAGCGAGCGACCGAAGCCGCGCGTCGGAGCCATCGTCGAGATCAACTACAGACCCGCCGCCGACCTGACCGGCCAGGGCCTCGTCTTCCAGCAACCCTTCGGCACCTACGAGTCCTTCTGGTGGGGGTTCTCCGAGGCCTCCCTCGCCTACATCCGCCTCGTCCGACTCAGTGACGATGAGGTGGCCGCCTTCAAGCAAGATCAGGCCCGCAACGACCCCCGCCTGATCGCCTACGACGACGACAACTTCTCACGCTTCTGGATGTGGGGCGGCAAGGACCGAACGGACGTCCTCCGCACGATCGAGATGTTCCGCTATCACGACATCGCCTTCTTCGGGCTCTGCCTCGGGGCCACCACGGCCCTGCACGTGCCCACGCCGCACACCGACTTGTCCGTCCCGGCCGGCCGGCGCCTTGGTGACGAACGAGCGAGGAGAACCTTCCGCGCCTTCCAGGAGAAGGGCATCGACCGTCTCGCGCTCATGACCGAACGGGCCCATAAGTACGGCTTCAAGTTGATGCCCACGTTGCGGATGTCAGCGATCTACAACAGCGGACCGAACTACAAGGCCCTGAGCAAGTGGCGTCTCAAGAACAACGTCCATCTCGACTACGCTCAGCCGCGAATCCGCGACTACTTCGTCAGCGTCGTCCGCCACATCCTCGAAACCTATGACGTCGATGGATTCATACTGGACTTCACCCGCCACTGCGTCTACTTCAATCCCGACGAGCCCGACAAGGTGGGCAAGATGGGCCTCTTCTGTGATGCCATGCGAAAGATGGTCGATGAGGTCAGCGCCAAGAAGGGACGAAAGCTCCTGCTGGCGGCCACATTCTCCGAGAAGGACTATGTCTCCGGCTTCCACGCCCATCACCTCAAGTCAACCGTCAAGCCGGAAGAACGACTGGCCGTACAGGGCATCGACGTGGCCCTGTGGGCCAAGAAGGGATACTTCGACATCATCATGCCCGAAGGCCCCCACTGGGCCAAGTACATCGAGATGACCCGCGGAACCAAGACCAAGTGCTATCCGCGCTGGACGTACACCTGCGATTACAACGGAAAGGCCCTTGGCGGGAACATCCACGACCCGACGCCCAAGGAGGACAAGAAGGACCGTCCGATCAACCCCCATTGCGGCCCGCTCGACTACGAATCCGGCTGGCTGAAGCTCCGAGATAAGGGCGCCGACGGGCTCTACGTCTTCAACAACGCCCAGGGCTGGGCCACACTCCGGCGCATGGGTCACCTCGATGAGGTCCGCCAGCGCGTCCAGGCCAAGGCGGTGTATGGTCTCAGCGAAGGACCGATCGTTCAATTCGTGGACTAGAAACGCCTGGAGACGTCATGACGAACCGAATGACATTGACGGCGATGATGGGGCTCGCGGCGATGATCTGGCCCCGCCCCAGCTTGGCCCAACACCGTGGCATCGACATCAAGGCGGACCCGAATGGGCGGTTCGAATACCGCGATGACTTCACCACCGCCAAGTTCCTCGACGATGCCTTTCTCGAGAATGTCACAGTCGACCGCTGGCAGAAAGGCTCCCTGAGCAACAATGGCCCCGACCGAGGTCGATCGTTGACCTACAGGTTCCACGGTGACCGGACAATCAAAGGCATTGACGTCTCCGTCGACCAGCGGGCCAACCAGCGGAACCTCGGTGGCGTAAGTGCGCTCTATCTCTCATTAAACGGACTGGACTGGACGCAGGTCGCCTCGAG
>JAFGLZ010000017.1 GCA_016927755.1 Phycisphaerae bacterium
AACCGCTCACTCGCTACAATAGCTTACCCCTGCCGCCAACCCGCGGAAATGTGGGTAACGACAAGGACTTCAGTCCTGGGAACCGAGTCGCCTCCTGTCTTCTAAGTCGCGTAGCGACGACTGAAGCTCACTGAATCGATCAGACGAGATCCAGGCTCCTTCAGTCCAAGCCAAGACCACCGCATCCAGGCGGTGACAGTCTACTGTCCGAAAGAAACGCGAGTGCCCCACTCGCGCCGCTATGGAAGCCGCGCCCCGCTACCATGTCAATGCGATCAGCATGCCCACCAGCGCCCAGACCACCCCGACCGCGAAAAACTGACGCGGACCGAGATGTCCTCGCCAGTGTCCCCCGTACAAGATCAGCCCCGTGAGCTGATACCCGCAGCGCCTGCGCTGGATGCGCAGCGCCGCCGGGATGGCCGGATAGAACGGACGCCGGCATTCCGGGCAGGTCCGCTGCCGCTGGCCCGTCAGGTCGCACCCACAACCTTCACACCTCAAACGTCGTTCCCGGGGTACGGGGAACTCGTCGTCCCACAGGAACGAATCCAGGTTGCGCAGCAACTCCGCGCGCTCTCCCGGGTCCATGGAAGACCGACGTGACGGTGGATTCAAACCGTTCATGAGCGAGGCGCGGTGGCGCTCGTGGCCCGGGGCCCCGGCAGCGCGAAGTCCTCCGGTCCGAAGATGACCTGCTCCTGAGGTTGAGTCAGGCGCAGCTCGTGGAACGCGAAGAAGCCGATGCCTTCCGTCTCGAAGAACGCCATGACGCGCACCGGATCCCGGGCATCGTGCCCGTCGAACGCCTCCGGTCCGAAGGGGATCGGCTCGCTCATGCCCGTGGAACGTCGCTGCAGACGCCGAACCTTCTGAGTGTGATACAGGGCCGCTGTCACGTCGACGGCGATCGGCAGGGAGGCGGGCAGATCCGCTAGGACCGCCGGGGCGATGCCGACGACCAGCGATGACGTGCTGGGCCGGCCCGGACGGTGCGGAATCTCGTGGAGTGACAGCGTGTCTTCCTCCAGCCGGACGTGGTCGATCCAGACGGTCGCGCTCTTCCGTGAGAACAGCTCGACGCCCTTGATGTTTCGAAGACGCAGGCCCGCCCCCAACAGGTCGAGCGGCAACACGATGTCGTTCGCCCCGCCCCTGGCCGCGAAGCACGCCGTTCGCGTCCGTCCAAACACGTCGCGGAGTCGAATCCCCAGCGGTACCGGCGTCTCGTCCGCGACGAAGACGCTCAGACGCAGCGTCTCCCATCCGCTGAAATTGCCCTGCGCCGGGGCAAGGCTGATGTGGCCCGTGCCCGCCTGGAAGCTCACTTGGAGCGATTGCCGTCCGCTGGTCGCGTGCTCGGTGCTCACGGCGACCTCGGCGCCGAAGCCCTGCCACGCCGGCTTCGACTCCTCCATGTCGGCAAGGCGGAGCTGACGCGGCGGTAGCGGACCCGTCGTGAACGGCTTCGCAGGCATCGGCCACTCCAGGACCGCTCGCGGCGGAAGCTCCCCCGCGCCCGTCGAGCCGATCGCGCTCGCCGCCGCAGGCATCAGCGACGAACGAACCCCGTCCTCCGCGTCATGCCGGAATACGTTCACGTGCCACGGCTTCTCCGGGATGCCGAGCCGGATCAGGGGTACCCGGATCTCCGCCGTCCACGCCCCGTCCGAGACCACGGCCGCCGCCTGCGTCGGTCCGTCCCAACCCGTCGATGTGAGCGGAAAGCCCCAGTAGCGCCGAGAATCGCACACCACCCCTTGCGGATTGATCTTGAACTCGTAGGTCACCTCGGGTCGGTGCGGCTGCGGCCAGAGCTGAATCACGCAGCTCTCGTCCTCGTCGATCGCCTCGTCGTCCTCCTGCCAGTGTCGCACCTTGGGCGGCGCCGCGCTCGTGTCGATCGGACAGCGCAGCGCCATGAACAGGTTCCCCGCGTCGTAAGCGACGCGGAACTCCGTATCCCGTTTCGGTCGCTGATCGGTGGTCCCCACCGCGACGAAGCCCGAATACGCCGGCGTATCCCGCCAGATCCCCTCCTCGAGCTTGCCGTCGATCATCGGGGGCAGAACCACCGCCACCCCCAGCACCTTCCCGCCGCCCGGCGCCGTCGGCATGCTCGTCTGCTGCGCCGGCTTCGTCGTCGCTTGCGGATCGCCGCATCCGACCGCCGACATGAGACCGGCTGCCATGACGCACAACACTACGCTATCTCTGGGTTGAATCACGTTCGCCTCTCGCCAAGACTGACCTTCGCCGCGCCGAACCACATTGTAAACCATGCCTCCCGGTGAGGGCGAGCCTCCCGCCAAGGGAGCGCGAGGCTCCCGCAGAGGGAGGGCGAGGCTCCCGCCGAGCCGCAAACCCCGCGAGGCCACCGTTCCCGCAAGCCAGAACCAGCCACACCTCCCCAACCCCGACCCCACCTCCCCCTCAACAATGCGCAAACCTCGCACGCCGCCAGGACCGCACCAGACGCCCGATTCCCGTCAGCAGCACCCCAAGCGGCAGCAAATGACACCCCAATGTCAGCAGGACGGGCGCGGGCACACCGCCGAGAACCGGCAACCAAACCGACCCTTGAACCGGATGCACCTGATCCGCCCACATCAGGAACGCCATGACCAACACTTCGCAGCCTGCAAGCACGATCAGCCAGCCCGAGTGGTAGAACGCGATCGTCACGCACCCCTGGAACGGCATCTTCCGGAACCGGGCCGCTAGAACGCTGCTCAACCCGATCAGCAGGATGAACCCCACGGGCGCGACCACCGGGGTCGCCAGCAACGCCAGCATGGTATCCGGGTCGGCGATGTGCAGCTTCGTGGGGCCGCTATGGGTGAACGCGTCCTCGAGTTGTGGGTTACACGTCAGCAGAAGCCCATACGTCACCAGGAAGATGACGACCATCAAGATGCCGCTCACGACGCAAAGCCAGATCACGAACCGTCTCGCGTACGAGTGTCCGCCCCGGATCGCCACCTGCCCGAAGAAGCCGTGCCGAAACAACCCCCCGGAGAATGTCTGCCAGTAGCCCTCCGCACGTCCCCACCAACTGGCTGCCGTCGCGAATGCCGGAGGTTGGCGGAAGGCAGGCAGCGAAACAACAACGGCCGTCCCGCATTCCGGGCAGCGGTCCCGCACCCCCAAGCCCGTCAAACGGTAGCCACACCGGTTGCACAGCGGCGGGCGCGACTCCCAAGCAGGACCCTCCGCCGGGCCCGCGTATCGCAGCCCCGAGCAGATCCACACCCAGGCAAACCATGCCACATACAGGGGAACCACCAGCCACAGCGCCTCCGCGATGGCCTGCTGAGAGAGGTGCCCCGACTCATTGAACGCCAGCACCAGGGCCTGCAACACCACACCGAACGCCGCCAGCGATGTCGTCGCCCAGAGCGTCAGCCTCCAACACCGCAAGTACAACCGCCTGAACCGCTCACCCGCAGTGGCGTACGGCGCAAGCGAGAGCGCCAACAGCATCACCCCTAGTTCCACCACGATGAACAGGGCCAAGCCTTCCCAAATGTCCTTGGCCCTCCTGGTCTTATTGTTGAGTTCCCTGGCCAACAGCGCCATCGGCGCTCGCGCCACCTCCCCGAGTCCCATCGGCCACGACGCCTCCGGCGGACGCGAACGACCCGTCACGTACCCGACGATCCCGTATTCCGGGCACTCCGTGGCGATGCCGATGCAGCCGATCCCGTAAACGACCCAGACGACGTGCGCGAGAAAGGCCGTGCCCCAGCTCACCTCGCCGAAGTGCGCTCCCATCCGCTTCGGCATGAACCACAGAAGCGGCGCGCAGATCACCGCGATCGGCCACGGAATCCACACCGCCCGGATCGGACGCGGCGCGTCGTCCGTCGGCCACTCCTCCGGCAGACGCATCGACGCCGAACCGCCTGCTGATGTATCCTCCACTGGCCCGGTCATCTCGTCGTATCCACGTGTCTCGATTACTTCGGCACCAGGACCCATTCATCTCCGTCTCGCTCGCGCGGACACGAGATGGCCAGGTCGTACCCGCCATAGGGGGTCAACAGCCCGGGCCTTCGGTCCCAAGTGCCGCCGTTGTCCTTCCCGTCCGGCCCCATTGCGTAGAGCCAGAAGTCCCCGTCCCCCTCGATGCGGTAACACAACGGATGATTCGAGAACGGATCGTTCGCAGCGGCCTCGAGGTAATCCGGAACCAGATCCGACAGTCGCTCCGGAAACCGCCCATGGTCAGCCCGGTACGCCGCAAGTCCTAGGGCGGCGCGCGTCCCGCGATGGAATGCCTCGCTCTGTATCAGCAACTGAACGGCCGAAATGGGAAAGCCCGATGGAACACGGACCCTCGTTGGAACCGGCCTGCTTGCGGGATCCGCCAGAGTCCACTCGTAAACCTTCCATATCTCCGGCACGGACATCTCAGATACATGCGAAACGATCTTGAATTGACGCTCGATTCTTCGTTCGGCAATGCGCCTGTCATCGAAGAAGCACGATGTGATGTTCAACAGGCCGACGGTCCAATGGACCCCCGCATCGCGCATTGGGCTACGCACGACGAACCATCCGTTGCCGCGCCCATCGGAGGTGAAACACTCATCCAAGTCGCCCAGCAGAACCTCCCGTTCGCCCGGTAGAGCCTGTCTCCAGACCCGACGCCAGTCGTACGCTTGACCCTCGAGCCACCGGCAGAAGCCCCTCGCCTCGTTCGCCGGCAGCGTGTACTCCCGACACCAGTGCATGACCTCGGCCAGCGCGACGCAACGAGCGACCCCCCCCGGCATGACATGCCCGAACGTCCCATCGTCCTCAATCTCGGCTGCGAATCGCAGTATGGCCTCTAGGTCTTGAAGGGCCTTGGCGAAGTCCTGACGTTCTGCCATCACGCTGCGCGCCCGGAAAGCCAACAGACCGCAAACCTGCCACGGGAACTTCAGACTCCTCATCTCCTGGGAAGTCAGGCAGAACTGCTGCTCGCTCAACCGAACAATCGAATCCAGAGCCTCCCTCACGTCTGGCCGTTGCACGTACTCGAGCAGTTGCCCCTGGTGTAATCGCGTCGACGGACTCCACTCCCCGGAGGTCGCGATGTGATGGGAGATCTCGATCTTCATGCCTTGGCTTGGACTCCCACCCGACAGTCGACTGCCGCGTCGAACCACGCCCCCTCTTCGACGTCCACCACGCCCTCTCGCCGAAGAGTCCCTGGGAGCCGTCGGCCTGAACCGTTCCGGCGGCTCCCATCGTAGCCCCGCCGGCGCTGAAGTCGGCGCGGGACACGACGGTAGCGCCCCCAGCGAGCGGATGGCCTTGATTAGGTCCTCCGTTCGATCCACATCGGCCGCCGGCCGAACCAGCCCCACGTACGGATCCACGGCCTGCGTCGCGCGAGGTGGAAGCGCCGTCAGCCGTGTGTACGCGAAGTAGGCCAGGTAGGGTACCAACAGAACCAGAAACGCGACGTGAATCTGCCGCCGCCGCCGATACAGCCCGTCCCAAGCCCGCACAAGCCGATCCAGCCGTCCTGTCCGAATCGGCGTCATCGCCAGCTCGTCCTCCTCCCAGAGACGGACCAACCGGTCTTGCCCAAACCCCCCGATTGAACGACGCTCGAGCCGCCCCTAGTCCGCTCGATCCGATTGCCCCCGTCGCGGTCGCCGCTCGCGGTCCCCCAGGGCCGGCACGCCTCCGATCCGCCCGAAGATCATCCGACCCGCAGACGTCTGCAGCACGCTCGTCACCCCGATGTTCAGCGTCTGGCCGATCTTGTCCCGAGCCTGCTCCACCACGACCATCGTGCCGTCCTCGAGATAGCCCACTCCCTGGCCGGCCTCCTCCCCAGGCTTGATGATCTTCACGCTCATCGACTCCCCGGGAAGGACGATCGGCTTCAGCGCATTCGACAGATCATTGATGTTGATCACGTCCACCCCGTGAATCTGGGCCACCTTGTTCAGGTTGTAGTCGTTCGTGATCACCCGCCCGTTGAGCTTCCTCGCCAGTTGAACCAGCTTGCTGTCGACCGGCTCGCTCTCGGTCCCGTCCGGCAGCGCGTCCGAGTAGATCGTGACGTCCACCTTGTGGTTCGTCTGCAGCTTGTTCAGGACGTCCAGCCCGCACCGACCGCGGTTCCGCTTCAAGCGGTCGCTGCTGTCCGCGATGTTCTGAAGCTCCTGCAGGATGAACCGCGGCACCAGCAGCTCCGACTCGAGGATGCGCGTCTCGCAGATATCGGCAATCCGTCCGTCAATGATGACCGAGGTATCGAGTAGCATCGGCCGGCCGCCCTTGGTCTGCTTGCTGAACTGAACGTAGGGAATCACCAGACGAAAGTCGTCCTTCGTCTGTAACACGAAGCTGATCGACAGATAACAGAAACACACGCCCAGCAGCACCACCAGAACGTTGTGGAACGGCGTGCCCTCCCACATCGGCGCGTACGTCTGGATCAGCAGGTTCAAGATGATGCTCGCGGCCACGGACATCAGCAGGCCCCCCGCCAGGCCGAAGATGATCGCCCCGATCGCCCGAATCGACTTCTCCGCGATCAGCAGGTCCAGCGCCACCAGGACGATCGCGACCCCGATCGCCCCCATCCAAAGGCTGATCACCGGAAGGTCGACGCCGATCTGCGCCGTCGCCGTCCGTTCCCCGTAGTAGCTCGTCACGACCAGGCTCACCAGGAACAGGAAGAAGACTCTCAGCAGGAGGAGTAGCATGGAATGGGCTCCTTGATGATGGGCGGTATGAGCAGAGCCAACGGATGATCATGTATGCGCAAGTAAGAGTTATGATCCTTATGAAGACCGGGCTCCGCATCGGTCAACGACCGGCGCGACCCGCCCGACCGAACTTGCGCTGCTGCTACCACGCAATATACCATAGCCGCCCGGCCCGGGCCAACGGGGCTATCAACGCCGCGCCGGAATCGGTATACTCTCAAACTGAGCTTGCCTCGGGAGCACGGGACGCCTCTGGCCGCCCCGACTCCTCGCAGCCGATGTGTTGACCTGCCGGCAGAAGGGCGATCCAACCAAGGCAGGAGTGTATTCGCCGAGCCCTACACGCTCGATCGGCCACGGGCCCTTCACGGCGTGCGGCGCAAAGTGTTGGCTGACCCGACCCCTACGGATGCGTATGCGGCGGGCCGGCCTGCCGTGGCGCCTTCAGAGAATCTCTGTGGAAACGCGCCGTTCGTGTGACAAGGAAGTACACCATGCCGTCTGATCTCGAGAAGGTTCGCAACATCGGCATCGTCGCTCATATCGATGCCGGAAAGACCACCACGACCGAACGCGTCCTCTACTACACCGGTCGCATACATCGAATGGGCGACGTCGACGACGGGACCACCCTCACCGATTTCGACGAGCAGGAGCAGGAACGAGGCATCACCATCTACTCCGCCGCCGTGACGCTGCCGTGGAAGAGCTACAATATCAACCTGATCGACACCCCCGGCCACGTCGATTTCACGGCCGAGGTCGAGCGGTCCCTCCGCGTGCTGGACGGCGCCATCATCGTCTTCGACGCCAAAGAGGGCGTCGAGGCCCAGTCCGAGACCGTCTGGCGCCAGGCCAGCAAATACCACGTGCCGGCCACCTGCTTCATCAACAAGATGGACAAGGTCGGAGCCGACTTCTTCGCGTCCGTCGATTCGATCCGGAACCGCCTCGGCGCCAACCCGATTCCGGTGCAGATTCCCATCGGCGCAGAGGGCGGCTTCAAGGGCCTGATCGACCTGATGACGATGCAGGCCGTCTACTTCACACCGCAGGAGGCAGGCGCCAAGTTCGTCGAGAAGGAGATCCCCCCCGAGCTCCTCGACGAAGCCGAGCACTGGCGACATGAGCTCATCGAGAAGGTGGCAGAGACCTCCGACGAGTTGATGGAGAAGTACGTCCACGAACAGGAAATCAGTCAAGATGAGCTCAAAGCCGCGCTACGGCGCGCCACCATCCAATGCCGCGCCCAGCCCGTCTTCTGTGGCTCCTCGCTCAAGTACATCGGCACGCGACGAATGCTGGACGGCGTGGTCGACTACCTCCCGAACCCGTTGGAGATGCCCCCGGTGACCGGCCACGGCCGCCGCAGGAAGGAAGGCGACCCGCTCCGCGAGCGCCACTGCGACCCGAACGAACCGTTCTCGGCGCTCGTCTTCAAAATCGTCGCCGAGAAGCCCGTCGACCTGTTCTTCCTGAGGATCTACTCCGGACGCCTCAAGAGCGGATCGCGCGTCCTCAACGCCACGCGCGACAAGAAAGAGAACATCAGCCGCGTCTTCCGAATGCTGGCCAAACGCCGCGAACAGCTCGACGAGGCCCAGGCCGGCGACATCGTCGCCTGCGTGGGGCTCCGCCATGCGCTAACGGGCGATACCATCTGCGACCTCAAGCACCCGATCGTCTTCGAGCAGATCGAGTTTCCCGAGACCGTCATCAGCCTCGCCGTCGAGCCCAAGTCGACCGCTGACCGCGAGCGGCTGGCCGAGGCCCTGGCCGCCTTGTCCAAACAGGATCCCACCTTCAACTGGCGCAGCGACAAGGAGACCGGCCAGACCCTCATCAGCGGCATGGGCGAGCTGCACCTCGAGGTCCTCTGTCGACGGCTGACCGACGATATGAACGTGCCCGTCAGCGTGGGGTCCCCGCGAGTCAGCTACCGCGAAACCATCGCCGGCGCCGCCGAGGCCGAAGGCCGGTTCATCAAGCAGACCGGCGGACGCGGACAGTTCGCCGTCGTCAAGCTTGCCGCCGAGCCCTACCAGCCCGAGCCCGGCGCGCACAACATCGAGATCCTCAACGAGCTCAAGGGCGGCGTTATCAGCAAGGACTACGTCCCCGCCATCGAACGCGGAATCGAGGAGTCGATGCGAAGCGGCGTCCTCGGCGGCTATCCCGTCATCAACGTCCGTTTCCGAATCATCGACGGGAAGGAGCATGAGGTCGACAGCTCCGAGGTCGCCTTCGAGGCCGCCGCCGGCATCGCCGTCCGCGAGTGCCTCAAGAAGGCCCAGCCGACCCTCCTCGAGCCGATCATGAGACTCGAAGTGACCACCCCCGCCGAGTCCATGGGCGTGGTCGCCGGCGATCTGAACTCACGCCGCGCCATCATCACCGATACCCATGATCGAGGGAACTTCCGCACGATCATCGCCGAAGTCCCCCTCGCCGAGATGTTCGGATACGCCACCGACGTCCGTAGCGTCACCGCCGGCCGGGCCGGCTGGGCCATGGAGCCCACCGAGTATCGAGCCGTCCCCAAACACGTCGCCGACGAGCTGCTCTCAACCGGCTATGTCTAGCTCCACGTCGGGCATGCTTGGGTCGCCTTTCGGCATCTCATATTACGAAAGGAGTCCGACAATGGCCGCTTGCTTGCCCCGCTGCCCTCACTCGATGCTCCTGGCCCTGCTTGCCCTCCTGCCGCTGAGCCTTACCGATCGCGCCTGGGCGCACCGCCCAACCTTCAGCGACGGCTCGGCCAATGAGCCCAACAAGGCCCTGGTGATCGACGACGTCACCGTCTCCCAGGTCGTCTACCACCAGGCCACCGCCGAATCCCCTCGGCTGTGGCAGAAGTTCGACGGCAAGAAGGACCAGCCCCTCTGGGTCCAGATCGGCGTCCCCGTGATCGATCGCCTGAAGGACTATCGTCCCGCCGTCGCCCTCCTCGGGCCCGGCCTCGCTCCGGTCGAGCTGCCCTTCAGCATCCCCGACAACCTCGGCGGCGTGATCATTACGACGGATGACGTGACGGATCCGCGAGTCTTCCACGAGCACTTTACCGACACCAAATCCTGGATCATCAAGGAGCAGGAAATCCCGCTGCCCGCCGACGGAACCTACTACCTCGTCGGCTACCTGCCCTCCGACGAGCTCGGCAAGTTCTGGGTGGCCGTCGGCAAGCGAGAGGTCTTCGGCCTGGCCGACCTGTTCAAGTTCCGAGAGTGGACCGTCAAGGCCCGCCAGTTCCACGAGCAAGACGTCGGCCTGGGCCTCCCCACGATCCCATGCGGCATCGCCGCAGCGCCCGTCATGCTAGCGATTGTGCTCCTCGCTCGCGGTCTGTTGCTCGTTCCAGTCTCCCGTTGCCGCCGATGACGCGCGGTCCGACGGGGCAGGCAGCGCTTGCTTCAGACCTCTATGACGTCGACATCGACCCGCCCCGCGGCGCGTCGAAGCGCCTCATCAAGCGTGGCGATCGGTGAGCCGGTTCGAATGGCCAGCTCGAGATATGCGGCATCATAGGCCGACAGCAAGTGGGTCCGTCCAAGCGGGATCACATCGGCGAAGACTACCTCGGGTGGAGTTGTGTCTATGCGGATGGGAAGACCTCGCAGCAGCGACAGTACGGCTGCGGTCTCGTTCTGGGCTAGGCGGCCGCGCCGTTCGGCCACCAGGAGGGCATTGGCCACCTCCAGCGCCCATATCGAAGGGACTCGCGCGTCGGCGTGCGTAAGCCGCCCGAGAACCTGCGAGGCGTACGAACTCGTTTCGTCCTCCAGGCACCACGCCAGCGTGACCGACGCGTCGACGATGATGCTCAAAACCGCCTTCCTTCGTCAATGAGTTCGCGGATCGAAATCCCCTCGAGCGGGTGGGCCGCTCGGAATCGGGCCAGTTCCTCCACGATCTCGCCGACCTCTCGAGCGGGTCCTTCTTCGGCAAGAGGTATCAGCATCGCCACCGGCACCCCGTGACGCGTAATCGTGAACCGCTCCCCCTTCGCCACACGGTCGATGAGTTGAGACAGATGTGTCTTGGCCTCAAATGCGCCAACAGTGTTCACTGATCATCCTTTCAACTAGTCTACAACTAGTTTATATGACCCCGGAGCAAAAATCAACTACATCTCCTTGGTGACACTTAAAACTATAGCCAGTAATGGATTACGCTGAAATTGGCCTAGTCGCGGAGGTTATTGACGGCCAGCGTCGCCACGTCTCCGCCCGTCGCTCCTTGCGAGAGAACTCGCTACGAGACCCCAATTCGGGCCCTAACGTGCTCTTCGACCAACTGGTCTAGCTCTTTCGGAGGGATCCACTCGATCCTGCCGTTTCGCCAGACGACGATCGGCAAGCCCGCCTGCTTGTCCTTCAGGCAGGCTTCTGACATGCCTGCTACCGCCCCTCCACCACGAACCGATACCGCCCCGACCCCACCTCGCAAACAGCCTCTGCCCCTTCCCGACGCGTCGGCCACTTCACGGCGGACCCCGTCGACCCAGGCCCCACTTCCTTGATCGCGGCCGCCGGACCCGCCGGCAACCGTATGCTCGCCCGCGTGTTCGCCGGAATCCCGACCTCCAACTCGAACGCGCCGTCACTTCGTTTCCAATGAACCTGGATCGACCCACGAACTGACCGATAGCTGCCCTTCGCCCACGTCAGATCCCCGACGGCCTGAGGAGCGATCACGATCTCCTTGAAGCCCACCGACCCCTCCGCCTGCCGAATGCCCAAGACGTACTCGTAGAACCACTCCTCCACGTGCCCGAGCATGAAATGGTTCTGGCTCAGCGCCGCCCGACCGTCCCAAGCCTCCGTCAGCGACGTCGCCCCGTGCTTGATCTGGTTCCCGTAGCTCGGCGCCTCTGTCTGATTGGTCATGTCGAAGACGACGTCGGACCGACCGCCCAGCGCCAGCGCCAGGATCAAGAAGCGGTGCCCCACGTCACCCGCCGTCATGTGGTTGCCGTGCTTGCCCACGTCCTTGACGAGATTCTCCAGAACCTCAGCCCGCCGCTCGGAATCGACCAGCCCCAACACGAGCCCCATCGCGTTGGAGCATTGGCTACCCGTCGCGTACTGATTCGTGTCTGCGTGGAAGAACTTCCGGTTAAAGGCCTCGCGGACCTCCCGTGCGAGCGCCGCATGCCGGTCCGCCTCGTCCGTCTTGCCGAGCAGCCGGGCCACCTTCTCCAGAATCGTGATGTCGTAGTAGTAGATCGTCGTGGCCGTCACGGCCGTCGGCGTGAGCTGAGCCTGGCCCGGCGGCTTCGGGCCGATGTCGCACCAGTCGCCGAGCCCGTGGCTCACGATGTGACCCTTGGCCCTCGTACCCAGATACGCCACGTAGCGCTTCATCCCCTCGTAGTGCTCCTCGAGCGCCCGAACGTCCCCGTACGTCTCATACACATACCACGGCGCGATCACGTAAGCGCTGCCCCACTCCGGCGAGTCGCGAAAGCCCCCATTGAAGACGGTGTACTCCGGCGCGATGTCGGGCACCAGACCCGTGGGCAGTTGCGCCTCCGCGCAATCCCGGAAGATCTTCCCATACAGCCTCGCCACGTCGTAGTTGTACAGAATCGACGGGCCCATCAGATGCGCCTCCTCGAGCCAGCCGAGCTTCTCGCGATGCGGGCAATCGGTCAGCACGCTCTGCATGTTGCTCCGGATCGCCCAGTTGATGATCTCGTGGATGCGGTTGAACAACGCGTTGGAGCACGCGAACTCCCCCACGACCTCCGCGCTCGACGTCGTGAACTGCCCCTCGATCCCCAGCAGCACCGCCTTCTCGCCATCACCACCGCCCCCGGCCGAACCCGCCAACGCCCCCTCGACCTGCAGATACCGGAACCCGTAGTACGCAAAGCGCGGATGCCACGTCTCAACCCCATCGCCCCTGAGCGTGTACGTGAAGGTGCACGGCCCACCCGACGACCGCTGACTCGCAAACCCCGCCTCGTCCAGCAGCTCCGCAGGCGTGATCTTCACCGGCGCCCCCGCCGGCCCCCTGACCGTGATCGCCGGCCTGCCCGAGAAGTTCTGACCGAGGTCATACACCGTCACGCCCGGCTTGGGCTCGGTCGTCTTGACCGGCTTGAGCGTCCTGGCCACCGTGATCGGCGGCGCCGTCTGAGAAGCCAGCGCGCCCCCGGGCCCATCGACGACGACGGCGGACTTCCAGGCGCTATCGCCAAACCCCGGCTCGTCCCAGCCCCGTTGCTCCTCTCGAGCGTCGTAGTCCTCCCCCCCGTATGTGCACGAGAAGATGATCGGCCCGCTACCCACCTTCCACGTCTCGTCGCTCCCAACGACCGTTGAGCTGCCATCGGCGTAGTCGATGTGGAGCTGCAGGATCAGCTTGGGTGGTCCGAACGAGCCGACGTACTTGACGTACCGACCCCCGACCACGTTGTACATGCCGTTGCCCAGCATCATCCCGAGTGCGTTACCGCCCCGGCGCACCTGCGACGTCACGTCGTACGTCGCATACAGACACCGCTTGCGGTAGTTCGTCCACCCCGGATCGATGACGTGATCCCCCACCTTCCCCCCGTTGAGCCTGAGCTCATACTGCCCCAATCCGCACACGTAGACCATTGCCTGCCGTACGGGCCTGTCGACCGTGAACCCGCGCCGAAAGATCGGCATCGCCCTCGGCGCGTCCTTGGGCATCCCCCACGGCTCCATGCCCACCTTGCCCAGCGGCCTCGCGCTCGCCCAGGCCGAATCGTCGAACACCGCCTGCTGCCAGCCCTGCCGCTCCGTGTTCGCGGCCTTCCACGTCCCGTCGACGGCAATCTCGATCCGCCTGCCCCCGTCGAGCTCAACCAAAAGCTTGCCCACCAGCCCCGCCGGGTTCGGCGCCGTGCTCGTGTTCGTCGCCGCGATCGCCAAGCAGTTCCTTCCCCCCACGACCAGCCCCGCAACGTCCAAACGCCTCAAGACCTGCCACCCCTCCGACCCGCCGGCCTCCTTCCCGTTGACGTAGAGCACGAAGCTGTTGTCCGCCGCCCCCACGAATCCCCCGCGCCGTATCCGCGCCCCAACCGGCAGCTCGAACACCTTTCGAAAGAAACGCGTCCCGACCGGCGCCGCCTTCACCGGATCACCTTCCGGAAACCAGATCCATTGGCAGTCGCTGACCGTCACACGCTCGCCGGCCTCCTGCGCAATCCACTTGCCTTGCCAGTCTTCGGGGCTAAGGAGCCCCATCGTCCACCGACCAACCTCACTCCACTCTGATGCCCGCCCCTCCCCATCCCACACCCGGACCTTCCACCAGCACGTCTGCCGCGAGCCAAGCGGCTTTCCCTCATACCCAATCTGAATGGACTCACCCGACGCGACCTTGCCGCTGTCCCAAAGATCCCCCAGCCCCCCGCCAAGCCCCTCCGCCGCCGACGCGACAAGAATCTGATACGCCGTCTGCCGCCGACCCCGCCCGTCCGATTCCAGAACCCAGCTCAGCCGAGGCCGCTGCGCGTCGACGCTAATCGGATCGACGCAGTACTCGCACCGAACGTCGCTCACCGCGAGCCCACCCGCGGCGAGGGCCCCGTGCCAGGTACCGCCCAACGCGAGCAGGGCGAAGAGCCCAACGCATCGTGCTAGTCTGCGACGTTGACACGGATTGCATTGGCGACGAGAAGTTGCAGTGCTACTCATGGTGCGTCTCCTGAATGTGCGTTGACGGCGCTCGACCGAGGGTTGCATCGAGAATGCCGTGAAGATACCTATGATGATAGAGTACTGCATCATCGTCGTGCTGTAAGGGGGGCAGAGGATAGGCCATCCAGATTCGACCTTCGAAGAGCGCGGTCTGGCTTGCGGCAAGCCAGGGCTGAGAATGGATCTGGAGGGAAGAATGCCACGTCGATCACCCAGACCGAAGACTCCGGTGATTCGGCTCGAGGTCCAGGTCGACTTCGAGACCTATGGGTGGGCGGCCGTTTTGATTCAGACGAAGGACAGAGCCCTGGAAATCGCCTGCTCTTATCTGGGAGGGGATACCGTCGCGGACATGGCCAGGGGATTCGCGGAATTGATCGAGAGTCCGAACCGACGAGTTGAAGTCTCCTGTTATGGGGAACCGGGAGACTCGACCCTCAAACTGAAGCGGCGTGATGATGACCTGGAGATAGGCCTCAAGCGATACGCGTGGGAGGGCGATGGGGCGCCCAAGCGCGTGGTCAACCGCGCGATGAGATCCACCAGCAACAAGCACTGGCAGGAGATGCTCGACGGGCGCCACAAGCCGTCGGCGCTCAATGGCATCATGCCCTTCAGGGATGCCCTCGCCATGTTCTGCGACTCGATCCAGAAGGCCGTGGACAAACACGGGGCGAAGGCATACGAGGCCTCATGGGGATTTCCCTGGCCCTCCAAAGAGCTTGCCGCGATACGCCGCTTCCTCGACGATACCTCGACCTGATAGCTGGTCAGGGGAACGCGTCGGGCAGGTCGTTCCCGTCCACCGTCTCCTAACCTCATGGCAAGGCAACCTCGGCATGAACACACCCCGCCCCGAGCAAACCGTCTCTGCATTACTGGTCGCCGCGGCGAGTCTCGGCGCCGTCCGCGCCCTCGCATCCGGCACCGGCGACGCACAGACCGGCTGTCAGTGGTACCGTCAGGACGCGCTAGCTCGCGAGCTCTCGCAGCTCACCGAACAGGAAATCGCCAAGTTCGCCGGCTCGCCCCTCATCGACGTCCGCCCCGTCATCGTCCCCCACCCCGAGAACGTAGTCGGCGCGAACGACTACTTCATGTGGCCCATCGCAACGAAGGTCGACGACACGCTCGTCGTCCTCTACGCCAGGTGCCCCTGCCACTGGGGCAAGGACAAGTCCAAGGGAGACGGCAACGCGGGTATCCGCATGGTCGTCACCTCGTCCGACGGCGGCAAGACGTGGACGAAGCCCGTGGACGTCCTGCGGGCCGGCAAGTGGACCAACTCCCCCTTCAAGGGATTCGGCGGCGGCCTCGGCGCCCAGGACGGCGTCGTCTACCTCGCGCTCAATCAAGGTGTCTACCGTAGCCGCGACAAGGGGCGTTCGTGGGAGCTGGTCTCCGCTTCCCCATCCTTCCAGGGCGTCCCCCAGCAGCTCTGGGCCCCCGGCATGCGACTCACCTTCGACACCGAGCACGGAATGACCGTCTGGACCACCGCCGGCTTCGCCCCGGCCCGCAAGGAAACCAAGGACTACGGCAACCGCCTCTGCGCCGTGTACTCCCGCGATGGCGGAAAGACGTGGCGATACCAGGACCAAGCCCTGCCCGAGGGCATCGGCCTCAGTGAGATCACCCCCGTTCAGTTCGACCGCAAGATCGCCTTCCTCCTCCGAAACGGGCTAAAGAACACACGCTACGCCCAGGCCTACTCCCAGACCGGATGGTTCCCCTTCCGCTTCGACATCACCAACATCGGCCCCGTCCAGATCGTCGATACGCCCGACATCGCCTACAACCCCGCCACCCGGCGACTCGAGGCCGCCGTCTCTCACCGCGGAGGCACCGGCCCGGGCCCGAAAGGCTCGATGAAGATCAACCTCTATGCCATCGCCCCGTCCGACATGAAGGCGGGCAGCGCGAACTGGCGCTTCGAGGGCACGCTCATTCGATACCGATGGCCCTTCGGAAAGTCCGACGGCTTCAACCCCGTCGGCAGCGTCATCGACACTCACGCCGATCGACAGTACCTCCACGTCTGGGCCGGAGACTGTACCGGCAGAGCGGCGATCTTCCAGCTCTCCCGATCACTGGACACCCCCGCCGTCAGCAGGTATCTAACCACCTTCTACGACACCGTCTCGACCAGGGATGCTTTGCAGGGATCTGCTACGACGAAGTCAGGCGGATCCGACACGACGCCGGAAGGTCCTCGGTAGGGGCGATGGCTCACGCGGCGGGACAGGCCGCCGTTCGACCGTCCCGAGCGTTCACAGGAGGGTACCACCGATGGACAGAATCTTCCTCGGCCGAGACACGATCATCCTTGCGTTCTTCAACATCGCCTTGTTGGCAGCGCCGTCTTCGGGACAGACCTCGGCCGCGCCGGAGCGGGTAACGCAGCGCCTCAACCAGGTCGAGCAACGCGTCAACGAGCAGGAAAGGGACATCGACGAACTCAAGAGGAGCGCCGCCTCCGCGTTCTACATCCTGTTCCTCTTCGGCGTTGTTCTGTCGTTCTGGGCCCAAGCGCGCGGAAAGAGCGGATGCGCTTGGTTCCTGCTGGGGTTCATCCCGGGCGTCAACATACTCGCCGCCTTGATCGCCCTGACGGCCCGCCGCAACGATACCAACGCCCAGTAGCGCCTGGGGAGGGTCGTCTCGACCCACCTCCCTCTCTCGGGTGCGCGATCGTCATTCTGGCGGTTCAGGCTGTAGTAATCGACCCGGGAATGTGACTCCATTGCTGAGGCCGCCGGGGACGCGCGCCATCAGCAGAGTGAAAGAAGCGGTTGGAGGACTCTGCGGTCCATCCCGCTTCCTGCACCCAACGGAGAAAGGCCATGAAGTGCCGTGCGTTCGTGCTCTTGATATCGGCCGCCGGCTCGCTCTCGGTCCACGCCTCCTCTCGGCCGAGGCTGCCCTCTGCATCAATGGTGCCTGCGACGGCGACCCGCCCATCCCCTGTAGTGGGGCGCCCGAATGACCCCCTTTTCGGGACACAGTACTACTTCGAGACGATGAACGTGCTCGAGGCGTGGCGCATCACGGCGGGCAGCCCCACGTGTCTCGTCGGTGTCCTCGATACGGGATTCGACCTGAAGCACCCCGACCTACGCGGGAACCTGCTCCCCGAGTATCAAGCCGAAGGCATGGAGCATCCCGATTCCTGGCCGGTCAAGCACCACGGCACGGCCGTCGCGGGGCTGATCGCCGCGAAAGCAAACAACGGAATCGGCCTCGCGGGGCTCGCCCCCGAGTGCAGGATCCTTCCCGCGGCCTACGGGACCCACGCTCTGTTCCGGGAGAGGACGCCCGAGGCCTCCCGTCAATGGAACATCCTCGTCGGACAGAAGCAGGCTCAGGCCATGCGCTACCTCGTGGATAAGGGCTGCCGCGTCATCAACTGCAGCTTCACGCCGGCCCTTTCGCTGAAGGCGGGTTTCGAATATGCGATCGCTCACGATGTCGTTGTGGTCGTCGCCTCGGGAAACGTCAACAGCCACAGACCGGCGTGGCCTGCGGGAGTTCTCGACGTGCTCTGCGTCGGCGGCGTGGATCAGAATGACCAACGTTGGGTGGACCCGCCCAAGGAAGTGGAAGTCGCTAAGGGTCAGAAGAAGACGATTACGCAGGGCTCCGCCTACGGCATAGGCCTGAACGTGGTCGCGCCGATGCGGGGCCTCGCCGTCTGCACGCCGCGTCACTTCAACGACCATCTACTCGACGACCAGTGGAAAGAAGTCCCCCTCGGCAAGGCCATGCGATGGTATCTGCATGGGGAAAAAGGTGGAACCTCCTACGCCACGCCGATGGCAACCGCCCTCGTCGCGCTGATCCGCTCGCTTCGTCCCGACCTCGACTACCGCCAAGTCATCAAGATCGTCGAACAGGGCGCCGACGACCTTGGCGAGAAGGGATGGGACAAATACACAGGCTGGGGCCGAATCAACTTCGCCAAATCGCTCAAACTCGCTCAATCCTGGCCCAAAGCGCGCTGACGAAGAAGGGGACATTCTACTTTTCCATGCGCCGCCCCCCCCTCGTACCTCACGAGCCGTCCCCCAATCCCCCTCATCCAGCCAACCGTTCCACATGATAAGCCGCCACCACCTTGGCACCCCCACCAAATCCTCCACCAGAACCATCTCGTCCTGAGAGTGCGCCCTCCCCCCCCGCGCCCACTCGCCACCCATGGGCGGCAGTCCGGCAAGCACGCCATCGTGCCGCTATCGAAATGCCTCCGCCCAAAGCAAACACTGGTCATCTAGCTCCAGTCCCCGGGCCGCGGGCAAATCGACGCCTCAACCCCGCCAGCCCGCCGCCGGCATCGGCTTTCGCCTGGCACAAATGTATTGACTTCCAACCGTCATCGTGAGATATGATATCTATACGGTACGGGGAAAGATCGCGGATCACCCCTAAGCCAGGATCCATCTCTATAGATCTTCCGAGGTGTGCGAGCTCCTTGACGCAAGCGCTCGCTTCGCTGAGTCGCCGACCTCGACCGTGGGAAGGAAGCTTGAAGGGAGAGTCAAATGAGTCGCGTGTTCTGTATCGTTTCCAGTGGTGCGGTTGTGCTCATGTTGGCCCTTGCTGCTCCGGTGGTCGGGGTCCAGTACCCCGTTACCGATCTCGGCAGGCTCGACCCGGACGCGAACTACCCGGCCGCCCCCATGGCCATCAACGACGCGGGACAAGTTGTCGGCTTGTCGAGCGTCAAAGTCACGTACTTGTTCATCCTCCAGTACTATGTGCCCCGTGCCTTCCGGTGGGCCGGCGGCACGATCTCCGGCCTCGGCACGCTCCCGGGCTCCGGTACGATGGGTATGAGCTTCGCCCGGTCCATCAACAACGCCAACCAGGTCGTCGGCGTCAACATCGGTACGCTGCCCCTGTTTGGGGGCGATACCTCCCACAACCACGCCTTCTTGTGGCAGAACAACGCGATGACCGACCTCGGCTCGATGACGGCTGATCCGAACGACGTCAGCCTTGCCTTTGCCATCAACAGCGCCGGCCACACCGTGGGGTCTTTGTCACTCCTGGCCGAACCGAACGTCCCGCACGCCTTCTTGCGATGGCAGAATGGTCTGGTCACTTCGCTCGGTACTCTGGGAGGCAGTTCCAGCCTCGCTTGGGATATCAACGACTCCAATCAGGTCGTCGGATCCTCGAAGGACGCCAGCGACCGGAACCGTGGATTCATCTGGCAGGACGGCGTGATGTCCAACCTGGGCGCCCTGCCCGACTACGAGGCCGACAGCCAGGCCTTGGCCATCAACGAATCCGGACAAGTCATAGGCATATCGAGCGACGCCAACGACGCGACGCGCTCGTTCCTCTGGCAGAATGGCTCGATGACCGATCTCGGCCTCTTGCCCGGCTACCCGAACATTGTCGCCGCCGCGATAAACGACAAGGGCGTGATCGTCGGCGCCGCCGCCGACCCAAACGGCCAGACCTGCGCCTTCCTCTGGAACAAGGGCTCGATCTACGACCTCAACAGCTTGGTCGACCCCGGCTGGAACTTGACGACGGCAACGGCCATCAACAACGCCGGCCACATCGTCGGAACCGCCACCCAGGGCGGACTCAAGAAGGGATACCTCATCAAGACATACCTCCTCAGCCTCACCGTGAACAGCCCCGACAAGGGCACGGTCGATGTGGATCCGAACGCCGTCTTCTTCGACCCCAATGCCGCGGTTACCCTCACCGCAACCGCCAATCAGAGCAAGAGCTTCGTGGACTGGAGCGGGGACGTCCCCGTCGGTCATGAAACCGACAATCCCCTGACGATCACGATGGACTCGTCCAAGGCCGTCACGGCGAACTTCAAATGCGGCTCGGGACTGGAGCCGATCCTCCCCCTGATCCTCGTCGGCCTCCTGTCGCTGACCGTGGTACGTCGCTGGAGGAAATGAAAAAGGGGACATTCTACTTTTCCACCGCCCGACCTCGGTAGCCCGCGGCCCGTCACGCCATGCCAAAGGTGGCCAGGGCATTAGTTGCCCGACAGTACCTCCACGCATGGGGCGGACCCTGCGACGACGTCGTCGACCCCGACGGCTACTACTGAGACGTCGTCCAGCATCAAAAGCAGCAAACTCAGGAGAATACCCATGGCCAGCGAAGCGTTTCCCATACGTGTGCTGCAGGGTTGGGTCGCGCTGCCCCTGGTCGCGTTCTCCGGAGTCTGCCTTGCCGGCACGGTCGACTACTTCACCGACAACGGATACGGCAATCCGATCAGCACCATGCAGCATCCCTGCGCCGAGCACTACCAAGGCATGACCTACATCGCGTATCAGGGGCCTCATGAGGACCCCTACGTCTGCGCCTATGACCACGCGGCCAAGAAATGGCGGGGCCCGGTCAAGGCCGGCGTGAACCCCATGGGGAAGACCCCCGACCCGACCGACCCCGACGCGGTCGACAATCATGGGCGCCCCGCGATGATCGTGGACGGGAAGGGCTACATCCATCTTGTCTTCGGTGGCCACGGCGGCCACTACAAACTGGGCAGGAACCTCCTCGGCACGCCCGGCAAGGGCAAGCAGACGCATGTCGTGTCCAAGAACCCGAAGGACATCTCCTCATGGGAAGTGCTGGACAACATCTCGCCCTTCGGCACCTACAGCCAGTTCGTGAAAATGGACGACGGGGACATCTACCTCTTCTACCGGCACGGCTCGCACCGGAGCGATTGGGTCTACCAGAAAGCCACCGACAACTGCGGGACCTTCGCCCCGCCCGTCTCCGTCCTGAAACACAAGGCCCAGGCAGGCAAACCCGACATCCATGATGCCTGGTATGCCTGGTTCGAGAACGGAAAGGGCGACACGATTACCGCATCCTACGTGTACCACCCGTGCAAGAGCCCGGGACACACCAAGGAGAGATACAACGGCTACTACATGAAGATGAGCTGTGCGAACGAATCGTGGGAAAACGCCGGCGGGCATGCCTTGACGCTGCCCGTCACGAAGGAATACGCCGACGAGAACACGCGGGTGTGCAACACCGGAAAGGAAAGGTCCAATCACGGCACCTGCCGGGTGGATGACGACGGCCATCCCCACCTCTTCTTCAGGCAGGGCCCGATGCAGATTCGGTATTACCGCTGGTTGGGCAGCGCCTGGCAAGACCCGGTCGTTGTCACGCGCGATTCGCGGAGCCAGGACGGAGACATGATCGTCGAGTCCCCGAAGGTGGTCAGGATGCTGCTGTCCCATGGCCATTCGGGCGCGGGCGAGGTGGGTTGGTGGAAGACAACCGATGGCGGACTCACCTGGAAGAAGGGGCCCTGCCTCATATCGTCACCCAACTCACGCTATACCCCGGGCTCGCTCGTCCGCGACGCGCATCCCGACGCGCGGATCGTGGTCAGCGAGAACGACCGGGCGCCGAATCACTTGTACGGAAAGCTGTTCCTGCTGGGAGATAGTGGACCCATCCGAAGACCACAAGAGGAGGCCAAACACCTGGGGGACCGACTGAAGCACACGGAGTAACACTTCAGCCGTCTGCAACGGCTTGCCCGGGCAGCGTGGGTAGTCTGCCGGTGGTGACGCAGGTCCGCAAGGCCTCTGTGATGACGTCGATCGAGTGGTGTCCCCGCAGCTTCAGCGTGCGGTACACGCTCATCAGGATCGCCTGCGTCGCCGCGCCCCGCTCACGCCCTGCGGAAGTCTCTTGCTCAGAACCACGCCAACTCCGGCTCCCCATCGCCGACCCTCAAGACGCTGATGGGCCACGCCGCCATTACCCCACCGAGAAGTACTACCTGCAACAGTCTGATGAGACCCAGAGGGCTGCCATGAAACGGTACCAGGATCTCCTGAGCGAAGAAACTTGCGTATGACTTGCGTATGGGGTCCCTTCGGGAGTCACCGATGAAGAGCCTTGTCCTCTAACTCCTTCCCCGCAAAGACCCTAAACAACGCGCCGGGCGGGACTCGAACCCACGACCGTCGGATTAGAAATCCGATGCTCTATCCTACTGAGCTACCGGCGCCAGGCCTGAAACGACAAGGGTTTAGACATTGCAGCCCCAACAGGTCCACCACGTCGACGTAGCGAAATGCGCAGCACTCGACAACGCTTGTCGAGAATCGTCGGGTTGGGGGTCGGTTGGAGCTCATGCCACCATCGTATCCGGCAAGGCCGGAGCGTCAAGAGCTTCCTCGAGGGTGAGACCGGATTGCCCTTGACGGTCGGGCGATCGTTGGGAGAATGAGGTATCCGGGTCGGTCGCTGACGGGCGATCGGGCGGGCTCGACGTCCAAGGGTCACCCGCCTTACTTGGACGTCGAGCACGCGTTCCCCGGTGGAGGCGGGATCATGTCATCACTCGGCACGGACGCTGACGGCCAACAACTGGACTGGGACCGCTGGACGAAGTTCTTCGAGTGCTTCCCCGACCGATCGGACTACTCGAAGGCGGGCACACTCGACCTGTTGGAAATGCTTCGATTCTGGCGGGACTTCGCCCTTCTCGCCTACCTACACGGCAAACCGTATGAGTGGCTCAAGCTGTCGCGTGTCTTCCTGGCCGCGGCTTGCCGGGAATCGGGGTTGTCGGAAGTTGCCTTCCTCAGCTTGTGCGACTTCATCGAGGAGCGCCTGCCCAAAGCGGTAGCGGCTCTGGATCTGAGGCAGGACGAGCATGATCGCTGGACTAGATACGAACGACCGCCCATGCAACCGGGCTCAGACGGTTTGCCGACGTCGACGCTTGAGTTGCTTTGGGAGCTACTCCACCTGACGAATGATGAGAAGCATGTTCTTGGATCCGGAGCACGTTTCTTGGAGCGGCTCGAAGCCGCGCTCCAAGTACGGGACGCCGAGATAGTCCGCGCAGATCAGGAACGCTCTCGCGAGAGGCATGCCCATGCGCTTGAGGCGATGAGAGGTCGTCGGCGGGGCATGCTGTACCTACGGCCGAGAAGGTCGGCGGCGGACGGGCAGGTTCAAGGCGGGTCCACCCGGAAGCAGTCTGCGCCGATGTCTACTACGGTAGACGACACAGATGTGAACTACGAGAAGATGATTGAGGACATTGGGGAGCTGGACCCGAATTCAGGTCAATGGGTGACGGTCACCGTGGCGGCCAAGATTGAGGACCTCAAGACCGGTACGCTTGCGGATTACCGCAGTCGTTCACTCGCTAAGTACACCGCCGAAGATGGAAAGTCCGGCGTTGATCGGGACGGCAGAATATGGAGGCGCCGCTTGCATGGGAGTACGCATACCCACCCCTTCTACCTCAAACAGACACTCAAGAAATCTCCGAAAAGCTGAGCCCAAACCCCCGAAAAAAGCCCCGAATCGCCTAACAAACCCCCTATAGGGGCTTTGCCCAATCCCGAAATATGTGTGATTGTCGTCATAACGCGGCGAGTTCTCGCCGGGGAGGCAATCGGATGCATACGCTTCAAGACCAACGACTCGTGACGCTGGGAGAGATCGCCCGGGACATGGGACTTCCGCTCCACCGGCTCACCTACGCGCTCAAAACGTATCACGTCCGCGAGACACAACGGGCGGGGGTCATCCGGTTGTTCGACGCGGCCGCGGTAGAGCGGGTCAAGGCAGCGGTACGGCGGATCGACAAGGGGAGTTGGATATGAGTACGGCGGCGGGTGATGTGGACGTGCTGGCGGGTAGGCTTCTGCTTCGTGAATCCGAGGCCGCTCGGGTGCTCGGCATAAGTCCCCGCAAGCTGTGGGCCTTGGCGGCGGGGGGGCGCGTTCCGGTCTGTCGGATTGACGGGCTGAAGAGATATTCCGTTGACGATCTCAAGGCACTGATTGCCGCGGCCAGGACGCCGGCGATGGCGGAAGCGACGGCGGGGTGACCCTATGGCGGCGAGCGTTCACGAGTCAGAGGGTGGTAAACCCAAGTTCGGGCGAGTGCCCGTGTGGTTGATCTGCCCGGCCGTTCTTTCAAAACTCTCCGCGGCTGATCTTCGAGTGCTGGTTGCCCTCAGTCTGCACGTAAATGGGCAATGGAAGTGCTGGCCGGCCGTCGCCACCCTGAGTGATCTGACCGGCCTGCCGCCCCGGTCTGTCATTCGGTCGTTGCGTCGCATGGAGGCCCTCGGGATTCTTAGCACGGTGCGGGGCGGGGGCCGGAAGGCCGGAACCCTGGAAGGGCAGTCGAGCCAGTACACGTTCACACCTAACCCTGACCTCGCCGTCAGTGTTTCTAACACTGACCGGGCCGTCAGTGTTGACGAGGTATACCCTGACAATCCGAGCGTTCATACCCTGACAGAAAACGCCGCTTACCCTGACGGCGCCGTCAGCCGAACAGACCAAAACACACCAAAGAGAACAAAGAGGCGCGCACGAGTTCAGCCTAAGTTGCCCTTCGACGGGTCGGACGCTGAACCCGATGAGCAACGTGACAACTTGACCCGGGACGCGGTTGCCCTCTGGGTCGACACCTATACCGAGGCGAGGACCGAAGCTCCCGACAAGCCCGACGGTCGGACGATCGGACGGCTCAAAGTCCTCATTCATGAAGTCGCCCGCGGGGATCTTGCCGAGCTACGCCGCCGACTCCGCCTCGCGGCTGGGCTAGACGGGCAGGTTCCGCCGTGGCCATTCGACCGGCCGGGCGAGTTGACCGTCGACGGGGTGATCCGCCACTGGGCGCGCCTTGGCGATGCCCTGAAAGCCGGGGCGAGCCAGACGCGCGCGGCGGGCCGGCCGGACCTGGCGAGCAACGCGCGATACCTCAAAATCGCGGGGGTGTCCGCATGACCGATCCTGCTCGGACAGTGCGCAAGGCCAATTCCCAAGGGGATGGTGCGGATCCAAATGCGCACCGCTGCCCAACGTGCGGATGCCGCCAGGCAAACGCTCGCCCGACCCTCTGCAACACCTGCCGCGCTCGCCTCGTGGAAGCCCAACGGTGGCGCGGAGTCGATCCACGAGACCTTCCCAGGATGTGCCAAGCGATCGGTGTTGAAGCTCGATTCTTTCGCGACGGCGTGCCGCCGAACTTCGGAGACTATGGACTTGCAGAGCGACTCAGTGTGCGCCCTCTCCCGAGTGGTGGACTGTTCGTGTTCGGCCCAGTGGGATCTCACAAAACCCACCTACTTGCGGCACGAACGGTGGACGCCGCGAGGCGGGGGTTCTCGGGGCATCTTCTCAAGTGGCACCACTTCAGCCTAGCGATGAGGGCGACGTACCAGGCGGGTGCTCGTGAGTCGGAGATGAGCATCCTCGCACGATACGCCGGCTTGGATTACCTCGCGGTCGATGACCTTGGCGTTGGACGGGTAGAGAAGGGCGAAAGCGATGCCGCCGTCCGCTTGGCATTCACGCTGTTCGACATGAGGTACGACAACGCCAAGACAACGGACATCGCCACCAACCTGACGCTTGAGGAAGTAGCCGCGCGATTTGATGAGCGTATCGGACGTCGAATCGCCGAGATGACGACGGGTTACCCGATGCTTCTGAGCGAGGGCCACGATGACGCATAAGCAGACGATCCCCGAACAAGAACTGACCAGCAAGGGTGACGACGCCGGCCGCCTCGACGATCGCCGAGACAGTGAGGTCGTCGACGGCCAGACACCAGACATCGGCCGGACGTTCATCGACCGATTGACCGAAGCTGCACCCCACGTGTTCCCGCCCGATGAGAGGCCGCATGGTTCGGTGTTGGGCGTTGCCGCGGCAATGAAGGTCAGGACGCAGTCGGAACGAGACTGGGCAATCGCGCTGGCCCGGACCATGGACCGGTGGGCCAAGCGTCAGGATGGGGAGACGATCCGCGACGGGATCAAGGCCAGGACCGTATGGGTGCGAGCTGTCTGGCGGCATCTCCGTAAGGGCCATAAGCCGCAAGAGGATAAGGTGAGCGGCCGGACAAAACGGGCCAGACGCGTAAACCATTGCGAGGCAAAAGGTACTGTAAAGTGACGCTGAAGCTGCGGAGAAGACGGCCCGGGTTTTGAGTGGGTTTAGGACTTCAAATTCTTGGTTGTCTGGTAGTCAGTTGTTGGGTTGTAGGGGTTTAGAGTGGCTAGCCGAGGTGACAAAGCGAGAAACCTCACCAAGGGCCGGAACACCGTTCGCAAACGGATTTCTAGACGGCCCGGACGATGCAAGACCTGCGGTCGTCCGCTCGGCCCGCGGGCCTCGCTCGGCGTCTGCTCCCGGACGCCCCAGTGTGTGGCAGCGGCCAGACGCGCCCGCTACAGGGTCAGCCCGGAATACGATCGACGACAAAGCCGCTCTTGGAAGCAAGCTCACCCCGAGGCCGTTCATGATCAACATCTCCGGCGCCGACAGCGAGACCCGGACGGGCATCGGGCGAGGGCGCGGGAGTCGATGGCGCGGACCCGGGCTCGGCGAGCTGCCGAGAACCCACGACGACGCTGTGCCATCTGTGACGGGACGATCAATCGCTCGAACCGCTTCGGGATCTGCAGCCGAACGAGAGCGTGTCGAAGCGCGTGGAGGCGGGTGAAGCTCAGGCAGGGCAAGGGTGTGTCTCAAAGGCGACGGAAGGTGAACAGCAGGCGGGCGGGGCGGTCGTGACGAGGGGCGGTCTCTCGACGGTGGCTGAGCCCGACAACGCGGAAAGGATTCGATCATGTCGGACATGTGTCGGAAAATCGCGGAGAGAAGGGCGGCAATGCGTGAGCAGTATCGGGAGTGCATTCTGCGGAGCGGATCGCCCAAGGCGAACGATCCCGACTTGCTCATCAAGTTGTCCGCACAGCTCGGGCTGACGGACGAAGACGTCCGCAAGGATCTCGACGCGGTCGCGGAGGTGGCTCGGCTTGAGGCGATCGCCGACGACCCCCATGCCATCCCCGCTTGGACTCGCTGCAAGAGCGAATTCGAGAGTGCGAGGCAATCCGAACAGCAACGGCGAATTGAGGCCGATGGGGCAATTCATCGTCTCGGCCTCCGGGTCGATCAGGCCTACCAAGCCGTTCAGAAACTGCAGCAGGCACGCGCGCAGCTCGCGCGAGTGAGGCAGGCCCACGAGAATCTCTGGCCACCGGAGCGTGAGCCTTCGGACGTACCCGTCGATGACGTGAACGTCGACGGCGAAGCGGCCGCGGTGATCGACGCTGGCACGAACTGACTCCGACCGCGCGGTCCGGTCGGGCTCACCCCTCGCCCGGCCGGACCCTCCGCCTTTGTATGCCGGAGCGGAGCGGGGCATCGGAAGGGGGTAGGCGGAATGACCCACCCACGGGTGGGCGACTGAGAAAGGAATCGTAATGATACTCTGCCAACACGAGGGCGCGCACCTACCGGGCTACGTCACACAGACCCCGACCATCGTTGCGGGCAGCGACGGCGATGGGCTGTCTGACGGCGTCAACGACACAAACGGGCCGGGCATCCGCCGGATTTCCGGCAACGGCTACATCGACAGAGCTTACGACGGGGCCGAGACCCGACTCTACTTGAACGGCGCATCCGCTGGTGCGACGTTCGAGCGTGGGTCCACGCGGTTCCAGGTCAAGTTCACGCGTATCTCTTCGGGCATCGTCGCCTTCGACGGGAGCACCGAGCACATCAGTTGTTCAACCGCAACCGGTCCAGGTTACGAGCACGCCTTCCGGTTTAAGCGGTTCAATCCGGACGGCAGCGAGACCATCGTTGCCGAGCTGCGGCTGACGGGCTACGGCGAATCGGCGCGCTGGACGCTCACGGCCGGCGAGCATGCTGAAGGCGGTGCGTCGAAGTGGCGCACGCCAGAAGCCGTCGCGAACTGGATGCGATGTAAGTCAACTTTGATCCTCAATCTGAGCACGGGCAGACTGCTGGTGGTGCAGAGCGGGCTCTACGGCGGCTGGTGTCTACGCCCCCTGACGCGGCATGACGCAAGCCTAATCGGCCATTGCGACGAGCCGTTTTGGCAGACCGGCGACGAGGACGAAGTGGACGGCACGATTCCGCTCAACTCGCGGTGCGTCGATGCGTTCGAGTGGCTCGTGCAAGACCCCGTCCAGGGCTCGGGGTTGGACTCGTCTTTGCAACACGACTCAATTCCTGCTTGTGCGATCGTGGCGGGCGATCCGATCACGGTACTTGGCGATGCCGGCGCGCTGTACATCGGCTATCTGTCGCGAGCCCTCGGACTGCCCGAGGGGTTCATTTTGGCCACGGGTCCGGCCGAAGTGGCGGCAGCGCCGTTGTCTGTCCCCAGCATCGGAACGGCGCTCTGCGCGCCATACGATGATACGCTCGTCTGTGGCCGTTCACTGACCGACCCGCTCGGCTCATTGACGGGCTTCCTCGGGGTGGGGCTCAGGCGATTCCTGATCGGTGTGGGCGCACAGGACATCAGGCAGACGGGATTCTTGAGCGACATCGTGACCGTCTCGAAAACGACGGGCGGCACGGCGACTATGGAGATCACGAGCGAGGCCGTTGTCGTGACGCTGGACGGCACGCCCACGACGTTGACGTTCGAGGCTTACCCGACCATTCAGGCCATCCTGACAAAGCTCGGGACGACGGGCAGCGGTGAATTGGCCTGCACGATCACGGAGCTGCTGTCCTCGCAGTCAGCGCACGCGGCGTATCCATCGGCCAGCCTGATCCCCATGGAAGCGTCGGACATCGCCAACACTCCAGTCACCGTGCAGACCCGAGACCGCGCCGCGCTGGTCACGATGAAGCAAGCCTTGTCGGGCGTGGTCGGCCGGATCCGCGCGGCGGGCGGGAGTGCGATCGTATCCACACTCTTGCCACGTGGGTCGGCGGGTACCTACGCGTCGCTGGCCAGGACCGCCAACGCCGTCGCGGACTGCGAGGAGTTCAACGACTACATCCGCGAGATGGCGGACGCCGGACTCGTGACGCTGCTGGATCTGTGGGACCTGTTCGCGGGCGAGGACGGAATGTACTCGGACCCGGCGCTGGCCGCGGCCGGGGTGATACCGCTCCTCACGGCGGACGTTGCGGACTTGCTGTCCACACCGATCAAGACCGCGCTGGCTTCGCTTCCAACCACGATCTCTCCGGTGACGCCGACCGCGGCAGGGATTGGCGCGGCCTCAGGTCTCCGTGGGGCCGTGAACATGAGGCCAGTGGCTAATTCGTTCGAGGACGCGGCCCTGGCGATGCTCAGTATGGTCAAGGGCGACGCGGTGCTCGACGGGCTGACCCTGACGCTCAAGAAACCCAACGGCGAGGATTTTAAGACCTTCACCGTGGACTCGGTGACGAATCCTAGACAGCGAGTCGGAAGCTGACCCGCGTGCGGGGGACCTGACGAGCTGCACGAGATTGTGAGGTGAGACTTGTCCAGGGGCGATCAAGACCTACACATGCGGATCCGCGGGACGTACGACGGCGGGGCGTCTTTCAGTCAGCTCGAACCTTTCACGGACGACAGCGGCACCGCTGGGGAGGGCGCGGCATGAGGTCCACGAGCTGCACCGACTCGAACATGGGGCCAACCGATCGGCCGGAGCGGACGCGAACGCGATCGCCGGCGGTGTCGCATATCGCGGGTGATGGCGCCGATGTGGAGCGGACTGGCTTGGCGGAGACGCTTCGGCGAGAGTTGGATGAACGGGATTGGACGCCGGGACAGCTCGCCGCGCGAGCGGGCCTGCACGTCTCGACGGTCAAGGCGATCCTGAAGGGCGATCGAGAACCCACGGTATCCGAGGCGGTGCGGTTGGCCTCGGCGTTGGGTGGGCGGCGGGCGCGACATCTGGAGGACTCGGCGGAGCATGACGGGGGAGATCTCCGCGACGTCGGCGATGAGGTCGGATCATGACGCGGAGCAATGACCAGCGGAGGAAAGCTCAACGCTTGGACGTGATCAGGCGGGCCGTGCGCTCTCTTTGCCTGCTTTGCGCGGGCGGCGACCGCGAATCGGTTCGAGCCTGCGATTGCCGAGAGTGCCCGTTGCATGCGGCGCGACCTTGGCAGGATGGGACGGGCCGCTGCAGGCATCCACAACGTCGTCGTGACGCCAAGCCGAGCTGCACGGGGAGTGCGTGAGATGTCCACGCTCGATATCGAGTGGATCGACCTGAAGAGCTATCGGCCCGAGAGTGACCTCGTGATCGCGGTGGGCGAGGACGTAGAGCCGTACCCCTTGCTCGTGCACTACACCGATGACGATCTGTCCAATCGCGGAACAGCTCGGCGGCTTGCAGAGGCTATCCGAGCGGTCTGGGCTGCGGTTCCATCGACGCTCATCAAGCCGGCATTTCGTGAGCTGTGGGGCACGCACGGCCCGACATCGTTCGAGCTGGTCGATCGACTATCGGTCGAAATCCGCGGAGAGACATGGCGTGCGTTGGGGTTGGTGGACCAACTCGGGCAGCGGGCCCGGTTCTCGTCGCCAGACCTTCGCGCAATGCCGGACGAGGTCATCTGTGCGCTGGTCGCCCATGAATTTGGCCACATCTGGGAGTGGGTCCTGGCTCAGGTCCCCGATGTCCGCGAGAGACTCTCGGCTCTGCAAGGTGAGCGGTCGGCAGGGCGTGGCAGTCATCGCGATCAAGAAGCAGAAACCGAAGACTCGCCAGACCCCAGCGAGTCCTTGGAAGACCTGCGACCGCGGCTCGAACAATTGGCGGACGGGTTTGCGGCCATCTTGGGCTGGCCCAGACCGATCCTCGATGACTGGAAGAACGGCCGGGGGGTGGTGCTCTTCTGATGGGCAGACGAGCGAGAGAAGGCGGGGCGGTTGGTGGCGAGGCGATCGCCACGGAACTGCGGGCGGTCGATCGGTGCCGACGGCCGGCCGTGGGCAAGCGGTTGGCGCGGCTCGAACCGGCGGAGCGGCTGACGTACTTGCGGGTGGTCAACGGGAAGGCGGCGGCGGGGGCGGCGATCGCGGTCTACTGTCGGAACTGTTGTGGTGGTGGGGACCCGGGCGAGTGTGATGCCGTCGCTTGTGAGCTGTGGGCTTATCGAATTGGAACGACAGGGAGGTGATGTAGTGGTCGAAGGATTCGAGCATGAGATCAAGTGGACAAAGCCCCGCGTGGGTGGTCCGGAGAAGTTTGGGTCCTGGCGAACCGGACGCGTGAAGTACGGCGGTGAGAGACGAGACACGGCAGGTGATACCGGAGCCGTTGCCCTCACTGCCGGCGGATCGCCGGGGCAAGCTGGAGGGGCGGGCGAGACGAGATCGGAACCCGGTTGATGACGCGGCGTCGCTGCGGGGCCGGGGCATGGAGTCGGAAACATAGACAGGGAGGTCGGACCATGGACGTCGAGCTGTACGGACAGGTGGGTGAGCGGGCCCGTAAGCAGATAGAGGACGCCATGCATGCCATGCCGGCGGAACGCCGGGCCGCGGTTGAGAAGGCGGCGGCGGCGGCGGTCCCGGTGATGCACCGGCTGGAGTACCTCCGGGTGGTGTGCGGGCTCGCGTCCGCTCGGCGGGCCATGTCGGTGTTCTGCTGGCAGTGCTCGGGGTGGAACAAGGACAATCTGACCAACTGCACATCGACGGCCTGTCCGTTCTATGGGTCACGTCCGCTGGAAGCTCCAACGCCTACTCATTTGGATAGGCGTTTGAACAAAACTCGCACGCAACGGGCCGGGACCGTCCTGGGGGTGCGGAAATTGAGAACGGCCCGTGTAGGGCCTCCCAGGGGCCTTCTGTGAGATCGTCACGGAGCCTGAATTTCGGCCCGGCCCTGACGCCGGGCGGATTGGCAGTAGCACACAGGAGAGCGGAGACATGACAGCGGATGTACCGACAGTCGGAAAGCTGATCGAGGACGCGAGTGATGCGATCGCCCTGGCGGCTGGGGCACGCGGGCTCTACAAGACGGCGGGGCCCGGCCGGGCCGTCCTTATGGCGAGCGGCGGCGAGGGCGCCCCGCATCCGATCGGCCGGACCGCGAGCCTTCGCGCCCAGGACTGGGCCCGGCGGGGTCTGGCTGGGATCGGTCGCCACGTGCTCACGGCATTGGGGATCGAGACCGAGCTGGACGACGACGACGTGGTTGGGCTGTTGACGGGTCGATACCGGGCCGCGGACCTCCTGGACCATACCCCCGTCGCGATGGCGGGGACAGGCGACCTGACGCACATCCTGAAGGCCTCGGCGGAGAAGATCGTGCAAGGCCTGAGCGTAGAGCAGGACAAGCTCTATGAGCGGATCGCCAGGGGCAAGACCGTGACCACGTTCCACGAGGTCGACCTGACCACGCTCTCGGAAGCCCCCAGACTCCACGACCTGGCCGAGGGCGGCGAGATCCGGTACGTGGACTTCAAGGACTCCGGCGAGACGGCCCGCGTGCAGCGATACGCGGTGGGGACGCGGCTGTCGTTCGAGGCCGTCATGAACTTGGGGGCCGCGGCACTCGCCGACGCGATGGCGTCGCTGGTGGCCAGCGCGTATGCCAAACGAGTGGAGCTGCTCATCGGCTTCCTCGCGTCCAACCCGGTGATGTCTGATGGGAAGGCCCTGTTTCATGAGGACCGCGGGAACCTGTTGGAGGGGACGGGCGAAGCCGGCCCCCCGACCAGCGTGGCCGCACACAACGAGGTGGAGCACGCGCTCGAACAGCAGCGAGGCATGCTCGCCGATGAGACGGGCGAGACGCGGCCGCTCGGGCTCAAGTACGCGGGTGTGCTTGTTCCCTCGGTACTCAAGGGGGTCACGAAGCAATTCCTAGGGTCCGGGTCCGACCCGGCCCAGACAAACCCGCGAGTCGCGAACACCTGGGGCGCGGGCCGGCTGTGGGTGGAGAGCGACCCCTTACTCGACACGACGAGCGAGACCGCTTGGTACGGTCTGGCCAATCCGCGACTGGGGCACGCTCTGGCCTACCTGCTCATGCGAGGGTACGAGCTGCCGAGGGTCTACACCGAAGCGGCGTTCGGCACGGGCGACGTCCGATCGGCGGTGGTTGACATTTTCGGTACCGGCCTGCAAGGCTACCGGGGCATCGTCAAGAACGTTGGGGCGTAAGAGGATACGGGCCGATGTTGTTGTTTGGCAACATCGACCATTGCATTTTGCAACCATCAGGGATCGGAGGCAGGGGCATGCGGACGACGATTGTCGAGATGGCGGAGAGGGCGGGGCTCGGCAGCGCCGCCCCCTACGTGCCCCCGGACGTCTGGGACGCAGTGGCGGAATCGTGCCCGCGGTACGTCGAGCCCGAGGTCATTGTGGGTTACACGGTGTCAACCGAGCGGGTGAGCGGCGGCAACTGACGACGAGCCAGGCGGCGATGGTGGCGGCCCGGGCCCGCGACTACTACGACGCGATGGCGAAGGAACGGCAGCGACAATCCCCAGGCCGAGGGCAGTCCCAAAAAGGTGTGGACAAATGTCCACCCCTTATCGACACCGGCAAGGCCCGCGATCAGGCGGGCAAGGCGATGGGGGTGAGCGGCAAGAGCGTGGACCGGGCATCGGCCGTGCTGAAGCGGGGCAGCCAGGAGCTCGTTAAGGCCGTGGACGCGGGCAAGGTGAGCGTGGCGCGGGCCTCGCAGTTGACGGACTACTCGCCCGAGATGCAGAGACAGGCCGTCGAATGCCTGGCGGAGAAGTCGAAACAGGGACCGAGGATGCTGCAGATGCCGACGAAACCGAGGCAGGAGGATGGGGCCGTCGAGGGCGCATAGGAGAGGCCCGTCGGCACGAGGCCAGCGGGCCTTCCTGGAGGGGAAAAGCACCTGGATCATAGGCCCGTCAACTGGGGTGGTCAACGTGGTGCTCTGGGCGAGGCTGAAAGAACGGACACGCCCGCGGGTCCTGTGCCGACCCCCACGCAATGCGGAGAAGACGGCTCAGGGTGTGCGCACTTGCCGGTTTCGCCAGGGGCGGTTGTCGGCTTGGCGGCGGACCCTCGGGCCCTTGTGGCTCACGCGGGGGCGCTCCATGATCGACAAGCGGGCCTGACGCGAACGCGTGAGACGCAACGGGCGGCGGGCGGATTCCGGTGTAATCTGTGCGGGTTGCTCTGGTGCTGCGGATTTCTGGCTTGACATGGTTGCGGGGTTGTGCGACAAAAAGCGGGTCGACCGAGGGATGAGGCCCTCAGCCGACCCTGACCAGAGCCACCGCTTTCGAGGAGCGGCCGCAATGGCTGAGCGAATGATACCGAACCAAGGCCAGCGCGTCACCCACAAAGGCGGGTAGTTCGCGCGCGTGCGCGGACCGGTCGGGCGTTTCAGGTCCTCATGAGGAACCAACGCCAATGTCCACTACCCAACCCACAAAGCAAGCCGTACGAGATCAGGAAGCGGACGTACCCCAGGCAGTCGAGCCGTCAGGAGACCCGCAGCCCCGCCAAGCCGAGCTGCTCCAGGTCCTCTACGGGATGAGCCCGGAGGAGCAAGAGGGCTTCCTGGAGAAGGCCCTGGACCGGCTCGGACAGCTCGACGTGACGACAGGCGCCAAGGCCAAGCCGGCGTCGAGCTGCGCGGATCCTCACCCCGACCGACCCGAGCCCGAGAACGCCGGCCCTTGCGTCGTCCGACCGGGGATGAAGGTCTGGGCCGGCGACGGAACGAGCGACTCGTACACCGGCGAGGTGACGAGCGTTACCAAGGACGGTTGTTTCCTCAGGGTGCTTGACGTGGACGGCACGGAGCGCGGTATCGCCGTCGGCGACGTTATCGGCTGTGGCTGGGAGGACGTCCTCGTTATTCCCGCGCAGCGCGGAGATAGGCCGGACGATGAGGCGCCGAAGGCTCAGCCCGAAGACGAGCCGAAGCCCGAGGGCGCCGTGCCCGAGCCGATCAACCTCGAATTCGCCGACGCGATCCGAGGCCCGAGGCAGGCGGCTGAGCGACTCCGCGCCGTCGTGGATGGCGCCTTGTCGCTGCTGGATGACGTGGAAGACGACGACCCGGAGCGCTTCAGCCTGTCGGACGATAAGGCCTCGGCGGTCCTCGAAATCCTGAAGGTGACGGGCACGGAGCTGGAGCGGATACACGAGGATCTCTGCAGCGCGTCCCGCCCGCGCGGGAATCAACGCGCCGAACCCGAGGACACCGATGAGACGGGGGCGGACGATGCGGACACTCTGGACCGGATCATCGACGACATCGCCGAGACGCTCCGCGCGTCCGGGAAGTCGCTGCTCTTCTTGAGAGCGTTTCAGCAAAAGCTGTCCAAGTCCCTTTCTGACGACTGCGAGGAAGACGACGATGAGCCCGAGGAAGACGACGCGGAAGACACGCTGGCCGGCCGGATTCACGAGCGGTTCCGCGTCCTCGGCCTGGCGGGAGATGAGCCGGGCGAGACCGTCAGGCCACAAGAGGGCACGGCCGGTTGCGGTCTAAACGTGAGCATCTGCACGATGGAAGGGGACCACATTGGCGACACAGTGAGCGCCGTTCAAGTCTGGCTGCCCGAAGACGAGGCGGTTGGGTTCGCCGAGGACGTCGGGCGGGCGATCCGCCGGCGGCTCGGAATGCCCGTCCGCGACGGCCGGGGCGTCATCCTCCGCAGTGGAATGAGGGTTACCGGGTTTACTGAGACGGGCCAAGGTGTCGACGGCGTGGTGGTATCCTCGACCACCCACGGGTGTTTCGTTCGCAAGGATGGGAGCGATGAGATTTACGCCCTGAAGGCCGAGGACGTCACGGTGGTGGCTCAGGCAGACGGGTTCGAGACAAGCGAGCCGGTTTGTGCGTGTGTGGGCGCGGCCTGAGGTCGTCAGGGACAGGGAGGGAAACCGGGCCACGGATGGCCCTTCGGAAGGAGACATCATGGACCCAAGCAAGCTGCACGCCGGAACCGAGACAGACCGGCCGCAACCCAAAGAGCCAAGACCCGTGACGGACACTCCGGCAACCGAGCCCGAGCCCGAACCGGAGAACCTTTGGACCCCCAAGCGCACCGCCGAGTTTCTCGGGGTCTCTCAGCGAACCATCTACGTGCTGACCGTGGTGGAGCAGGTCCTGCCCTGTATCAGGATCAACAAGCTCGTCCGCTACGACCCCGCCGACGTTCGGGCGTTCGTGGAGGCCAGGAAGCAGACCGGGCAGGCGGGCAAGTAGCTGAGCTGTTGGGCTGGGCCCTTGGAGGAAGAAACCGTGAACCTGGCTGGTTTGCCCCGGGACGTCAAAGCGGTGATGTACAATCTCGGCGGGTGGCCGCGCTCGCCCTACTGGATCCTGCTCAAGTCGGGATTCTCCGCGACGGGCCGGACGTGGAAGGAGGCGCTTCGGAAGGCGAGGAACCGGGCCAAGGACGGCGAATGGTCGCCCGAATGGACCGTCTCTCGAGCTGCAGAGGAGCACGACTAGCGGCGAGTGGAACGCGGGCCCCGTCGATCGGGGCGGGGCCCCTTGGAAGGATGGGTGTCAGATGACCGATCAGGAGCGAGGTCCCGGAAAGGGACAAGAGGAAATCAGAGAAGAGATTCAAAGGTTCTTCCGCATGAATCCTGAGATGAAGCGAGCAATTGCCCAAATACGAGAGGAGTTCTTGGAGGCCAGGAAGGACCTATACGAGATGGTGCGACTCTGGATCGCGATCTTGAGACAACGCGATGAGTTACTTGTATGCGCGAGAGAGAAATACCCCGACGCCGAAGACCCGGTGGCGGAGCACTGGGAGAGAGCGATCGCCGGTCCCATGCGGTCAATGGGAGATGATCCGGATGAAGTGCTCCTGGCGATCACAACGGGAATGACACTTCAAGAGTACCTGGCGAGGCCCTTCAAGATACCGCCGGAGTGACGCGGCAAGGGACAGAATGTGCCCCGTCGATCGGGGCGGCGGGGTGAGGGGACGGAACGGTTCGCGAGACGTCGAGGACTGAAAGGCGGGTGATGACGTGGCATCTCTCACGAGGATCGGCGGGGGCAAGACACCCATCCGCGCAATCGACTTTTTCAACGGGGAGGGCAAGCGTAGGCGGATCAGACTCGGACGGGTGGGCCGGGACTCGGCGCTGGAGTTCAAGCGACAGCTCGAAAAGCTGCAGGAGGCACAGTCCCTCGGCAACCCCCTTGACCCGAAGCTCGCCGAGTGGGTGGCCGGGCTGCCGGACAAGACACACGAGAAGCTGGCCAGGGAGGGGCTCGTCTCGCCGCGGCATGGGATGGGGCTCGGCCAATGGCTCACGAAGTACATCGAACAGCGGCGGTCCGAGCTGAAGCCGTCCACCCTCACGAGCCTTGGACTGACCGAGGCGAAGCTGAAGGCCTACTTCGGCGACGACAAGCCCATCGACCGAATCACCGTCAACGACGCGGTCGACTGGCGGGCCTGGCTGCTGAAGCAGCCCCGGACCAACGGAGGGGAAGGCGAGACGCTCTCAGAGGCGTACGTCCGCCAGCAGTGCAGGAACGCCAAGCGGCTGTTCGGGGAGGCCGAAGAGCGCGGCCTGATCCCCAAGAGTCCCTTCCGTACGAAGCTCATCAAGACGGGGGCGATCTCGGCGAACCGGGACCGGTACGTCACCCCCGAGGAAGCGGACAAGGTCGTCGAGGCGTGCCCCGACGTCGAGTGGAAGTTGATTGTGGGGCTCGCCCGGTTCGCGGGCCTGCGGTGTCCGAGCGAGACGCACATACTGACCTGGCTGGACGTGGATTGGGACGGTGCGCGGCTGACCGTTCGGTCACCGAAGACGGAGCGGTTCCAGGACAAGGCGGAACGGATCGTTCCCATCACGCCGAAGCTCATGGCGATCCTACAGGACGCGTTCGAGGCCGCGCCGGAGGGGCGTACGAAGATCATCACGAGGTCTCGGCGGAACCTACACCGAGGCCTCGACGTCATCGTCCGACGGGCGGGGCTGAAGCCCTGGCCGGCGTGCTACCAGACCCTACGGGCGTCATGCGATACCGAGTGGTCGATGCTCCACCCGGAGTACGCGGTTGCCTACTGGCTGGGGCATTCGACGATGGTCTCCAGGAAGCACTACAAGAGCGTACCTGACGAGCTGTACACCCGAGCTGCCGGGGTCGTTCCCGAGGCGGTGGCGGGGCGTGGAGAGAGCGCAGCGGAAAGAGCAGCAGTGGACGGCAGCGCGGGGGTGTGAAGTGGTCGGACTTCAGAGCAACGGATCGGGCGGCAAGTATGCTCGGCGAGAAACGCGCAGCAGAAAGCGCAGCACGAAAACGCGAAGCGCAGCAGATTCGACAGCAGCAGTCCCCCGCACCGACTCGGCATGCTTCGCACGTGTGGAGCGTAAGGCTTTACTGTAGCGAGACTATACGAAGATGTGCGAAGGATGACGAGATATAACGAATTGGGCCCCAAGCGATTAGAAATCCGATGCTCTATCCTACTGAGCTACCGGCGCTTGACTCTGATTGACGGCCACCGGGGCCGGGATTCCGGTCTCGTCCGAGGTCTCGACGCGCTCGGCGGCCGACCGCCGACCCCTTTCAGACCCGCACTCCTTATACCTCAATCGGCGAATCCTCTCAAGAATCCAGGCCGGCGGCGGCGGCGCGGCTCACTCCCTCGGCAGCGCTACTGTCATGAACGCCCCCGCCTTACTGACCTCCGAATCGCACCGATAATTCAACGCAGTTGACGGTCACGCCGGTTGGACCCGTGTTCGCCACGCGAACCATGTTGTATCCGTCCTTGAACGCCTCGCGATCGAATCGGAACAACTCGGGCTTGTCCGTGGGCTGCGTCGGCCGGTCGTTCACCGCGATCTTCACCGCCGAGGGCTTGCCCTTCTCGTCTGAGGCGTGTCCCACGTGGATTTCCCCACGCGCCCCCTCGATCGGCTTCGGCCCGATATAGAGCCTGAACTCCGCCGACTCGCCCGGCCTCACCTTCCGTGGCAGCGGCGCGGGCAGTGGCTTGTTCGACAGCGGAATGTCGCAGTACGTTACCGTGTACGTCCGGTCCTTGCCCTTGAGCGTCGCGATCGACCCCATCTCCTTGAGCAGATACGGCATCTCGCGCCCGACGTTGAAGTAGTTGAACACGTAGATGCCCTGCGAGCCTCGGGCCAGGTACGCCATCGCCGCCCCCCGACGCCGCTCAGGCAGATTGTGCAGTCGTGGCCCACCCGGCGAGCACCGGACATTTCCCTCGAGTCCCGCCGTCACGCCCACGCCCGTCCCCGCCAGCAGCTCGTTCCACTTGTCGACCGGCATGTCGTAGTCCGTCGACGAGAAGAACGGCGCGACGATCAGGTGGTCGATCAGCCCGCGCTGCGCCCAAATCACGGCCTCCAGCCCGTTGCCCATCGACACCTCGGGTCGGCCCGGTACCCGGGCGGCCAGCGTGATCGGGTGCTTCCACTTCCTCTCGGCCGCGCGGACGACCTTGCGAACCTCGACCATCCACTCCGTCAGCTCCTTCCCCTTGGCGATCTCCTCTCCCTCGCGGAAGTGCCCGCAGAAGCGGTTCCAATCCAGCTCGAGCCCGTCCATGTCGAACCGATCGCACACCTCCTTGATCAGCGACATCACATAGGCCCGAACCGGCTCGAGCCCGTAGTTGAGACAGCGATCGTGCCAGCTATTGAGGCGATCCGTATAGCGGCGGTACTCGGGATGCTCCATGTAGAACTTGCTGTGCAGCGGCGAGCGGGCCAGCGGCGCGTCGTGCGCGTCGTTCATGCGGACGCTCACCCACGGGCTGATGCCGCGCTGCCGGCATCGCTCGATCATCCGCCCGGTCGGGCAGACCCCCGCCTCGAGCAGGACGCGCAGGTTGTCCGCCCACTTCCGAAGCCACACCCGCGCCTCCGGCGTGGTGTCGCCGAAGTACGACTGGTCGTTCCCCTTGCTCGGATCGAACCCCGTGCAGTGCGGCTCCCACGACTTGCTGTCGAAGTTCGTCTTCTTCGCGCAGCAGCAGATCAGCATGATCGAGACCTGCGAGTCGGCTAGCTCGTCGACAAGAGCGTCGAGCCGCGCCGGCGTCATCTTCCCCGGCGCGTCGAAACCGAAGCGATTGCTGTCGTCCTCGTTGTACAGAATGCCTGTGATCGGCTTACGCGGTGTCTTGGCGGCGTCCTCGGCCCATGCGGGCGCGACCCATCCGCTTCCCAGGACCAGTAGCGCGACGACGGTTCGGATGACGAGTTTCCTGAATCGCATGATCTTCATCTCCCGGTTCTTGCAGGCATATCGAAACGGTTCGAGCACTGTTGGAACGGCAAGCGACGCTATCGGCTGCGGCATCCAGCGTCAAGGCGAGCCGCGGCGCGAATCGGGTGCTCCCCTCAGCCGTATGCTAGAATGCCGGGCCTTACGGAGAAGGTGCCATGCAGTCCAACCGAGGAGACCTCCGCATGTCCAGGTTCCCAATGAGCGTCCTTACGCTGACCCTCGTCGCCGCGTCGTCGAGGACGCACGCCGCGCCGGATCTGTCGATCAGCGCCGTGCCCTATCTGACCGGTGGGCTCTTCACCAAACCGATCCTGCCGGCCGAGGGCGACTGCGTCGTCATCACGGTTCGCGCCAGCCTGACCGGGGCGATCGACTCCGACCCGTCGGCCAAGCTGACGCTCCTGTCGCCCGACGGCCGGACCGTCGCCGAGCGGACGCTCCAACTGAAGCCGGCCAAGGACTGCGCCGAGGCAACCTGGACCTGGCAGGCCGGCGCCAACGGCATCTACAAGGTCCGAGTCCAGGTCGATCCCGACAACAAGATCGCCGAGAGCGACGAGACCAACAACGCCGCCGATCTGGTCCTGCCCGTCCTCGTCAAGGGACGCAAGCTGCACTTCCCATGGTACCGCGAGGAGCCGCTGTCGAGATGGACCACGTGCGTCACGTCGGTCGGCGACCCGAACCACCAGGTGCGACTCGCCGAGCGCGGCGTGATTCCCCTCCGGTGGGAGTACGGCGGGATGAGCTGGTCCTACTACGACAAGGAGAAGGCCAAGACCCACCCGCATGAGGTGCTCAAGGATCTAGAGGAGCTCTTCTACAAGAAGTACACCAGCAAGGCCGACGTGCCCGGCTTCGGCATGGACGAGTTCGGCGGATACCCCGGTTCATGGAAGGAAAAGGCCTCCATCGCCTCGCTCAAGGCCCTGGCCCGCGCCAAGCAAGAGATGCCCGATCGCTTCTTCGCCGCCTGGAACGGCGGCGGGCTCAACCCGAAGATGGCCACCTACTACCGCATGGGCGCCGATCTGCTCCTGCTCGAGACCTATCTCTGGCGGGCCACCCCGATGGATCTCAAGGTCGAGGAGATCTATCAGCTCATCGAGGATCGTCTCAGCCCCGTCATCCGCTCGCGCGACATGATCGTCCCCGCCTACGGCAATCACTGCTATACGCTGATCGCCCTCGACACCTCGGAGCGCCCCGACTGGATCCCCCTCGGAGAGCAAGAGAACGTCGTACGCTACGTCCGGCGACTCTGTCCCGAGATGCGGGGCATCGCCTGGTACAACGGCGGCTACGGCGGCTACGGCCTGGTCAAGACGCCCGAGACCGACAAGATCCACCAGGCCGTGCTCGATAACGCCGATCGGCTCTGTTTCGACTGCTTCATCAGGCCGTGCGTGACCCTGATGCGCCACGGCCTGTGGATCGACACCGGCCCCGGCGGAGCGAGATCCCTCGTCGCCGCCGTCAGCAACATCGGCGCGATCGACTCAGGCCCCGTGTCCGTCGAGTTCCTCGTCGACGGCAAGACGGTCGGCACGGAGACGGCGTCGAGGATACCGGCCGGTCCCAATCGCAACGTCAATCGTGTCCTGCTGCGGCGGACGCTCTCGATCACTCCAGGCTTTCACGCCTACGAAGCGAGGATCGTCTCGGCAAAGGACGCCACCACCCTCGACGCCGTTGCGCGGTGTTCGCGACTGATTCCCTGAAGGCTTCTCTTACGACGCGAAGTGACCGGAGAGGCGTTCACGGACGACGTTTGACCAACTCTTGAAGTCGAAGGGCTTGGCGATGACCGCGGTGAAGCCGGCCGCCAGCGCCTCCTTCCTGGCTTCGGGCGTGTCCACTTGAATGCACGCGACAATCGGCCCGTCATACCCGCGCTCCCGCAGCGTTCCGGCGGGCGCCATCTCGTCGAGGCCGGTCCCCTCAATCCCGACCGCCACGAGGCGGAACTCGTTTCCCGAGAGCAGGCCCAGGCCCTCTGCCAGGCTGGTCGCCGCGTGAAGCCCGAGACCCAGCTTGGCCAGAAGAAAACGGGCCAGCTCACACGCGTCCACCGAGGCGTCAACGTACAGCACCTTGCCCGAGAACCGAGGCCATTCGGTTGCCTCGCCCAGGATGACTCGCGCTTGGTTCGGGTCGATGTGCTGGCCCAAGTCGATCAGGGAATCGAAGACCACTCCGATCTCGTGGAGTTGCCCGCGGAGGTGCGCGCAGCGGACGACGACCCCGGCGACGAGCCGCGGCTCACCCTCAAGGCACGGAACGCTCACGATGCATCGCGTCCCCGCATGAACAAACGCCGTATGGAGGAGCCCGATCCCGCTCTGACTAAGGTCCTGCGGCGTCACGGTGCACCGAGAGGCCGTCCCGCCCGGATGCCTGAGCAACAGGGTCAGACCGGTCGACGGACGGTAGCGGTACCGCGGGTGCTGGCGGTGCTCATTCCCCGACGTGGGGGGGTTGGCGGGATCGTCCAGGGCGGCTGGAATTAACTCTTTTTCGATCCGCGAAGGCTTTGCCTGATGCGCGCTTCCATTCGATTTCAGATGCATTGCTATGTTTTCCAGTCAGTTACATCGCAAAGCACGCCTCCCGTAGACAATGATATCGTCCAACTCATGCGACAAATAAAGTTCAGTTTATAAAAATACAGCCATGGCGCAAATCCGGAGACCTCGAAGGCTGCGCGGGGACTCGGAGCGGGCTTGGCTCAAGACGAGGCGCTCCTGGAAGATGCGGCCGAGAGGCCCGCACCCCGCCTCCTGCGATCGACGCGACGCAGCCACGGGTCCCGCCGGCGCCGCCCGCTCGGGTTCGCGCACCGCGCGTCTACTGATATAGTCTTGCCTGCCCAGGACCGGTCACCCAGTCCTACCCCGCGAGCCCGGCCTCGGTGCCGCACGGGCCACCAAGCCAAGGAGACCGCCGAATGCTCATCCGCATGTCGTGTCAGATTCCAGAGTTCACCCTACGGGCGGCTGTCATCATCGCCGCCACCGTTGTCGCGCTCGGTCTGCCCTCTGCCATGGGAGCCGAGCCGCGGGTCCTCTACGTCGCGCCAAACGGTGGCGATCAGTGGTCGGGGCGGCTCGCCGCACCCAACGCGGAAGGCACTGACGGTCCTCTCGCCTCGGTGCGGTCCGCCCGCGACGCCATCCGACGTATCAAGCAGGCCGGCGCGCTGCCCAAGGGCGGTGTGACCGTCTGCATCCGAGAAGGCGTCTGCGAGATGTCCGCCACGCTGGAACTCGACGCCCGGGACGCCGGCACGCCCGAGACGCCGATCGTCTACCGCGCGCACAACGACGAGTCGGTCCGCCTGATCGGCGGCCGGCGCGTGACCGGCTTCAAGCCGGCCACGGACCAGGCCGTTCTCGACCGACTTGACGAGAAGGCCCGAGGGAACGTGCTGCAGGTCGACCTCGAGACGCAAGGCATCACCGACTACGGCAAGCTGACGCGGCGAGGGTACACTTGCTCGGGGGGCGTGGCGGCAATGGAGTTGTTCTTTCAGGACCGCCCGATGACGCTGGCCCGCTACCCCAACGAGGGATGGCTGACAATCAAGTCGGCTCCCGACGGGGCCAAGGGCGGCAAGTTCACCTGCCACGACGACCGTCTGAAGCGCTGGACCCGCGCCGAGGACGTCTGGATCCACGGCTACTGGACGTATGACTGGGCGGATACCTACGAGAAGGTCGCGTCGATCGATCCGAAGACGCACACGATCACGACCGTTCCGCCGCACGGTGCGTACGGATACAAGCCGGGGCAGCGATTCTACGCCCACAATTTGCTCGAGGAGCTCGACGCGCCGGGCGAGTGGTACGTCGATCGCAAGACGGGGATCCTGTATTTCTGGCCACCGGCTCCGCTGGAAGAGTATCCCGTCTACGTATCGATTCTCGACACGTTGGTATCGATGAAGGATGCGTCCTACGTCACGTTCCGGGGAATCACGTTCGAGTGCTGTCGAGCCATGGCGATCAGGATCCAGGGCGGAACCCACAACCGGATTGCCGGATGCACGCTGAGAAACACCGGCACATCCGGCGTCAAGCTCACCGGAGGGACGGACAGCGGGGTGCAGGGCTGCGACGTATACAACACGGGCGGCACCGGCATCGGCCTGGCCGGCGGAGACCGCAAAACGCTCACACCGGGCAAGAACTACGCCGAGAACAATCACATCCACCACTTCGGTCGCTGGGAGAGGACCTACCGACCGGCCGTGGGGATGAGCGGCTGTGGGAACCGGATCCGGCACAATCTGATCCACGACGGGCCGCACGCGGGCATCCAGGGAGGCGGGAACGAACACCTCGTCGAGTTCAACGAGATCCATAGCATCTGCCAGGAGACCGGCGACGTCGGCGCCTTCTACATCGGACGCGACTGGACCCAGCGGGGCAACGTCATCCGCAACAACTTGTTCCATCACCTGCACGGCCCCTACACCTACGGCGCCATGGCCGTCTACCTCGACGACGCCGCCAGTGGCGCCACGATCTACGGCAACGTCTTCTACAGGGCCAGCCATGCGGCCTTCATCGGCGGCGGTCGCGACAACCTCGTCGAGAACAACATCTTCGTGGACTGCGACCCGTCGGTGCACATCGACACGCGCGGTATCCGCTGGGCCAAGAAGTACGCGGAGAAGGGCGGAACCTGGAAGATGCTGCCGAAGCTCGATGCCGTCAACTATAAGCAGCCCCCTTACAGCACGAAGTACCCCACGCTGCCCAAGATCCTCGACGACGAGCCCCTCCTGCCCAAGGGCAACGTCGTCGTCCGCAACGTCTCCTACGGCGGGCGATGGATGGACGCGCCCGAGATCGCCCGGAAGCTCACCGTCATCAAGGACAACCTCATCGCCGATCCCAACAACCTTGCCGCGACCGACCCGAAGTTCGTCGATCCGGCCAACATGAACTTTCAGATCGCGGACGACTCGCCCGCCTACAAGCTCGGCTTCAAGAAGATCCCCTTCGAGAAGATGGGGCTGTACAAGGACGAGCTCCGAAAGACGCTGCCGAAACCCAAGCGAGACTGGAACGACTTCGTCCCGCTCGACAAACGGCCCAAACCGGAGCCCAAGGCCAAGAAGTAACGCAGGCCTCGAACCTGCGCGTAACGCAGGCTTCCAGCCTGCCCGTCATCGTAACCCAGGCTTCTAAGCTGCCCGCAGGAATGTTTGAACAGATCGCCAAGAATGGGTGGCCCGTCGCTTCAGCGGCGGGGGACGCGAATTCGGGCCGTGGATCGTGTCTCTGATGGCTGGAGCCACAAGCCATGCATCGAGGGTTTTCGTAAAGCACAGTCTTCATTCATTGTTGCGGGCCGCTTAGCCTGCAAAGGGAATGGGCAAGGACGCCTGCGGTACACGAACCCGTCTGCCCGATACAGTACGAGGCGGCGGACGCGAAGCATTCTCGACGACCCCCAACGGGTGCCCCATGCCTCGACATGTCGCGCGCCATATCGCCCCGCTATTGCTGGCGGCCCTCGCCGCCCCGCTCGGATGCGCTCGCCACGACGCCGGCGCGGGCGCGACGATCGAGCTCTGGACCTATCTCTCCGGCGGCTCGACCGACCGCACCACGGAATTCTGGCAGGAAGTGGCCCGCAAGTTCGAACGCGCCAACCCCGGCGTCCGCGTCTCCGTCGTCAGCGACATCCCCCACAACTACTACATGTCCATGCTGGGCACCCGCTTCATCGGACGGAACCCGCCAGACGTCATGATCATGGACGACGTCGACATCGGCGACCTCGCCCGCGAGGGAATGCTCACGCCCCTCGAGTCCTTCATCGCCTCCGACCCGACCTACCGCAGCGCCGACTACGCGCCCAGCATGGTCCGCGACAGCTACGTCCGGGGCGTCCGCTACAGCGTCCCCTGGTACGGCTCCTTCGTGCAGATCACCTATCGCCGCGACCTGTTCGAGCAGGCCGGCGTCGCCCCGCCCAAGACCTGGGACGAGCTGCTCGCCGTCTGCCGGACGTTCCAGACCAAGCTCGACATGCCCCACCCCTTCGGGATGCCCCTCAACGGCTCCTTCTGGATGATCAATTGGGCCTGGCAGAACGGCGCGAGCGTGCTCAGCCCCGACCACCGGCGCGTCACCGTCGACACCCCCGAGTTCATCGAGGCGGTCCAGTTCGTCCACGACCTGATGCACAAGCATCGCGTCATGGACCCCGCCCTCGCCGGCGGCGCGAAGGTCTCCGACATGTGGAGCACCGGCGGGATCGCCATGATGATGGACGGCGCATTCATGATCGGCCGATACGATGCCCTCTATCCCCGCTGGCAAGGCAAGTGGGCCCTCGCGCCGCTGCCCGCGGGCAAGCATCACGTGAGCTTCTACGGCGGCGCGCACCTCGTCATGAGCGCCGCGACGAAACGAGCCGCGCTCGCCTGGCGGTTCATGGTCTTCGCCACCAGCGCCGAGAACCAGATGATGTACGCCGACATGCTCGGCAGCCCACCGGCGAGCATGAAGGTCTTCGACCTGCCGGCGTTCCGCGAGCGACATCCCCACCTGGTCGCCATGCGAAGCGCCATCGACCACGGACGCAACAACCCCCTCGCCCCCTTCTTCCCGAAGATCTGGTACGATCTGTTCCGAAACCGCGTCATCGACGTGGTCATGAACGATCCCGAGGCCGACGTCGCGGCGGCCGTTCGGTCCGCCGCCCGGGACATGCAGCGCGTGGCGGACGACTACTGGGCCAGGCATCCCGAGCTGGCCGCGGGCGGGGCGTCTCGATGAGCGTTCGAGTCGGCAAACGCTGGAGCGAGGCGGGCTGGGGCGGGCTGTTCCTCCTGCCCGGCGTCACGATCATCTACGCCTTCGTCCTCCTGGCCGGCGTCCTCGCGTTCGTGCTCTCCTTCACGCACTGTAGCCGCTACGGCACCATCACCTGGGCGGGCCTGTACAACTACCGGAAGCTGCTCAGCGACCCGTTGGCACTGCGGAGCTTCGCCAACACGCTCCACTACGTCGTCGTCTTCGTGCCGCTCAACCTCGTCCTGGCCCTCGGTATCTCGCTGCTTCTCAATCGCCGCTGGCCGGGCATGCGCCTGATCCGGTCAATCTACTTCGTCCCCGTCGTGATCTCGGGCGTGGTCGTCGTCAGCATCTTCCGCTTCATCTACGATCGTGACTACGGCCCCATCAACGCCGTCCTGACCACGATCGGCTTCGAGCCCGTCCCCTGGCTCTGGGACGCCGGCTGGGCGATGGGGTCCATCATCGCCATGGACCTCTGGAAGGCCTCCGCCTTCTTCTCCATCATCTTCCTGGCCGCCCTGCAGGACGTGCCCCGCGAGCTCCACGAAGCCGCCGAGGTCGACGGCGCGGGCGCCTGGGTCCGATTCCTCCACGTCACGCTCCCGTCGCTTCGCCCCGTCATCACCGCCGTCCTCATCCTCTCGAGCATCGGCGCATTCCGAGTCTTCATCCCCATGTTCGTGCTCACCGAGGGCGGGCCCGCCTACTCGACCCGAACCATCGCCCTCCACGCGTACCTCGCCGGCTTCAGGGACGGCGAGCTGGGCTACTCCAGCGCCACCTCCTTCACGCTGCTGGCCATCATCCTGACGGCCACGCTGGTCATGCACTGGATCAGGGGGCGTAGCGAGTGAGACGAACCACGACCAAAGGCTGGGTCGGGCGTCTGACCACCGCGGCCCTGCTGGCGTTCGGACTGATCGTCTTCGGCTTCCCCCTCTACTGGATGATCCGCGGGGCAATCATCACCCAGGCCCAATGGACCGAGGTGCCCCTCGTCTGGATCCCCCGCGACGTCACCTTCCAGGCCTTCGTCGACATCTTCGCGCGGTTCCGAATGTCCCGCGTCCTCTTCAACACGGCCACCGTCGCCGTCCTCACGATGATCTGCCACGTGCTGTTCGACTCGATGGCGGGCTTCGCCTTCGCCAAGATGCGCATCCCCGGCAAGAACGTCATCTTCATGACGCTCCTGATCACGCTCATGGTGCCGTTCGAGGGGCTCATGGTGCCCCTCTACCTGATCGTCGCGCGGATCGGCCTGGCCAACACCTACGCCGGCATCATCCTGCCCGGCGCCGCCAGCGCCTTCTGCATCTTCCTCATGCGCCAGTTCTTCTCCCGCGTCCCGGACGAGGTCATCGAGGCCGCCATCGTCGACGGCGCGGGTTGGGGGCGCATCTTCCTCTCCATCGCCCTGCCGCTGGCCGCGCCGGCGGTGGCCACCATCGCCGTCATCACCTTCCTCGCCGGCTGGGAGTCGTTCATCTGGCCCCTCCTGATCACCGACCCGCACAGCCAGTTCGACGTCCTCCAGAAGGTCATCGCCCAGGCCACCTTCACCAGCATGGGCGGCACGATCGACGTCGAATGGCCCTGGCTCATGGCCGCCGCCCTCATCTCCACCCTCCCAGTCCTCATCCTCTTCATCTTCTGCCAACGCTTCTTCATCGCCGGCCTAACCGGCGGCGCCGTCAAAGGATGAACGTCTTCGGTCCCGTAGGGACCATGTGAAAATATCCCAGGACTTCCGTCAAAGGATGAACGTTTTCGGTCCCGTAGGGACCATGTGAAAAT
>JAFGLZ010000145.1 GCA_016927755.1 Phycisphaerae bacterium
ATCACGGGAGCTAAGAGCTTCGCACGGTCATCACGGGACCTAAGAGCTTCGCACGGTCATCACGGGAGCTAAGAGCTTCGCACGGTCGTCACGGGACCCAAGAGCTTCGCACGGTTTCAGGGCTCTTCGCATCGTCCATCGGGGGGCGGAGGCACTTGGTCGCACTGCTCAGCCTGTCTGATCGGGCCTGCCGGTTGACAGCGGCACCGGCATCTTTTCCATATGAATCACAGACGAGACGCCCGTGCCGTGGTGGCGTGACACCTTGGGCGATTCAGTGTGTGTTGAGTCTGTAGATGCGCCACCAGTCGCGGAGTCTGTCGATTTGCCAGCGCTGGAGGTCGGGGTCCATTTGACAGTCGACGGGGGGGGCGTCAGGCAGGACGGCGGAGATGATCTCGCCGAATCGCTGGTCGACGAGGAGATCGCGGGGGTCGCAGGCGGGGGGCATGCGTGATTCGTCGATGAGGGCATCGTCGAGGGCGGTTCGACTACGTGTGACCAGCATCGCCAGGCACGCGGTAGCGGGGGGTAGGGCGCCGGCGGCCAGGAGGGATTCGATCCGCGGCAGGGCGGTGGCGTCGCCGAGGAGGAGCTGACCGCAGAGGTAGTGGCCGCGGAGGGGGAGACGGGCCTCGAAGAGACGACTTTCGGGGCTGGTCCGTTCGGTGAGCCAAGCCAGTCGTTGTTCATCCTTCTGTTGAGCGAGATAGCTATTGAGCGCCAGTGCCAGGATGGCGCCGGCTCGCAGCGACTCGTTGGGGGATCGGGCCGCGGCATCGAGCTCGGCGCGGGGCAGCGCGCTAGCGGGCAGTCGGGCCAGTTCGAAGGCGGTCAGCCCTTGGACGCCTGGTGCGGGGCTCTCCAGCAGCCGGACTAGGAGGGGTGGTCCTTGCTCTGGATCGATCCTTGTGAGGGCGCGGGAGGCGGCGAGGGCGACCCAGGGACGTTTGGTGAGCTTCGTTGCGACGTCGGCCAGGAGGGTGACGGTGGTTTTGTCGCCGACGGCGCTGAGGGCGTCGAGACAGGCGGCGGCGAGGTCGTCGTCCTCGGCCTGGAGGGCGCGCTGGAGACGGGAGAGGATGGGGTCTCTGAGCGTTCCGCACGCGGGTTGGTCGTTGGGGCGGCTTGCTGCGAAGAGGGCGGCGGTGACGACCCAGTACTTCGGCTCGTGGTTGATGATTTCGGCGAGGGTCTGGAGGTCGTCGCCGGTGAGGGGGGGACGTAAGGAGCGGAGGCATCGCGCGCGGGTGGGTACGTTTTGCGAGGTTCGGATCTGATCGATGAGCAGCGAATGGTCTCGCACGGCTAGGGCGGCCATGGCTCGGACGGGCTGCTTGTGGTCGCGTGTGAGGAGGTCGTTGACGTGTGACAGGCAGGCGTCGGTGACTTTCGGTGACCTCTCGAGTCGACTTGCGGCCCAGGCGGCGGCCAGGCGGACGCGCTCGTCCTTGTCATGCAAGACGATCCGGAGGGCGGGGGCGATGTGATCGGTGGGGCCGATCGCGGCGAGCAAGAGGACGGCGAGGCGACGGTTGTCGGGGTGATCGTCGGTGATCGCCCTGGCGAGCAGGTCGGCACCGGACGTGCCGAGTATGATCGCGACGGATTGGATGGCGGCGGCGCGGACTTCAGCCGGTTGATCGGACACGGCTTGGGTGAGGGGATCTCGTAGCTGCGTGGCGGCGGTCGGGCCGAGCTCCGACATCGCGGCGACTACATCGGCGCGGTCTTGTCCGTTGGTGTTGTGGAAGCGATGGGTCAGCCAGCGGATGCGCTGCTGAAGGGGACGCGCGGGAGCGTCCCATCGGCCGGCCCGGATGGTGAGCCGTGCCAGGCGGGGGAAGGTTTGGTCGTCCGAGGTCTCAAGCCGCGTTTCGACGAGGTTTGTGAAGTCCGGTACGTGCTGAAAGAGCCAAGCGGCGGCGACTTTGGCTTGCAGGGTCGCGACATCGTCGTCGGAGGCGGCGAGCGTGGCGAGGACGTCCAGCAGTCGGCGTCGAATCGACTCGTCGGATCGGGCGTAAGGTAGGACGGCTTCGAGGGCGCGTGCTCGTTGGGTGGCGTTGTCGGTGTCGAGCCGGGTGGCGTAATAGTGCTTGGCCGCGATTGGGGAGAGCCAGACGCCGACGAGGACGGCAGCGACGATGGTTAGCGTGATCGTGAGGATGCGGCGTCCGGCGCCGTAGACTCGGGCGGTTTGTGTTTTCAGGTCGGGCATGGCGTCTCGGTCGTTTGCCCTCGGTGGTGGACAACCGTAGTATCAGGCGCAGTACCATTATGGCGGATTGGGCGGCGGTTGCGAGCGGGGGGACCGGCTCGGGAGTCGCTCACGGCAGTATCCGACAAGGCGAGCGAGGCGGGACGGCCTACGTCTTGATAGGTGGGGGGGCGAGTTCGGGTTCGAATTCGAGTTCCCCACCGCTGAAGCGATGGGGCACCCGTTCTTGGCGATCTCTTCGAATATTCCTGCAGGCAGCTTAGGGCAAGGACGGGTCGACACATGGTCATCACGATTGCGGCGCTGCAGCCGGCGTTGTCTCGGAAGGACGTTGGGCGGAATCTCGAGACGATCCGGACGATGGCGGAGGGGGTGGCCGCGGATCGGTCGGTCGATCTGATCGTGCTGCCGGAGGCGTTCGACGGGGTGGTGCCCGAGCTGGATCGGAAGGGGGGTGGTGACGTTGAGGAGCGTAACATCCGGGAGTTCATCGGGGATCTTGCTCGGACGACGGGGGCTCGCGTCGTGGGTGGGAGCGTGGTGTGCTCGACGGAGGCGGGGGGGCTGGCGAACACGTGCTTCGTGGCGGATCGGTCGGGTCGGATCGTGGGGCAGTACTCCAAGCGGAAGCTATTCGCAGCGGAAGCGACGCGTCGGACGCCCGGGCAGGGGCCGGGGATCTTCGATTTGGGCGGACTGCGGGTCGGGGTGCTGATCTGCGCGGATCTGTGGCATCCGGAGCTGGCTCGGGAGTATCGGCATGAGGTGGACGTGCTTTGCGTGCCGGCGAAGAGCATTTGCCCGTCGTCTGAGCACCTGGGTTACGCCCGTCTGATGTGGTGGTCGCTGGCGGTGACTCGGGCGAGCGAGAACGTGCTGCCGCTGGTGGTTTCTGACTGGTGTGGCGGCTGCGACGGGAAGCAGTGGACGGCTGGGGTGACGAGCGTGAACGATCCGTCGGGCCGGCCGGACGTCGAGCGGGTTCACCGCCGGCTGGCGGAGGGTCAGGCGGGGGTGTTGATCGTGCAAATCGACCTTGACGCGGTGGCCGAGATTCGGGAGTATCGCCAGGCCGTCGGGCTGTTGGATCGACCGGTTCCGGGAGACTGACGGCTGGCGATGAAGTCTCGAGCGGCTTTTGGGTCTGCGACATTCGTCGGCGGACGGGTGCAGGCTGGAAGCCTGCGTTACGGCGGAAATGGACGGCGTGCGAGCTCATGGAAGGGGCGAAGGTGGCATCCCAGGAAACCAATGAACCGTGGCAGCACCTGACTCGGGAATCGCTTCTCGTGACGCCGCACCTGGAAGTGCATCGTGAGCAGGTAGTCCGGTGCGATGGGTTGGCGGCAGCGTACGATATCATCTGTCTACCGCATGATGCCGTGATCATCGTCCCGACGCGGGATCGGCGGGAGCTGCTGATGATCCGGCAATACCGGCCCGCGGTTCGGCGGGAGAGCTACGAGGTTCCGGCAGGGGGGATGGAGCCGGGCGAATCGATTGAAGAGGCGGCGAGACGTGAGTTGCGGGAGGAGACGGGTTGGGATTGTCCGAACGTCCGGGTGGCGCTGAGCTATCACCCGATGGTGGGGCGGTCGGACGCGCGTTTTCACATCGTCCACGCGGAGGAGCCGGTTCAGGTTGGGGAGCCGACGGATCCGATTGAGGCGCAAGAGGTTTTCTGGGCGGATGAGGACCGGTTTGCCGAATTATGGGTTGGGGGCGGGATCGTTGCGGGGGCTTGCGTGACGTCGACGCTACTGGCGGTGGGCTCGGGGTGGTTGACGTGGGATTTCGCGGCGCTGGCGGGGGTTCTTAGATAATCGCATTTTACTCGGCTCGGGTCTCTTGGCGAACCGGGCCGGATGCCTATAATCCGCTAGCCTCAGGACGAGCCATTTCGAGGAGGAGACCTATGGCATTGAAAATCAAGGTAGACGAGGACGAGTGTATCGGCTGCGGTGAGTGCGCGGAGTCGGCACCGAATACGTTCGAGGTGAACGACGACAACATCGTCCAGGTGAAGGACCCCGGCGGGGACGAGGAGGACACGATCGTCGAGGCGGCGAAGAACTGCCCGGTCGAGGCGATTACGGTGACGAACGCCGCCGGCGAGCAGTTGGCGCCGTGAGGCTGAACCTGCCGCAGCACCTGCCGGGGTAGATTCGCCGATTCTGGAAGTAGGCCCTTTGTGCGCCGGAACTCGGCGTGCAGAGGGTCTATTGTGTTCTGTTTGCGGCGAGAGGGGCTACTCGAACTCAACGACCTTCCTGTACTCGACCAATCGCTTCTCCACATCTTGCGCGGTCGTACAGCAACTGATGCCATCCAGGCTGAATCCCTCGATGGCGAAGGAGGCGCAGATGGTGCCTCTGGCGAGGGCGGATCGGAGGTGAGGCTCGGAGGCGTCGCCCTGACTGGCGAGGTATCCCATCATGCCGCCGGCGAAGCTGTCGCCAGCGCCGGTAGGGTCGCAGACCTGAATGGTGGGATAGGCGGGTAGGACGGCCACGGTGTCGCGGGTAACGAGCATGGACCCGTGCTCGCCCTTCTTGATGACGACGAAGCTCGGGCCCCATTCGAGGATTCTGCGTCCTGCGATGACGAGGTTCTTGTGCTGGGCGAGGGCGCGGGCCTCGGCGTCGTTGATGACGACACCGTGAACGAGCGAGAGGGTTTCCTTGAGGGAGTCGAGCTCGGTATTGATCCAGAGGTTCATGGTATCGCAGACGACGAGCTCGGGCGCGTCGAGCTGGCCGAGGAGGTCTCGCTGGAGGGTGGGGTGGGTGTTGGCCAGGAAGACGAAACGGCTGTCCTTGTAGACGTCGGGGATTCTGGGTCCGGCCTCGGCAAGGACGTTCAAGTCGGTCTGCAACGTGGTGGCCTCGTTCATGTCGCCCTGGTAGCTTCCGGCCCAGCGGAAGGTCTTGCTGCCGGTGCGGCACTCGAGGCCGGTGAGATCGAGCCCTCGCGCGGTGATGACGTCGCGGAATTCCTGTGGGAAGTCGTCTCCGACGACGCCGACGAGCCTGACGGGGGAGAACAGGCCGGCGGAGAAGGCGAAATAGACGGCGGATCCGCCGAGGACGCCATCGACCTGGCCGAGGGGTGACGAGACGGTGTCGATTCCGATGCTTCCAGTGACTAGAAGGGACATGTCAGCTCCTCACGTGGGGGCACTCAGCTCTGGCGACGGCCGGGGTCGCCTTCGGATGTGGCGACGGCGTAGAGTGCCCGGTTTTCATTCAACTCGATGATTTGGCGATGCGGTCGCCACTTTCCCTGGCAGTCCCACCGACGGACGGCGTCGGCGACGCGAACCATTCCGAGTCGGACGGCGACACGACATCGGCCGTCGGGCAGCCATGTGACGCGGGTGATCTCCGACGAGGCCGCGAGATTGCGGAACTCCTCGGTGGAGGAGGTCCGGTCTCGGATGAGGCGTTCGAGCTTCTCGTTGCCGCGGAGGCGGACCTTTCGAAGCTGCTGGTAGACGTCCTCGTGGGCCACCTTCAGGGCCGATCGGAGCTGTCGGCGCTGGCCATCGGACCATTCAGGCGCCGGTTGCTCGTCGGCGCGTCCGGAGAAGGCGTTCGGCTTTGCCGTTGGCTGTCGGCATCCGGTTGTCATTATGGGGGCTAGGAATACAAAAAGGAATACGGCGGCGTCCGTGCGGTGCAAGACATCTCCTTTCGACTACAGTTCCATCGGAAAACGATCGAGTTGCTCTGGCCCCTCCGGGCCGAGCAGGTAGTTGTGTTCGAGGCGGATACCCCCCTGCAGGTGCGGGCCGTAAACGCCCGGTTCCAGCGTGAACACGTCTCCAATCTCAAATAGGTGGTCACAATCGACGATCATTCGCGGGGCCTCGTGTGGCTGGAGCCCGATGCCATGTCCGGCGTGGTGGAAGAAGCTTTCGCGTGCCAGGTCGGCGGCGTGAAGGCGGCGCTGCATTTCGGCGCGGATCTGTCCTCCGGTGAGTCCGGGGCGGATCATGCGGGCTACTTCTTCGAGCGTACCCTGGACGAGTTGCCAGGCTTCGCGCTGGGCCGTTGTCGGCTCGGCGACGGCGAAGGTGCGGCAGAGGTCGCAGGCGTAGCCGTTGATTCTGGGAAAGATGTCGAGGATGTAGAGGTCGTTCGGCTCGACGGCTCGCGGGGTGGGGGGGCCTCCGCCGTGGTCGGCTCGCTGGCCGGTGGCGAAGTCGCCGTCGAAGCGGAAGCTGCCTCGGAGCTGCTGGACCATGGCTTCATACATGGCGGCATGGACGTCCAGCTCGGTGCGTCCTACGGCGATGGAGTTTCGCGCGGCGGCGTAACCGGCTTCGGCAACGCGAATGCTTTCTCGGATGGCGTCGATCTCGTCGGGGTCCTTGGTCTTGCGGAGCCGGAGCATCGTGGGGCGGAGGTCGAGCCATGTGGATTGGGGGATTCCGTCTCGGAGGACGTCGAGGAGGCGTGCCGGGAGCGTCGAGGGCTCGACGAATATCCTCAGCGGGGGGGCGGTCGTCTTCAGCGCGTCTCGCAGGAGGGCGGCGGCGTCCTCGACGAGGTCATCGACGAGCTTGGTGATGGAGAAGGTGGTGTAGGTCAGGATTCTGTCCGCGGCCGCGGGCTGGTCGCCGGCGGGGGCGATGAGGGTCGTGGCGCCGTCGGCGGAGAGGAGGAGGGCGGTCGGTTGGTCGGGTTCGGCGAGGCGGGCCGTGAGGTAGTACACATGCCGATAGTCCGTGATGAGGGCCAGATCGATTCGGCGCGCGGACATCTCGTCGAGGAGGCGTCGTTGTCTGATCTTGGAGTGTTGGACGGTGAGCATCTCGATCCCCTCGGGCCAACCGCGGAGGCGGCATGATAGCGGCGAACCCGGGGGGCTGTCCATGAGGTTTCGTGGGGGCGCATGAGGGAGGGACTCATCGTTCCGATGCCCTAGGTGGACCGGCGCCGCATCGAGTTCAGGGGCTTTGGCATGGACTGAACTCCCCTGAAGCCCCTCAGAGGGGTCCGCTATGCCTCAGCCGTCGCTACGCGACTGGGGTTGCCTACATGCGACTCGGCTTCCCAGGACTGAAGTCCTGGGCTACTTTCACGCGGTCCCTACGGGACCGAGACGCCAGCCAATTCTCACGTGGCGCCTGTGGTATTGCATCGCTGGGCTTATTCCCAGGTGGTCCCAACGGGCCGAGGACCTGCTCGCATGAGCTCAGTCGGCATACGGGGATACACGGACAGGAAGAACAGCTACTCTTCGGCGTTTGCGGGCTTGACGCCGTATTCGGCCAGAACCCGCAGCAAGAGATCCAGGTTGTCGGTGAGGGGGTAATTCACGCCGCTGTCGATGAGACGGCGCATCATGTCGGCCTCGTTGGTGCCGAAGTAGTTGACGGTGACGCCGTGCTTGTGGAGCTTGTCCACGACGGCGGGCATGGAGTCGCTCCAGCCGATGATCTGGATGAAGGCGGCTTTCATGGCGATGGTCCGGTCGGGATAGTCGCTTTCGGGGCCTCTTTGCTTGGTCATGTTGCAGATCTTGATGGATGGGCAGACGGCGCGGGCCTCTTTGGCCTGGTCGGCGTTGCAGGCCAGGAAGCATTGATCGAGCCGGTGCATTTCGAGGATCAGTCGGGTGGCCTTTGCGGCGACGCCGGGAGCTCGCTTGAGATGGCAGTTCAGGAGGATCCTCGGGGGGACGGTCTCGATGACCTCTCGGAAGGTGGGGATCTTGGCGCCCTTGAACCGCGGGCCTTTCCAGGAGCCGGCGTCGAGGGCGCGGAGGTGCTCGAAGGTGAGGTCGGCGACGTTTCCCTTTCCGTTGGTGGTTCGGTCGACGGTGGGATCGTGCATGATGACGAGGTGGCCGTCCTTGGAAGTCTGGACGTCGACCTCGATCTGGTGGGCGCCTTTGGCGACGGCGGAGCGGATCGCGGGGAGGGTGTTCTCGGGCGCGACGGCGCGGTCTCCGCGATGCGCGCAGGCGCCGGCCTTGGGGATGCCGGTCCAGACGTTGAACGGTAGGTCTCGGGTGATTCCGCCGGGGAGGTCGAGTCTGACGGTGTGCAGGCCGGTGGTGGCCGGCGGGATCCTCCAAAGCTTCTGCTCGGATGCGCCGGGGTCGAGGCGGGGCGAGGCGAGGACCTTTCCGCCGCCGGGATCGAGAACGCGGACGGAGATCGCGCCGGCCTTCTGACGCGCGGGCTCGTCGAGAACGAGCGTTACATCGTCACCGGCGGGGTAGCCGAAGCGGGTCAGCTTGATGCCGGCGAGATGTCGTGTGTCGCGAGGTTCGTGCACGGCGGTTGCCTCGACCGGCTTATCGGGCGGGGCCAGACAGATTCGCCGGTCGGACGATCGACCGGCATCGGAATCGTGTCGTAGGACGTTCGCGGACGTTGGAGCCAAGAGCAGAGCTAGTAGTCCGATGGTTGAGACGACGTGCATTCAGGAGGCCTCCTTTAGCGTGGGGTTTATCATACAACGAATCGATGAGCGATGCTTCATGGTCCAGGGCGTATCGGGCCATGGGTGCATCCGCCGCATCATGACAATGCCTCAAGCGAATCAGCACATCCTTGAAGTGTGGGCTAGCCTAGCCTGTGGGCCTCTGAAGCACCTCTGGACAGCTCGCTGGGCTTCAGCCGTCGCTACGCGACTGAGATGCCCGCAGGCGGCTCGGTTCCCAGGACTGAAGTCCTGGGCTACTTTCACGCGGTCCCTACGGGACCAGGAACCGTCCGCCCGGCGATCTGCGGGACTGGTTCGTCTGTGGGGGGCGGGGTTCCTAGGACTGAAGATCCTGGGCCATTGTCACACGGTCCCTACGGGACCCAACAGACGTTGCGTAGTATCCCCAAGTGTCTGTTTCGGCGATCGGTAAGAGAGCGATAAGCCCGTGAAGTCGCAGCGGGAATCAGCATGGGCCCCCTCTCGTCATGGGTAGCTCGGGGGGGCGTGTAAGCCAGCGCGGGGATGGTTATAATGCCTGGCTCGTTTGGGAGAACGGTATCGGGAGAACGTGCATCCACTCGAGGAGAGAGACTCATGCAATTGCCTGGACGGATCGTCATGCTGGCGACGGCTTACCTGCTGGGCGCTTCGACGCTGGGGACGGGCGCGGAGCCGAGTTTCGAGAAGCCCTTCCGCATCGGTATGATCGGGCTGGACACGTCGCACGTGAAGGCGTTCACGGAGATCTTCAACAATGCCAAGGCACCGGACCCGCTGGCCAAGTGCCGGGTGGTGGCGGCGTTCAAGGGCGGGAGCCCGGACATCCCGAGCAGCGCGGACCGAGTCGACGGGTATACGAAGCTGCTTGCGGAGAAGCACGGCGTCAAGCTGTACGAGACGATCGAGGAGATGTGCAAGAACGTTGACGGGGTCATGCTGGAGAGCGTTGACGGCCGGCCGCATCTGAAGCAGGCCCGTCCGGTGATCAAGGCGGGTCTGCCGCTGTTCATCGACAAGCCAGTGGCGGGGAGCCTGGCGGACGTGATCGAGATCTATCGGCTGGCGAAGGAGGGGGGCGTTCCGGTTTGGGGAGGGTCGTCTCTGCGGTTCGACTCGAACGTGGTGAAGGCGGCGGAGAAGGCCAAGCAGGGCGGGGTCAAGAAGGTCATCGCGTGGAGCCCGTGCCACAAGGAGCCGCACCATCCGGATCTGTTCTGGTACGGCGTGCACGGCGTGGAGATCCTGTTTACGGTGATGGGCACCGGGTGCGAGAAGGTGGTCCGCAAGGAGGGCACGGAGATCGTCACGGGGACGTGGTCCGATGGGCGGATCGGGGTTTTCGACCCGACACGGAAGAACTACGGGGTCGAGGTGATCACGGCCGACGGGAAGACGGAGATGCCGAGCAAGGGCGACTTCTACAAGGGTCAGATGAAGGCGATCTCGGACTTCTTCGTGACGGGGAAGGTGCCGGTTCGACCAGAAGAGACGGTCGAGATGTACGCGTTCATGGAGGCGGCGGACGAGTCGAAGCGGCAGGGCTACAAAGAGGTCAGCATCGCGGAGGTGATGGCCAAGGCGAGGAAGGCCGCGGGGAAGTGAGGACGCCGGGGTGAGGGTATTGGCTTTGGCTCGAGCTGAAGTCCGCCGAAGCTCCTTTGGACAATCCGGCGAATCTCAGCCGTCGCTACGCGACTGAGACGCTTGAAGGCGACTCGGTCCCAGGACTGAAGTCGTGGGCTATTGTCACTCGGTCCCTCCGGGACCGAAGACGCTTGGCCCAATCGCCAGGTTACGAGATGGGCAGTCAGGACATTCAATACGTATTCGGGCCGGTGCCGTCGCGTCGTTTGGGGCGGTCGCTCGGGGTCGATCTGGTTCCGTTCAAGACGTGCAGCCACGATTGCGTTTACTGTCAACTGGGTCGCACGACGCGCCGGACAATCGAGCGTTCGGAGTATGCGCCGACGGAGACGGTGATCGAGCAGCTTCGGGCGGCGCTGAGTGGTGAGGACCGGCCGGACTCGGTGACGCTAGCCGGCTCTGGGGAGCCCACGCTGCACATCCGGTTGGGCGAGGTGATCGGCGCGATCAAGTCGATGACGGACGTTCCGGTGACGATCTTGACGAACGGATCGCTTTTGGACGAGGCGGAGGCGCGGAAGGCGTGCGCTCTGGCGGATCGCGTGGTGCCGTCGCTGGACGCGGGGAGCGAAGCGGCTTTCCAGCGAGTCAACCGTCCCGCGGAGGGGTTGACGCTGGCGCGGCACGTGGAGGGGCTCGAGGCGTTTCGCAGGGAGTTCAGGGGGCAACTGTGGCTGGAGATCATGCTGGTGGCGGATGCGAACGACTCGGATGACGAGATCGACGCGATGAGGCGGCTGGCCGAGCGGATCGGCCCCGATCGGATCCAGCTCAACACGGTGATTCGGCCCCCGGCGGACGCGGAGGCGCGCGCGGTGGATCCGGAGCGGATGGCGGAGATCTCCAAGCGGTTCGGGGCTCGCGCGGAGGTGATCGCGGACTATCAGGCGAAGCATTTCACGGCGACGACGCGTCGTCGTCGCGAGGAGGTTCTGGCGGCGCTGCAGCGACGTCCCTGCACGTTGAGCGACGTGGCGGCGGGGCTGGGGATTCATCGAAACGAGGCGATCAAGTTCGTGACGCAACTGCTCAAGGACGGGCTGATCGTTCGTGTTCGCCGGGGTGAGCAGGAGTACTATCAGTCGCCGGAGCATGACGGCGGGGATGGGGCCCAAGGGGGGTAGGGTGGTCGAGGTGGCGTGGTGCCCGTATACCGCAAAGACGTCGGCATGAGGGCCGCGTGAGGCGGACGTAATGGACGAGGCAAGGAGAGTCGGAAATGGAGTGTAAGAAGGAGAAGAACCTCGAGCGCTGCGGCTGCACGTACATGTCGTGTGATCGCCGGGGGGTTTGCTGCGAGTGCATCGAGCACCACCTAGCCAGCAAGCAGCTTCCGGGTTGCTGCTTCCCACCTGAGGCCGAGAAGACGTACGACCGGAGCTTCGCGGCTTTCGCCAAGGCCTGGAAGCTCTAAGCAACCGCGAGTCGATCTGATCTCGAATCGGGCGAGAATGCGCGTAGGAGGCCTTCTCAAGGGCTGTCCGATAATGTGATACCGCGCCGGCGGAGATGAGCGAGATTATCGGAACCGGGTGGTGCGAAGAATCGGTATACTCGAGCGTGGTTGGGGTGACAGGCCGGGAGGGGAAGCCTTTCACGTCGGACGGTCAATCCCAGAGATCTTTCCACCAGTCGTCGACTTCGTTGGCGCGGTCGGAGCTTCTGGTGCTGCTGTCATTCCAGAGGCCGTCCCACCATTGTCCAACGGTCTGGGGCTGCCCGTCGAGGTCGTAGGCCGTGTCGTTGAGGGAATCCGCGACGTCTCGAAGGAGGTCGGCGACGCAACTATCGACGCCTCCGAACAGCATCCCCATCGAGGCCAACACGATCATGACACGACAGAAGGCGCTTGCTTTCCGCATGACGGTACTCCTGAAGTTGTCGTTCCAGGAAGGATCCTCGCTCACATCAATTGTGCTTATCGGCAAGTGGTTGGGAGGGAGTTGAGCGATTCGAGGGCGACGATACGGTCAGATATTCAGCAGGTTGTAGAAGATCACGTCGGCGACGCCGGAGAGATACGTCAGGAAGATCTGCTCGGTGAAGAGGCGGACGAGATCGGTGATGCAGGAGCCGGTTTGGAGGATGACGGAGCCGGCGCCGAGCATGGCCAGACACCGGGCGATTCTCAGGGCCGTGGGGGTTCGACGGGTATCGTTCATCAGTTTGTCGCTCATGCGGACACCCTCAGATGGCGGAGCGTACGTTTTCACTGCTGCAGCAGGAGCGCGGCACCCGTGACGACGAGGTTCGTCAGCAGATTGGCCAGGGTGACCAGGATGGCGTCGTCCCGCGCGCATCCGCCGGAGCAGACGGCACCGGCCAGGAGGGCGGTCACGACGATCCGGCGGCTTCCAGCGGTTCTTTTGGTCACGGCGCGCTCCCGGTCGGCAATACTGATCTCAAGTCTACTCGCCTTGGGGGAGACGTTCAAGGATCCGTTGGGGGGCGTCTGAAGTGAACGGCCACCGCCTCGGATGACGTCGGGGAATCGCTTCCAAGTGGTCCGCAACAATGAATGAACAGTGTGCTCCTCGAAATCCCTGGACGTGTGGTTCATGGCTTCGGCTATTGGGGACACGAACCCCGGCCTGAATTCGAGTCCCCCACCGCTGAAGCGATGGGCCACCCATTCTTGGCGATCTGTTCAAGGATTCCTTGATACAGCCTAATGCCAGGATTTCTCAGCGGGACCGTTGTGGCTTTGGAGGTTGTCGACCATGGTTCCTTGGACGGCGATTCGCTCGATGGCGGTGGCGCGGCCGGTGGCTTCGTCCATGGTGACGACGGCGCCGTGGAGACGCGGGTCGCCGATGGCGACGTCAAAGGGATAGTTCATTCCGGTGATGAGGGACTTGAGGACGTTGTCCTTGCGACGTCCGAGGACTGAGTCGTGGGGGCCGGTCATTCCGAGGTCGGTGATGTAGGCGGTTCCGCCCGAGAGGACCCTTTCGTCGGCGGTCTGGACGTGGGTGTGGGTGCCGAAGACGCAGGTGACGCGTCCGTTGAGATGCCAGCCCATGGCGATCTTCTCGCTGGTGGCCTCGGCGTGCATGTCGATGAAGACGCCCTTGACAGATCTGGGGAGGGCCTTGAGGACGCGATCGACGGCGTGGTATGGGCAATCGGTCGCGGGTCTTATGAACATCCTCCCGAGCAGGGCGATCACGGCGATCTGTAGACCGGAGGGGGTTTCGTAGACGGCGAATTCCCGGCCGGTCGCCTGCGAGGGGAAGTTCGCCGGGCGGACGACGTCGTCCTTGTTCTGCAGGATTTCGATGACGTCTCGCCTTCGATAGGTGTGATCGCCGAGTGTGATGAGGTGGACGCCATAGCGTTTGAGCTTCTCGTAGAGTTGCGGGGTCAGGCCGCTTCCGCCGGCGATGTTCTCGGCGTTGACGATGACGCACTCGACCTGGTGGGTGTGAGTCAGCTTAGCGAGATGCTCTGCCAGGAGTTGTCGTCCCGGTCGACCGACGACGTCTCCCACGCACAGGACGCGGACGGACATGAAGACCCACTTTCTAGGCTGCTCTCAGGAATCTTCCAACAGACGGCGAAGATGGGAAACCCAATCCCTCTGAGGCGAGCGGCAGGAATCCGGACGAGAATTCGGGTCCCCCACCGCTGACGCGATGGGCCACCCACGGAAGATGCTCGAGAGCGTGCACTGTTGATTCCTTGTTCGGCGGCTCAGCGCGAGGGCGGACACCTTTCGATGCGCACTCGCGGGGGCCTCAACGGGCGAATTCGACGGCCCGGACCTCACGGAGGAGGGTGACCTTGACCTCACCGGGGTAGGTCATCTCCTCCTCGATCTTCTTGGCGATGTCGCGGGCGATCTTGATGGCAGACTTGTCGTCCACCCTATCGGCGTCGACGATGACCCGCACTTCTCGTCCGGCCTGGATGGCGAAGGCCTGCTTGACGCCCGGGAACTGATGGGCCAGCTCCTCCAATTGCTCAAGCCGTCTGACATATCGCTCGAGAGATTCGCGACGACTTCCCGGACGGGACGCGCTGATCGCGTCGGCGGCACCGACGAGTGGGGTGTATGGGCTGATGGCCGGGATGTCCCCATGGTGGCCGGCGATGGCATTGAGGACCTCGGGCTTCTCCTTGAACTTCTTGCAGATGTCGCATCCGATTTGTGGGTGAGCGCCTTCGACTTCGTGGTCAACGGCCTTGCCGATGTCGTGAAGCAGGCCGCACCGGCGGGCGAGGGCGCCATCGAGGCCTAACTCATCGGCCATGACCTGTGAGAGGAAGGCCACCTCGATGCTGTGGCGCAAGACGTTCTGACCATAGCTTGTTCGGTACGTCAGCCGCCCCAGGAGGTCGAGTTGCGAGCGATTCAGGCCGAGGACGTTGGCTTCCATGGCGGCCTTTTTGCCGACCTCAAGGATCTCCTTTTCGACTCGTTTTCGGATGTCCTCGACGACTTCCTCGATCCGTGCCGGATGGATCCTGCCGTCCTGGATGAGGTTCTCCATGGCTCGCCGGGCGACCTCGCGGCGGACTGGGTCGAACGCGCTGACGACCACGACTCCGGGGGTATCGTCGACGATGACGTCCACGCCGGTGGCCTTTTCGAACGCTCTGATGTTGCGTCCCTCTCGGCCGATGACGCGTCCCTTCATGTCGTCGGAGGGGATGTCGATCGTGCTGACGGTGCTGTCGCAGGTGTGGTCCGCAGCATAGCGCTGGATGGCGGTGATGGTGATGTCGCGGGCCCTCGCCTCGGCGGACTCCTGGGCCTCGGTGATGGTCTTGTCGATCAGCTCGGCGGCCTCGTGCTCGACCTCGTCGCTGATGCGTCTGAGCAGCAGGTCCTTGGCTTCCTGGACGCTCATGCCTGAGATCCTGAGGAGGTTGGCGCGTTGCTGCTCGAGGGTCTCGGCGAGTTGTTTCTCCTTGGCGCCGAGCTGCGTCTCTCGCTCAGCCATCTGGCGTTCGGCGTTCTCGATGGACCGCTCCTTGGTGTTGAGGGTGTCGAGTTTCCTCTCGAGGACGTCCTCGCGTTTGTCGAGACGGCGTTCGGCCTCCTTGCTCTCGTTTCGGGTTTGGGCTGTCTCCTTCTCGAACTGCTCTTTCCGCTTGATGAACTCGGCCTTGGCATCGACCTCGGCCTTCTGGACGATTCGTTCCGCCTCTTTATTGGCCTCTGAGAGGATTCGCTCCGATTCGCGGCGTATTGCCGAGCGGCGCTGTCGTCCGATCAGCTCGAGGACGACATACGTCCCGACGACGCCCGCGATCAATCCGATGATCCCGCCGAAGAAGAGGATGGTGCTCGGCGCGAAGTCGGAGGCCGCCAACAGGCTTAGCGGTCCCATGGTCATTGTGTCTCCCTAGCGATCTATAGGTCATTGAACCGTGTCCACAAGGGCGGCATCCAAGGCACCCCGGACGGAATATGGCCGGGGTGTTCGAGACGCCACCCGATACGGTACGCTCGCTGATGAAAGGAGATCCACGCGTCGCGCTGGAGGGTCGCACCACCGATGAACAACAGACTCGGCCGACTGGGAGAGACCACACAACCGCCTTATGCACCGGCAAGACGTTCTTGCAGTCGTAGGCTCCGTTACGCAATGACAGGCATGGCGCTTGACGCATCCAGCGTCAGGCGCGGCAAGCCGTCCCGTTGGCGCTCAGGTCTCGGGTTACACGCCAGACATCGCCTCGATACAATCGCAAAGACAGATAGGCGGCGCGAGACCCCATCTTTACACACGCACGTCGGTTCGGTGGCAACCGCGCCCCGCATCGGCACCCGCCGGCATCGGTGGTGGACTTAGGAAAAAACGCTTCACATCCCACATGTCGGATACGAAGCGACAACCAGGCGAATCTCCTCTCTTCTAGGGCCATCAGAAGGCCGGTGGATGATCGACCGATCCGGTAACCTCCTGGCTGGCCGAAAGTTTTGTACCGTAGCCCAGGCCCCAAGGCCCGAACCCTTAGTATAGACCTTCCTGGAAGCTGGTCAAGGCCTAAGGCGGTCCAGGGCGCGAACATCTCCCCGACGGCGCCCTAACATCGCTCGTGAATCCCCGATTCCGGTATGATACGATCGCGTTTTGAGGGGGCGCCCGGGGCATCCAACAAGAGCGTGCCCACGGGAGTGGGGTCTACGATGTTCGGTGTCGTGCGAAGGCGCCAGGGCCCGGGCATTGTGCGGTCTTTCGCAGCGAGGAGCACAGCGCATGAAGCACTCCCCATCGGCGAGACGAATCCTCATGGTTGCCGCGGTTGTCGTGGGGGTCGCGGAGGTGGCGGTTGCCGAGACGTCCGGGAGGTCGGATTCCTCGGAGCGGGTGACGTGCGAACTCATCGCCGACGTGTCTTCGATCGTCCCGGGTCAGCCGTTCCACTTGGGCGTCCACTTCAAGATCGATCCGCACTGGCACATTTACTGGAAGTACAGCGGCGAGACGGGTCAGCCGACGCGGGTGGCGTGGGAGGCGCCCAAGGGATTCGAGATCGGGCCTCTCGTATATCCGGGACCGCGGAAGTTCGTGGATGCCGCGGACATCATCTCGTTCGGCTACGAGGACGAGGTTCTGCTCTGGGCGAAGGTGACTCCGCCGAAGGACGTTCGAGAAGGGCAGAAGGTTATCTTCGAGGCGAAGGCGAGCTGGCTGGCCTGCAAGACACTGTGCGTGATCGGCGAGCGTTCTGTCCGACTCGAACTGCCCGTTGCCGCGTCGGGCAAGCAGCCGGCGCGCGCCAATGAGGCCCTGTTCCGAGGGGCTCAGGCGGGCGTGGCGGTTCCGGCGGACAAGGCGAAGCACGTTCGGGTCGACGCGAGGGTGAGTCCTCAACGGATCAGTCCGGGTGATCGATTCGAGATCCGACTCGGGCTGTCGGTCGAACGAGGCTGGCACATCCAGTCGAACAAGCCGCTGGACGACAGCTTCATCGCCACGGACCTGTTTCTGGCGCCTCCGGAGACGATCGAGCTGGAGCGCCCGGCGTTTCCGCCGGGGAAGGTGCGAGCGTTCTCCGGGATGAAGGTCAGCGAGTACGGCGGGGAGGTCTTGGTTCGAGTGCCTGGGAGGACGACGGGGGATCTCAAGCCGGGCAAGCTTCTGATCGACGGAGTTCTGGTATTCCAGGCGTGTAACGAGAGCGGGACGTGTCTGCCGCCTCAATACGTCGCAGTCAAGGTGCCGATCGAGGGGATCGCGAAGGGGGCTTCGACGGATAGTGCCGCTTCGAGCCCCGTGGCGGGCGAAAGGATATCGAGCGGCACGGCGTCGCCTGCAGGCGGGGGGGTCTCCATCGCGAGCGGGAAGGACTCCGTTGACGCTCATCGCGTGAGCGCAGCGTCGGAGACTTCGCAGCGTCCGGTCGGATCGAGCAGGGGGCTTGCGGCGCTGCTGGCGCTGGCGTTCTTGGGGGGGATGCTGCTCAACGTGATGCCTTGCGTGCTGCCCGTGGTTAGCATCAAGATCGTGAGCTTCGTCCAGCAGGCGGGGGAGGAGCCGAGGCGGATCTTCCTGCTGGGATTGTCGTTCGCGTCGGGCATGCTGCTGTTCTTCTTGTGTCTGGGCCTTCTGGCCATGACGGTTCGGATCGAGCCGGGGTGGGTTTTGCAGCGTCCATTGGGGGTGGTGCTGCTGACGTCGATCATCTTCGCCTTCGGGCTGAGCCTTTTCGGTGTGTTCGATGTGCGGCTTCCTGGCGGGGCTGCCTCGCGGCTGAGCCAGGCCGGGAGCAGCGAGGGGCCTGGCGGCGCGGTGGCCAAGGGCTTCCTCGTGACGATCCTTGGTACGAGCTGCACGGCTCCTTTCCTGAGCTACGCGTGGGTGGGCGCGATGGGGTCGAGTCCTCCCGTTCGGGTGCTGATCTTCCTGACGATGGGGCTGGGCATGTCGCTACCGTATGTGATTTTGTCGGCCAAGCCGGGGTGGCTTCGTTTTCTTCCGCGGCCGGGGCCTTGGATGGAGGGGTTTAAGCAGCTCATGGGCTTCCTGCTGATTGGCACCGCGATCTGGTTGCTGTGGGTGCTGGCGGGGCACGTCGGAGCGGAAGGAGTCATTCTGACGCTGGTCTTCTTGACGGTCCTTTCGCTGGGGCTGTGGATGATCGGTCGGGTTCCTCCGACGGCGAGCACCGGTCGGTACCTGGCGGTGCACGCTTCGTCGCTGGTGATCGTGCTCGCGTCGGGCTGGTTCCTCCACGGGAAGCTTCGTCACCTGACGGGGGACCCGAAGGAGATCGTGATCGCTCTGGATTCCGGGCGCAGCGCCGGCGTGGCGGAGTTTGACTTTGCGGAGTCGATTCCGTGGCAGCCCTATCGGCCCGGGCTCGCCGAGGAGCTTGCCGGGGCGGGTCGCATCGCGTACGTCGACTACACCGCGCGGTGGTGCCCAACGTGTCAATCGAACAAGCGTCTGGTGCTGGACACGGAGGAAGTCCGATCGGCAATGCAGCGGCTCAAGGTCGTGCCGATCGAGGCGGACTTCACGCGAGGCAGCGAGACGATCAAGAAGGACTTGAATCGGTTCAGCCGTCCGAGCGTGCCGCTGAACCTGGTTTACGGGCCGGCGTCTCCGAACGATCCGATCGTGTTGCCGGAGATCCTCACGAAGGGTCGGGTCCTGGAGGCACTCGAGGAGGCGGCGCGAGCGACTTCCGAGAAGGGGATGACCTCAGCCAAGGCGTCTGGTCCCGCGTGAGCCACGAGCGCGTCCGGGGGGGCGTGTCGGAGACTCCACTCAAGGCATAGAGGTGGAATCCGCGCGGCCACGGCTACCGAGAGCGCACATCACACGGCGGGGACGAATCCGCTCAGGTCGATTGTTCCTAGTTGTCAGCTTTCGACAGGCGCGCCCAGGACGGCCTTGACGCGATCCATGAAGGCTTCGGCCGTAAAGGGCTTGGGTAGAAAGTCGTCGGCTCCGGCCTGGCAAATGTCCCTGCCGGGCCCGTCCTGAGTGAGACCCGTGCAGACAATGACCTTGACTCGCGGCTTGATTCGTTTGAGCGAGTCGAAGAGGTCGACGCCTCTGGCGTCCGGGAGAATTGCGTCCAAGACGATGAGCTCTACCTCGGGATGCTCGCGCAGGGTCGTGACGGCGTCCTCGGCGCTTGCGGCCGTGAGGCAGGGAAAACCACAGCGCTGGACGATGCGCTTCTGAACGTCGAGCACGAAAGATTCATCATCCACTAATAGGATTGGTGGCCATTCCGGCTTGTCCGACGAAGAGGAGGAAGACATGGCGCCGGCCCCCGCAATCGAACCCACCCTCGGCCATTAGTTTGGGTTCTAGTTTAGAGACGTGCTAGGCCTCTCCAATAATACCACCAATTTGCCGAAATGCAAAAGGCATCCCGATGTATCTTCCAGTTTCCCAAACTGTTATCGGGAAGTCAGTGCGATCGGGCCGTGCGTTGGGTTGGGGGGGAGCTTTTAGCTGAGAAAGGGGGTCTGAAATCGGCTATCGGGGGGATGAGATACGGGTCGGGCTTGATTTGGGGCCGGTGTGGTGCTACGCGTCCATGCCGGCGTGCGAGCGTCCGAGCAGTCGAGCGACCTCGACACAGTCCTTGTCGCCTCGTCCCGAGAGGCAGATGATGATGACGGCGTCCTTGGAGAGCCTGGGGGCGACTTTGCATGCCTCGGCGACTGCGTGGGCCGATTCGAGGGCTGGGATAATGCCCTCCAATTGACAGAGCTTCTGGAAGGCGTCGAGTGCCTCGTCGTCGGTGACGGCGGCGTATTGGGCACGCCCCGTGTCCCTCCAGTATGAGTGTTCAGGTCCGACACCGGGATAGTCGAGGCCCGCCGAGACGGAGTGGACTTGACTGGTCTGTCCGTCGTCATCCTGCAGGACGTAGGTTTGCATACCGTGGATAATACCGGGTCTTCCGGCCATGAGGGTGGCGGCGTGTCGCTCGGGTTTGAGATCCTCTCCGCCTGCCTCGACTCCGATCATGCGTACTTGACGATCGTCCACAAAGGGGGCGAACATCCCCGCGGCATTGCTGCCTCCGCCGACGCAGGCCATGACGACATCGGGGAGACGTCCCTCTCTCTGGATGATCTGTTGCCGCGTCTCCCGGCCGATGACTGATTGGAAGTCTCGAACGATCATGGGGAAGGGGTGGCCGCCCATGACGCTTCCGATGATGTAGTGGGTGTGATCGACGGTGGCCATCCAGTCTCTGAACGCGTCGTTGATAGCATCCTTCAGCGTCTTCTGCCCGGTGTCGACGGAGCAGACCTCCGCTCCGAGCAACTCCATTCTGAAGACGTTCAATCGTTGTCTTCGGATGTCCTCGGCGCCCATGTAGACGGTGCATTCGAGTCCGAGGACGGCAGCGGCGGTGGCGGTTGCGACGCCGTGCTGTCCGGCGCCGGTCTCTGCGATGACGCGTCGCTTGCCCATGCGAACGGCCAGCAGGCCCTGGCCGAGGGTGTTGTTGATCTTGTGGGCGCCGGTGTGGTTTAGGTCCTCGCGTTTGAGATAGATCTTGGCTCCCGCGAGTGACTCGGTGAGTCGTCTGGCGAAGTAGAGGGGGCTGGGGCGTCCGGCGTAGTGGGTGAGGTATTCGCTGAGTTCGGTCCAGAAGGTGGGATCGTTTCGGGCGCGATCATACTCGGCCTCGAGCTGGTGTATGGCCCCCATGAGGGTCTCGGGGACGTACTGACCGCCGTAGGGCCCAAAACGGCCGTGGGTATCCGGCACCGGCATGACGGGTGGGGCATCCATTGTGTGTATCCCGGAAATCGTCCAGTCGTACTTTCAACTCGTCGGACATTCTATGGGATCGGCCGGTTTGTTGCCAGAAAGGCGGGGGGATGGTGCTGGCTTGGCTGGCGAGGGGCGGGATCGTCTGATCCTTGGCCGACTGCAAGGCATTGAGGCAAAAGGCCTTGAGAGACGGGGTGGCGTTGCGATTGGGGCGGGGACGATAATACCCTATCTTTCCAGAGGGGTGTTCTGCAGAACTTATCCAGTTTAAAGATTTCTCACAAGGGCTGCCGATACAGGTCCTACCTAGGGCAACTAAACTACCTAACTTAACACTTTTTAACGAAGGCATGTGTACTTTGGGACAACAGCTCCGATCGAGGCGGTACAAGACGCTCATTGGGTGCTGCTCGGGCTCAGGCCGGCGGGGATGGTCCGGCATCGTTGTGGATTCAGGGCATGCCGAAAACGGTCAGCGGACGGAGTCCGCTTCTGACCGTGCCGGAAGGGCATCCGGATCGGCATGGCAAGCAGAAGGGCCACGTGATGCATTTCGAAGACATGCTGGACCGCTATCTCGAACCATTGCTGAGAGGGAGTCGCTTCGAGTGTCGTGAACTGATCACCAAGGTGCTTCGTTTGGGAGTGGACCCGAAGGTCATCTATCACCGAATCCTGTGGCCGGCGATGGAGCGTGTTGATCTGCTGTTCCGGGAGGACCGGATCGGGACGGCGATCGAACACATGGCGACACGGATCAACCGGTCACTGGCGGACCAGGTTCAGAGCCGTCTGCCAAGGTCCGGGACGAACGGGAAGCGCGTCCTGATCATGTGCGCGGACAACGAGCCGGAGGAGCTCGGCGCTCAGATGACGGCGGACCTGTTCGAGTCGGACGGATGGGAAGTGTATTTCGTGGGGGGCGGAATTCCTCACGACGAGATCCTCTCGATGGCCGGCCAGATCCGTCCGGACCTGCTGCTGATCTTCGGCACTCAGCCGAGCGGCGTGCCGGGGACGAGATCGCTGATCGAAACGATCCGCGAGATGGGCGTGAACCCGACGATGAACACGATGGTTTCGGGCGGCGTCTTCAACCGAGCAGACGGTCTCTGGGAGGAGATCAACTGCGATTTGTTTGCCCCCACAGCCAAGGATGCCTTGGCTCTTGCGAATTCGGCAGTGCCACGGAAGGCAGAGGTGAGAATCCCTGGAGCGCCGAAGAAGAAGCGTCGCCGCCGCCGTCGTCCGCCCCTGCTGGAGCAGGCGGCGGGCTTGGCGTAGGCCGGACATGGAGTCCAGCCGTCCGGTCGATGCGACGCATGGAACTGGATGGGGCGTGGCGCCCGGAGGGTGCCACGCCCCATGCCTCGTTCCACGCGGATCACGAGATCGGTCCTACCAAGCCGTCCACCCCCCGTCCACGAGAATGTTCTGACCGGTGATGTAGCTTCCCGCCTGGCTTGCCAGGAGAACGGCGAGTCCTTTGAGCTCGTGGGGCAGTCCCATTCGGCCCATGGGGGTCTTCTTCTCGAGACGGGCGATGAATTCGGGGAGGTTCTCCTTGATCTCGGTCTTTGGGAACGGTCCAGGGCTGAGGGTGTTGACGCGGATATTGTCCTTGGCCCAGTAGGCGGCGAGGTGGCGCGTCATGTGCGCGACGGCGCCCTTGCAGGCGTGGTAGTTGACGGGGCTGTTGACGGGCAGCCCGACGTATGCCTCGGGGTAGCTGGCGACGAGGCCGTACATGCTTCCGACGTTGACGATCGAGCCGCCGCCCACCTTTCGCATGTGTTTGACGGCCTGCTGGGCGGCGACGAAGTACTGCAGGGGATTGCCTCGGAAGCTCGCGATCAGGTCGTCTCCGGTGACGTTGTCGAGGTCGGTTTCGTCGCTGCTGTGATGAGCGGGTCCGCTGTAGGCGTTGTTTACGAGCACGTCCAGCCGTCCGAATCGCTCCGCCGACTCGTCCACGACGCGTCGGACGTCGACCTGGTCATTGACGTCCAGGGCGAGGGCGATGCACTCTTGCCCGAGGTTGCTCAACCGTTCTGCCAGGGCCTGGCACTTCGCGAGGGTTCGAGAGGCGACCACGACATTGGCTCGGGCCTCGGCGAGCGCCTCGGAGAAGGCGGTGCCGAGCCAACCGGCGCCCCCGGTAACCAGGGCGACCTTGCCCTTCAAATCGAACAGCTCTTGAATCGTCGGCATGCTCATGGGTAGCTCCCTCTTACTTCGTAGCGCGTTTTCCTACACAACACTCCCAATGCCTTACCGCGTCTCGGCGTTCGTTCCGGCTAGGTCATCGCGCCGGCGCCCTCGATGGGCCAGACGTCCTCGATGACTGCGTTGCGGTGAACGACGTACTGTCGATAGAGGTTGCACGTCGTGCAGCCGTGTGACGGGATGAGGCGGAGCTTCTGCCCAATCTCGGCCGGGTGGTCGCCGCAGAGGTTGACGCCGACGTGCTCCTCCGAGGCGAGGAAGGGGATCTCGTCGCCGGGTCGATCGACGAGGGTCGGCGGCCCGAACTCGCAGGACAGGCCCTTGAGGCCGACGTCGAGGACGACGCGCTTCGGGTCGGGTTTCGAGATGACGGTGGCGAGGACGTTCATGGCGTTCCTGAACTCGAGCCGGATGCGGACATAGGAGCAGTCCATGAGGGCGTAGCTGCCTGACTGCAGCTCGTCGATGCCGTCCATCGGGCCGGTGATGTCGTAAGTGCCGGTGCCGCCGCCGGAGAGGATGGGGACTTCGATGCCAGCCCGCTCGATCAGGCGACGGGTATCGACGGCGAGCTGCATGTCACGGCGGGTGAGGGTGGCCCGCTCGTCGGGGTCTGGCCGGCAGACCAGGTGTCCCTCGTAGGCCTGGATGCCGTCGAAGCGGACACCGGGACACGTCTTGATGAATCGGGCCAGCTCGAGCGCGGGCTCGCCGGGGGGGACGCCGCATCGGCGCATCCCGACGTCGACCTCGATGAGGAGGCCGACCTCGACGCCGGCGGCAGAGGCGGCCTGTGAGAGCTCGCGAACGTTGGCTTGGCTGTCGACGGCCACGCGGAGCGTAGAGCGGCGGGCGACCTCGACGAGCCTGGGCATCTTGACGGCGCCGACGACCTGATTGGCGATGAGGATGTCGTTGATTCCGGCGGCGGCGAGTACCTCGGCCTCGCCGAGCTTTGCGCAGGTGATGCCGACGGCGCCGAGGGCGACCTGGCGACGGGCGAGGGTCGTACACTTGTGGCTCTTGAAGTGTGGCCTAAGCTTGCATGGCCGACCGTTGAAGTATTCGGCCATGGTCTGGAGGTTCGCCTCGGCGGCGTCGACGTCCAGGAGCAGTGCGGGGGTGTCGGCCGCGTCGAGGGGTTTGCCGCGGAGGTCGTCAGCGTTGGTCACTTTCTTCATTTCTCCATGCATGACAAGCGAACCGGGTCAATTCTTCTTGGCGAACTGGAGTCTCGGGAACTGGTCGCAGGTGAGCCCGCCGTCGATGACGATGCACTGGCCGGTGGTGTACTTCCCGGCCTTTGAGGCGAGGAAGACGACGGCGCCGGCGATTTCCTCGGGGGAGCCGTAGCGACCCAGCGGTATATGCTCGATGGCGTATCGTTCAAAGTCCGGGTCGAGCTCGAAGCCCTCTCCGATCTCGGTTTCGATGAGGCCGGGGGCGACGCTGTTGACGGTGATTGCGTGGGGTCCGAGCTCTATGGCGAGGGATTTGGTGATCAACTCGAGGGCGCCCTTACTTGCGTTGTAGGGGGCGAGTAGGGCCTCGGCCACGATCCCGTTCGTGCTGGAGATGTTGATGATCCGTCCGCCCTGGTGGCGGTTGATCATGCGTCGGGCGGCGGCTTGTGCCAGGAAGAACGGGGCCATGGTGTTGACGCGGAGGGTCCGGTCCATCACGTCGTGGGTGACCTTGTCGAACGGGAGCAGGTGGGCGATGCCGGCGTTGTTGACGAGGACGTCGAGGTGGCCCAGCCTCTGGACGACGTCGTCGACGACGGACTCGAGGCCGTCGAGGTCGGCGAGATCGTACTGAATCAGCTCACATCGCCGCCCCATGTCGGCGGAGAGGTGGCGGATTCGCTCGGCCTCGGGGCGGCGGCTTCGGAAGAGGACGGCGATGTCGGCGCCCGCCTCGGCCAGGGCCAGACTGATGGCGGCACCGATGCCTCGGGAGCCTCCGGTGATCAGGGCCACCTTGCCTGTCAGATCGAATCGTTTCATGTTCGCACTATCCACGCTTGCGTCGCGTGGGCCTCGAAGGCGTCAGCGTCCTCGCATGAGCGAGGCGTGTCAAGGTGTCCGCTTGCGGGAAGCGGTTTGCGGTCATGTTCCCGTCGCACGCGACGGGGCCAGACAGGCATGCGGGGCCGATGGCTTGCCGCTACTTGTTTTCGGGTTTGACGAACCGCTTGGCGCCTTTGACCCAGTAGTCGTTGACCTTGCCCGAGTTGAAGGTGTAGGTTCGCTCCTTGGTCTCGAGCAGGGCGGGATCGCCGATCTCGCGGAAGATCGGATCCCTGGGGTTGAACCTGTTGAAGGTGTAGATTCCGCTGACGCCGGCTTTCCATGCCCGCAGGGCCTCTCCGCGCCAGGCCTGCAGGTCGCCTTGCGACTCGGGCTTGCTCGGGCTGACGATCCTCGATGCGCTGAGGGCGGCGTAGACGGGAACGTCGTACTTCTTGCCCAGGGCGACGAGGTTCTCCCACGGTTCGAAGTGGTAGTATCCTCCGCCGGAGACGACGTCGATCAGGCCGTCCTCGAGCCATCGGACGAGGTCGAGGCCGATCGCCTTGGCGAAGCCGATGGAGTCCGGCACTCGGACGGCGATGAGCATGGGGCGTTTACGCTTCGCGGCGACTTCATCCACCATCTCTCGCACGCGGCGGATGAGCCCGGTCATCAGGTCGCACTGCTCCTGGGTGACGGGCTCGCCGGTCATCTGGGGTTTGAAGTAGACGGGGTGCCGCCAGAAGTCGAGCTCCAACCCGTCGACGTCGTAGCGGGTAGCGACGTCTTGGAGGATGCGGAAGATCTTGTCTCGGACGTCCGGCAGGGCGTAATTTAAGGCGGACCAGCGATGTCCGCCGTGTGGGAGCTTGTCGCCCTTCTTGCCCATGAGGAGCTTGGGGTTTTCCTTCTTCCATTTGCAGAGCATGGCGGGGTCGCCGGAGTCGTGGGTGTCGTTCATGCGCATGGACCAGAAGACCTCCCAGCCCTGCTTGTGGCCGAAGTCGACCATAATCTGGAGGGAGTCGCGTCCGGTCTTGATCAACTCGGGGGCCCAGTCGTCGACGCCGCGATCGGCGCTGGTTCGGAGCTCGGTCTCCTTGCTGTGATGCGTGTAGACGTTGACGATTCCGGTGCAGTAGAAGATGGCGTCGACGTGGGATCCGACGAGTGGGGACGTTCGCTTGCTTAGGAAGTTCTCGGCGGTTACGGGCTCGCCGGGCTTGCGCTGGCGACAGTCGTTGCCGTCGTTGTTGACGATGATGCGGCGCTGTCGGTGGGCGGCTTTCTTACGGACTTGCTTGGTGGCTTGGTCCGAGGCGTTGCCGGGGGCGGCCTGTGAGTGTCCGGCCGAGGCCAGGATGAGACAGCATGCCGACAAGAGCCAGAGGCTGGTTTTGCTTTCCTGCATCTTGATCCTCCTACCGTTTCGTTGAAGCTACCTCGATCCTTAGCGGTCGGGCGCGGCGTCCGCTTGGGCGCTTGTATTCGTGTCGTCAGGCGGCAGGCGCCGCCACCAGAGGGCGTAGAGAAGGACGGCGCCGATCAGTACGGCCGAGGCCAGGGCGGCGGCTCTGGGCCAATTGTGCAGCACGACGTCCATGATCATCAGGTAGAGGGCGATGAAGAAGAGGGTTCCGGTGATGGCGACGATGATATCGAGCCGGTCGCTCGGAGGGCGGCTGGGATCCTCGCCCGCGTTTTCGAGCATGCGTCGGACGGGTTGCCACCAGCCGAAGGGGCGGACCTTGCGGTAGAAGTTCTGGAGCGTGTCATCCGGCGCGGGGGGGAAGGCGTAGGCGGCGATCAGGCACGAGACGAGGCTGACGCCCGAGAGGAACGGGTAGTACTGGAGCTTCTCCCACTGGGTGAAGCAGTACACGTAGATGGCGACGGGAATCGTGGATGCGCCGCTGACGCAGAGGGCCCAGCCGCCGATCCGCCACCAATAGGGCGCGAGGAGGCTGGGGGCGACCAGGGCCGCTCCGAGGGCAAAGTTGATCGGATTCCAAATGGACGCAATCGTGTCGGTCATCAGGCTGATGATGACGCCGAGGATCACCAAGACCATCGTGGCGACGTAGCTGAGGAGCATCAGGGCGCGGGGGGTCGCGTGCTTCCAGAGGGGCTTGATGAGGTCGTTGACGATGAAGGAGGCTCCCACGTTCAGGGTCGAGTCGAAGGTGGACATGAAGGCGGCGAGCAAGCCGGCCAGGACGAGGCCCTTGACGCCGATCGGCAAGACGCGGTTTAGGACCATCGGGAGGACGCGTTCGCTGTCGACGGCCCCGCCGTGGTTGGCGAGGATAGACAGGCCGAAGGCGGTGAAGCCCATCACCAGGCCCCATCGGACGCTGATGACGACGCCCCAGGCGAGGCCGATCCTTGATGCGTCGGCCTCGCAGCGCGCCGCTCGGAACCGTTGGAAGTCGGCGCCGCCACCGCCAGCGCCCAGCAGGCCGATGATGCCCTTGGAGACCCATAGGATCACGAGGGCTCCAAAGGCCTCCTTGTACTTTTCGTAGTACTCGGGGGGAGGATTGGGGAGTCGCCAGACGGGCATGAGGCTGAACCAGTCGTCGCCGACTGCGCGGCGAAAGGTGTCGGGGTCGATTTGGAGGAAGGCAGCGGCGGCGATGTAGATGGCCGCGAAGGAGAGGAGAAGCGTCTGGAAGAAGTCGCTGTAGACGACGCTGAAGAATCCGCCAAGGACGACGTAGAGGCCGGTGAAGGCGAAGAGGAGGGGGATGGCGACGGAACGCTTGATGGGCAGGAATTCCTCGAGGAACTTGCCGACGCCTGTTCCGGCGTATCCGAGCATGAGGGTCATGCCGATCAGCGAGATGATGACGGTCATGAGTCGGGCGGCCTGGCCGGGGCGGCCCGTTCCGTAGCGGAAGACGAGCCATTCCATGCCGGTCAGGACGCCGCTTCGGTAGGCCCATTTGGCCTTATAGGCCAGGACGAATCCCGCGAAGGGGAAGCACCAGAACCAGTGTTCCCACATGCCGCGCATTCCGAGGACGTAGAAGACGGAGACCATCCACATCGTGCCGGTGATATCGAAGAACGTGCTGGACCCGCTCATGCCTAGGAGCCACCAGGGCATGCTCTGTCCGCCGAGGAAGTAGGACTCCATGTTCTTTCCGGCTCGGCGTTCCATGTAGACGCCAACGCCGAAGGTCAGGAGCAGGTAGATGACAACGATGCCGGCATCGATCGGGCTGAGATTCACGGGCTTGGGGGCCCTCGCTAGCGTGACTGGTTTGGCCGCATGGGCTTCATCGCCGCACCGCGTCTTCGGCGATCGGTGTGGCGCGCGAAAGGCGGAATGCTAGCAGATATGGTCGTTTGGGGACATCCCGTCAGATCTTGGGGGAGAAGCGCAGGGATGGAGCGGGATTGGCGGCGTTGGTTAGGACGGGCGGCGGGGAGCAATGTCGGCAATTGCCCGGATCGACACGGTCTCGTGATCGACAGTTGGGCTGAAGTGACGGCCGATGATGATTAGGGGCACGGCAGGACGTTCATTTTCCCTGTAGCTCGTCAGGGGTTAGCGTCAGGATCATACTAATCAGAAGCTGCTCTTCCGCGGAGAAGTGCTGCTTGATGATCCTCCAAACCAGGTCCTGCCTTTCCGACGGGCGGAGCTGTCCGAACTTCTTGGCCGTTACCATGACACGATGCAGACGTGTCGTAGGGACACGTTCCGTCTCAACTGCGGCTTCAACTCCCGCGTTGGCAAGCTCCTCGCTCAGCGAGGACCGTATCCTCCGGGCGAATGATGGGGACTGCGTTCTCATCCTAGGCATTTCTTCACCTCTCGGATCCTATTCAGGAAGTTGCTCGCCTCGCCGATGTCGGCCATTCTGGGGGAGTACCTGGCGTAGATGGTCCACTCTCCGCACAGCTTCTTAATGGTATCGAGGTGGCCAAGATTCTCCAATCGATCAAGGGTCTTGCTGGAAAGACGCTCCAGGATGCCGGTCAGATCATGCTTGTGGTAGCACAGCGAGATCAACTGCCGCTCGCCCGGGGACTTCCCACTCATCTTGGCTGGCGGCGCTTTGAGCCAAGGATGATCCTCCAGGAGCCTCGCTTTCAACAGGCACTCCAGAACGAATCCGCCAAGATACATTGCACCATTGGCGTGCTTGTTGCTGCGGCTCCCACGGAGGTAATCGGCGTCGTCGTATCGACGCTCCGCAACGGTCCGTAACTGGCTGGGGCGCAATCTTATCTTGTCGAAGATGCTCGCCATGACAGCGCGACATTATAGCACAGGACGGCGGGGACGGATCTCAAGTTCTCAGGGGGCTCCGACGGAACAGAGGATTGGGCAGCCGATCCGTTCGTCATCTTCATTCTTCTCCGGATCATGTGCCAACGCTCTCGACGGATTCAGCGCTTCGAGAACAGATACCTGTAGAGGCGATAGAGATGTCGTAGGTAGTTGAGTTGCTCGGTTGCGTTCAGCTTGCTCTGTCCGAGTTTTCGGTCGGCGAAATGGATGGGCACCTCTCGGATGTCGCGGCACCCGCACTTGACGATCAGCTCGAGGGCGATCTTGTAGCCGATGGGGTTGAGGTCATGGACGCGGAGATAGGTCTGGCGTTCGAGGGCGAAGAAGCCTGACATGGGATCGTCCAGCCTGGACAGGGGACGGGCCAGAAGCTTGGCGACGTGGGAGTTGAGCCATCGGAACAGGCCCCACTGTGCGTCGGTGCCGCCGCCGGGGCAGAAGCGGCTTCCCAAGACGAAATCGGCCTGTCCGGCGCGGAGCAACTCGATCATGGTGGGGATGGACTCGGGTGGATGACTTAGATCGGCATCCATGCACACGAGGTACCGACCTCGAGACTCGTCGAATCCACGGATGACGGCCGTGCTGAGCCCTCGCTCGCCTTGACGGACAATCATGCGGACGGGCAGGCCATCCCGAGCCAACCGGTCGACGACGTCGAGGCTGCCGTCGGCGCTGTCGTCGTCGATCAAGATGATCTCATGGGCGAGGTCCGCCGATCGGAGCGCATCATGCACGCGCGGCACGAGGAGCGGGATGTTCTCCGCCTCGCGATAGGTGGGCACGGCGACAGAGATGAGATCGGTTTGTCCGCCAGCGTCTCCCGGCATCGGCTTGGTCCTAGCACACCTTCCGTATTTCGACCGGCTGGGCGCGTCAGCCGAGATGGGCTTTCATCCACTCGAGGTACTTGCGGTATCCCTCGGGCGTGGGCAGTTTGCCTTCATACTCCGCACAGTACACGCCGTCATACCCCGCTTTCAGGAGACACGCGACGGCGTGCTCAAGGTTGATCTCGCCCTCGCCCAGCACCGCCCCGACGTAGTCTTGCCGGCTGCCGGCGCCATCCTTGAGGTGCACGTGGAACGTATGAGGGGCGATGATTTCATAGAAGCGATCAATCCGAGCCAAGTCGTTGCCGGCCCAGCGGTAGTTCATGGTATCGAGATTGGCGCCGACGTGCTTGCTGGCGACCCTGTCGAAGAGCTCCAGTTGGAGGTCCGCGTCGTTAGTCACGAGCCCGTGGTTATCGACGGCGAGTCGGATGCCATCGGGCTCGACGAATTCCAGGCATCGCTTCAAGCATCCGGCCATCGCCTCGACATGGCGGGACGGCGGGACCTGGTCCTTGGGTTGGCCTCCCTCGGTACGGATGATCCGGGTTCCGAGGATGGGCGCGGCCCGACAGATTCGCCTCATGCGCTCGACTTGGGCCTGGATCCGCGTTTCGTCGAGGAGGACGAAATCATTCCCGCTTGCCAGGGCGGAGACTTTGAGCCCGAGGGAGTCCATCATGGCTCGGACCTTCTCGGCGCCGCGGCAGGGGTCGGCGTTGGGGTCCGACTCGTCCCAGACGTCGCCGATCTGGAGCTCCACGTACTCGAAGCCCGTCCGGCCGCAGTAGTCGAAGAAGTCGGAAAGCGACCATTCCTTCGGCAGGTTGTAGTGGATAATGCCCAGTTTGCTCATCGCAGGCTCCTGCTCCATGCCAGGGGCACCGAGGGTCCTGGCGGGGCGACGCAGGCCGGTCGCCCTCGACGGGGTGCCCGCAGCGCACTATACAGGCCCTCACGTCTGGCTACCACCATGGCGGAGGCATCGGGGACTCGGTTGCCTCAAGGCTGATCGGCAGACACCCACCCGCGACTCGAGTAGCCGTGGTCGGGCCTCTCGACGGCGGGGGAGATGCCTGCGAGAATCTCCGGGTGAACAGCAGGACTCGATTGAGGATCAGAGACATGAGCAGGTCATTGCGGATCACCGGCGGGCGCGTCTTTGATGGCGAGCGCTTCCGCGAGGACATGGAGGATGTGTGCATCACGGACGGGCGGTTCGTGAAGCCTGACGAGGTGGCCGATTCCGCAGAGACGGTGAACGCGGCGGGACTGATGGTCGTGCCCGGACTGATCGACATGCACGCGCACGTCTTCGAGGGGGTGACGATCGGCATCAGCGCCGACGAGCATTTCCTGGCCAAAGGGGTGACGACGGTCTGCGACGCGGGGTCGGCGGGGGCGAACACATATCCGGCGTTCGAGAAGTTCATCGTGGGGGGGAGTCGGTGTCGGGTGAAGGCGTTCCTTCACGTGAGTTGCGTTGGTCTTGCGGTGATGAACGAATCGGCGGCGGACATGGGGGAGTTGGAGGAGATCCGGTTCATCCGAGGGGATGCGGCCTACCGAATGGTTGAAGAACGTCCGGGGCACATCGTGGGTATCAAGGTTCGCACGAGCGAGTTCCTGGCACACGGTCAAGACAAGGAGCGAGCAGGGTTGTGGGCGGCTCGGTCGGTCGCCGACCGTGCGGGTCTTCCGCTGATGGTGCACTATCCGGGGAGCAGCCTTCCCGAGGAGGTCATTCTGAGTCGTCTTCGGCCCGGGGACATCCTGACGCATATCTACCACCCGTGGGTGGGTGGGCCGTTGGGTCGCGACGGCAAGGTGATGGACGTTTATCGCGAGGCGAAGGACTTCGGCGTGGTGCTTGACCTGGGCCACGGGCGGGGCGCGTTCAGCTTCGAGGCCGCCGAGCGGTGCTTGGATCAAGGCTTCGTCCCTGACACGATCAGCACGGACCTGTACACGATGAACGTCGATGGTCCGGTGTATGACACGCTGACGACGATGGACAAGATGCTCGTGCTGGGGATGCCGATGGAGGGGGTGTTGCAGGCGACCACATCTCGTCCTGCCGAGGTCATCGGGATGGACGGAGAAATCGGCAGGATCGGGCCGGGCTATTGCGGAGACGTCACTCTGCTGGCGATCGAGGAGCGGCCTAGCGAGCTTCGTGACGTGATGGGCGGCGTGCGGCAGGCTTCCCAGCGACTGGCGTGTCGCGGTGTGATCCGTGGCGGGGATGTGGAATGGCTGTCGGTCGATGCGCGCGGCTAGGGTCGATGGTCCGGGCTGTCAGGAGTGGGCGGACATCGGGAGAGGACGGGGCCGGCGAATCTGGAAACGAAACGGAAGAGGGCTGATTAGGCATTAGCATATCCGCATTGCCCTTAATGCTTCGTGGCTCGGGACGGAGCCAGGCTGCCTTGGCTTAGGGGGCTGAGAACGCCGAGCGTTCCTGGGCCATCAATACTGTCCCGGGGGGTGAGCGGTGCCATTGCTCCTTTTCCAGCAAGATTTAGTAAGAAGGCTCCTCGAATTTGACGAGCGCCGTAACCGGGGGTATACTTGCCTAATTCTGAGCGAGGACACGTATCAGATACGTGGCTCCTGGGCGGCCCAAGACAACCATACCAGGTGACTAAGTCCGGATCGATGGACGAGGCGGGTGCCTCCTGCGGAGGAACTGTGGACAGACAGGGCGCTGAAGCTGTTACCCGGCAGATTCAAGACTCAGTAGACATTGTTGACTATATAAGCAGCTATGTGGCGCTGAAGAAGCGGGGGCGTGAGTTCGTCGGTCTTTGTCCGTTTCACCAGGAAAAGACCCCGTCGTTTTCGGTGAGCCCTTCGAAGCGGATTTTCAAGTGTTTCGGCTGCGGAGCGGGAGGAGACATTTTCACGTTCGTTCAGCTTCGGGAAAAGGTGAGCTTCCTCGAGGCGAGACAGCTTCTGGCCGAGCGGGCGGGGATTCCCCTCGATACAGTCGGGAACGCTGGCGGGAAACACGGACCGGATCGGAGTTCGTTGTTTCAGGTGAACCAGTGGGCCCATGAGCAGTTTCGGACGTGGTTCAAGGATCCTGAGTTGGGCAAGACAGCTCGATCGTACGTCGAGGGTCGCAAGCTGGATCCAGCGGTGGTGGAGTCTTTCGGATTGGGTTTCGCGCCATCGAGTTGGGACGCCCTTCAACAGGCCGCGGCGAAGATGGGCATCGCGACAGATCACCTTGCGGGGGCGGGATTGGTTCGTCCTCGCAACTCGGGGAGCGGATATCGGGACACGTTCTACAACCGGTTGATGTTCCCGATCCGAGACCCCGGCGGGCGTTTCATCGGTTTCGGCGGTCGGACGTTGGGAGAGGATCGGGCCAAGTATCTGAATACGCCGGAGACTCCGGTGTTTGACAAGGGGCGAAACCTGTACGGTCTGGCCGACGCTCGTGACGCCATCAGCGAGCGAGGGCGGGCGATCGTGGTTGAAGGCTATACGGACTGCATGGTGGCGCATCAGTTCGGGTTTCCCGAGACGGTTGCGACGCTTGGGACGGCGATGACGGCGGACCACGTTCGGCTTCTCAAGCGTTTCACGGACAACGCGTATCTGGTGTTCGATTCGGACGAGGCAGGCAGCCGCGCGGCCGAGCGTGGGCTCGAAGTATTCTTGACCCAGCAGTTGGACGTCAAGCTGGTCCAGGTTCCGCAGGGGAAGGATCCGTGCGATTTCCTTTTGGCGCAAGGCGGCGAAGCTTTCGAGACGTTGTTGAAGAACGCGGCCAGCGCGCTAGAATTTAGTTGGCGGGCGGTGCGACAGCGTTTCGGAGGTGCCGAGTCCGGACCGGGTCGCCGGGAAGCCGTCGAGAAGTTCCTGAACCTGCTGGCCACATCGGCGGTGTTCGGGGCAGTGGATGCGATTCAACGGGGGTTGGTCGTCAACCACCTCAGTAAGCTTCTGTCGATTCAGCCGGAGGAGCTTCATCGTGAGTTGGCCCGGGTAGGGCGGCGCGTATCGGCTCGCGGGCCTGAATCGGGACAGGGCGAGGATCAAGCGGCGCCTGTTCGGGGAACTCGGTCTCGCTCGAGGGACACTGAGCAACTCGCGATTTGCGAGATCATCGAGGTCGTGATCAACGAGCCGGGCTTCTTCGATCGGGTGGAGGGGTATCTCCAGGTGGATCGGCTCGAGGATCCGGACTTGCGGGCGGTTGCGTCGGCGGTGATCGAGATGGCTCGGGAGTTCGGCGAGTTCTCGGTCAGCGAGCTGATCGCCCGTCTGGAGGAGCCGAGATACGCTCGTCTGGTAACGGACATGCAGCAGGCGGGCGAGGCGAAGCAAAACTATGAAGTGACGCTCGAGATGGCGTGTCGACGGATTGACGAGTCCCGACGAGAGAGCGAGTTCGCCGAAGCGGCGGCCCGGCTCCGCGACGGCGCCGAGGGGATGTCCCAGGCGGACCAGGACTCGTTGCTGGAATCCGTCGCGGCTCAGGCGAAAGAACGGTCGGGGCCGCTGCCCTTGAGAATGAGTAGGCGCCGACGCTAGTTGCTGGCGACGGCGCGTTGTTGAATGAGCTTGGCCTATTGAACGGGGATCGCCAACGTGATCCAAGCACTCGAGGCAAAAACCGAGTTGAGCGCGTCGGGCAGAGCCCGGGCGCCGGCGGGGCGGAAGGGCCGCAAGTCTCGCGGAAAGGGAGTCGCTGCCAGGACTCCGGCGTCGGAGGCAGGGCAGTCAAGCCTGCCCGAGGGGAACGCATCCACGGCGGTTGGGCAAGGATCGTCCGATCCCGTCGACGCGGTGGTTCGCGAGCTGGTCAAGCGAGGTCAGGGGCGAGGCTGGCTGACGTGGGAGGAGTTGAACGAGACGCTTCCCGACGCGGCGATGTCGCCCGACCGGCTTGAAGGGATTCTGACACAGCTCGAAGACAACAAGATCGAGATGGTGGACGAGGCGGAGGCGGACGAGGTTGCCTTCGCGGAGGACGACGAGAGCAGCGTGCTGGGAGGGGACTCCGACGATATCGAAGAAGTCAATCTGGAGGAGGAGCTCGCGGAGGCGAGCAGCCGTCGGATCGACGACCCGGTTCGGATGTACCTGACGCAGATGGGCGAGATCCCGCTGTTGACCCGGGCGCAGGAAATCGCGCTGGCCAAGAAGGTCGAGCTGACGCGGGCGGCGTTTCGTCGAAAGGTTTTGGAGAGCGACTACTGCATCGCGCAGGCGGTGGAGATCTTCCAGCAGGTTCACGACGGGCGTCTTCCGTTCGACCGGACGTTGAAGATCAGCACGAACGAGGCCATGGCCAAGGAGACGATCACGAAGCGTCTGCCTGGGAATCTGGCGACGGTCCGGAAGCTGACGGCGCTGGACGAGGATGACTGGGCCAAGCTGAGCGCCCCTCGGATCTCGGCGCAGGCGCGTCAGACGCTGAAGAAGCAGATCAGCGCTCGCCGGCGCAAGGCGTCGAAGCTCCTGGAGGAACTGAGCCTTCGGACGGCTCGGATCCAGCCGTTGTTCAAGCGGCTCGAGAGCATCTCGAGGAAGATGGACGAGCTGACGGCGGATGTCGCGTCGCAGGGCAGGAAGCGAGGCGTTTCGGCCGAGGACCTGGCGGACATGCAGGACGAGCTGCGGGGGCTGAGCGGGCTGGTTCTGGAGTCGCCAGAGGAACTCGCCAAGCGGGTTCGGAGCGCGGATCGCGTTCACCGGGAGTACGAGGACGCCAAGCGAAAGCTGTCTGGGGGCAACCTCCGGCTGGTGGTGTCGATCGCGAAGAAGTACCGCAACCGGGGCCTTAGCTTCCTGGACATCATCCAGGAGGGCAACACGGGCCTGATGCGCGCGGTGGACAAGTACGAGTACCGCCGGGGGTACAAGTTCAGCACGTACGCGACGTGGTGGATTCGTCAGGCGATCACTCGGGCGATCGCGGATCATGCTCGGACGATCCGGATACCGGTGCACATGATCGAGACGATGAGCAAGTTGCGTAACATCAGCAAACAACTCCTGCAGGAGCAGGGCCGCGAGCCGGACATCGCGGAGATCGCGCAGAAGGCTCGGATGCCGGTGAGCGAGGCTCGTCGCATCCTGCGGATCTCTCGTCACCCGATCAGCCTGGACCGTCCGGTGGGCGAGAGCGAGGACTCGTACTTCGGGGACTTCATCGAGGACGAGACGATCGAGTCGCCGGTTAGCACGGCGACGCAGGAGATGCTAAAGGATCGGATCGAGCAGGTGCTCAAGACGCTAACGTATCGCGAGCGGGAAATCGTGAAGCTGCGATACGGGATCGGCGACGGGTACACGTACACGCTCGAGGAAGTGGGTCGGATCTTCAAGGTCACGCGGGAGCGCGTGCGTCAGGTGGAGGCCAAGGCGATCCGGAAGCTCCAGCACCCGGTTCGTGCTCGGAAGCTCGAGGGATTCCTGGATCGGTCGTTGTTGCGCTAGGGCGGCCCGCGCGGTCGTCCGACGCCACGACAGTTCGCGTGGCCGGTGCCAGCCAGGGAACCGCAGTAGAACGACGCCGTTGGACTTAACGCCGAGACAGCGAGGGGATAAGGCTTGGGCCCTCGGGATTAGACGAGGCGCGGAACGATGAATCGGTCGGTGCGGTCGGCATCGATCAGGAGGTCGTCTGACCGAGGGCAAAGCGAGGCAGGAACGGCCTCTTCCGCGTAAGGGGTCGGAGGGGCAGCTCTGTGGCAACCGAGCTTCCGCTATCTGCCGGAACAGGGACAACGCTGTCAGAGAAGTGATTCGGGGCACCATGGCAAAACAGCGAGCGACGACAACGAAGGCGCGCAAGACGACGAAGAAGGCCGGCGCAAAGCGGACCTCGAGTTCGACATCCAAGAGGGCCGCGAAGCGGGCGGACCAGGAAGCTCCGGCCGCGGCGCAGCCGCCGGCGGTGGAGGATCCGACCGCACCGCTGGACCCGGTCGACGCGGTGGTTCACGAGTTGATCAAGCGGGGTAAGGGGCGAGGCTGGCTGACGTGGGAAGAGTTGAACGAGACGCTTCCGGACGCGGCGATGTCGCCCGACCGCCTCGAAGGGATCCTCACGCAGATCGAGGACAACAAGATCGAGATGATCGACGAGGCGGAGGCGGACAAGGTGGCCTTCGCGGAGGATGAGGAATCCAAGACATCCCTTCGTGACGAAGAGGGGATGGAAGAGATCAATCTCGAGGAGGAGCTCGCGGAGGCGAGCAGCCG
>JAFGLZ010000146.1 GCA_016927755.1 Phycisphaerae bacterium
ATCGGGTCGCGTTCTGGCGGCGACGACGTGGCAGGCGGCCAAGAGTCCGTACAAGGTCGTCGGCCCGGTGGTGGTGGACAGCGGGATAGGGTTGACGATTGAGGGCGGAACAGTCATCAAGTTCTTGTACCGTCTAGGTTGTATGGAAGTAGACGGCCAGCTCGAACTGCTGAGCACCCCGGGCAACGAGGTGGTCCTGACATCAGAGAGAGATGATACCTTCGGAGGGGATACGAATCGGGACGGGAAGGCGACCCAACCAGCACCTGGTGATTGGACGTTTCTACGACTGAAGAACAGCGACAACATCTTGCACGACGTCATCATCCGCTACGGAGGCGCCGGCCGATCAGGAATGCTCTGGTGCGATAACTGTTCGCCCACATTGAGGAATTGCCGGCTGGAAAGAGCGCTCGATCTTGCGCTCAACGTCGTTCCAGAAACGGGTCGGGTATCTTTTCCGAAACTGGAGAACATTCGAATCACAAACGGCCCGGCCATGCGGATTGTCGACAATGGATGGGGTCTAGCCAACGTGAAGATGAGGAACAGCTGTATAGATGCCGAGACGGGTGATGGAATGTACCTGGAGAACCTGAACGCACGGTGCGTATTCGAGGGAATGACGGTCCGTGGAAAGGGCAACGCGATGACATTGCTCAACTCGAATCCCACGATCCGGAACTCGATCGTGCATGGATGCGGGAAGTACGGAATCCAAGAGCTCGACTTCTCGTCCGATCCGGTGCTGGACCGAAACTGCTTCCACGAGAATGTGGCGGGACACTACTACGACGATGACATGGCGCTGGCGCTGAACACGGAAGCCGAGATCAACAAGCTGAATCCGCCGGGAACCAATAACGGAAACATAGTGGCCGATCCGCTCTTCGTGAACGGACCGGGAGGCGACGGATATCTGAGCCAGATCGCAGCGGGTCAAGGCAAGGATAGTCCGTGCCTGGATCGAGGGAATCCCGTGGCCATCATCCACGGGGCCACAAGAACGGACCACTACCAAGACGACGGGCTGCCCGACCTGGGATACCACCATGCTCTGAACTTCGATGCGGACCTGTACACGGTCAAGGTGAGCCGACAGAATGTGGTGAACATGCTGTTTGCCGCGGGAGGAAAGAACGCGGCCGTACAGTACGTGGTGGCGTGCGGGGTGTCCGGAACCAGGCCGGGAACGGTGATCGAGGGGTTGGCAGTGCCCCTCAACATTGACGTTTTCACACTCGGGGCGCTATGGCTTTACGGTTCGCCGATGTTTAGGGACTTCGCGGGAATGCTGGATGCGAACGGAACGGCTCGACCGGTGCTGAATACGCTCGGACCGCTCGACCCCTCGCTGAAGGGCACGAGACTGACGGTGGTGGCAATGGTGCCTTTCACGTATGCGAGCAATCCCATCGAGATCGAGTTCGTCGATTGAAGTCGAGTAAGGCATCGCGCAGAAATAGCGTTGACAGTTACGACTGACGCGGGGACAGCGTGTAGTTCCAATCGCCGTGGAAGCGGTGGCGCTTCAGCCGGAGTCGCGCCAACTCTGCGTCGCTCACCTCGACCGCAGTTGCGTAGTAACCGTCCGACGGTCCCAGGGGCGGCCCGGGCCGGTGGCGGCGTGCGGCGGAAACTGAAGCGGACTTTGCGCGGGGCAGACGCCCGCCCGCTCGTTTACGCGTACTCGAGGGTCTCGTAGCCGACCTGCTGCAGCCGCTTCGCCTGCGCGAGGGTGACGACCCAGTAGTCCGCGCAGTCGCCCATCACGATGGCCATGCTCTTGGAGCAGCGCGCGGCGAAGGAGCGGATGGTCGGGAGATGCCGAAAACGGAACAGGGTCCCGAAGGCGTGGAGGTTGGTCTTGGTCGTCATCATGGGCTCCTCATCGAGCGCGGGGGATGGTACCTCGGCTGAGTCCGTTGGGTCCAGCTGATTCTGCGGAAAGACCCGGGCAATCGATGGGTCAACGTGCGCCAGGTGAGCGCGTTCGTCGCGAGTAAGACCATCCGTCACACGCCGATCGCGGAGCGAGTGGCGCCGCGGTGAGGGTACTGGACCACGAGGGGCGACACGATTCCGCCGCGCCGATGGACATCCATGCCCGCGCCGGGGCGGAGGATTCCTCCCTACGGGAGCGCCACACTCGAGACTGGACGGTCCGCGCGCCGAGGTTCTGGAACTGTCGTCCGGCAACGCTTGCCAGCGGCTCGCGCTCGCGGTAGGATCGCGGGCTGGCCGGTGTCGCATCGGGGCGGCTGGTCCCGTGACCGGCTGGTAGCGGGATCGTGCCCGCGGGTTCGTGCGCGGAGGTCCAGGTGATCGTCCCCGCCACACCAGGGGCTTCGGCGGCTTCGGAAGGACCGCGGTCCGTCCGGATTCGGCGTCGCCCGGCGGAGCGTGCTGGCGCGGGGAGCCTCGCTCCGGGGCCGGGCCACGGCCCGCCGTGGGAGGCCTCGAGACGAGGGGGTCCGGGATGACGACGCCCCCCTTCGAGCGCCTCGCCGCCGGCGCCGTCGTCCGCGGCCCGCTGCTGCCGGAGCCGGTCGAGATCATCACCGCGGTCCCGATGGGCGCGTCGGTGAAGCTCGTCGGCCGTGGGCTCCGCACCGGGCAGGTCCATGACCCGATCCTCAGCGCCGCCCAGCTCGCCGAGCTCACGGTCTCCCCGGCCGTCGAGCCGTTCGACGGCGATCCCGTCCGCTTCCGCCTCGGGATCGAGGCCGAGCGGCTGGGGCTTGCCTACGAGTACGACCCCTACTTCTCCCTCTCGATCGCCCGGGTCGATCCGCTGCCCCACCAGCTCGAGGCGGTCTACGAGTACTTCCTCCGGCTGCCCCGCATCCGCTTCCTCCTCGCCGACGATCCCGGCGCCGGGAAGACGATCATGGCCGGCCTGCTGCTGAAGGAGCTGAAGATCCGGGGGCTCGTCCAGCGCACC
>JAFGLZ010000147.1 GCA_016927755.1 Phycisphaerae bacterium
GCTCATGCGAAGCTGGTTCACCGCCATGCCCGGCGAGGTCCTCTCCTGCGTCGGCTGCCACGAACGACAAAGCACCGCGCCCCCAGTGCGGAAGACCCTCGCCGCCCTGCGACCCCCCGACGAAATCCAGCCCTGGCACGGGCCGACCCGCGGATTCGCCTTCCGCCGCGAGCTCCAGCCCGTCCTCGATACCTACTGCGTCGCCTGCCACGACGGAACCCCCCGACCCGACGGACGCACCATCCCCTGCTTCGTGGACGGCGAACCAGTACCGACCCAAGACAACAAGAACGGAATCAACCAGGCCTCGAGATTCAGCCCCGCGTACTACCACCTCCGCCGCTTCGTCCGCACCCCCTCCAAGGAAAGCGACCTGCACCTCCTGCCCCCGTGGGAGTTCCACGCCGACACCACCCGCCTCGTCCAAATGCTCCAAAAGGGACACCACAACGTCCGCCTCGACCCCGACGCCTGGGACCGCCTCATCACCTGGATCGACCTGAACGCCCCCTACCACGGAAACTGGACCGACATCCGCGGTGCCAAGATCGTCAAACCCCAGCGGCAACGCCGACGCGCCATGCGCGAACGCTACACCGGAATGCAAGACGATCCCGAGGCCGTCTACCCCCGACAACCACCCGAGCCGCGGCATTCATGCCGCGCGGCTGCCTCCCCGAGCCCAACCAGCCGCCCCGCGACTTCACCGCGCGAGATGTGCCCTCCGGCCATCGACCCCACAAAGACGCCGCCGCGCCCCACCAGCCAACCCCTCCCAACCATGTCGATCCCCTTGGCGGACGGCATCTCCCTCGAGCTCGTCCGCATCCCCCCCGGCGAGTTCCTCATGGGCCAATCCGACGGCCGGCCCGACGAACGCCCCCTCCACCGAGTCAAAATCGACACGCCCTTCTGGATGGGCCGATTCGAGATCACCAACGAACAGTTCGCCCTCTTCGACCCCACCCACGACAGCCGCATCGAGCACGGCGACTTCCTCCAGTTCAGTCCCGGCGAGCGCGGCTACACCCTCGCCAGCCCAAAGCAGCCCGTCGTCCGAGTCTCCTGGAACCAGGCAATGGCCTTCTGCCAATGGCTCTCAAGCAAGACCCGCCGACCCTTCACCCTCCCCACCGAAGCACAATGGGAGTACGCCTGCCGCGCCGGCACCACCACCCCCCTATGGTTCGGCACCACCGACACCGACTTCTCCCCCTTCGCCAACGTCGCCGACGCCACCCACCAAGCGATCGACTCCTTCAGCGAGCCCGGCCGACCGCAAATGATCCCCCCATGGCGTCCCGCCGACACACGATACGACGACAGATACCGCGTCTCCGCCCCAGTCGGAACCTACCGCCCCAATCCCTGGGGCCTATTCGACACCCACGGAAACGCCGCCGAATGGACAAGATCCAACTACCAACCCTACCAAGCTGAACTCTCCCCAACCCGATCAACCGCGCCCGAAAGCCCCCCAAAGAAGAAAGTCACCCGAGGAGGCTCCTGGTACGACCCCCCCAACCGCTGCCGAGCCGCATTCAGACAACCCTACCCCCCCGTCCAACCCGTCTACGACGTAGGCTTCCGAGTCATCTGCGAGCCGGGGAACAAGGGATAAGCCCTGTGTCTCCTGCTGACCGGTAGCCCCCTTCCCCCAAGACGCTCGTCCGCGGCCCTCCGGGCCGGAGACCCTCGCGGCGCTAATCATCAAGAAGGAAGTTGACCTTGCAGGAAGGAAACACTATATATAGTAGCTTGTTGGCTATCAGTTACTATATCTTGCGGCATGAGCGGATTGGAATGGTTGGTCGTGCGCGGAAGCATCGACGTCCGATCTCTGCTGGTAACCCAAGGCGGGCGATGCGGAAGTGGACCCAACGGTAGCAATTGCCGATGCCGGGAGAGGGTGGCCCAACGCAGGTGACTCTTGGAAGTCCCAGGATGGACGCACACGGAGTCGCGTCTCCCCTTCTGGAGCGAGTCACATCGTTCGTAGCCCCTCTTGTACACCCGTTGGGCCTGAGGTACGATCGCTGTTCTGGCCATGCTAGCTTGCCAGCGAACGGCTGGCCGTTCGCCGACTCCGGGGTCTCGAACCGTCAAGACGAACCGCAAGGTTCTTGAACGGAGGATGACAAGTGAAACACTCAGCGAAAGCAATGCTGAACGACTACGAACACCGGCTCAGGTCGAAGACGCGGAAGAATGCTATCTGCGGCACTTGTCACTGCGAGCTCCAGGAAAGCGTCACGGGCAATCGATGGACCTCCCATGGGTATGTTTGTAGCGACTGCTACTTCAGAGAATTGGGAACCTTGGTCGAAGAACATCCCGTGACTGCCCCTCGTGCCCCCCGCGGCTGAATCGGGCTACGAGGAAGGGATGGCATCCGGTAGACATGTCACCCGTAGGCACACCCGACCGAGGGCGTTCCTGTCGCCCGAACCCTACAACGTGTGATTGCATGAATACGCATTACCTCGGTGGTGAGGAAGTCCGGGCGTACTCGCGTGATCTCGTCAGACGCATCAGGGACCTGGGAAACAAGATGCCTAGAGTATGGATCCCCATCGGGAGATCCGGCCGGGAAATCCTCAAGAAGTTGCTCGAAGTGGATCCTGAGCTTGACTCACGCATCGTTCCAGTACCGGCGGAGTTCGACCGAGACCACGATCACAAAGCAACAACCGCTCGCTTCGAGAAGGGTGCCAAGGCCAGGATCACCGGCAAGAACGTTCTCGTGATGGACGGGGCGGTTCACTCCGGGAGAGCCATGCTCAGTGTCGTCCGAAAGGCATCGGAACTCGGCGCTGCAGGGGTCTTCAGCTATACGCTGGTCCTCAAACGTAGCTCCGTGTTCGTACCCAGCTTCTGGGGAGTCACAATAGATGACCACGATCGAGCTTTCTTCCTACTGGAGGAGTTGCCCAACAACCGCTTCACATGTGCACCTAGTGGCCCGGAATACAAACCGCCCCAACGAACCCCGAATTTCCACATCCGGATGCTCATGAAACAAGACCTGGAACTCCCCAAGTTCAAGTGCGGCCTGAAATCCCTGGACCGGCTCACATGGTCTGACTACTACTACGACATGGTCAACTCCGATCGGGACTTCTGGATCTACCTGTTGGAGGTGGGAACGCGAATCGCCGGATATGTCAGCTTCTCGCTGCGGGATGGCGGCTGGCTGAGCGTCGAGTCGGTTGCCGTGAGGCGCGTCGACCGGGGCAAGGGGTACGCGTCAGCGCTGATGCGTTGGGCGGAAACGAACGCCAGGCAGTTTGGTTGCGAGGAGTCGCGCCTCTGGGCGATCGAGCGGGAAGTGCACAAATACGAACACCTGGGGTGGAAGAAGGTACAACATGAAGAGCCGCTCTGCCTTGACGATGGCCGCTACCATAGGATGTGCAAACGTATCCTATACCACCTGAAAAGGCCATGAAGGTAAGGTGTGGTTGTCTCTGCCCCCCGCCGCCCCCCCCACACCGAACAACCGCTCATTCAGTCTTACCCAGCAAAATACAATCCACCCCCACCATAAAGGACGTAGCCTTCTCATTCTTCCCCACCACCCGAAACTCGAACATCCGCGTCCCCGCCGCCAGCTCCACCACGCCGAAGCTCACCTTCTCCGCCTTGATCGCATGCGTCCCCCCGAACCCCCCGCTGCCGTTGTACCCGTCAAACGGCTTGCCCACCGGCTTGCCGTCCACATAGAGCTGGAAGATCCCGAAATCCGTCGCCTTCGCGAGCGTCATCATCACCTCGTACCGACCGCCCTCCTTCACCGGAACCGGAAGCGACACGAAATCCCCCGGCCCATCCGACCGGTACCACAGCATCCGGCCCGCGCTCCACTTCGCCCCGTATCGCAACCCCGTCAGCACCCGGCCAGACGTCTTGGCCGTCGTCGCAAGTCGCTCCGCCTCGATCGCACCCTCGCAATCGCTCGCCTCCGTCGGATACGCCACGATCGGCCGGCGCTCCACGCTCCCCGGCAGCGGCGGAAACGGCGCGTGCGGCTCCTTCTGGTACCAATATGCAACGCTCGAATAGTCGTTCGCCATGTCGTTCGCGTGCCCGTGCTCGATCGTCACCCGAATCGATTTCCGAAACCGAATCGGATCCCGCACGAAGAAACGATACATCGCGTTCTTGCCGTACCAGAACTCGCCGTCCCGGTTCTCCACCAGATGAAACCCCGTGTAAGGCCCCGTGTACTCCACGCTCGGACACGCCCCCCCGCCGAAGATCTCCTCCGTCCCCGTCCCGTGAAACGACGGCGGCCACGCCTCCCCGTCCACGAAGACCATGTCGTCCCCTTCCCCCCACCACTCGCCCATCACGTTGTCCACCCCCAAGACGTACCCCGCCAAATGCCCCTGCCCCCGCGCCTCCAGAATCACGTAGTTCCCCGCCCCCGTCTTGTTGATCTCATTGGCCTGCGCATCCTTCTCCGCCCGACGCCGCCTGAACTGAGCGTGAAACCGCCCCACGCGCTCCATCCACGCCGGTGGAGTGGCGTACGTCTCATAGTCGATGTGATACCACGTCCCGACCGGACCGCTCGATCCCTCCGTGTCGTATGTGATCTCCACCCGAGCCCGTTTCGAAAACGCCATCGGAAGGTAACAGTTCATCCCCGCCGTCCCCGGCGAGTTGTAGGCACCTGGATTGACCACCATATCCAACGCCTTCATCGGCCGGGGCACCGCGTTCGACACGCCGAAGAAATCCCCGATCGGAGACTCCACGCTCGGCGTCTTCTCGTCATCCCAATACATGCGAAGGATCACGTCCCTGAAGTACCGCCGGCGCGCCTCCTCCTTCTCGATGATGTACGTGAAGTAGATGTGCTTGATGCACCCCGCCCCCGCGATGTCGGCCAGCGTCACCGTCTCACCCGGCTTGACCGTAACGTAATCCCGATTCCCCCCCGACCGATCCCAACTCGACGCCCGAGCCGTCCGACCCTCCCCAACCGTCATCCGCTCCACAAAGGCCTCATCCGCCCTCAAAACGCACGACATCGACAACACAAGAAGCACACTTGGGGTCAGAGCGCATTTAGTCATTAGTGATCCCCGCATACCCCCCTGTCCACACCAAAACGCAGTCCCAGAATCCGGTCCCTAAAAAGGGGACATTCTACTTTTCTAGAGGCGCCTCCGAGCGGCACCGCCGATTCACGCTTCTCCTTCTGGACACCCTCCCACCCCCGCACGCCGATGATGGAATGGCCAATCGATCGACGGTCCTGGCAAGTGCTGGGCGCATTGCCCCAGTCGCCCTCGTCGTCCATCACCCCCCTCAAAAGTCATGCCGCAGTATCTCCATCGTCCGCCGGCACAACTCCCGCCCATAGTCCGTCCAACGCCCCTCACCCCAATACCGATAGCAGCTCGTCTGCGTCATCAGCAAATGATAGAGCGCATTCCGATACCGCGGATCGCACGGCGAAACCCCACGCTCGAGCACCTTCTCCGCGAACATCGCACTCACCGACTCCATCGGACCCAGCACCCCCTCATATCCCCGAACCCAAGACACGTTGTTCGTCCAGCTCCCCCCCTCGACGTGAAACCCATGACCCTCCCTCTCCAACGCCGCGACCGTCGCCGCCAACGCCTCGACCCCCACCCCGTCCCCCAGCCGATCCCAAATCCGCTTCTGATGAATCGGCCGGATCGTCGGCAACGACTCCTCCCCCACCCCCACGCTCTCCAAATACTCGAGGTACTCCGTCACGTTCACCGGCGGCGTCCCGCTCCCCGACGCCTCCGCCATCACCGCCAAATACTTCGACGGAAACTCGTTCATCATCACCCCCCCGTTCTCCCCGTCCGAAATCTGAACCGCCACCGGCGGAACCGACACGCCCCCCACCTCCCGCCGAGACAACCCCAGCGCCTCGTAATAAGGCTGCATCTGCCCCACCAGCTTTGTATCGCTCCCCTGAGTCTTGATGATGGCAATGATGCCAAGCTCCTGACCCGACGAGTTCCTCGCGATCAGTCGATGCGGAACATGAGCATCCCCCACCGGCCCCCCGTCCATCCCCTCCACCGCGTGCTCCTGAACCAACACCCACCGATACCCGCACTCCCTCAGCGTCCGCACGAACTCGTAACACACGTCCGGATGATTCGGCAGCGCCATCTCCGCCGGCGAAAACCCCCGCACCCGACCCAGCGCCTCCGCCCCGAAGATCGCCGCGAAGTGGTGCTGCCACGCCCGTACGTGAAGCCGATAGTCCTGAACCGGCGTCGACGGCGCCACCGCATGCCCCCACGCCCCCCCCAACCACTCCACGCACCGCCGGTACTCCCGATCGCACGTAATCCCACGCAGACTCTCGATAACGTCCTCCGCCCCCATCTGCAAAAGCCCATGAAGCAGACACCCCGAATACTCCAGCATCACCCGAGGACGCCTGCCCTCCCGAACGAGCTGCGGAATGAACTCGCCCATCCGCTGATAGCACCGCCGAAAGACCGTCGCGTTGTGGTTGTCCCCGCTATCGGGGTGGTTCAACATGTATTCCAGATTGCCGATGACCCGAGCCGTCCGCAGGTCCTCCCCCCCCGCCGGAATCAAAGGCTGATGCATGTGCAGCGCAATCGCAAACGCGCTCCGAATCCCCCCGAAGTCAACGTCGCTCTCACCAAGCCAAACAGCACCCCCCCGCCCCATCGCCTCGACAACAACCTCCTCCGCCCCGCAAACCGCCGGCACGTCCCCACCGCATCCAGAAATCTCGTCCGCAGTCATCGCATCCTTTCACATCCCCACCCACAAACACGCCAACACCCCCCCAGATCCTAACCTGCCAGCCGGAATGCTCAAACAAACCAAGAAGAACGCCCCTCCCGTAGCACGGGCATCTTGCCCGTGAGCCAAAGGGAACGACGGTCTCCTCGCGGGTGGCATGCAACGCCGTTAACTATCTTCGTGAAAATCATCCAAACATGCTGGGCAAACCTGTGTTGGCCGCTCAGAAACGGCGTTTCCTTCATGATGCATCGCCCCGCACGACGAGAGTGCGACCTCAAGGCAAATGGTGACGTAAGCGGTTCCCACATAGCAGCTTAGGGTCTACTGCCTGGCATCGTAGTTAACGGCGTTGGGTGGCATGGGTCCGCACTGGAAGACCATTCCCGCCGAACAAGCGGCGCGCCGGCAGAAACACCGGTCCAAACCAGCGCAACGTTCCGCGGACCCGTGTCTCGTTCCGTGTCGGAAGGCCCATCTGATGCGCGGCCACGCCCCCTCAAAGGCGGCGCGAAACTCACGCACCAAAGACGGCACTGATTCTGACGTCGCCGGATCTCGCGAGATCGAGCGCGTCGGGCAACGCGCCCAACACGTTGCCAAGACCACCGAGCTCGGGTAGAAGCGTCCACTTGAAAGGCCTCCGTGCCGCAGGCACTGTCATCATTCATAGACCACTCAGTACCGTGGGAACCGTCGAACCACAAACGCGTCTAATGGTTTCGGGGAACCCATACCAATCGCGAAGGTTGAGCGGGAGCACTGAACCATGACTCCGATTGCCGGCCGCACGCCCAAAGCCCCAATGGTTGCCAGGCTTACGTTGATCCCCCTCCTCGCGATCCTGAATGCAGGGGTCAAAACGACGCCGGCACAACAGACCCCGCCCCCTCAGCCTGCCGCAGCGCCGCGGGCCATCGATCGCGGGCCCCAAGCGCGCGTAAGGAGCAATCTCGAGAAGCTCAAGATGCGCCACGGCAAAGACCCGCGATACACCCCTCAAGAGGGCGTCGACCTTCTGGTCGGACTCTGCAAAGAACGCCCCGGCCTGCCGCCCGAGTTCGTTGAACTGGTGCAGAAACTGCACAATCGATCCGGCACGACCTCCACCGATCCCGCCCCGACCACCACCGCACCGCCCTCGAACAACCTGATCTCGAAGGAAGACCTCTCGAAGCTGGACGATGACCTGCGCCTCAGCCTCCAGGATTATGAGGCCTGGCATGCGATCCGCCGGGCCCTGAGCGTCGTCGCGCCGCAAGAGCTGCCCTTCGACCGGCCCGCCGCACGAATACTGGCGTCGTTCTGGGGGGGCAAGATATCCAGCGACGGCATACGCACCCGATACGTTGAGCCGCTGGCAGCACTGGGGCCGCCGGCTATCGCGGACCTGGACTGGTCTCTGCGGTTCGAGGGCGCGCCGAACATCTTCCATGATCGCGGGCGAAAGGAACTCGCTCTCCAGTCACTCGCCCGCATAGGCGGACCCGACAGTGCCAAGGCCATACGCTCCTATCTCCACCACATCAAGCTCTTCCAACCCAACGGCAAGACCCCTCACCCCGAGAGTTACCTGGCCAAGTCGGCATCCCAGGCGCTGTTGCAGGTTGATCCCACTGACGAGACGTTGGACGAAGTCTCAGCACTTCTGCGGCGCCACCCGGTGAGCTATGAAAGAGAGATGTTCTTCGCCAGGGTCCTGCGAGCCCCCGCTACCGAGATGGCCACCAAGACCAAGTTGATGCTCTGCAAGAGAGTGCTGACTCCGCCGGAAGAGGTATTCACCTGGAGCGAGTCTACCTCGAAGACCTGTATCCAGGCGTTGGCGCGCATCGGCGGACCTGAAGCCGGCCAAATCCTCGCCGGGCTCCTCTTCATCGACCCCGAGGTCGCCAATCTGAGGCGCTGGTGGGGCTGTGCTCGTAACGCTCGAAGCAACGCGGCGCGGGCCTTGGCGACCGTCCAAGACTTCGACGCGGTAACGCCGCTCGTCAGGGCCGCCGACACGATCAGCGATCAGAGCATCCTGGCTATCGTCGCCTGGGCGCTCGGCGAACGCGGCGACCCGCTGGCAGTACCCGCCCTTCAGCGAATCGCCTCGATCGACGAGGCATCGGCGCCCCTGCGTACCGAAGCCGCCGCGGCGCTGATACGGCTAGGCGTGGACTACGACCGCAACGCCGCCATCGTGCGAGACGCCCTGCCCGATTCCCTGCCAAGAGCAGTGCACCTCCGCGATCCTCAGAGCGTCACGGCCGTAGCCGGGTACCTCTACGACAAACCCCGCCAACGACAGGCCGCCGACGTCCTGGCCGCGATCGGAACGCGAGAAGCGCTGACAGCGCTCCAGAAGGCCGCGGCGTCCGGCCTCGATCTCGACCCCAACTGGCTGATCTACCTCAACACGGCCGCGGCCCGCCTGAGCAAAACGCTCGGAGACCCCTGCGAGCAGCAGTACGCCGAGGTCGCCCTGGTGGTCGAGACGGTCCTGGATTGGTTCAAGATGTGGCAGACTCTCGGGCCTCTGCCCGGACTCCGAGCACCCTCCGCAACGGTCATGCGACACGCCGAGCTGGCCAGAAAGGTATGGATCAAGGAGGTGAGCCGCCGGCTTGATCGAGCGGCCAACCCGGACACCGCCCAATACGAGACGGATGTCCCCCCTCAAGCGATTGGGGCCATCATGCCCATGTACTCGCCGGAGCTCATCCCCGCGCTCGAACGCATCGTGGCCGAGCACCCCCCCATGGTCGTCGGCGACGGCAAGACCGAGCGGAAATCGCATCCGCTCCGAAGCTTCGCCGCCAAGCTGCTAACCGACAAGACCGGCAAACCCCACACCTTCATCGACGTAGACGGCCAACCCCGCCCCGGCGGCTGGGGCCTAGAGAACAATCCAATGTACCTCTACCCGCCCCCCCGCGGCCCCCGCCCATCACCAAGCACTAACCCCACCTCCCCACCCGGGAGGGCGAGGCCGCCGCGGCGGACGAGCCGAA
>JAFGLZ010000148.1 GCA_016927755.1 Phycisphaerae bacterium
CCCACCTGCGACGCCCTCGACACCATCAGCCAGGCAGAGCCCCTGCCCAACCTCGCCCTCGGAGACCTCGTCTACAGCGAAAACATCGGCGCCTACAGCCACGCCTCCTCCACCCACTTCAACGGCTTCCCACCCGCAACCGTCGTCCACGTCAACGTGTGTAGGAGCCCGCGGGCTACGCTCGAAATATGAAAATGCGTCGGCCAGACCAGGGACTGCGGGCGGCCTGCCCCGTTGGGGCTCGACGCCGCTTTCAATCCCCGCGGAACACTCCCCCTCGACACCCTCCCGCGCCGCGGATTTCCCTCTTCTTGCTTCAAAGGCCTCCTTGCCGTGCGACTCCTGGATCTTCGCGAACCACGGCATGTCGCGGCTTGAGCGCCTGTTCATATACGCCAAGCCGACCGGGCTCGCCTATACCAGGCCAACCGACCCACCTCCAAACCCGAGAAAAGGACCACAGCCGCATGCTGGTTAGCCTCTCTCCTCCTCTGTACAATCAACACCCGTTCCGTGCGTCCTTAACGGTTTGTGGCCGCCTAACGGGCCTCGACGCGCCGTCAAACGGGAACTGCCCATGCCTCAGGTCGTCATCGAGAATCCGATCCTCAACCCTCCCTTTGCCGAGCCCACGCGCCACTTCCAATTCTCCGACGACGGCATCACCGACGAGATCGTTCACGCCCGGAGGGTCAGCTCCTACTTCATCCCCATTGCCCGTCCCAAGAAGAAGGGCAAACAGCTCGTATTTGACACGGAGTGGACCCAGGACCGCATCGAGGAGAACCGTCTCGTCAATCAGATTCGGCAACGCGTCGCCGCCTGGCGCGAAGGGGGGTACGTCGGCCTAACGCCGACCACCGCCCGCCTCCTCCAGTACTGGACTGACCCGCAGCGCGAGAAGAAGCTCTTCTTCTGTCAGATCGAGGCCCTCGAGACCGCCATCTACATCACCGAAGTCGCTCGCCGTCACGGCGACGCCTGGATCGAGAATCATCTCCGCGACGCCAACGAGGGCGCGAATCCTGGCCTCCCCCGGATCGCCTTCAAGATGGCCACCGGCTCCGGAAAGACCGTCGTCATGGCGATGTTGATCGCCTGGCACGCCCTGAACAAGCTCGCCAATCCCCAGGACGCGCGGTTCAGCGACACGTTTCTGATTGTCACCCCCGGCATCACCATCCGCGACCGACTCCGAGTGCTCCTCCCTAACGATCCGGGCAACTACTACCGCCAGCGAGACATCCTGCCGATGGATGACCTCGCCAGGCTTGGCCAAGCCAGGATCGTCATCACGAACTTCCATGCCCTGCAGCTCCGCGAGAAGGTTACAGCCGGCAAACTCACGAAGGCCATCCTCGCCGAGGGCAGGAGCGCGGCATTCACCGAGACCCCCGACCAGATGGTCCGCCGCGTCTGCCGCGAACTCGGAAACAAGAAGAACATCATCGTCATCAACGACGAGGCGCATCACTGCTACCGGCGAAAGCCCGACGGACAGGATGAGCCACTCACCGGCCAAGAGCGCAAAGAGGCCGAGAAGAGGGACAAGGAGGCCCGCGTCTGGATCTCCGGCATCGAGGCCGTCAAGTCCAAGATCGGCGCCAAGACCGTCTACGACCTGTCCGCCACGCCCTTCTTTCTCCGGGGGTCGGGTTACCCCGAGGGCACGCTGTTCCCGTGGGTCGTTTCCGACTTCTCGCTCATCGACGCCATCGAGGCGGGCATCGTCAAGGTGCCCCGCGTCCCCGTGGCCGATGATTCCGTCACCGGTGAGCAGCCCACCTACCGAGACCTGTGGCTCCGCATCCGCGAGCACCTGCCCAAGAAGGGCCGCAAGACCGATGCCGTCACCGGTGAGCCGAAACTCCCCGCCGAGCTTCAGGGGGCCTTGCACAGCCTCTACGGCAACTACGAGAAGTACTACACCCTCTGGCGCGACAACACCGAAGCGACCGCCAGGGGCGTCACCCCGCCTGTCTTCATCGTCGTCTGCAACAACACCAACGTCTCCAAACTCGTCTTCGACTACGTTGCCGGCTGGGAAAGACAGGTCGGCGACCGACCCGTCGTCCAGGCCGGCGCCCTGCCCATCTTCCGCAACGATGATGCCAGCGGCGACTGGCTTCATCGGCCCAACACCATCCTCGTGGACAGCGAACAGCTCGAGTCCGGCGAGGCCATGAGCAAGGAATTCAAGAAGATCGCCGCGCGAGAGATCGAGGAATTCAAGGCCGAGTACCGAACCCGCTTCCCCGGGCGCGACGCCGAGGCCCTGACGGACGAGGACCTCCTCCGGGAGGTGATGAACACCGTCGGAAAGCCCGGCAAGCTCGGCGAGCACGTCAAGTGCGTGGTGAGCGTATCGATGCTCACCGAAGGCTGGGACGCGAACACCGTTACCCACGTCCTGGGGGTCCGGGCCTTCGGCACGCAGCTCCTCTGCGAGCAGGTCGTCGGGCGCGGGCTCCGCCGCATGAGCTATGCCCCCAACGAAGCCGGCCGATTCGAGCCCGAATACGCCGAGGTCTACGGCGTCCCCTTCTCGTTCATCCCATGCTCCGGTTCCACCGCCGACCCCAAGCCGGGCCCCATGCCTACCCGCGTCCGCGCCCTGGAACCGCGCTCCGCCTGCCAAATCAGCTTCCCCCGTCTCCAGGGATATCGATACGATTTGCCCGGCGAACGCCTCACCGCGAGATTCACCGACGATTCGAAGCTCGCCCTCAGCACCGCCGACGTCCCGACCAAGACCGAAAACGCCCCCATCGTCGGCCAGACGAGCATCCACACCCTCGACGATCTGAAACGCCGCCGCCCGAACGAGGTCGCCTTCCTCCTGGCCAAGCTCACGCTCGAAAGGTACTTCCGCGACGAGGACGGCAACGACAGGCCCTGGCTCTTCCCCCAACTGCTACGCATCGCCAAGCGTTGGCTCACCGAGTGCCTCGTCTGCAAGGACAACACCTTCCCCCAACTCCTGCTCCTCATCCAGTTCGCCCATGACGCGGCCGACCGCATCTACAAGGCCATCGTCCAGGCCACCGAGGGCCGGCCCGCGCTCAAACCCATCCTTCGACCCTACGACACGCTCGGTTCGACCCGCTACGTCGATTTCGACACCACCCGCCCCGTCTACTCGACGCGCCCCGACAAGTGCCACGTGTCCCACGTCGTTGCCGACACCGACTCCTGGGAGCAGAAGATGGCCCAGACCCTGGAGGACATGCCCGAGGTCGTTCGCTACGTCAAGAACCACAACCTCGGCTTTGCCGTTCCCTATACGTTGAACGGCCAAGAAAAGGCCTACTACCCCGATTTCATCGCCGTCATCCGCGCCGAGCCGCCGGCTTCAGCCCGCCCGGATGCCGCCGCCCCGAGTGGCCCCCCCGACGAGCTGAACCTCATCATCGAGGTCACCGGCGAGAAGAAGAAGGACAAGGCCGCCAAGGTCTCCACCGCTCGTACCCTCTGGGTTCCGGCCGTCAACAACCACGGCGGGCTCGGCCCCTGGGCGTTCCTGGAAATCACCGACCCGTGGGACGCGATGAACGCCATCCGTTCATTCCTTGCCGGAGGAAGATCACAATGAGCGAGCAACCCCCGTCTGATGCACAGGGCAAGATGGTCGTCTTTGGTGCCAAGCAGATCCGCCGCGCCTGGGTCGACGAGCAGTGGTACTTCTCCGTCGTCGACATCGTCGGGGCGCTCACCGACAGCCCCAATCCGCGCGACTACTGGTATCGCATGAAGCGCCGCGAGAAGGACGCATCCGGTATCGAGTTGTCGACACTTTGTCGACAACTGAAGCTAACCTCCGCCGACGGCAAGGCTTACACGACAGAAGCCGTCAACACCGAAAACGCCTTCCGAGTCATCCAGTCCATCCCCAGCCCAAAGGCCGAGCCCTTCAAGCGATGGCTCGCCGCCGTCGGATACGAGCGCGTCCAGGAGATCGAAAACCCGGAGCTCGCCCAGCAGCGGACCCGGGCACTCTACCAGCAGAAGGGCTACCCGGACGACTGGATCGAAAAACGCATGCGATCCGTCGCCATACGCGACGAGTTGACCGACGAGTGGGCCAAACGAGGCGTCAAGGAGCAGAAGAACTTCGCCATCCTCACCGCCGAGATCTCCAAGGCGACGTTCGGCCTCACGCCCTCGCAGTACAAGAATCTCAAAGGGCTCCAGCGCGAGAACCTCCGCGACCACATGACCGACCTCGAGCTCATCTTCACCATGCTCGGCGAGGCCGCTACCACCGAGATCGCAAGGAACAGGGACTCCCAGGGGTTCGATGAGAACCAGGTGGCCGCCCGGGACGGCGGAACGGTCGCCGGCGACGCCCGCCGGCAACTCGAGACCAAGTCCGGAAAGAGGGTCGTCACCAACCGGAACTACCTCACGGACAAGCCCAAACCTTCCTTACCGCCGTCGCCGGAGAACGAGTGAGCGCATCATGGCCAACAAAGTGAATCCGCCGATTTCACGGATGAACGCGGATAAGCGCGGGGATCAGCGGACGTATGCCATCATCGGCGCGGCGATGGAGGTCCATCGGCAGCTCGGACATGGTTTCCTTGAGGCAGTCTATCAGGAGGCATTGGCCGTTGAGTTCGCCGCAAGGGAAATCCCCTTCCGACGGGAAGTCGAACTGACCGTGGATTACAAAGGGGCCGCGCTTCGCTGCACATACAAGGCGGACTTCATCTGCTACGATGCCATCATCGTGGAGTTGAAGGCCCTTGGGGCGTTGACCGGCGTCGAGCAGGCACAGGTCATCAACTACCTCAAGGCGACCGGCCTGCCGCTCGGCCTGCTGCTCAACTTCGGCAGGCCGAGTCTGGAGCACAAGCGGCTGGTATTCTCCGGAAGCAATCTGCGCGAATCCGCGCAATCTGTGGATTGAACCATGGCCAAGAAGAAGACAACCCGATCCGCCAAGATCGAATCCATCCGCCACAAGGACAAACGCGCCAACATCCCCACCGAGGAGCTTCGCGACTTCGTCGCCGATGACGAGAAGACGCCCAAGGCCATGCTCTATCCCCGCGACCCGTCGCTCGACCCGCAGCTTGTCTGGAAGGGCAAGGACGAACAGGACCGCGTCGACCTCGCCGTCCCCGTCGTCCCCGTCTACATCCAGGAGAAGATCCACCCCCAGGCGATCATCGAGGACTTTAAGAGGCAATCCGCGGATTACGCGGATGCACACGGATCAGAATCCGCGGATTACGCGGATGAACGCGGATTGGAGAAGACAGGCTCAAGGAATCTGCGGAAATCTGCGCAATCTGTGGATCAACTCCTGTTGTTCGCCGACTTCAACGGCCTGCCCGACGACTTCGACAAACGCGTGGACTTCTATCACCACGAGGGCAACTGGTCCAACCGCATGATCCTCGGCGACTCCCTCCTCGTCATGACCAGCCTCACCGAGAAGGAGGGCCTCAAGGGCAAGGTCCAGACCATCTACTTCGACCCGCCCTACGGCATCAAGTTCGGCTCCAACTGGCAGGTCAGCACCCGCAAGCGCGACGTCAAGGACGGCAAGGCCGAAGATGCCACGCGCCAGCCCGAACAGGTCCGCGCCTTCCGCGATACCTGGAAGCTCGGCATCCACTCGTACCTCGCGTACCTCCGCGATCGGCTGGTGGCGGCCCGCGACCTGCTCACCGAGACCGGCAGCATCTTCGTGCAGATGGGCGACGAAAACGTCCACCTTGTTCGGTGTGTCCTGGACGAGGTATTCGGTAGCGACAACTTCGTCGCGACCATACCGTTTCGGAAGAAGACCATGCCATTCGGAACGGTCTTCATCGAGCAAATGGCGGATTACCTGCTCTGGTACGCGAAGCAGAAGATCGCACCGGATGGGAAGGCTGCTGCAAAGTACCGCCCACTCAGGCGCGCTGCAAATGTGGAAGGTGAGTTCCATCACTGCTGGTACGAGATGCCGGACGGTAGTCGCCATCGCATGAGCTCGGAACAGATCGATGACCACTCGCTCTTGCCCCAGGGAGCACGCGTTTACCGTCTGAAGTCTCTTGAACCTTCCGGGCCGATGGACTCGGGGATGTTCGACTACAACTTTGAGGGTCGCGTCTACCCGCATCCCAAGAACGGCTACGCGACGACGCTAGAGGGCATGGACCGGTTGCGCTTGCTGAACAGGCTACAGCCTGAGGGCAACCGTCTGACATTCATCATGTATGCGGACGCCGACTCCTCTGCTGCTCTTACATCGCCCTGGTACGACACAGTGGGCGCCGACGACAAGCAGTACGTTGTCCAGACTAACACGGAAGTCCTTCGCCGCTGCATTCTAATGACAACCGACCCCGGCGACCTGGTGCTCGACCCGACGTGTGGCAGCGGAACGACGGCCCACGTAGCCGAGCAGTGGGGCCGGCGCTGGATCACCATCGACACGAGCCGCGTTGCCCTCGCCCTGGCCCGCACGCGCCTCATGGCCGCCAAGTACCCCTACTACCTGCTCGCCGACTCGCCCGACGGCATCGCCAAGGAGGCCGAACTCACCGGCAAGCGACCGCCGCCGTATCAGACCGAGGCCGACATCCGCAAGGGCTTCGTCTACAAGCGCGTACCGCACGTCACGCTCAAATCCATCGCCAACAACTCCGACATCAAGGAAGGCATGACCCGCCAGCAGATCGACGCGGCCATCGCCCGCCACGCCGAGACCGAGACCCTCTACGACCAGCCCTACGAGGACGCCAAGCGAATCCGCGTCAGCGGCCCCTTCTCCGTCGAAAGCCTCTCGCCCCATCGCGTCCTCTCGACGGCCGACGACGATATGGACGGCACCGTAACCCAGCGCGAGGCCCAGCAACACCACGACTTCGCCACGATGATCCTCGACAACCTCCGAAAGGCCGGCGTCCAGAACACACGAAAGACCGAGCGACTCGAGTTCGACCGCCTCGACCCCTTCGCCGGAACGTGGGTCAACGCCGCCGGTGAATTCACCGACGCCGACGGCAACACCCGACGGGTCGCCGTCTCCATCGGGCCCGAACACGGCACCGTCGGACCCCAGCAGGTCAAGGAGGCCGCCAAGGAAGCCGTTCAGGGCGTCGGTTTCGACGTGCTCATCGTCTGCGGTTTCGCCTTCGACCCCCACGTCTCCGAGGAGGTCAAACGCTACGGAAAGCTCACCGTGCTCCCCGCCCGGATGAACCCCGACCTGGCCATGGGCGACGAGCTCCTCAAGAAGACCGGCGCCGGCAACCTCTTCATGGTCTTCGGCGAGCCCGACCTCGACGTCAAGAAGCAGAAGGACGGCCGGCTCGTCGCCACGCTCAACGGCGTGGACGTCTACGACCCCACCACGGGACAGATCCGAGGCTCCTCGACCGACGACGTCGCCTGCTGGTTCATCGACACCGACTACAACGGCGAGAGCTTCTTCGTCCGCCACGCCTACTTCACCGGCGCCGACGAACCCTACCAGAAGCTCAAACGCGCCCTGCGGGCCGAGATCGACGAGGCCGCCTGGTCGGCCCTCTACAGCACGATCAGCCGCCCCTTCGACCGCCCGCCCGGCGGAAAGATCGCCGCCAAGGTCATCAACCACTACGGCGACGAGGTCCTGAAGGTCTTTGACGTCTGACCCAATCGCCACAAGAGGGCGCGTTCCACTTCTCCGGACGCGCCTCCCGACTTCGTGGCCGCTTCCCCCGCTCGCGTGCCTGGCCCGCCCGGCGCGGAAGTGATTCGGTGCCCAGTCGAACGCCCGTCGCGCGCCAGCGCGCCAGGCGAGAGCACGTCAGTTGAATGGGAGCAACGGCAGTCGTTAACAGGCAACCGGCAGGCCTTTCATGAAGCGATCCCCCTCGCAAGACGCCCGCGCATCCCCGCCCGCCCCGCGCGAAACCGCCCCCAGGCCAATGCGCCAAGCGCGACATTCCCACCAAGCCCTCTTCCTCGCCGCCCTCTCGCCTCACGCCTCACCGGCAATCCGCGGATACACGATCCCCGCAACGGCCGCCCCCACGATCGGGACCACCCAGAAGAGCCAGAGCTGCGAAAGGGCCCAGCCGCCCACGAACACCGCCGGGCCCGTGCTCCGCGCCGGGTTCACCGACAGGTTCGTCACCGGGATCCCGATCAGGTGAATCAGCGTCAGCCCCAAACCGATCGCGATCGGTGCGAACCCTTGCGGCGCTCGTCGATCCGTCGCGCCAAGGATGATGAACAGGAACATGAACGTGAGCACGAACTCCGCCACCAGCGCGGCCGTCATCGAGTATCCGCCCGGCGAGTGCTCGCCGTACCCGTTGGACGCCAGCCCTCCGCTGAGGCTGAACCCCGGCTTCCCCGACGCGATCAGGTAGAGAACGCCCGCCCCCAGGATCCCACCGGCCACCTGCGCGATGACGTAGGCAGGCAGGTCCTTGGCGGGAAAACGCTTCCCCACGAGAAGCCCCACCGACACGGCCGGGTTGATGTGGCAACCCGAGATGTGCCCGATCGCGTACGCCATCGTCAGCAGCGTCAGCCCAAACGCTAGCGCCACGCCCAGCAGACCGATCCCCACCTCCGGGAACGCCGCGGCAAGCACCGCGCTGCCGCATCCTCCGAAGACCAGCCAGAACGTACCCACGAACTCCGCCAACGCTCGTCTGGACAGTGCCATCGCGAACTTCTCCTGTTGCAGGAATGACGATCGAAATGCCCGACCTACGAAATGCTCGTTGGGAGTTGCCTGGCGCCGAGTCCGACACCCAAACCAGAACGATCTCTGGGCGCTAAGTAACGCTCACGAGTCAAAGAGCAGGTACGGCCCACTCGTGATCTCCTAAGCGGCCATAGTCTACCCCGCGTGTCTTCTTATGTACACGATCAATTCGACGACTTTCCAGAACGAGAGCGTGCGGCCCGTCCAGACAAGTGCGCTCGCCAAAACGCCTCCGCCAAACTCGCCAGTTCAGTCAAACCCCATCGCTACACCAGCCGCCGCCCCCCGGGCTTCACCCCAACCTCGCGACCCCCAGACCCTGAACCCAATCCCCTATGCCTTCCCCTGACCCCCGACCCCCTTATCTAGAAGACGAGAAGGCGTCCCCATGTCGTCCGCGCTAGCGTCCGCGATCAACCGGCCGTGAGGACCCAATACGCCGAACGCGTAGCATGGGCATCTTGCCCATGAGCCATCAAAGCCGAGACGCCCGCGCAACCCCGGAGCCGATCCGAAAACGACCATCTAGGCAAGGTAAGGATTCAAGACATGCAAAGACCAGCAACCCAGACAACCGACCACCCTCAAGAAGCCCGCATTCCAGCGCATTTCGCTGCATTCCGGTGCATTTCAGCGCTCCGAGACACCGCGCGACATCGAACGCCCTCATCCCCCCGAAACCCGAGACCCTACGGAATCGGGGTATTCCGCTGCATTCCGGCGCATTCCGGGACATTCCGAGACATTTCG
>JAFGLZ010000149.1 GCA_016927755.1 Phycisphaerae bacterium
CACGGCGGTTCCGGACTCGGCGACCTCGGAGTTTTTCATCAACCTGAACGACAATCCGGGTCTGGACTACGTGAGCGCGGGGAATCCGGGCTACGCGGTGTTCGGCGAGGTCATCGAGGGGATGGCGGTCGTCGACGCCATCGGCCAGGTGGCCCGACACGACGTGCCGACAGAATACGGGACTTTCCAGAACGTGCCGGTGACGCCGATCATCATCACGGAAGTCACTCGGGAGTAGTCCGCGCCGGGGTCGCCCCTCGACGAGAGATCCACCTTTACGGAAAATAGGTTACAATGCCCAGGCTCATCCTTGCCGGCAGGAGTCATCGTGCCGGCGCGGGTTCCGTTCGGGCCAGCATTCTGACGTATGGAGGCACAACGATGGCATCAGCCGACAACGCGACGTCGACCACGTCGGCGGACTCACCGAAGCCCGCGAGCACCCCGAAGCCGGCGGGCGCCGGCCTGGAGGGCGTGGTCGCGTGCGCGACGTCGATCTCGAAGGTCGACGGTGAGGCCGGGCGGTTGTACTACCACGGATACGAGATCAGCGATCTGGCGGAGCAGGCGACGTTCGCTGAGGTGGCGTACCTTCTCTGGTACGGCAGGCTTCCGGGGCAGACGGAGCTGCGAGCCTTTCTGGACACGTTCGTCGGGGCGATCAAGCTACCGAGCGAGACGACGATGATCCTGCGGATGTTCCCGCGGACGGCGACGCCGATGGAGATGCTTCGTACGGCGGTCTCGTCGCTGGGGCACTGGGACCCGGACAGCGGGAACACGAACCTGGACGCATGCCTTCGCAAGGCGATCCGTCTGACGACTCGAATCCCGTTGCTGGTGACGGCGCATCATCGGCTCCGCAACGGGTTGGAGCCGGTTCAGCCGATCCGTGGGCAGAGCATCGCGTACAACATTCTTCACACGCTGCACGACGGAGAGCCGTCGGAGCTGGCGGTGAAGGCGTTGGACGTGGCGTTGGTTTTGCACGCGGACCACGGGATGAACGCCTCGACGTTCGCGTCTCGGGTGACGGCGGCGACGATGAGCGACATTTACAGCTCGGTGGTCAGCGCGATCGGGACGCTCAAGGGCCCGCTTCACGGAGGCGCGACGGAGCAGGTGATGCTGATGCTGGAGGAGATCGGACAGCCGGAGCGGGCGGACGCGTGGGTCCGGGACGCCCTGTCGCGGAAGGTCAAGATTCCGGGCTGGGGGCATCGCGTATACAAGGTCGAGGACCCTCGCTCGAAGATCCTGTACCGGTGGGCGGAGCGGCTGAGCAACGAATTGGACGATCACCGCCACCTTCGTATCGCGCAGACGATTCGTCAGACGATGGAGAGCACGAGCAAGGTTCATCCGAACGTGGACTTCTACTCGGGCACCTGCTATCGACTGATGGGGATTCCGCCGGAGCTCTTCACGCCGATGTTCGCTTGCAGCCGGGTGGTCGGGTGGACGGCGCACATTTTGGAGCAGTGGGGCGACAACCGGTTGATCCGTCCTCGGTCGGAGTACAAGGGCCCGCTGGGTCTGAAGTTCGTTCCGATGGAGGAGCGGCAGTAAGGGGGGGCGGCTGGGGAGGGTCAGGCGGGGCGCCATTGGCCGTCGGGCGCGAGGAGTTCGTGGGGGCGGAAGCTTGCCTTATAGGCCATGCTGGCTAGATTTCGGATGAGGTACCCCAGGTAGTAATGATCGATTCCGTGGCGGGCGGCCCAGTCGATTTCCCATAGGATGCTGAAGGTGCCGAGGCTTCGGCGTCGGCAGTCCGGGTCGAAGTAGAAGTAGACGGTGCTTGCGGCCGAGGACGAGACGTCGAGGAAGCCCGCGCCCACCAAGCGATCTCCCAACCAGTAGCACGTCTCGAGCGTTCGCACGGGAGACTGGTAGAGGAAGCGCGCCATGTCCTCCTGCTCCGGGCTCATCGTTCCGTCGTGTTGATGCAGCAGGTAGCGCTGGTAGATGGCGTGCTTCTCGCCGGTGAGCTTCGGGGGGCCCACGGTGACGACGATATCCTGATTGCGTCGCCAGGCGCGGCGTTGCGACCGGCTTCGGCGGAACGTCTTCGTTGGCACGCGAATGGGCGTGCACTCGGCGCAGTCCGGGCATCGCGGACGGTAGAACAGGCATCCGCTGCGGCGCCAGCCGAGGTCCATGAGGAGGTGGTAGTGCTCGGGATCGAGGCGACCTGCCAGGAAGACCTCCTCGCAGGCGTCCCGATCGTGCAGGTAGTAGCACTCGTGCTCGGGGGACACGGGCCAGACCATGTGGCGGAGGAGCTCTTCCATGGCGCGCACCATTGTAGCATTGACTGTCCGGGTCCCAATGACCGCGCGGAACCAATCGCCCCGCAATAGCGCATCAACGGAGCATTTCCGGATGACCCTCGATGCATAGTCCGTGGCTTTCCGCCTACGGCGGATCGGGGACAGAATACTCGGCCGGAATTCGCGCTGCCCACCGCTGAAGCGATGGGCCACCCCGTCTAGCATTGCTGACGACTTGGGGGCCGGTACAATCGCCGTTCGGCGTGCTGGACTCGATGAGACGCGGCACGGCCCATGAGGGGGTTCGAGTTCCCGGAGACGGAAGCGAGGTCGAACGATGAGACGTTCCCGTACTTGGCTGGTTGGCCCGGCGATCCTGCTTACCGCGTGGGGGGTTGCGTGCGCGGCGGAGAGGCTTGTCCTGGTCGAGGGCGGTCGGCCGGTGTGCTCGATCGTGCATGGGCAGGCGGACGACTTCGCCGCCGAGCGTCTGGCGCGGTGGCTGGAGGAGAGGACCGGGGCGAGCGTGACGGTGGCGGCGGCGGGCAAGGAATCCGGTGGCGACGGGTGTCTGATACTGATCGGCAGCGCGGCGTCGAACACTCTGCTGGCGAAGGTCGCCGCGGAGGGGGGTCTTGATCTGGACGCCGGCAAGCTGACCGAGCAGGGATACGTGGCCAAGCGTCTGCGTCATGGCGGCCGGGATTGTTTGGTCCTGGCCGGCGGCGGGCGGGACGGGGCGCTTCACGCGGTGGTCGATCTGATCAACTGGCATCTTTGCCATTCGGGCAAGGACGTCTGGCTCGGGTCGTTGGAGGCGCGACAGGTTCCACGGTTCAAGTACCGGTGGTTGTGGACTTGGGATCATCGCATGGACTGGGGCGGCCCGGGCAAACCGGGGACGGTGATGGGCGGCGGGGGGACGTTCGCGAAGAGGCCTGAGGCGTTTCTGATCGACTACAAGCGGTGCGTCGACTACATGGCGGACCACAAGTACAACGGGCTGATCATCTGGGGATTCGTTCGGGACACGCACGGGGGCATCGAGGCCACTCAGGAGCTGTGTCGCTACGCGAGTCGTCGGGGGGTGCGGATCTTGCCGGGCGTGGGCACGAGCGGGTACGCGGGGTACTACTTCGAGGGCGATCACGCGTTCAACGCCGGGACGTGGCTGAAGAAGCATCCGGAGTGTCGTTCGGTGGCCAAGAACGGCAGGCCGCGCAACGCGCCCTGCCCGAGCAAGAAGGCCACTCAGGACTGGCTGGACGACGGGGCGAAGTGGCTGTTCGAGACGTTCGAGGTCGGGGGGGTGAACCTGGAGATGGGCGACTTCTTCGTGTGCTACTGCGACGACTGCAAGAAGGCGCGGTCGGCGATCGACTCGGACGAGCCGGACTACTACAAGGACATGGCGATCTCGCACATGGTGACGCTGAAGACGATGCACAGGCTGGCGCCGGAGGCGTGGCTGAGCTACGCGACGTACACGGGGTACACGGGGGAGATGATGAAGACGCCGCCGAAGTTTCTGTCGATGATCCCAGAGTACGCGATCTGCCAGTGGACGCTGACGGGCCTGGCCAGGAAGTGGCCCGCCGACGTCAGGCCGATGGCCAAGCACAACATCGGGTACCTTCACTGGTGCAACACGTCGACGCATACGGAGGACGACTTCTATCTGTGGCGGGTTCGGGATATCTGCCGGCAGGCGGCCGGCGCGGGGTGCGAGGGCCTGGACACTTACGGCGAGGTATCGGACGAGCGGGTCAACGCGGAGATCTTCTATCTGGCGTGGGAGGCGTTTCTGTGGGACCCGGAGATGACGGTGGAGCGGTTCGTGGACGAGCGGCTGGGTAGGCTGTACGGTGGGGCGGAGGCGGCGCGTGCGCTGCTGGAGATCATTCCACTGGTACGGACGCGGGGAGATCGGGCGGTTCCGGAGAAGTGCGGCAAGGCTCGCGCGATTGCGGCGGCGGCGCGGGCGAAGTCTGATGCGTCGGGGCACGTTCGTTGGGATCGTTTGATCGGCGAGCTCGAGCGGCATGAGCGGGCGGCGCGGGAGGCGATCGAGGCTCGTCGGCGGGAGCAGGCGGCGGCGCGGGAGGGTCAGCTCGTGCCGGTTCTGTCGGTGAGGGCCAGCGACGAGGAGGCGGGCGCGAAGAACTGGACGGCGAGCAAGGCGATCGACGGCAGCGTCGAGGAGCCGGGCGGGTATTGGCTGACGCGGCACGTGCATCCGAAGGCGGCGTGGATCGAGCTGACGCTGACGGAGCCGACGAAGGTGAATCGGGTGGCGGTGTTTCATCAGCTCAACGCGGGGCACTACCGGAGCCGGGACTATGCGATCAGCGTTCGGGTGGAGGGACAGTGGAGGCAGGTCGCGTCGGTGAGGGGCAACAAGAGGGCCGGCTGGGTGGGTCACTTGTTCGAGGGGGTCGTCACGGACGGGGTGAGGCTGGACATCACGCGTTCGGAGCACGGCAACCGGATGGGCGTGGGGGAGGTTGAGGCGCGGACCGTCGGTGGCGGGGATCGGTAGAGCGCTTGGGCGAGCGATCAGGAGATGACGAGGAACGCCGCCTCCGGGTCGACCTCAAAGGACAGCAGATCCTGCACGTGTCGGCGCAATGTTTCGGCGATCTTGTCTGTGCCGGCGTTGCCGAGACGCACCCAGACAACCTTCGGTGGGTGTCCCAAGAGGAAACTTCGTTGGTGGAAATCGCTGTCTTTGGAGACAATGGTGTAGCTATTGGCCTTAGCGAACTCCCAGATCTCCAGATCACACGCTTGCCCCATCCCGAAGTCTCTGACGTGGGCGGATGAGGGAAACTCTTCGACGAGCATCTTGCAGAGTCGATGCGAAAGGTTCTGGTCGAAGAGGAGCTTCATGCCGGCAGGCTCATGAGACGGCGCTCTCGATCGGCGGCGAACGCCAAGCAGGCACGAATATCGTCCTGTGCCAGATCAGGGAAGTCCGCCAAGATCTCGTCGTGCGTCATTCCGGAGGCGAGGTACTCGAGGACGTCATAGACGGTGATGCGCAGGCCGCGAATGCACGGTTTGCCTCCGCGTTTTCCGGGTTCGATCGTGATGCGGTTCATGTAGTCCATTAGGCGTATTGTACCTGCATTGGGGGAGTCGAACAAATCGATGTTGCGTACTCTTGTCGCGGGGCCGCGTCTTCTCTAGCCCGGCCCGGCAGCCGCTTGACGGAAGGTAGCTACGGTAGCTACCTTGGTGTCATGAAGACCGTAGGCGTCAAGGCGCTGAAGAACAACCTGAGTCGGTATCTGAAGCTGGTCAAGCAGGGCGAGACGATCCTGATCACGGAACGGGATGAGGTGATCGCCGAGATGCATGAGCCGACGATCCGCCCGGCGCATGAGGGGTCGCGTTGGGAGGCCTTTCTGAATCGGCTCGAGCGGGAGGGGAGGCTTCGGAGGGCGGCGCGGAAGGTGAGCCGGGTCAAGTCGCTCATGGAGGGCAAGCCCAAGTGGCCTGAGGATCTCGATTGGAAGGCCATCCATGAGGACGTGAAGTCGGATCGATTCTGAAACATGCCTGCGTTCTTCGATTCCAGCGTGGTGCTGTCACTCCTCCTCAAGGACGAGAATGCCGACGATGCGGCCAGGCTATGGTCGTTGCAGAGGGACCGCGTTGCCTCGGTTCTCCTGGAGTTGGAGTGTCTCTCCGTTCTTCGTCGAGCCGCCGCGGCCAGCGGGGCGAGATTGCCCCAAAGATGGTTGGAGGATCGAGAGGCGGAGTTGGCGGCGTACCTGGAGGAAGTGTCGATCCGGGAGATCGACGAGTCGGTGATCGACGTGATTCGCGGGGAGGATCGGCTTGCCGGGTGTCGGTCGTTGGATGCGATTCAACTGGCGACGGCGATGATCTTCCAATCGGCGGCGGACGGCCCATTTCAAGTGTGCACGGTTGATCGCAGGATGGCCGAGATGTGCGAGCCGCTGGGTCTTGCGGTTGCGCGGTGAGGCGGGGCCAGCGGTCGCGTCGGGCGTTGGAGCCTTCCTGTCTCGTTAGGCGATTGCCCTCGCTAGTGCTACAATTCTTGATTCGGAGCGGAGGCGGTCCGCGCAGCGGACTCCGCGACGGGATCATCCAGGCCACATCGACGAGAGAACGCATGGCGCTGCACGTATTCAACACGCTGGGACGCGAGCGACAGGAATTCAAGCCTTTGAACCCGCCGAAGGTGGGGATGTACGTCTGTGGACCGACGGTTTACGGGCATGCGCACTTGGGTCACGGCAAGAGCTACGTGAGCTTCGACGTGATTCTGCGGTATCTGCGGCACCTCGGGTATGACGTGACGTACGTTCAGAACATCACTGACGTGGGGCACCTGACCGAGGACACGCAGGGCATGGCGGACGAGGGCGAGGACAAGATCATCCGCGAGGCCCGGCGGCGGGGATTGCATCCGATGGCGGTGGTGGAGGCGTTCAAGCAGTCTTATCTGGAGGACATGGACCGGCTGAACGTCAAGCGTCCGGACGTCATGCCGCATGCCGCGGCGCACATTCCGGAGCAGATCGAGATGATCGAGAAGCTCATCGCCAACGGACACGCGTACGCGGTGGGCAGCAAGGTCTTCTTCGACATCAGCAGCTTCGCCGAGTACGGCAAGCTGAGCAACCGCCGGGTGGAGGACATGAGTGGCGGCGCGCGTGTGGACGTGGACCCGGACAAGCGGCACGAGGGCGACTTCTATCTCTGGCGGCCGGCGGCGCCGGAGCACATTCTTCAGTGGTCGAGTCCATGGGGTCGGGGCTACCCCGGGTGGCACCTCGAGTGCTCGGTGATGAGCGGCAAGTACTTGGGCGAGACGCTGGACATCCACGGGGGCGGACTGGAGAACCAGTTTCCGCATCACGAGTGCGAGATCGCGCAATCGGAGGCGGCGAACGGGTGCCCGTTCGTCAGATATTGGCTTCACAACGGGATGGTCACTGTCGACGGGACGAAGATGGGCAAGAGTTTGGGCAACTTCATCACGCTGAAGGAGCTGTTCAGCGGCGAGCACGCGCGGTTGGACAGGGCTTACGATCCGCTGGCGGTTCGTCAGTTCATCCTGAACAGCCACTATCGGGGGCCGGTGGACTTCAGCAACGAGGCGCTTGGGGCGGCCGAGAGCGGTTCGCGTCGGCTTCGGGAGGCGGTGCTTGCGGTTCGCGAGGCGGCCAAGACCGCGCCGGACGGCGACGTGAGCGAGGGGATCCGGACGGCGCTGGACAGGACTCGGGAGCGGTTCGAGGAGGCGATGAACGACGACTTCAACACGGCCGCTGCGTTGAGCGCGGTTTTCGAGCTGGTCAAGCAGACGAACACGGCGCTGACGAGCGGTGTGACGAAGGGCGACGCGGTGGCGATCGACGAGACGTTCCGCGCGCTTGGCGGGGACGTTTTGGGGCTGGTGCTGGACAAGTATCCGGAGGAGGGGGCCGGCGGGGGCGAGCTGCTGACGCCGGTGATGCAGCTTCTGATCGACATGCGGGCGGAGGCGCGGAAGGCCAAGAACTTCGAGTTGGCGGATCAGATTCGTGATCGACTGACCGAGGCTGGGGTTACGCTGGAGGACAAGGCGGGCGGGACGACTTGGCGGCGGGTGTAGTGTCGTTTTCGGTGAGCGGGTTTCGCGTGGCGTTTGGGGCGGCGCGGGTCAACTTCAGATGGGCCTTGGGAGGCGTAACGAATCACGGGCGGGACGCCCGTGCTACGGGAAATCGGCTAGGTTTTGGTCACGCGCATGGTGACGTCGGCGGGGAGGGCGAGGCGCGCTTCGATTTCGATGGCCTTTAGGATGGCGCTGACCATGGGGCACGACTTGTGCGGGATTCGGTCCATGAGCTGAACGACGCCGATCTCGGGGAATGGCCTGAAGAGCTCGGTGATCGGGTCGACGGGTTGGATGTCGTCGGCGACTTTCGACCAGTTGGGGCAGTCGGAGCGGAGAGTGACCTCGACCGTTTCGCCCGGGGCGGTCTGGGCCGTGATGGTGGTGTTCAGGTTGCAGATTCCCGGAGCGAGTTCTACCGTCGTCATGTCAGGTTCCCGTTATTGCCCGCCAAGTGAATCGGATTGAATGAGAGACAGCCTCTTGCCGCTCGGCTTCCCGCGGATCGCGAGTGACTTCTCGGGCCCACGCTACGGCACCTACCATCTTCGCAACTGCATCGAGCCACGGCAAGGTTCGGAGCGCCCGGCGGGTCGAGCCCTGATTGGCGGTAGTCTTGCTTCAGTGCCGGTTTCGGGGAAGATAGGGGTTTTCCACGCAGAGCCGGTCCTGGATGGGCAGGGGGCTGGCACGGAGAGGCTCGCGGAGGCAATGGACATGGCGTCAGGCGGACAGTGGTATTACGCGGTTGGCGGTGAGACGAAGGGGCCGGTGACGGTGGAGGAGTTGGCTGCGGCGATCCGGGGCGTCGATGGGCTGGAGACGATGGTGTACGGGCCCGGGCTGACGGAGTGGACGGAGGCTCGTCACGTGGCGGCGCTGGCGTCGTTGATTGGGGGCGAGCCGGCGGTTCCGCCGCCGCCTCGGGGTCGGCGTGCGGACGAGATCGACTACGAGATTTTCGGCGACGACATGCAGTTCGTGGAGGTGACGCTGGACCCGCGTGAGACGGTCATCGCGGAAGCGGGGGCGATGATGTACATGACGTCGGGGATCCAGATGGAGACGATCTTCGGGGATGCCAGCCAGCCGGAGACTGGGTTGCTGGGCAAGCTCATGAGCGCGGGCAAGCGGGTGCTGACGGGCGAGAGTCTGTTCATGACGGCGTTCACGGCGACGGGATCTGCCCGGGACAAGGTGGCGTTCGGGGCGCCGTATCCCGGCAAGATCGTCCCGCTGCACCTGGATCAGCTCGGTGGGGAGATGTTGTGTCAGAAGGAGGCGTTTTTGTGCGCGGCTCGGGGCGTGTCGATCGGGATCGCCTTTACGAAGCGGTTTGGCGCGGGCCTGTTCGGCGGTGAGGGTTTCATCCTGCAGCGGCTGGAGGGGGACGGGATCGCGTTCGTGCACGCTGGGGGGACGTTGAAGCAGTTCGAGCTCGCGGCGGGCGAGACGCTGCGTGTGGACACGGGCTGCCTGGTGGCGTTCGGCGCGTCGGTGGGCTACGACATTCAGTACGTGGGCAGCATCAAGACGACGCTCTTCGGCGGCGAGGGGTTGTTCTTCGCCACGCTGACCGGCCCGGGGCACGTGTGGCTGCAGTCGCTGCCGTTCAGCCGGCTGGCGGGTCGGATCTACGCGGCGGCTCCTCAGACGAGCGGGAAGCGGAAGGGCGAGGGCTCGATCCTGGGGAGCCTGGGGGATTTGCTGGACGGCGACAATCGATGAGAGAGGGACGAGTCGACAAATCAAGACGTTGAAATGCTGAGACATTGGCGGGTTGACCAATCGACACTGGGGGGGGCGGCGGACTGCGTGATGGGGACTCATGGCGCGCGTTGATGCTGGATTGGCGTCGGAAGGGGGCGGGTTTGACTGGCGGTTGCCGGTTGCGGCGGGGCTCGTGTCCGTGGCGGTGTTCGTGGCGTACGTGCCGTGCCTGGACGCCGAGTTCGTCGACTGGGACGACGACAAGAACTTCTTGCAGAACGAGGACTACCGGGGCCTGGGTTGGCGGAACATCAAGTGGATGTTCACGACGACGCATATGGGGCCTTATCAGCCGATGAGCTGGCTGACGCTGGGTCTGGATTACACACTCTGGGGGATGAATCCGCACGGCTATCATCTGACGAACGTGCTTCTGCACAGCGCCGGGGCGGGGGTGCTGTGTCTGCTGGTCGGCTCGGTTCTAACGGCGCACCGCTCGGGTCGATTCGGCAAGCCGTCGCGCGGGGTTGAGAGCGGGTCGGATGAGCTCACGTGGGGGTGTGTTCTGGCGTGCGTTGTGGCGGCTCTGGCGTGGGCAGTGCATCCTCAGCGGGTTGAATCGGTGGCGTGGATCACGGAACGGCGAGACGTCCTGTCGGCGCTCTTCTACTTGTTGTGCGTTTGGGCTTACCTGCAGGCGCATCGGGACGGCGCGGGCGGGCAGGCGCGCCAGGGATGGGAGCGTTTCGCGTTGGTCTGCTGCGCGCTGGCGTTATTGAGCAAGGCGATGGCCGTCAGCATCCCGGCGGTGTTGATCGTGCTCGACGTGTTTCCTCTCGGGCGATTATGCGGCCGGCCTTGGCGGTGGCATCTGCCGCCCTGTCGGCAGGTCCTGTTCGAGAAGTTCAATTTCGTGCTCTTTGTGGCGCTGGCGGTGGTGGTGGGTTTCCTGGGGCAGGCGCAGACGGGGGCGCTGCAATCCGTTGAGGCGGTGGGGTTGGTTCAGCGCGTGGCGATTGCCGGTTATGCGCTGTTCTTCTACGTCAGCAAGACGGTGTGGCCTGTGGACCTAGCGCCGCTGTACCCACGTCCTCAGACGATCGGCCTGCTGGGGGCTCGCTTCCTGGTTCCGGCGCTGGCGGTGGTCGGAATCAGCGTGGTACTCGTGGCGTTTCGGCGGCGCTTGCCATCGGGTTTGGCGGCGTGGGCGTGCTACGTCTTGGCGCTCCTGCCCGTTGCGGGAATCGTGACGATCGGGGACGAGTTGGTGGCGGATCGGTACAGCCATCTTCCGACGCTGTCGTTGTTCGTGTTGCTGGGCGGGGGGTTCGCGCTCTGCTGGGAGCTTGGGGCGCGGGGCGCTGCGCGCCATGCGGCGCGGGTCGGGCTCGTGGTGGCGGCGGCGGGGATCTTGACGGCGCTGACGTTGGAAGCCAGGCGGATCATGGACGTCTGGCACGACAGTATGAGTTTGTGGACGTACGCGTGTGAGCGGCGGCCGGAATCACACAAGGCCTGGAACAACCTGGCCGGGGCGATCGTACACGACGAGCAGCGTCCGGTACGGGAGCGTTTCGCCGCGGCGCTGCCACTTTATCACAAGGCGATCGAGCTACGACCTGACTACGCGACGGGCTACTTCAATTTGGGCTGTGCCTACTTCATGATGGGACAGCTCGAGCCGGCCCGGGAGGCGTTTGAGGCGGCGATCGCGAGGGAGCCGAGCGGGTCGCGCGCTTACACGGCGTTGGGAACGGTTTTGAACTGGGAGGGCCGGCCCGGCGAGGCCAAGGGGTATCTCGAGCGGGCGATCGCCCTGGACCGCAAGGGGGCGTTACACGCGACGTATCAGCTTGGTGAGTCTTACCGGCAGCTCGGCAAGCCGGAGGAGGCCGTCAAGTACTATCGGATGGCGCTCGAACGGTGGCCGAGATGGCTCGGGCCGCTTTCGGGCTTGGCGGACGCGTATCTCAGCCTCAACCGTGTGAAGGAGGCGGAGGAGGCCGCGACGGAAGCGGTTCGAACCAGCGCCCGCCGTCCGGAGGGGCGTTATGCGAACGTTCAGGTCCTGGTCAGGCAGGAGCGGTTCGAGGAAGCGCTGGCGGAGCTTCTGTCGGTGCTGACGGAATACCCTGTGTATCGTCAGCGTGCTCTCAAGGACCCGCACCTTCGGGAGCTGCGGCTGGAACCCCGGTTTCAGCGAATGATGCGGCTGCTGCCCTCGACGGCGCCGGCGGGGATTCAGTCGGATCTCGACGGTCTCGACGAGCTTCGCTGAGGGGTCTTCGGCCAGCGCGTTTCGCGTCGCATTCGGGGTGGCATGGACGAACGTGGGTGGAGGGGTGGCTGCGGGACGAGGCACGGAGTCACGGGCAAGCCGAGGAGCAGGTGTCGGATGATGAGGCGTTTGATGGTCGCGGCGGTCTTGCTGGTCAGCGCGGGGCGCGCGAGCGTTTCGGGCGGTGAGGTCGAGTGGAACACGATGTCGCCGGGGAGCATGGGCGAGCCTCCGTACGCGAGGTGTTTCACGCACGGCGCGCCGGCGATCGAGGACGTCACGTTTGGCGCGGTCGAGGGAGCCGCCGGTCCGCGAGTCACGGCTTGTGTTCGTCGCCCGGAGTTGAGTCGCACGATGCCGGTCAGCGAGGTTGCGCTCCTGCACTTGGATCGGGCCAGCGGGCGGTGGGCGGTGCTGCGGCTGGGACGGGTGGCCGGGTCTCCGGATACTTGGCGGGGCGAACTGCCTTACGAGCACAGGCCTCACGCTTATGCCCTGGTGGCGCGGGACGCGTCGGGGCATCTTGCGGTGAAGCTACCGGCGCTTCGAGGCGGCGGGGCGGACCTTCCGCTGCTGGACGATCCTGACGAGAGTCCGGCCGTGCTGCAGGACGATTTGGACATCCGGCGCATCTGGATCGGCACGGACGGGGAGTGGCTGTACTTGCGGATGGCGATGCAGGGCAAGCCGGGCTGGGGCTCGTCGAATCCGCTTTTTCTGCACATCTTCTGCATGGGTACGCTCGGGCCCGGTATGGGCAAGGAGGCGGTTCGGCAGCTCTTGGCGTTCGGGCCGGCCCTGAGGATGGCGGGGATGCCCGCGGTGGTGGTCACGACGCCGGCGTCGTTCGGCAAGGGTCTCAAGGCAAGCGACAAGGCGGACGGCAGGTTGACCGACGAGGACGTTCGGTTGAAGGTGCGTCTGGATGCGTTGGAGCGGGACGCGGACGGGTCGGTGCTGGCCTCGTTCGTCACGGCGGGCTTTCAGGGGGCGAGTCTGACGTTGTGCGATGGGACGGCGCCGGTTCGGCTATATCTTCCGCGGCCGGGCGAAGCGGCGTTGGAGGCGCCGGCACCGTCGTTGAAGGAGCTGGTCGTTGGCGTGGAGGCTCCGGTTCGGGCGAGCACGCAGCCGGCCACGAAGGTCGGCGAGCGCGTCGTCATCGCCGACGCGGCGAGCCTCAGGGACGACGATCCGAACTTTCCGTATCGCACGGGCACGATGGTTCGTCGGATTCAATCGCGCCGGCCGGTGGAGCCGCTGATGTTCGCGGTGATCAGCGACACGCACAGTCACGCGCGCGTTTATCCATATCTGCTGCGGCGGGTGGCGGAGTTGCGTCCGGCGTTCATGCTGAACATCGGCGACATGGTCCAGGTCGGGCTGTCGGATCATTACGAGCGGTACGCCAAGCTGAGCGCGGGGTGCGTACTGCCCTGGGTCAGCGTGCTGGGCAATCATGACTCGATCAAGAACCGGAGCTGGCGTCAGTACGTGCGGCACTTCGGCCCGACGGATTACTGGTTCGACTATGGACCAGCGCGGTTCATCGCCCTGAACACGGTGACGTTCAACTTCTTCGAGAGCCAGTTGGACGAGCTGGATCGGCTGCTGGATACGCCGAAGCGGAAGTTCGTCCTGATGCATCGTCCGCCGCGCTACCTGGCGCCGCATTGGCCGTCGCCGGTGACGGGGGGCGAGGCGCGTTTCAAGGAGATCGTGGAGCGGCGCCGGGTCGACCGGGTCATTCTGGGTCACATCCACCTGTTCAGCCGGAAGGTGATCGGCGGGGTGACGTATGTCGTGAACGCGGGGGGCGGCGGCACGGCGGACATTCGGGGCGAGGGCGGCGTATTCCACGTGGGAGTTTATTCGGTGTCGCAAGAGGGGGTTCACGATATGGTGGTGCTGCCGAATTTCCCGCCTGGAGACGTGGTTGAGGGAGATGGAAGGACTGGAGGCGAGCCATGAGTCTTTTTGCCGCGGTGTGTGCGGTTTTTGGAGCGGCCGGGCCGGAGCCGGTGACGATTCCGCCGGGCGTGACCCCGTTGATGGACGTGGGGCTATATCGCGTAGGCGCCCTCTACACGGACGGACGATCCGTGGAGATGCCGACGGGGTGGGTGGGTCATTTCCACGGGCCGACGGGGATCAGCTACACGCCCTATGGCCAGCAGAACGGCAAGGCCAATCTGCTGATCCATTGCCCGTGGCGACAGGGGACGGGGGTGACCTACGTCGAATACGCGCTGCGTCTTCCGGAGGTCCGGCCGATCACGCTCGAGTTGGCGATCGCGATGAAGTCGGATGTCGCGGTGCCCGAGAAGAGCGACGGCTGTGATTTTCGGGTGAGCGTGAGTCCGGCGGGGGGATCGAAGCGGGTCTTGCTTGACGAGCATTATCGCTTGGCCGAGTGGAAGCCTCTGTCTTTCGATCTGTCGGGGTATGCAGGCCAGTGCGTGGTGGTCCGACTGGAGAGCGGCCCGGGGCCGAAGGGGGACGCCAGTTGGGACTATTCGTTGTTTGGCGACGCGCGGATCGTGGCCGGGGCGGCGGGGGCGGCAATGGCGCCGGAATCGATCTGGCCCGCGAAGGCCGACTTGAAGCGATTGTGTAATCGGCGGGACTGGGGATGCTGTCCGACGGGCGCGGCGGTGAAGCTTACGGACTTCAAGTGGGACGAGTCGACGGGCGTTGCTCGGTATGAGTTGAGCTGGCCGGACGAGGGTGGCGGGGTCATCTACGCGGTTCGCACGCGTTGCGAGGGTGAGCAAGCGGCGTCGGGTCTGATCGACATCCGCGCGACGGTGAAGACGCCGAAGGGCGGACCTTCGGCGACGTATCACATCGGTCTGGGCAGCGGCGTGGTGCTCTCGGACGGCAAGACAAGCTGGGAATCGGGATCGCCGGGGGTGGAGGTGCGCTCGGTGAAGCCGGTCGGTCCGGTCGATGTGTCGGATCCGGCCAGGCCGTTTCGGATCGAGGACGAGTACGTCGCGGGGGCGGTTCGGACGCGTGTGATTCGCGAGTTTCGGTTGCGGGGCTCGTCGCTGGTGGTCACGATCAGCACGACGGGCGGCGGGGTCAGCGAGGTTCGGCACGGGGGCGTGGCGGCGGGGCTGCGCCGGTCGATCTCGTTGCCGTACTTGGGATTGGGGCCGATCTGGTATCTGCCGGACACGCAGGTCTTCGGCTCGATCGTCTTGGACTGGACGGACTCAAAGGCGTCGCGGCACGATCAGACCGCGGCCCACTACTCGCCGAAGACGGACGGGACTCGGAACGCCGTGGCGACGACGGCGTACTACACACTGGCCCCGCGGGTCGGCGACGTGCTGTGCAACCTTCCGAGCCCGCCGTCGCCGTTCCTCGAGGATCTGGCCGGGCGGATCATGTTTGACGTGTGGGGCGGCAAGTTTCGCGAGGACGCCGACTGGTTCGGCGAGCTGGAGGTCCAGGGGGTTCGCGACGCGGCGATCATCAAGCACGTCTGGCAGCGGAGCGGGTACGACAACGCGCTGCCCAATCATGTTCCGGCGAACAAGGACCAGGGCGGCGACGAGGACATGACGTACTACGTTCGGACGACGCGGGCCCTGGGTCATCGGACCTCGCTTCACGAGAACTACGTGGACTTCTATCCGAACAGCGAGCTGTACGACGCCAATGACGTGTCGCTCGAGTCCGACGGGACGCTGGTCAAGGCGTGGTTCAACGGGGGGACGGGGATCCAGAGCTACGGGGCCAAGCCGACGGGGATGCTGAAGTACGCACGGATGGAGTCGCCGGAGATCCATCGGCGATACGGAACGAATGCGTCGTACCTTGACGTCCACACGTGCGTTCCGCCGTGGTTCCACGTCGATCATCGGGCGGGGGAGCCGGGCGCTGCCACGTTCGAGGCGGTGTGGAAGGCGAACTCGGAGCTATTCGCCTTCGAGCGCAAGACGCACGAGGGGCCGCTGTTCGGGGAGGGGAACAATCACTTCTACTGGGCGGGTTTGTGTGACGGCTGCGAGGCGCAGGTCGCGGGCGGCGAAGACGCGGACTGGGTCGTCGACTTCGATCTGCTGAAGATCCATCCGCAGATGGTGAACCACGGCATGGGGTATCTGGAGCGGTGGTTGTCGAGCGGCTACGACGGCGGATGGTACTCGCGGGTTCCCACGACGCGGATGCTCGACAAGTACCGCGCGATGGAGCTGGCGTTCGGGCACGCTGGTTTCGTGGCCCAGCAGGTTTGGAGGCAGATGCCGTACGTGATTCGCGAATACTATCTCGTGACACCGATCCAGGATCGCTACGTGACGGCCCGGCCAGCGGCGATTCTCTACGATGTCGGCGGCAAGATGCTTCCGGCGACGGAGGCGCTCAAGGCCGGTCCGATGAGCAATCGGGTACACGTCGAGTATGACGGCGGCTTGAAGCTGTGGTGCAATGGCGGGGAGAAGGACTGGGCGCTGCCTGGGGGGCAGGTGCTGTGCGAGTACGGGTTCCGGGCCGAGGCGCCCGGTCTTGTGGCGACGACGACGGTCTTCCCGACGCTGAACGGGGGCAAGGTCGTGGCGGACTACCGCGAGGCGGACGAGGTGCTCTTCGCCGACGCGCGGTCGTACGAGCCGGATCTGGGCGTGTCGATCGTGGACGTGGAGCCGTCGATCGCCGGGTTCGAGCGGGTCGGTCCGCGGAAGTTCACGCTGGCGTACAAGTGGCAGGCTCGCGCGGCGTCATCGCAGGACTGGACCTGTTACGTCCATTTCTGCTCGCCCAAGGTTCCGGGAGAGGATCACATCGCCTTCCAGAACGATCACGCTCTGTCGCGCGCGGTTTCGACGTGGAAGGCGGGAGAGACGATCGGCGACGGGCCCCACGAGATCGTGCTGCCGGCGGGTGTCGGTGACGGCGAGTACGACGTGATGATCGGGCTGTACAACGCGTCGGGTCGCGCGGCGTTGCCGTTTGAGACGGACGTTCGCGCTCGATGCAAAATCGGCACGGTGACGGTCAAGGGCGACGAGGTGGCGTGCGCCGTGCATTCGCTGGTGCCCAGGCGACCGGCCGGTGAGGCGGGACCGTACAACGGGCACCGAAACGTCGGCAAGGCGGTCGTCGATTTCGGGAAGGTCGCCACCAACGGGTGCATCGCCATGGCACCGAAGTACGGGTCCTGGTCGATCACGGTCTATCCGCGAGCGACGCCGTGGCGGATTCGCGTGAAGATGGATCAGATCGATCCGGAGATGTGCAAGAGGGCGGGCAAGTGGAGCGTCCACGCGCTCAACAACAACAAACGCGACTACGGTCCGATCGAGGCCTTGAAGGCCGACGGCGATCTGCTCGAATGGGAGGCTGGCGGCGAACGGGTGACGTTCTACTGCATCATGAAGTAGGACACGTGAGAATCGAGAAACTCAATCAAGGTGGTGACGCATGATCCGGTACGGTCTGAAGGTCAAGGAAAAGCTGGCGCGGGGCGAGGTGGTGTTCGGGACGTTTCTACATTTGCCCTTGCCCGACATCGTGGAGATCTACGGGCTGGCGGGGTTCGACCTAGTCATCCTGGACACCGAGCATGGGACGATGGGGTTCGAACGGCTCCAAGACATGGCTCGGGCGGCGGATCTGCACGAGATGGGGACGGTCGTACGGATTCCGGCCGGTGCGTATCAGCGGATCCTGTCGGTGCTGGAGATCGAGACGAGCGGGGTGGTGGTTCCGCACGTCAACAACGCGGACGCGGCGCGTCAGGTGATTCGCGAGGCGAAGTA
>JAFGLZ010000018.1 GCA_016927755.1 Phycisphaerae bacterium
GACATGACCGAGGTCACCCGACCCGTCGACGTCCCGGGCCTCAAGCACGACGGGGACGGCGCCTTCGATTGCGGGGCGCATGAGTACAAGGCGAACTGAGTCGCGCGAGTTCGCAATGTCACCGAAATCAGGCATAGTGTCTGCTTTCCGGCAGGAACACGGTTCCAGGAACGGCACGTCTATCGGGCAGGCTCCAACGACGCTCCGGCGCCCGTACTCGACGCCGCGTCCGTTGGTCGACGGCGATCACCGAAGGCAGCGAGCCAGCGACAGCCAAGAGCATGTAGAAGAACGACAACGGCTGGCCGAACAGGCCGACGCCGATGATGCAGAAACACATCGCGGCCAGGCTCGCCACGACGGACCACGTGAGCTTCCGCGTCTCCTCGTCCCTGGCCAAGGCCATCGCTCTCCGCAGACGGGCAAAGGCCAGGACGAGCGTCGCCGCGAACGGGATCAGCCCGACGAGGCCGTATCGGGCGAGCACCAGGACGTAGTGGTTGACCAGGTCCCAGTTCTCCCACTCGAGCGAGTCGGCGCCGGCGCGCCCGACGAGCCCGTGGCCGGTCAGCCAGTGCCCGGTCATGCCCGTCGTCAGTGCCTCCTCGATCAGCCAGATACGTCCGTAGGCGTTTCGCTCGTTGAAGGAGAGCCTCGAGACGAAGACGTAGTAGAAACGACGGTTGCTGATGAATTCGACGACCGCACATACGACGACGGCGGAAATGACGGCGTGACGCCAGTATCGGCGGTATCTGTAGGCGGCGTAGAACGCCAGCGCGAACACCAACGTCATGTAAGGCCCGGACGAGAGGGAGGCAATCAGTCCCACGACCGCCCCACCCGCGGCGGGTAAGGCCCACCATCGAGCCGGGTTCGACCTGAGCCAGAGCGGCATCGTCAGTGGGACGATCATCGCGAAGAACACCCCGAACGTGATGGGCTCGGGGAAGCTCAACCAGGCTCGATAGAACCCCGAACGGCTCATCGCGAAGTTGCTTTCCGGATTGCTCGCGAACCACGAGGCGTACACCGTGAGCGCGTCGTAGGGATTGTGGCCCGTGAGAGTCTGATACGGCGCGAAGAGTCCCAGCGGCGCGCTGACCACCAGCAGGCCTCGGAGCAAACGGAAGTAATCCTCCCTCGTCCGGACGGACATTCGAAACGCGAAGTACGGCAGCACCGTGTCAAACGCCTCTCCCCCGTGGTAGATCAAGACGCGAAGCACGGCGTCGGCCTGGTCGATCGCCGCGGCGCACACGAAAGACGCGAGCGTCAACGGTACCATCCAGTCCAGCTTCGACCAACGAATCCGCCGGTGCGCGCCCTCGAACAGGAGCCTGGCGATCAGAACGAGGACGACGATCCGAGGCGCGCTGAAGTCGACGCCTTCCACCTGGACCGTCAGGTTTCGCGGAACCCACACGTAGACGGCGCACAGTGCGGTCAGGCCGGTCGTATGCCGCCCGATCAGGACGAATACGACGCCGATGCCCGCCACGGCTAGTGTGATCAACTCACCCATGTCTTGGGAGCCAGGCCTCCCGGGACCCAGGGGCGAACACGGACGCCTGTGATCGTCTCCGCGGCCACAAGGAGCCAAGGGCCAGACCGGCAAACGAGGCCAGCATCGGGATCGCCGGCAGCGCGTACCGCACGAGCGGGTTCACCAACCCCCCCACCGCGTTGTAGTAGAGGACGACGGCGACGGGCAGGACCACGAACGGATCCCGGCGCGGACCCGCCCGCCAGACGCCGATGATCGCCAGGAGCAGCAGCGGGGCGTTGAGCAGTGCCGCGACGATGCTGGCCTCTGGCGTGGGTCCGAGATACCAGAATCTGGCCAGTCCGCGAATCGTACGTCCGAGGAACGCCCATGGATCCCGAAGCGCCTTCTCCCTTACGTCGTCGGTGAGGTAACGACTGAGCAGGGCCTCCTGGCGAGGGGAGTCGAAGAAGACGGCGAACCGCAGCCTTGGCTCGATGCCACGCGACCGCGCGATCTCGCCCTGAATCCGGCGCGACTCCCGCATCAACTGCGCGACCCCACGTCCGTCGCCGAGTTTTCGAGCGATGTGGTAGCCGTCATAGGCCGTCGATCCCGAGTTGGAGGAGGGGAAGACGACCAGGCCGGTCAGTCGGTAGTTCCGCCATCCCCAGGCCCCCACGGCCAGCAGCACCGGGACGATCGCCAAGGTGAAGCTCCGCGCGAGCGCGATACGATGTCCTCGGGCGATCGGGAGACACAATGCCCCGGTTGCCAATACGACAGGCAACAGCACATTGATGTCCCGCGCCATGACGGCGACCGTCAGGCAAGCGCCGAGGGCCAAGGCCACATGCCACGCTCCCGGACGGCGAAGCAGGCCGAGGGTCAGGAGCAACGTGATCATGATGGCCATTGTCGACAGGGGTTCGGCGAGGTAGCGGGAGCAGGCTACCCAATCACCGGGGTAGAACGCGAAGATCATCCCGGCAAGGAGGGCCGCCCGTCGCCCCCAAGGCAAGGCCAGGAGGTAGCACGCGCAGGCGGTCACGGCGCTGAGGAGCGCCTGGCTCACTTGCACCGGCCAGAGCTTGACGCCGCCGACTACATAGAAGATCCCGGCGAGAAAGAGCGGATAGGCCGGCGGACGCGAAACGGTCTCGCCCAGATCGGGCTGGAATCGGTATCCTCGTCCCGCCAGGAGGTTCTCGGCGATGAGCTCATAGCCGTCGCTCCCGACATCAAGGCCCGTTCGATGAGCCATGGCGTCGCGCCCCAGGACGAATCCGATCCGCACGACCACCGCCACCGTGAAGACGGCAAGTAGGGTTCGATAGCTCGGACTGCCGGAGACCATCGTCTTGTTCATGTCGATCGCTATGGTGGGCCGATCGGACGGACCGATCTACAACCCAAAGTGAGTCGCGCTCGTCAGCGGCATCTTGGCGGCCACCTCGTCGATCGGGAGGGAAGCATCCGTCAACCGCCCACCCGTGTGCTTGATCGCCCGCGCCGGATTCCCGACGGCAACCGAACAGGGAGGAACGTCGCGGGTCACCACGCTGTTGGCGCCGATGATCGAATCGTGCCCGATCGTGACGCCTTTCAAGACCACGACGTTCTGCCCGAGCCAGCAATTGTCCTCCACCCGGACGGGACGCGTCACAAGCGAGCGGCTCTTTGTCACGGGGACTCCGCCGGGCTCGACAACGTGGTCTGAATCGGTGATCAGGACGTTCGAGGCGATCAGAACGTTCCTGCCGATGGCCACGAGCCGCGCGGCGTTGCACTGGAAGCGGTACATCACGGTGCACCCGTCAGCCAGCATGATCTTCGGCGCGTCGCCTTGCAGGGGACGCAGATCCGCCAGGATGAACTCGTCCATGATCGTCACGCGCGAACCGATCGCCACGGCACGAGGGTTGTTCACCTGGAGGCACCGGCCGAGAACGGAGCCGGCACCCAATGCGTGGAGGCGCGACCGCCACAGAATGTGTGTCCGGGCAATCAGCCATGCGCGTCTTGCCGCCATGCAGAACCGGCGGACAGCGTTCACCTCGCGCACAACGGTTGCGTCCTCCGGCCGGTCGGCTTCGGACATTGGTGTGTCTCGTGTCGTGTCCATCGGTTCACCTGGAATGAGCGATCGGTCTCATGTCGGGCGTCGATGGCGGGGTCCTCCATCGGCGAGCGTCCTTGTCATGCTCTTCCCGCACTCCGCGGCGCCTGCGAATCAGGAACCCCAACGTCGCACCGACCGCCACGCAGATGGCTTGCCATCGTACGCCCCGAATCACGTACCCGTGTCTGGCAATCTCCGCGGCTCCGAGCACAAGCACCACCAGGCCGATCGCGGCAAGATACCCAACCATTCGAGATCCCCCGCGCGTCCTGAAGCCGTAACGGGCCATGGCTCGCGATCCGACCCACCCGACCAGGAGCGAGAGAATCGCCGTTGCGCCGACCGCCAATCGCCACGGAATCTGTCTGGAGCGATACCACTCCTCAGGCGCATAGCAGGTCGCGCGATCATCACGAACGAACGACGAGGCGATGCCCGCGTCGTCGAGAAGCCGCCTGCTGCCATGCCAGATCAAGGCCGCTCGCCACCGACGACGCCACTCTTCGAGCGAGCGTCTCGGCAAGTCTGAGAGGCCGACACACGCCCATTCAGGGCTCGCGGCAACGTGGGCCAGCAGCGCCTCCAAGGACCGCAGGTTCGCTTCCGCCTGGTCGCCCTCGAAATCGAACGGATGCGTCGTCAACACGACGATGGCGCCGGGCGGAGGCGGCTTGGCGGATCGCATCCACTCGAAGACCGACTCCACATCGGAGGCACATTGAGGCACGACGCGGATCGTGCCGATCGGGGCATCGATCGGATGGAAGTCCGGACTGATCCAGTCGAAGCCCAGCGTCGCGAGGCATCGAGCGGTGGCGTCGTCCCAGGCATTCCACGGGGGTACGAAGACACGGACCGGCCGGCCGATCGCCGACGCGAGGACGTCGCGCCCCAATCGCAGGGCACCGTGCTGCCATTGCGGGGACTGCCACCGGAACTCGCCCGGACGGTGTCCGGCAGGTGATCGGCGTCGATGCTCGAGGCCGTGGAGGGCCGCTTCGACAGTCCCCAGCCCGACGTACTCCCGCAACAACCTGACCCACGGATCGTTCGGGTCGGAGAGCCAGCTCGCATCGGCACTCGTCGAGACCAGCGTTCTCCGCGGAACCGTCTGGTCGTGGATCGGAAACGGGATCACGCCGACGACGAGCCTTGCGTCATATCGACGGAACAACTCGAAGATTCGCCGCTCCAGCTCGACGCCCACCGATACACGGCGATACGGAACGACGGGCGAGTAGTCGTCGTAGCGGACGATCAGAAACCGATGACGGGTCGGCTCGACGGGGTGGCCGCTCGCCGCTGCCGCCGGGAGCGGCATTGCCAGCGCGATCGTTGCCCATGCCGCCAGCGTCCACCGTCCGCCCCGCGCTGGGGGACCTCGGCGAGCCAAGCCCTCAAGGGATTGATGATTTGTCATGTGGGAACACATCTCGATCGCTACCGGCGTGGGTCTAGCCAGGCGCGAGTGCTTGCGTGGACTGTTCGATCGTTCGTCCCTCATCCGTCGCGGAGCCAGGCATGTCATCGTGTCCCGTTGCGCCCCGCCCCGTGATCGCGCGCAGAGCCGACTCGAACTGGTCGATGGCTCTCGCCCAACTGAAGCCCTGCAGGGCCTCCGAGGATGCGAGGATGAATCGGCTCCTCAAGACCGGATCCTCGACGAGTTGAATGATCCGTGCCGAAAGCATCTCGGCGCTCCCGACCGGAACAAGCAAGCCGTTGATCCCGGAGTGGATGAAGTCCGACGGCCCGCCGCAGGACGTGCTCACGACGGCGCACCCGCACGCCATGGCCTCGAGCAGGGGCAGGCCGAAGCCCTCGGATCGGCTCGCGCAGAACCAGACGAGAGACCTCGAGTAGAGATTCCGCGCCGCGCTGACCGACGGCAGCCGAACGTATCTCGCCGCCGGAGGCAGCCCAGCGGGACGCGGGTAAGCACCGAATACACGAATGGGCGCACGAGGAAGGCGTCTGTGAACCTCTTCGCAAACGGCCAGGATCGTTTCGGGATCCTTGACCGTCGCGCCGTGATACACGGTCCCGACTCCGTCTCGCTGGGCCGCGGATCGGGCGGGATAGTACTCGGAAGGGTCGATCGCGTTGTGAACGACGAATATCGGGTCGTCGGCGCCGAGATCGCGCATCTCGCGAACCAGATGGGAGCTCACGACGATGCGAGGCATCGGCAAGCTCCAGGCCGAGATCATTCTGTCCTGATTCCACGGCTCACGCCCGCGACAGTTATTCACCTGGACCCCGCATGCTTCGGGAAGCTCGGCGATCGCCAATGTGCAATCCGCCCCGACTCCGATCAGCACGTCATTGCGCCCGACGACGTCCGGACTCAGCCGATCATAAGCGACGACCTGCCCCGGGAAGCTTCGGAGCCAATCGTGGCGATGTCCGTGGCGGAGCCCGAGGTAGGCCTCGCGAAGGATCGGCCTGGCGCGGAACGGCGCGCGGGGATAGAGGATGCGGACGTCGTGCCCGCGTTCGGTAAGCCCGACGCCGAACCGAGCGATCATCCGGGACCCTCCCCCTGCCCTTCCCGGCATGACGAAGGTGATTCGCATGATCCGCTTCCTCCCACAGCGATCGGATCAGTCCGTCGCCAGACTCGTCCGTAATGCTCGGCGGCCGATCCCCCGGACGACGTCGCTCACCAAAGGGACGCTCACGGCGACCGCGACGATATAGGTTGGCGCGGCAAGGCAGAACATGAAGCCCAGTCGAGCGGGGCCCGGTCCAAGATCAGGCAGTAGGACCACCCGACTTACGACCCCAACCGCGCACGCTACGCCCGCGCAGAGCAGCGGGCAGCGCGTCGCGGCCAGAACGTCGTGAAGACGATACAACGTGCCCCTGAAACAGTACGCGAGGCACGGCACCAGACCGACCCAGTGGGCGATCGCGAAGGCGCCCGCCACGCCCTCGGCCCCCCAAGGCAGCCCCGCAACGAACGCCACTGCGACCATCGGCGACCAGACAAGGCCCCAACGCAACATTCGATCAGGCCGCCCCCCCGAGATGTACACCCATCCCGTCGTCGCCGAGAGCGTTTTGGGAATGGCGGCCAGGAAGAGCAGCCGAAGCGGAACGACCGCCTGACCCCACTGATGCCCCAGGAGAGACAGGACGATGTCTTCCGTCCAGAGAATCCCCGCGACGCAGAGCGGCATGCCCAGGAGGCCAAGAAACTGGATCATCTTGCCGTACGTCGCCCGCATGTCGTTCGGGTTTCCAACCGAGCGTGACATCGAGGCGATGGCCGCCTCCGCCATACCGATCGTGGAGACGCATCGCGTCATCAGGCGGAAAGACGTCGCGTATAGCCCGAGGGCGAACGCGCCGCAGAACCGCCCGAGAAGGACCTTGTCCAAGTTCGTCGACAGGTAGCCGATCAGACCGTGGGCTGTGAGTCGCCCGCCAAACCCGAGCATCGCCCGGAGGTCCCCACACCGCTTCGGCCATCCGGGGCGCCATCGGAAGGCCATCCAGGCGGCAACGCTCTCGCACCACGCGGTCACCAGGGCCTGGCACACGAGCGCCCAATAACCCCATCCAAGACACGCAGAGGCGATGCAGGCGACCGCCCCCGCACTCATCCCCGTCAGGCGAACGACGGCGACCCGACGGAACTTCATGTGACGCTTGAGGAGCGCACTGTGTTGAACGCCGAGCGCGGTCAGCGGAAACGCGGCCGCCAGGACGATCGTCAGCGTCATCAACCGTGGCTGGCCGTAGAACCAGACCAGCACGGGGGCCAAGGACACGGTAACGAGTGCGAGCAACAGACCGAATCCGATATTGACCCAGAACAGCGTGCTCAACTGCTCCTGTCCGATCTCCGGCCTCTGAACGGTCACATGCGACAGGCCGAGGTCTCCGAACACCATGAGCAGCGCGGTGACGCTGTACACCATCGCGACCAACCCGAAATCCCCGGGCGTCAGCAGTCGAGCCGCGATCGCCAGCGAGGCGAACATCGTGACGCCGCCGACCGCGCGCGCGAGGATGATTACGGTCGCCCCGCCGATCGCGCCCTCGCCGCGCGCGGCGGTCCGCGCCGTCGAGACGCGCGGGTCGTCTAGAATCGCGGGCTCGTGATCTCTGTTATCCATGCCTTCGGATCAAGACGTCGTATCGACATCGCGACGCGCTGCGTCCCGGAATGCGTTGAGGAAGGAAGCTCACGTCGCAGGCGATCTCATGCAACGCCCCGCGGAAGAAGCCGCGACGATAGTGCCTTGGCTTCACGCGATTGTTCGAGGCCTGAAGCCGATGCCGCGCGTGCCACATCGGCAGGAGTGGCGACAGGAACGCGTCCACCACGCGCTCGTTGTGGCCGTGTCCAATCAGCCTTTGTCTCTGACGCTCCATGACGCCGAAGACGTCGCCGATGAGGATGAGCCCGCCCGGCCGGCATGCGCGGATCAACTCCGCAACGACCCGCCGGGCATAGTCGTCGTCAGGCAAGCACTGGAATACGCTGTAGCAAAGCACCTTGTCGAAGCGCCCCGACGCGACGGGCAGCGCGCCAGCCTCGGCGACGCCCAGCCGGAGGCGAGCGCGGTCAACCGCGAAGTCCCCCGCCCGACGGATCTGGGCTTCGCACAGATCGAATCCGTAGCCGAGCTGATCTTCGTGCAACACGAGGGAGAGACTCGCTCCGGTGCCACACCCGATCTCCAGCAGCCGATCGCGGAGGCTCAGGTCGAGCTTCCGTCGAATGTCCGCCACCGTGAGTCGCGCGATCGTCTCGTCGTAGCTCCAGCGGTGGGCCGCAACCCAGCTCGCCGCGGAGGCCGCGACCTCATAGAGACGCCGCCATTCCTCCACCCTTGGCGTATGCACCACCTGAACGGACACGCCAGTCCCTCGCGACCCCACTGCCACGCACCGCTCGCCAATCCTCATCCCGCCGGTCCCGGCTTGGCCACTTCCACGTAGTAGGTCCACCCGAGTCGACGAATGACAGGCCATCGCCACAATCGCTCACACAGTCGGTTCGTCGCGAGCTGCCAGCGCCGCGGGAGGACGGATCTGCGGAAGACGCGGAAATCCCCATACTGCAGCGTGCGCCAGTCCATGACGCGAAGCCCGGCCCGGCGAAGCATCCTGTTGAATCGACCGATTCGAAAGAGCATCGGCATCACCTCATCCGAGGGCGTCGAGCGGCCCTTTCCCCCTCTCAGGCGGGCCTTGACGCCTTCCGGAGCGATCAGCCCCAGCCAGAACAGCGGATCGGTCAGGCTTCCGCAATAGAAGAGGTTCCGAACCGTCAGCACGGCCGTGGCGCCGGGCATCAGGATGCGAGATACCTCGGCAAGGACCCGCTGTGGGTCGTTCACCCACGACACCAAGGCAATGCAGAGCGACCCGGCAAACGCGCCGTCTCGAAACGGCAGATCGTGCGCGTCGGCCTGAATGACGTAGGCCCCCTGTCGACGGCGTTCCACTAGCCGCTGTCGGGCACGGACGGCGAGCATGTGAGAGAAATCCACGGCGCACACTCGAAGCCCGGACTCGGCGATCCGGTCGGCGATGATCCCCGGACCGCAGCCGAGATCGAGCACGATCGACTCGGCCGGAAGACCCTGGGCCGTGATGGCCGAGTGACTCAGATCCATCCGCTTGAGGACCACGTCCCCGCGTAGTCCCTTGTCGTCGTACTGCTCCTCCCAGTGGCGGGCCGTCTCGTCGAAGAACGACCGCCGTCCGCTCCGCTTGGTGCATCGCGTGATCACGAGAACGATCTCTCCGCGAGCCGACGGACGTCCCGCGCGAGGCGGGTCCGTGGCAACGGCGCCCTCTGTTGAGCTCGCCCCAAGATCGACCGCACGTCCAGGACGGTCCGCTTCAAGACATCGTCGTAGCAGCACCGCATGCAACGGATCATCGGATCCCCGGGCGGCGCGTAGGCCCACTTGCCGCACGCGTAGATTCGGCTGGCCCCCCCGTTTTCGTGCCTTCGCGTCTGAGGGGACCTCGGGCAGCTCTCGGAGAAGCACGAGATGCCCCTGATCTCGAGCAGTCTGAGGATGCGTCCGAACTTGGCGTCCCAGGTGTGAGGGGACGCCCATGCACGCCGCTCAGCTCGTCGCGCCGGGTCGTCTTCCGCCAGCGCCCGATCGATGGCGGCGGCAAACGTCACCGCATCCGTCGCCTCGTAACAGAGCCCCCCGCAACGACGCAACTCGGGAAACGGTGTGCTTACCACGGGCTTGCCCAGCGAGAGGTACTCCTTCAGCTTGATCGGGTTGCAGTGATGGATCCACTCATTCCGCAGCCAGGGCATGATGGCCACGTCAAAGGCCGCTCCGTACCGGGCGATCTCGCAATAAGGCTTCTGCGGAACATGCGTCAGATTGCCGTGGGCTCGAAGGCTCTCGAACTCTCGAGACATCGGACCCACGAGGACGAAGCGATACTCAGGCCGCGATCGAATGATCGCGTCGAGCAGTGCCCGGTCCACGGTGTTGCCGTCCAGGTTCCCGAAGAAGCCGACGATCGGGCTCGGCAAGTCCCGGACCTCCTCGGGCGGATCGGGAACGGACCCCGCGGCGGCGAACCGGTCAAAATCGACTCCGTGGTCCACGTACTCTCCCCGTCGATAGAGGTGTCGTGCTCGCTCCACGAGACTGAGGCTGGAGCAGACGACGAGGTCCGCCTGCTGGGCCAAGGCGGCCTCCATCCGCGCCGCCTGCGTCGCCGACGCGCCCCGCAGCGCCGAATAGCAGTCGCTCAGTTGATAGACGAGCCCCCCTCGCGGGATCTTGTCCAACACGTCGACCGCGCTCGGACACGCCACCCACACGAGCGGGCGGTGCATCCCCAGCGCCCTCAAGGCCGCCGTGATCTGCAAGCCCAGCGCGCGCGTGAGTGAATGCCCGAACGCACCGTCAAACACCGGAAGGAAGATCGGACTCAAGACGCCGAATCCCTCCCCGCCTTTCCGGTAATAGCGAGCGACGCTCTTGGCCTTGCGCGATACCCGTCGCAGAAACATGCGCCCGTCCGACGCGCCCGGTGTCTTCATGCCCAGCGAGTTGACGTACAGGACCGGCCAGTGACGCGCGAACCTCCTCATGAACTGCATATCGGCGTGGCCACGGTTGTGGTACCACCAGTCCGAGTCGCCGAAGCAGAGAACGGAGTCGAAGGCCCTGGTCCTGGCTGTAATCATCTCATCGGCACTCCCGCTGCCGCACTCCGTCGAGCGCTCACCCGATTCGCGATCGGATCCAGACGTCCCGCAACGGCCGGCGCGGAGAGGACAGTCGCGGCGCCAACCGGTTGACCCATATCCGGCGATAGAGCAGATCGAGAAGCCGCGCGTTGGCACGCGCCTGTCCGACGCGCAGGCGGCACGCCAGACCGCGATGAATCATCGAAACGGCTTGGAGGCATCCCAGCGCCCCGCCCAGGCGGCGTTTGTATTCGTATTCGCCCCGCAGGGCGTCCATCCGACCGGCTCCCCGCTCGATGGCCGCCCGCACGACGGCGCAATGGACCAAGCGTCCCGGACTGTGGCACTCCCACTGGGGATCGAGCGTCCGTGAGGCCAGGATGGCATGAACGCGCTCGGCGAAGTGATAGTTGTACTGATAACCGATGCACTCGCCGTCGACGCTCAGACGCAGCAGCATCAGTCGCCCGTGCCGGGCCTGCCTGGCGGCCATCTCCCGATGGTACGCCTCCGCCCCGGGCCAGTCCGCGAAGTGACCGAGCTGCCCGACCGCCCGCCACTGGGCCTGATGCTGCCCGACGAACTCCTCGAAGGCCGCATCCAGATCGTCAGGCCCGACGACCACGGCATCGAGACGATGCGCTTTCTCGAGCCGCCGCTCCCGCTTGTGAATGTTCTGTCGCTCGTTTCGCGACAGCCCGCTCAGGTAGCCGGCGTAGGTTCTCGGCAACTCGAAGACCCCGTGCGGACCCGCATCGGTGACCTCGACCGTTCTGCCGACGGCGGGACATGCCTTGGCGGCCTCGGCGAGCCCCGAGCGGTGGGCGTAGTAGCATGGAAGCGGACCCAGGTGGATCAGGTCCCAGCCCATGTGCCGATCCATGTAAGCGATCAGGGACCGGACCACATCGCCCAGGCGATCCGGGCGGACAATCGGCGTACACGTCGTGACGGAATGGTCGCAGCCCACCAGACGCACGGCTCGAATCGACATCGGACCGAGCGGCAATCGTTCCGTGAACAGAGGCACCGCGCCCACGAGCTCGTCGCCATCGTGGAACAGGTGGATGTGGAGGCGTCGGCCGTATCCGTAGTGCCGCCACCAGACGGCACACCAGTCATAGGTGCCGTAGACGTCGCCTGAGACGTTCGCGACAAGCCCGTCCCACGCGGATTGCAGATGCCGCAGCTCCTCGAAGCCGGCGCGGACCGAGTGTCGTAGCGTCCCCGGCTTCTCTCCATCGGAAGGACTCGTTCCCTGCAGTTCCCCCTTGGGCGCCGAGGCCGTCACCTCCACCAGCTCGTGGGCAACCGCCATCACGAATGCTCCGATTCGGCTTCGGACCGGCGGCCACGCCTTGCGGCCACGAGGAATCGGCATCGAATGTATCGCCGCCAGAGGCTGCCTTCCCCGAGCTGGAGACCCCTGCCGCGAAGCCTCGGGGCGAGGCGCCAGTACCAGATCCGGTAGTAGACGAGATCCGCGAGCCAGGTCGCCGCATGGAAGGCTCTCGCGCGGAGACGGCTGGCGGGTCGCGGCGCCGTCACCCCGATCGACTGAATGCCCAGGCGTCGCGCGCCGAGACGCCGCTTGTAGTCGTAGAACCCCTGAAGCGCGTCGATCTCGCTGACCCCTCGTCGCATGCACGCCCGGAGCAGGGCGCAGAATCCGACGCGACTCGTGACGTCGGAGCGACGGCCGCCGATGAGCCACGTCGCGCGGCATCCCAGACACCCGCCGTATTCGACCGCCTGGAGCTTGCCGTCCACGTGGACTGATATGAGCAACAGCCGACGACGCGCCAACAGCGTTTCCGCGATCTCTCGATGAAAAGCGGCCACCCCGGGCCAATCACCGAAGTGTCCGAGCTGCCCGGCGCGCCGCCACTGGTCCTGGTGCATGGCAACGAGGTCGGCGAAGCCGCGATCCAGGCTGTCGACGTCGACCGGCTCGTCACGGGTGACGCGTCCCGCCTGCCGCAACCGACGCTCATCATGTCGAACGTTTCGTCGCTCTTTCAGGCTCAAGGTCGCCAGATACCGCTCGAAGTCCTCAGGGACGTCGAAGGCCATCTGGGGGTAGTCGTCCTTGCTCCAGGACACCGACTCCGTGCCGAGAAGAAGGGCGAACACCTCGGCCAGGCTCTCCGCGTCGCTGAAGCACCCCGGTAACTCGGCCAGGTGGATCAGGTCCCACCGGCCCGTCTCGCCCAGCGCGGAGATCAGCGCCGCAACGGCGCGACTCATCCAATCGCGAGCAATCGCGATCACGCACGTCGTCGTGCAATGATCGCATCCCACGATTCGAACGACGCGGAGCGACAACGGCCCCCAGCGCAGCGTCTCCCTGAACAGCGGAATGACGCCCACGAGTTGCTCGTCGGCCCACGCAAGATAAATCTCGAGTCGCCGGCGACTTCCGAAGTGTCCCCACCATACGCGGCACCAGTCGAAGGACGAGCAGAGATTCCCGCCGCACTGCTCGACGAGTCCGTCCCACGCCTCGCGGAACTCCTCCAGCGCTTCGAAGCCGTCGTACCGCCTGAGCTCGAACGCTCGATCAGGCGCTTCGGCAACGAACGCCTCCACACCCGCCGGGCGTGTCGGCTGCTCAATGGTGGCGTGAGAGATCATCGGGTTCGATGCTACAGGTATCCCAGGTCCTCGAGCCGGCTCGCGACTTGTCGCTCCTCCTCGATCGAGTAGGCGGCGCCGCCTGCCGTCACGGGAGGCGCGCTCGATTCGTGTGCCACGAGCGGTCTTCGCTCGAGGAGGGAGGGCTGCAGGGCCTCCAATAGCACCCGGCCTTCCAGATAGCTGGGGATCGATTGATTCATGAGGTACAAGACGGTCGGCGCGACGTCGATAATCGACGCGTCCAGGTCGCGGACCGCGCGGAAGGCCGGGCCGCCGCCGATCAACACGCCCTCGGGGCGGTGGTAGCCGGAGACGTCCCACCCCGCCGGCAGATCCCGGAGGAATCGGTCGCGCATCAACGACGCCGGCCAGATCGAATCCGAGGCCATGTATCCCGGCGCGAGCTCGTAGATCACGTCCGGCGCGTGACGGACGCACGGGCCCGAGAGAATCTCCTCGCGCCGCCAGACGTTCTCAAAGACGCGTCTGCCGCTTTGGGGATCCGTCGCCTTCGTCAGCACATCGATAACGGCCTGCCTGACCGCTTCGTATTCGTGGCCCGGCTTGACGACGCCATGCGGGCTTCGTCCTTCAAGGTTCACGTAGATCGCGTGCTCGAGCTGCGGTCCGGCGAACGCCCGAGAACGGTCGTAGCGGATCAGAGGCGAACGGAACGGGTCCTGCCGATGCCAGGGCTCGCGCTGCTCCAGCCCCAGCCACGCCCTGAGCCGGCCGGGCATCTCGCTTCTGCGCGCGACGGCCTCACCGAACGCCTTGGCTTCATGGATGGCTAGCAGCCCGTGGCATGCCAACAGATTGTTGACGTACACCCAACGAGACACGGCGTCGAAGCCGTGGTCACTCACGATCATGGTGTTGGCGTCGTCGCCGAAGCGTCGCAGCAGGCGAGCCAGGAACTCGTCGAGCGCGGCGAACCCCTCGCAAAGGAGTTCTCGTACGGCACGATTCTCCGGGCGACGGGACGCCTCACAGCGAGGATCCAACAGATGATAGAAGAGGTGCTGGACTCGATCCGGATACTCGAAAACCAGGAAGCAGAAGTCCGGATTGAACAGATCGAGCAGCAACTCGAACTCTTCGTTGCGGAGCCGCATCAACTCGTTGATTCTCCGGATGTGTGATCGCCGGGCCTTCGGACCCGAAGGACGATGATGAAGGACCGCCCAATTCAGGGCCAGGTCGCCGAACCGATTGACCAGGACCTGCCTCAGGTCGGCCGGCCACATGACGCGCGGCGAGTCGTCCGGCGAGACGAACCCGGTCATCATGACGCCGTTGACGGGCCCCGCGGGGAACGTGATTGGAACGTTCAGCACGCTGACGCGCTTGCCCGCCTTCCCGAGCAGATCCCAGAGCTTCGGCGCGGCCACGTCGCTCCCTGCCGCGGTGCGAACGTGACCGGTCTCCGGGCAACGATAGGCGAAGCTGAAGACGCCGTGTCGGCCCGAGCCTACGCCCGTGAACATCGTCGGCCAGGCCGGACACGTCACGGGAGGGTGCGTGGACCGCAAGACCCCCGAGGCCCCGGCCTCGACCATCCGCGCGAGCGTCGGCATGACGCCGGCGTCGATGAGCGGTTGAAGGATTCGGAACGTCGCGCCGTCCCACCCGACGAGAATCACCTTGCTCGCGCCCGTCATGGCTCTGATACCACCCTCATCGTCCGCCGACGCATCGCGTCACGAGCGCGCCCTGGCAAGCGCCCACACCCGATACGCCCTTTCCGCCAGCGCCGCAACGTGAGTGGATGCGCGCCCCGGCGTCACTCGAAAGCGTCCGACCATCGCGCATTCCCTCCCGCTAAGGCCCGCCTTGAAGTGGTAGACACCCGGGTTTCTGTCCGGATCGACGCCGCCCAGATCGTACCATCGCGCCCCGCGTTCCTTCGCCCGCCGAACCGCCTCCCATTGCAGAAGGTATGAGGCCTTGCTCCGCCGACCCGTCTCGTCCGAGGCTCCCAAGAGATAGACGCACGTATCGCCGAGAGCGCTCGACACGTGCCCGGCGACCGCGCGCCCATCGACGGTGGCCAACAGGATCCGCGGCCTTTCCGACGGCGGAAGCGTCCGCAGCATCGCGCGGAAGGACCCCACCTCGACGCCCGTCTCGAATCGCTTTCGAGACCACATACTCGCATACAGTCGCTCGAAGTCGGCCATCATAGGATCATCCGACCCGCATCGGACGGATAGGCCTTGCCGCTCGGACTGATTCAGGCAGTTGCGCCATTTCTGCGCCAGCCCTCGACGGAGATCCTCGATCGCCGGGGCAAGATCCAACACGATCGTCCGCTCGCCCGGCTCGAAGGCGTCGGGCGCGAAGCCCGCATCCGACAGCGCGTCCAGAACGGTTCGGTCCGCGAGGAAATCGTACAGGTTGGGAATCACGCGAAGCGTCAGACCTCGCCGCGCGACGTACGTCTCGCGGAGTGCGTCGAGAATCTCGCGAAGCTGTTCCGGCGCGCTGCCGGGACGGCGCCACACCGGACCTCGAAGGACGTGGGCCACCCCGGCATGCGTCAGCGGAACCCGCTTGATCCTCACCTGCGCCATCCCCACGGGCTCGCGGCCGCGCAGCAGGACAAGCCGGCTGACCTCGGCGCTCATCTCCGCGGCTCGAGACACGCCGTACTGCCACGTCTGATACAGGCCGTAGTCGGCGAACCGCGAGCCCCAGATCCGCCACTGTTCCGGCGTTACGGAATCAACGAGGATTTCGGTCTGCATCGAATACTCACGCGCGCCAGTGATTTCGGAGACCGGCGAGTGTGCGCTTCAACTTCCTCACGTGTCGAACCCAGCAGTACGCGCCGCTGGCCTTGAGTCGAAACTCCAGCATCGATTCGTCCGGCGTAACCTTGAACCGTCCGATCCTGGCGGCGCCTTCGTCCGACGGAGTGAGATCCGGATCGCATGTCAGAATCGTGCCGTAGCCGGCGGCCCTCGCCTCCCGAAGGACATCCGCGTTGTACTCCCCGTATGGCACGCTCAGGGCGTCGACCTTCGAGCCCAGCAGCGTCTCCAAGTCCCGCTTGGACTGGCGCAGCTCGCGTCGGACTTGTCGTCCCGGGAGCGTCGGTAGGCGCCGATGACTCACCGTATGCGAGCCGATCTGGATCCGGTCGCGCGGCAGCGTCAGGATCTGCTCAGCCGTCATGAGCGGTTCGGTGGCATCAGGGTCCTCCGGAGGTATCGGCCAGGAAGGTCTGCGGCCGAGGTTGCCCGACACGACGAACACGCTCGCGGGCAGGTCGAGCTCGGACAGGATCGGAACGGCGTTCCGACGGATGCTGTCCAGGCCGTCGTCGAAGGTCAGACATGTACGAACGCCCTTGACGCTCGACGTGGCGAGATCCGAGAGCGGCACGACCCTCGCGCGCGATCTGAGCAGGCCCATCTGCTGCCGGAAGCGAGGGCGTTGGTCCTCCGTGATTCCGTGGTAGTAGAGCACGACGCAGCGAGACCTCGGCTCCCGACCGGCGCTCGCCCGCAGCCGATCGCCGATTCGGCACCCCACCCAGTAGACGATGCTGATGACGGCCTTCAGAACCCGTTTGGCTCGCCCCATCACCGCGTCCGTCACCCCTCTCCGTCGACCCGGTCCTACGTGGAACCGGGCAGGCTGCCCAAGAGATGAAACCTGAGGGCGGCGGCCGAGAGCTCCCACTGCCGACGAGCCGCCTGGCCCCCCAAGATCCGGCGCAGCGCCAGCACGGGCAGCCGCAGCAGAGACCCCGTTAGAAACATCAGATTCGCCGTCGCGCGGACCATCCGTCCCGACCGCTTCTCCAGGAACAGGAGCAGACTCCGTCGCTCCAGGACGTGCATCCCCGTGGACGACTGAGAGGAGCTCCCGCGATGGACGTGAACGATAGTCGCGTCGGGCGTGTACATCACCTTCCAGCCGCTCCGACGAAACCGCCAGCACCAGTCCGTGTCCTCGGAGTACATGAAGTAGGACTCGCTCATGGGCCCGACGTCCTCGATCGCCTCTCGGCGGACGAGCATGAAGCACCCCGCGACGGCATCCACTTCCCTCGGGGTGTCGTAATCCCACCACGTCAGCCGCTGCCGGCCGAAGAATCGGCTCCGAGGAAACCTGCGAGCCAGCCGACTCATCGACAACAGCAGATTGAGCAGACTGGGAAACTGGAAGCAGTTGTGCTGAAGTTGGCCGCTCGGCAGAAACGTCCGGCAACCCACGACGGCGGTGTCGGGATGTTCGTCCGAAAAGACCACCGCCCGCGCGATCGCCTCGTCGAGAACGGTCGTATCGGAGTTCAGTAGGAGCACATATCTCCCCCCGGCCACGGCGATACCCTGGTTGTTGGCGGCGGCGAAGCCGCGATTCTCATCGTTGCGGATCAGGCGGACGCGGGGGAATTCTTGGGACACCATGTCGGGCGAGCCGTCCCGCGAGCCATTGTCCACGACGATCACCTCGAACCGGACCGGACCTGCCCGATCGAAGACAGACGCAAGGCACTCCCGCAACAGAGCTCGAGTGTTCCAACTGACCACGATGACGGAGACATCCTGGCTCATCCGGCAGTCCCCTGCATCGCCCCCACTTGCCGCGGTGAGTCTCTCTCGTCCGAGTCTTTCTCCCCTGGCCTGACCTGAGCGGACCTGACCTCGCCGGAATCGGCGTTCTGGCGGGGCAGCAGACGGTCGATCTCCGGGGCCAAGAGGCAAACGAAATCTCGGACCTGCTCTTCGGCCCGTGAGCGATTCGAACGGTCCGTGAACGTCCTGCCGACCTGGATCTGCGCCACGTACCGCATCGGCCCGATCGACGCCCTCGCGACTCGCCATCGCGGACCCCAGAACTCGGTCCAATCGTTCGTGGTCCGCCCGTCCAGGACGTAGTAGTTGACGACCACCAGGCCCTGGTAGACCGGCTGGTACTGGGCGAACTCGTGGACGAGACAGGGCAATCGACGATCGCCCTCGAGCGCCGCCTCGGTCGTTTGCGTGGTCATATGCGTCCAGCCGTTGGCCGGGTAACACTCTCGCGGACGGTGACCCAACATGTGCGATGGCGTCATCGTGAACGCAAGATACACGTAGACGAACTGGCCGGAGTTTTCATGGACGTAGCGACGGTGAAGGTACGCGTCGTTCCGGGCCGTTTGGAGGACCCGGCGGTCCATGGGCAGGTCCGCGCCGATCCATGGCCCCAGTTTGAGGGGTACCGAAGAGAAGGACGGCGTCGCTTCCGATCGAACAGCCAGCGGGGCGTCCCAGACGCTGTGCATCCATCGGGCCAGGACTCCGGCACCGATGATCGGCGCGACCGCCAGCGATCCCACGACGCACGCCCTCGGAAGGCTTGAATGCCCCGATCCGGCGAGGTCTGCCCGCCGTCGTCGTCGACGCCGGTCGTTCATGTGGCCGGTCCCCTGTTCGGTGAACGTTTGCTAGCCAGGGTCCTGGATCGAGGAGGCGACATCGGTGACTGGGAGATCTTCTTCGGACCGTACCGAGAACGAGTACCCCTCCATCAGCGTGGAAATCTCCCGGTGGTCCGCCTGCCGTGCCAGCGCGGCGACCTCTCGTTCAACCGCAAGTTTGCGCGGAGGAATCATCCATCTCAAAGGCACGCTCCGTCTGCCCCCAAGCGACAGAGCGGTAGCGACGAGGATCTTGACGTCCAGCCAGGGCGACATGTGTCGGACGTACAACATGTCGTAATGGATCCACTGGTGGAAGTCGCCCGAAAGCCGGTCCTGGCGGCACACCTGCCACAGCCCCGTGATCCCCGGAGGGACGGAAAGCCGAGCGCGCCGCCACGGGACGCAAATCTGGTTCTCCCGGAACGGCGACGGTCGAGGGCCCACGAGGCTCATGTCTCCCAAGATGACGTTGATCAACTGGGGCAACTCGTCGAGGTTGATCAGCCTCAGGAAACGACCCATCCGCGTGACGCGAGGGTCGGTCCGAAGCATGAATTGCGGACCGTCCGCGCAGTTCTCGCGATAGAGCTCGCGCTGAAGCGAGTGAGCGCCCTCCACCATCGTGCGGAACTTCAGACATCGGAAGGCGCGCCCGTTCCTGCCTTCCCGCTCGTGCCCGAACAGCACGGGACCTCGGGATCCAAGCTTGATCAGAACCGCGATGAGGAGCAGGATCGGTGACAGGACGATGAGGCCGATCGACGCGACGACGATCTCCACGACGCGTCTTGCCTCGAGGTATCGCCGCCGAGAACGTGACGCCGTCTCGGGAAATGGCGCGAGCATCGCCGAGGGCGGATGGAAGCGGCCCGGCGGGCACGACAGATGACTACGGTAGTCTTCGGTCGACCCGATCGATTCGCCCTCCTCCGGCCCCCGCAGAACCTGATGGGCCACCGTCGTCTCTCGCGGAACAGCGGCTCCTTGAAGCACGAGGCACTGCGCAAGGATCGAGTTCCTTTCAATTCGAGCTCCCGATCCGACCAGTGCCGGACCGACGATCAGCACGTCCGGTCCGATCGACACGTCGTCTTGCAGGACGACCGGCCCGAGGAGACGGGCCGTCGAATCGACCCGACAGCCGCTGCCCGATTCGACTCTGTCCGCGGTTTCCGCGTCAGTCCGAGGCGATGGGGCAAACCCCTCTGACAGCAGCCCTCTCTCCATGAGACCGAGTAACCCCTCTTGTCGCGTGAGATCGAACGTCTCTCCGTCCAGAAGGACGTCCCGTGCCGGATGACCTTGGGCGATCAAATCCTGACGAAGCTCCGACAAGCTCTCGAAGCCCCGAAAGGCCGCCGACAACCCCGCCGTTGCGGGAACGACGCAACAGGCCACGTCGGAGGTCTGATGCCACGTGATCCCAGGATAGTACCGGTCAATCCGACTGATGTGGTTCTCGTCGTCCCAGATGACGAGCTCTTGCACGCCCTCCGATCGCGACTCCACGAGCAGGACGTGTCGGGTAATGCGACCCGCCTCCCCTTGACCCATCAACTTCGCCAGAGGGTAACCGTTGATCGGGAATCGCCGCGGATCGATCAAGAGGACTTCGTCCGAAGGTTCCAGCGGGGCGAACAACTCCCTGAGACGATTCGCGACCACCACGGCCCGGACGCGAGGGTGCCGCTCCTCGAGCGCCGAAACGTACCGAGCGCCGGGCTGAAACGTCGTCAGGATCGTCAGGGGCTCGTCGGTCACCTGCCCGGCCAGTTCCCCCAGCGAACCCAAGAACGTTCCCTTGCCCAAAGGCGTCGTGAGCAAAGTCGGGCCATCGGGCCTGGAGCCCAGATAGCCAGGACGTGAGTCGATGAAGACGGGCAAGACCGACATGGATTGCTCCGCGGGGAAACGCGCTCTCTGCGGCCCGAGACTCGCCTATCGCGCCTGACGGGGATCTTCAGGCATTCCACGCCCCCGCCTGCGGGTCTGCTCCGCGAGGCTCCCTCTGGGCCCGGCTTCCGTGGTCGCCACCCGAGCCGCGGTAGTACCGGTCGTAGTAGCGCGACGCGTATCGCCCGCGACGCCTGGTCGTGACGAAGATCGTCCCGAGCAGGTGGCCCCCGGACGACACCAGGTCATGGAACGCCTCGGAAACCTCCTCACGATGGCAATGGCCTTCACGAACGACCATGATCGTCCCGTCGGCGTGGCGCGCGAGGATGGACGCGTCGGCGACCGGCAGCACCGGAGCGCTGTCAAGGAGAATGACATCGTAGTCCTTACGCCATCGCCCGAGACGAGATGCGAAAGCGCCGTTCGCCAGGACCTCCCTGTCGATCGACTCGGGGAAGACTCCCGCGGGCAGAACGCTCAAGCCGGGAGTCTCGGTCGCGACGATACCCGGATCCGACGTCTCTTGGCACAGGGACGCGACCAAACCGGGGCGATTCTCCAACCCGAAATGTTCCGTCAGGGAGGGCTTCCGGAAGTCCGTGTCCACGAGAAGGATCTCCTTGCCGCACTGAGCCAGGCCCCTGCCGAGCAGTTCCGAGACGGTCGTCTTTCCGCACATCGGCCCGGCCCCGGTGATCTGAATGACGCTCCCTTTGGAGCGCGGAAGACGCTGAAGGAGAATCGTTCGCAGCAGTCTGACCGATTCGACCAGATCGTCGGCCGGCTTCGCCGAGGCCAGATCCCTTGGGCCCACCCAAGGCAAGTGTCCCAGAAAAGGCACCCGGGCCAGCCGCGGAATGTCGCGAACGTCGTGAAGCGCCGTGCTGGCCCTCGCCCGGAGAAAGGCGACGACAAATCCTATCCCCAGCGCCCCCAGCAACACCACGATCGTCAGCTTCATCCGTCGATCCCTGTCCGGACGGAGCGGAACCGACGCCCGAGCCAGGACGTCAATGGAACCTGGGACGTTTCGTTCGATCATCTTCTGGTCAAGCCTGGATCGCACGGCCTTGTAGAGCTCACGAGCTCGCTCGACAGCCTCGTTCTCCTTCGAGAGGGTCCGTGCCCCCTCGAAAACGCGAGTCAGGTCTCGACGCTCTTGCTCGATCTCCTTGAGGTCAAGCTGCTCTTCATACTTCAGCAAACCGATGCGCTGCTCGAGCGATTGCGGCTCGTCCGTCCGCCCAACGACCTGCCCCGGAACGATCGGGCCCGTCGGCGAGACCTCGACGGGGTGTTCGTCCATCGCCGCCTCACGTTTGGCCAAGAGGTCCTCGGCGAACTTCAGCCGCTCACGAAGCCGCGTCATCTGCGGGTGGCGCTCCCCGAGCCGTAGCCTTTCGCCGGCGATCTCTCGCTTGACCTGGAGAATCTCCGCCTGCGCCATCTGCCACTCCGGATCCATGCGATAGGCCGAGGGGTTCCTCGATGGGCGATCCGCGCCCCCACCCGCCTCCGAGGGACGGGACACCGCGGCCGGAAGCTGGCTCCGCCGCCACTGCGAAATGAGAATGTCCTTCTGCAGCGCAGCGAGGCGAGCTTGCATCTCGTCCAGCCGGACCCGTTTCTGCGCCACGAGATCCTCGGGACTCCCCGTCCCGAGCTCCTTCCGAAGCCTGTCGGCGACCTGCTCCCGCCCCTCGATCTCGCCGCGCAGCGACGTGGCCTCCTCGCTCAGCTTCCGGTACACGAAGTCGTCGATCTGCTCCGAGGTCTCGTGAACGTACTTAAGATATTGATCCAGGATGGCGTTGACGAGCACGGCCGCGTCCCGAGCGTCCCGCGCGCTGATGGCCAGCTCAATGACCTCGGTCTGCCGCTGGGGCTTGATCTCCAACTGGTCGTGGAGCATCGCCATGAACTCCGCGGGACTACCGCCGGGCGCCGCCAGCGTCCGCCGGTAGGCCCCGGTCTCTCGGACTTCCGGCTGATCCAAGACCCGCTCCAGAATCGTCGGGCTTCGCATGACTGAAACCTGCGTGTTGAGGTAGGACGTGTAGAGCGGAATCAGGCCGTTGTCCTCCGTCGGGAACACCAACCGGGGGATGATCGGCCTGACGCGGACCTGGGCCATGGCGCGATATTCGGGGACCAGCAGGAATCGGACCGCCAGCACGCCCCCCGCCGCGACCAGAATGAACACCGCCAGGATCGTCCACTTGAATCGCCAGACCGTGCCTAATTGAAGGGCCGGGGCGACGTCCCGCGCCTCCTCGTCCTCCCTGCCGACGTACCCCCCGTCCAGGTCGGAAGAAGGCGCCAACTCGCCGGCGTGAGAGGCGCTCGTCAGCGCGGTCACTTCGCAAAGCGCCCGCCTACGCGAAGTCCCCCCTCCGGTCGCGACGGTGCGGGAAGCCTCCCCCTCATCGGCGCCTTGGATGAAGGCGTCACTTCGGCGGCCCACGTCGCCTCTCCCAATCGTCTCCTCGGAAGTTGGAGCACGATCGGCCTCGTCCCTCGGAGCGTCAGACGCGCCTGTCGGATCGTGAAACGTCATCCATGCCCTCCCCATTCGAATCCTGTCGCCCTGGCGCAGGACGTGCGACCGAACGCATCCGTCGCCGAATCGAATGCCGTTGGTCGACCCCAGATCGCTGATCGACCAGCGGCCCCGATCCGTCCGTTCGATGCTCGCGTGGACACGCGAAACCTCCTCGTCGTCGATCGAGATGTCCGTCTGCGGAGAACGCCCGATCGTCACGAAGTCCTTGACCAGCTCGCATCGACGGACCTGGCCGTGTGCGGATTCTATCTCCACGTACGCCGGCGCCGCTCCCGCCTGACCCTGAGACCCGAACGATCGATTCACGACAGGAACCTCGAGCCGGCAGGCCTAGGCCGAGACCTCCGCCGGCAACTCCCGAGCGGACGAGACGTGTCGGACGTGACGCCCCATGGCCGTCGCCGCTGTCTCCCAGAGATGTTCCAAGACCGACGGCTCACGCCGTCGCCTCGCCGCCAGAACGACTCCGACATGCCTGCTTCCCGCCCGCACCTCGGCGTCGTGGGCCGCAATCGAGCGGTCGATTCGCCCGCCCCGGTCCACCCGTGACCGGTCCCAGAGGACAGAGCGGCTGACGACGGCATCTTCCGCGATCCTACATCCGGACCCGATGACCGCTGGGCCCACCACGGTGGCCCTGGCTCGGACCTCGGTGCCTGGCCCAACGAAGACCGCTCCCACCAGGTTGGCATCGGGAGAGACGCGCGAAGTCTCATGCACGAGACCGCCGCCGATTCGGGCGTATCCCCCTAGTCTGTCAGGACGCCCCGTGATCCGGGACAGCACCCATTCGTTGGCCGCAAGATACGTTGCGGGGCCGCACACGCGCAGGCACGGCTCTTCCGTCACGAACGGCAGGACCACTTGATCTCTCCGGCACAGACAGGGAATGAAGGATTCCTTGATATCGCGAAAGCCCGTGGCCTCCACGCCGGCCACCGCGCCGCCATCGAAGACGTAGATCCCCAACGGTGCCCCCCCGGGGGTAGCGCCTCCCCAGCCGCCCCGGCCCGCCACGACGACAGTGGCCGCCGCCCCCGAACCCATGTGGGTCCGAACGACGCGGCGGAGGTCCAATTCGGGGATGAGCGATCCCTCGACCACGACGACCAGATCGCTTCGAGCATCATTGAGCGTGTCTCGAAGACAGCCGGCCGGACCGCGCGGCATCTTGTCTTCGTAGTAGTCCAGGCGCATACCCAACCATTCGCCCCCTCCGAGGTAAGCGCGAACCGGGCGTGAGTCTGAGTTGGCGCATACGGTCGCGTATCGGATGCCGCCATCGCGAAGCCATCGAAGCGCGTAGCCGATCAGGGGCTGATGAACCACCGGCAGAAGCGGCCGTGGCAACGCACTCTCGAACGGCGTACCACCCCAACGGTGAACTCCCGCCAAGACGATTCCCTTGACCACAGGCTCTCGGCGTCCAAGCATTCGGATCACCCCCAAACTCGAGCCTAGACGGCGCCGGATAGCGCCGAGACTTCATTCACAGACCCAGCGTATGCGACCCTCGCGATCCGTTGCGGCTGGGAATGCACTACCGCCGCCGGCGCGGGACATAGCGCCGCCCTCGTCACTTGCGCGCCGATCCTGGGCGCAAGAGCCGCTTCCATAGAGCCTTATGCGAGTCAAACGGCTATTCGGCTGCTTCTAGCAGGGCGCTATCGACCTCGATCACCGCGGACTGTCCAAGGACCGTCGCCGAAATGTACATCCGGCTCCTGCCGCGCCGACGAAGCACGATGCCCTCGACGCCCTTCAGGCTGCCGCTGGTGACTCTGCAACGCCTCCCCTCCCGGATGGACGGATACAGATCGACGGGTTCGCCGCTCTCGACAACCCGAACGATCTGCCGAAGCTCCTTGCGGAGTCGATCCTGGTCTTCCACGTGCAGAATGTTCGCGATGTGCTGGCCTCTGGCGACCAGGTCGTACGACGTGCTGTCGCCGCACATGAATAGGTATCCAGGAAACAGTGGCTTGAAGAACGTCAGCCTCCTGCGTCCGTAGGTCCTCTCCACGTGCCTCAGCGGGAGGTAGTAGGTGATGCCCATCCTCTCCAAGGTGGCGGCGACGACCTTCTCGCAGCGAGCGCGAGTATGCAATACCCACCACCGGCCCACCACCCGGTCGATCAGCTCACAAGCTTGCTCAGCCAGACTCGGAATCGTTCCACATGCAACTGCTGTCGGCGCTTGTGGGCCGGCGACCGAGGTAGGCAGACACGAGGCCTGCCCCTCGACGGAGACCATGTCTCGATTCCTCCCACGAGCCTACCATGGCGAGACCGCCCGGGACGCATCCCCCGACCTCCTGACCTGTGCGCGTCCCAACGGCTTCGGGGATCCTCCCCGACAAGAACGTATAGATCTATTTCTAACCCCAAAACCACTGAGTTGCAAAGAAAAATGACAAAAAATCGGCAGAGCTTTCATAAGTACACTGCCAGTTGAGTCCCCTCTCTCGGCAATCCGCTGGTGGCACGGTAGTTGCGACTTCTGCCCCGATCTTCCCGACCCGACGCCTTCATCAACGTCAGGCGTCGTGGCAATTACCCCGCCCTACTGAGGCGAAGCTCCGTGCACGACGCCCGGGCTGCGACCCCAACGACCGTCGGGCACCGCCGAAAGTATGGCGATTTCCCTATCGAAATCTCAGTTCCCAAGAGATGACAGCCGCCGCGGAGCAGGAAGCCGACTCCCGGGGCGAACGCGACATCGCCCGTCACGTCAAAGCGTCGGTTATCGAGGAGGAATACCGCGCAGAAGCACGCCGCTCGAATCCCGGCCCAAAGCGCTAACCTCCTCGGCTCAAAGGCCCACAGCGCGCGCCTGCGAGGAGATCCTCGCCGTCTATGTGCCTATTGCCGCCGGAAACTCTCGCCAGCCCATGAACGATGTCTGCCGTCGGATCCCAGCTCTCAGACAACCCGTCTGCCTTTCCTGCAACGAAGTCGTCGACGCATGGGGAAGCCTTGCTTCCATCCGATCAGCGCGCGCTTGGAACGAAAGATGAGGTCTTCTCGCGCGTGCATTCCGTTTCGTGCACCCTGCACACGCCTTCTGAGCGTCAGCGCCGGCTCAGTTGCCGTTGATATTCGACGCCCCCACTCGCAGGATGGGCAATGTGATCATGTCTTGGGGGTCGCCAACGCCGCTGTTCTGCGAGGAACGGCGGCGTGCAAAAACCACCCGTTGGCAGACCGCCTTAGGGCTTCCCACCTATTCGGCAAGTGGGCCTACGTCACTACGGACACCACACGGCGTAAAGCCTCGCGTTCTTCAGCGTGAACCGCAGCGCGACGACCTTGCCGCTCAGTGGATCCAGCGTGCCCTCGACCCACTGGACGGGGACATCAACGTTGTCCTCCGCGATCGGTTTGGACTTGGCCAGCACCTTGCCTGCCTCGTCGAGCACCTCCACGAGGATCTCGCCGAATCGCGACATCGCATTGACGTGGAGCGTCTTGCCACAGAGCTTGACGGGTTTCGTGACGACCTGACCCCCGGCGTGTGGGGCCGACAGCGAGACGAACCGGTCGCGCTTGATCTGGGCGATGCCGATGCCGCCGCCCGGCTTCCCCGCGTCGCTGCCCTGGTATGGGCTGTGGCGATACGTCCTCCCGCCGTAGTAGAAACGAAGCTCGTCGCCGACCAGGAACGGCGGGTTGGTGGCCAGTGAGTTGTTGAACCGGTCCCAACTCCCGACCGGCCCGCAGGGAATGAACGCAACGCGACTGCCGGCGCCGTCCTCGACCCGCGCGAAGTGAACGCTGTCCCGGCTGACGGCGAGCTGGATATCGAGATGACACTCGTCCTGCCGGTTGTGGAACATCTGGACGAGCCCGATGTAGACGCCCTCGTACGGGAAGACCAGCATCGAGTAGATCTCCGTCCCCGGCCTGTCCTTCGTATCGACGGTCATGACGACGGGTCCCTTGCCGGGATCGGCGACGTCCCACTTGATGAAGTCCGGCGACTCGACCCGGGCCACCGAGCGCCCCCAGAAGTTCTTCTTGGCCCACTCGTCCTTTGCGTTGGCCTCGGCCACGTCTGGGGCGACGAACTTCGTTCGGCCGTAGAGGACGTACTTGTTCCGCGCGGGGTCGAACATCCAGTGCGTGTCGCCGTCGCAGATCGCCTCGGTGGCCCAGCTCTCGATGAGTTTCCAGTGGAAACCGTCGGCGCTGCCCGCCACGCCCAGGCCGCGACGCTGCGTCGGATGGAACGGGTCCTTGCGCGACCCCTTGTAGTCGCGGAGGATGCTCAGGTAGCCCATCTTGTATCGACGTCGGGGGTCGGGGTCCTTGTCGTCCTTGAACACGCCGAAGACCTCGTAGAAGTGCGGGAGGAAGTTGTAGTCGCCCTCCTTCGCGCTGCGATTGATGATGCAGTTGGTCTCCTTGCCGTCCACCTTGACCAGCCCCATCTCCGGCTTGGTCCATTGAACGCCGTCCTCGCTCTCGGCGTAGCTCACGCCCGTCCCGCCGTGATACCACATGCGATAGCGGTCGCCGTCGCGGATGACCGACCCGTAGATCACCGCCGTGGTCCCCTCCCACGGTTCCGTCGGCCAGATCACCGGATTGGCCGGGTGCTTTCGAGCGGGGTGGATCTCGCGCGCCACGTTCGTCTTCGAGGCGATCAGATAGCCGTCCAGGAACAACTGGCGCTTCTGGTCGAGCTCGATCGGCGTAGCGGCCTCGCTCGCGGCCAGGCAGGACATCGCGATGAACAGACTGGTCAGCATGATATTCCTCTCCCTCTCGACAAGGAGCCGCGAGCAGTCCAACCGCCCGATGTCACTCCTTCTCGAACAACGCGATCCGGTAAACGTGCGTCCTAGGTAACGTCAACCGGGCGCGTCCGTCAACCGTCTCACACGAGACTGATGTCGGCGCGGCATCCGGATCGAAACACGTCACGCTCTTGACCACAAAGCCCTCGGGCAGGGGGACTCGTAGGGGCGTCGGATCGACGTCGAGGACCTTCTTGCCGTTGTCGAGCAGACAGACGTTGTAGTTAACGACGTGCAGGGCAAGCTGGTTTGCCTTGCGGTAAAGCGCGAAGCGGAGGTTGCCGCATCGGCCCTCGGTTGCGGCGACCGGCTCTACAGGCATGAGCGGAAGGCTGGGATCCCAGAGGGTCACGACGCCCCTGCCCCGCCGACGCTCCCCCGCATTCGCGGGCATTCCGAAGACTCTCTCGCAGGATTCATCATTGATCCGAACGCCCCGACCGCCCACCACGAGCGATCCGCCGCGCTCCACGTATCCCTGCAGAGCCGAGAGCTGTTTCTCGGAAATCTCATAGGATGGCGACGGCAAGTAGATCGCCTCGAAGCCGCTTAGCCGCTCGGGCTCGTTGGGCAGGTTTAGGTCCACAAGCGCCGCGTAGAGCCGCCCCGCCTCGGTCAAGATGTCGTGAATCGACCCGTCCGATCCGAACCGGCTGGTCCCCAGACCATTCGGCCCCCACCCGGCGTAGAGCACCGCCAGCGGGGCCGTCTGCGTCCAGCCGTCGAAGAGGTCGGCGTGCTTCTTGAAGAACGCGCGGTACTTGGCTTGCGGAGCGCCTCGTCCTGAGAATCCACCACCGCCGCCGAAGGCCGCCATCTCCGCCAGCGCGAGCTCTTGAACATTCTCCCAGCCCTTTCCCAGGGCCTCGTACCCGAGGTAGATCGGTCGCGCATGCATGTGCTGTGTAAAGAGCAGCGCGGGCAGGTGGCTCCGGCAGATGCGTCCCCACCCCAGCCGGTCCGTCCGGGGCAAGCGGCGTACTCCGGAATGCGAGTCGTCCGTATAGCGAAAGCCGAAGCGGACGTCGTATCGGCCGGGCTTGGCGGGCGTCCAATCCGCATGAAGCGTCATCGGCGGCTGCTTGGGCTTCAAGGACGAACTTGTCCCTCCGATCGCGACGGCAGGATCAAGGTCCAGGCGGACCTCCTCGTGATCGTCCATCCGCCGGAGAATGAGATGGAATCCCTCCGCCGCGTCGCCGTCCTGAAGGCTGTCGCCGACGCTCTTGATCATGACGCGAACCGGGGCGGCTTTGCCGACCTGCGCTTTGGATGGCAGAGACATCGTCGCCTGCATCTCCATCCACGTCGTTCGATCTCTCAGATCATACCGATAGGTCGTCGGCTCGACGTCGACGGGGTCCGATGAGACCTCGATGGACACGGCGCTGCTGGACGGTGGCTCACCGGCCGTATTGATCCCGGGCGAGAACGTGCTCTCGAACATCAGCCGGTCGGACCTGGCGCCCACGATGAAGGCGCTGCCGATGTCTCCGTGATTGGGAAAGATCGAGAAGCCCGGCCGAACTGCCCGCCCCACGTCCCGGAGCATGCCGAGATGATCGCGCGTTCGGAGCCACCGCCAGCGACGAATCAGTTCCGAGGGCGCCTTCGGCGAATCGAGCGCGATCTGCTCCGCCCGAAGGTCGCGAGTCCACCGTCGAACCCACGAGACGTCCTTCGACCCCGCGACGAACTCGGCGAACAGTCGTTTGCAGTGCTCGCAGAAGCACGAATCGGAGTCGGCGTTGTCCACGAAGCAGCCGTCGTGACCCACCTCCGCGATCATGCGGATCAACCGTCGATGCCACTCGGCCCAATTGGGGTTGTTGATGCACGCGCGGTATCGATGCAAGGGCGCGTAGTACGAAGGCGAGTATCCCCCGCACGATCCGGGCACGAACTTGCCCGTGCGGTCGACGACGAGCCACGTGAAGGGATCGTCCTTCGGCTTCGCGCCGGCCCACTGAGCGTAGTCGTCCCACCGATCGTAGAAGGCCCAGAAGCCCTCGCGCTTCTGATGATCGCCGGCGATCGTGTGATACGAAATGTACGGCGCGACCTCCCGGACGCCGATGGCGTGGAATCGTTCGAGCGCCTTGCGGATCGTCTCGATCCGTTCGACCAGAACCGTCGGCGTGAGCAGCGCGATATTCTCCCGGCTCAGCGTGTGCCCCGGCCCGCCGGTGTACTGATTCTCCCCGCGATAGAGCCGCGTGGGCCCCCATAGATGCGAGATTGGAACGGCCTTTCCGACGTGAAGCAGATCCGGAGGCGCAGCACTGAGACGCTCGATCGTCTCCGGATGGGCGAAGTACTCGGTCATGTAGTCGATGACGTAGACGATGGGCGGCGTGGTCACCGGCAGCACGGGGTCTTGGGCGTCCGCCCGAGGCAAGGCGCACGACCCCAGCGCCCCAACCGCAACGACCAAGAAGCACAGCCGTAGCTGAGTCCGCCCAGGGAATGGAGATCCCGCCACCATAGTCAGCTCCCGAATGAAATCATTGCTTGGGGTGCTGCGAACGGCCGGGTAACTAGGATTGACGAAGTGGCATGTCGACGCAAGGGGCATGGCGCGGGCGGCGTGAACCTGCCGTGATCTGGATACCTTGTCGAGATGTTCCGCGGGGCCAATGATGCCCGACGTACCTTGGTCGCAAGCCGCCGCGCGAACCCGGACTCCTTGCGGAGCTAACTCCCCGGCTTGGAGCCCCAATCGGATGAACCACCGCATCCAGGTTACGAGGCACTGCCTTGAGAGCCTTCCGACCCTCGAACCTTACCGCAGAATACTCGTCAGCAACTGATCCGCCTCGGCCAGCATGTCCTTGACGTACTGCGGATTGTGCACGCCCAGGCTGCCGTCGGACAGGACGTAGTGATAGAGAAACCGGACCTTCTTGATGACGTCGGAGATCGCCGCCTGGCCGGCCGCATCCGGACCGCCTTCCTCGGTGTATTCCCAGGTCTTCGGATCGCCTAGGCGCGCCGCGATATCGTCCAGGCTCGCCTGAACCGTATCCTGCAGCGTGATCGTGATGGCCTGGGCCTCGAGCGACGACTCGTGGCAATCCGTCCCGCCGCATCCCTTCATGATCGCCTTGTAGGTGTGTCCGCCGGTCTCCGGCGTCGACGCCCCCTCCTCGTTCTCACAGTACATGTGGCACGTCGAGCACTGCACGGCGACGTCGGCATGGTCGGACGCCTTGTTCGGAACGAGCGGCGCGTTCTCCTGCCCCGTCGGCATGGGCATCTCGCCCGTGTAGACGTTGGCCTGCACGCTGCCGTGCGGCTTGCTCTCGGTCGACTGCCACGTCGTCCCCCGGCTTCGATGGCACTGTCCGCACAGGTTATACCGGTTCGGATCACACGCCTCGTCAGCCGAGTTACACGGCGTGCAAGCGACCAGGTCCCGGCAGCGCAACTGGTAATCCCAGTCGCCGATCGGCGCGGTGGCGTTGGCCGTCTTGGCGTGCGGGTTGTGGCAGATGACGCAGGTGATGCCGTTCATCTTGTTGGGGTCTTCACCGGCCAGCAGGTTGTCGTCGACGGTCTTGCCCTGGATGCAGGCGACCTCGCGATAATCGCCCGAGTGGCACGGCCCGCACTCCGCCAGCTTCTCCCCTGCCGCGAAGTACGCCGCGACGTTCGGGTCGACGCGCCCGTGCGTCGAGGCCTTCCAGAGCTGATAGTTCGGATGGGTCGAACCCCGATGGCACTCGCACCCCGTATGGCACTGGCCGCAGATCTTCGCCGAGATGGTCTTCGTCGGGAACTTCGCCTCGTTCTCCTCGTCGTCACAATGCTCACGTCCCGGGCCGTGACAGTTCTCGCACTGCACGCCGGCCAGGCTGTTCGTGGTCTGGCGGCTCACGTACCCGCCCGCCTCGCCGAAGCCCACCACGTGACATATGACGCAGTCCGGATCGGTGCCGCGTCCCTCGGCCTCGAGCGTTTCCAGGGCCTTGGCATGGTGCGTCGCCAGCCAGTCGCCGTGCTCCTCCTCGTGACACTCCTTGCACTTGGCGGCGCCGGCGTATTTGCCCGTCACGCCGCTGTCTCCCGGACCGGTGAGTGGGGGTGGAGCGCACCCCTGAACCAACCACATCAAACCGACGGAGATGACGCATACCACAACGGCTACACTGTAAAGGTTTGTCATCCGCGCGACCAACTTCCTACCTCCCATATGAGCCCGTGCAATCGGTAACCAGTCCGTTGCGGACCTGATGACGGGGGTCGAAGACGGGTGTCCGGCCCTTGTCACGCCGAGCACCGACCGGACACGACCCCCGCTGCCGAGCCGCAGGCAAGACCGCACTTACGGTTGAACTGAGGGACCCCCCAGGGACCGACAGGCGTCTTGGGCGGGGCTTACCTGCTTAGTGCCATGATGCCGGAAAACCGGGCCGGTGTAAAGCATCATATTATGGTAGTCGCGCGGTCATGTGTTTCTTTGCGCCTGGCCGGTTGGCCTTGAATCGCCATGAGGCGATTGACTAAACTAAATCGATCTGAAACAGAACGTTTCCTGGCGGGCCGGTCAGAGAGGCGTAAGCCATGTGGAGAACGGATTTTCGTCGGCTACGGAAGGCCAGCTCGCTGGGCTTGGCAGCTCTTGCAGCCGTCGCGATGCCGGCATGCACCGCCGGCCCCAACGGCTGCCCAAGCACCACGGAACTCGACGCCCAGCAATCTTCCGCCCTCATCGTCGCGAATCAGAGCAACCGCGACTTCGTGATCCTTGACGTGCGAACCCCCGCCGAGTTTGCTGCCGAGCGGATCGAAGGCGCGGTCAACATCGACGTCGAGACCGACACACAGGTCTTCACCAGCGAGGTGAGCAAGCTCGATCCCACCAGGAAGTACTTGATCTACTGCCGCAGCGGTCGGCGAAGCTGCATCGCCGGCGGCATCATGGAATCGCTGGGTTTCACCGACTTGTCGCACCTGGAAGGCGGGATCAATGCCTGGAAGGCCGCTGGGTTGCCGGCGGACAACTGATCCTGGCGCTGCATTCTGACCCGTCCGAATCGCTGAGGGGCGCTGAAGCGGAGCAAGCCGCTTGCAGGAATAGTGGACGAGTTGCACGGTTCCGCCCGAAGTGGCCCAGCCGCCCTCGGCTGGCCAATACGATCGTTCACGGCCGGGGAGGCCGCCGTGCCACACTGGACACTCTTTCTTGCGAACAGCTTAGCCTACTTTCCGTGCGGCGTGCGGTTGAGTCGAAGGACCAGCGTGGCGCTGAGCTGATGGGGCTCGGCGTTCGTTCGAACGTAGCCCCCCACCGACGCGTTTCGGCACAGGCTGATCAGATAGCGGATGGCTCGAATCGGGTCGATGTCGGCCGTGACGGGCAGCGGCGGCGGAGGCGACATCGGAATCCGGACGTCCAGCAGCTTGCCCTCTCGCTCCACGCGGAGCACGACGGCGGGACCCTCCCTCATCGCGACGAAATCGCGAAGGTCCTCCTCCGGGTGGTCCTCCGAGAGATTTCTTCCGTCGACGGCGCAGATCTTGTCTCCCGGCTGGAGCCGTCCGGCGGCGGGCATCTCCGGCAAGACCGGGTTCCCCACCACGACCCGGCCAGGCTCGGCCCCCTCCTTGATGATGATACCGAGCGCGACCCGCCGTCCGCCGCGCCTCACCATCATTCGCTGCCACCACAATGGCTTAAATACGTGTGGCGCCTTCTTCTCCAGATAGTCGATCCAGGTCTGAAGCATCCGCGCCGCATCGGCGGGGCGCGCTAGAACGATGCTCGTGATTCCCTTGCGCCCTCCGACCGACTTGAACGACGGGCTTGCCGCGAACGTCTTGGCTTCCGGTCCCTGGCGGGCGTCGATGATCTGTCGAATGTGGTCGACGTGCGTGGCAACGATGAGCCAATGGCCCACACCGGCCCAACAGAACTCGACCGTCTTGAGAAACGGGCAGTTGGTCGTTCGACTGAACAGACCCTCCAACGCGACGCGGTGGATGGTCGTCCCCCGATACGTGACTTCGTTGATGCTCAACTCCAACGTCCGCTTGGCCCTGGCGAGCTGGACGTTCATCCAGCCCAGAAACCGCTCGGCGAATCGGTTCAGGACCTCGGTGCTGGCCTCAATGTCACTCGACTCGACCATGATCGCGACCAGCGGCAGGTCGTAGGAGCCGTCCGTTTGGCGCTGGTCGGCCGGTGCATGCCCGCAGATCAGCATGACCTGCGGCCCCAGCTTGCCCAGGAACTCCTTCTCCAGGTCGATCGGGTGCAGAAGCGCCTTGACCACCTCCAGATTGAACCGGATCGCCGACTGCCGCGGACTCCGATCGCCCATCACCTGCCTGTACATCGCCGACAGGTCCATCGTCTCGGCATAGACCAGCAGCGTCGACTGAGGGAGCTTGGCGATGGGATCGAGCGAAACGTCCTTGAGGCCGCCTCGCACGTAAGGCCTGTCGAGCAGACCTCGGACCTCCAGATCGAGCCCGCCGTCCTGCGGGAAGATGCCGACGACCAGCCGTCTGAAGCTCGTCCACGGAGACTGTGCCGACTTCGACGCGTCATCCGTCTTGGGATTAGGGTTGCCCGCGGGAGCCGTCTGCGGAGCGGGGGCCGGCATGTCCACGTACAAGACCCCCTGATTTCCTGCCGAGAGCTGCTTGGCAAGTGCCGCGTAGCCCGGCGAGGCGGCCAACGTGACCCCAGCCTGTCCCGCCGCCAGCGAGACCACGCGATCGAAGAGCTTCGCCTTGCCGCTACGGTTGCCCAGCACGACAAGAAGGTCGTGCACCGCCAGGGACAGCCCCTCCTTCAACATGAAGCATTTCACCGGACCGATGCCCGGCTGAGGCTGGGCCTTGTTGGCCTGCAGCAGCGCAGCGATCGTCTGCTGATCCGGGGCCCGTGCCAGCACCACGCCCTCGGCAAGCTCGTCATGGCTGGGCGCGGCGATGGCGATCTGTTGGCTGAACAGCGTCTTGGCCGCATCCGCCAGCGACATGCCGAGGATCCGCGTGACGCGCTCCGTCCATTCCACCGTCACGGCGGGTTGCGACGTCTGCCCGGCCGCCAATCGCGTCCACTCCGCCCAACCGCCCGACGGCGAGAGGATGTCCTCGATATGACTCAGCCCGTAGATCTCGGCGTAGGCGCGAACGTCATCCGGAACGATCTGGGCGAAGGATGGGGCGCGTGCGGGTTGGGATTGCGTTGTTGCGGTCTGGGTGCTGGTCGGTCCGGAGGTCGCGCCCGATGCGACGGCCGAGGATAGACCCATCGACAGCCAGACAATCCATCCGTTGGTGACTCGACGCACGGCACGGCCCAGTGAGATCGGGATCGAAGGTTGTCACACGAGACAGGATCGACGAGTTGAGCCCCCGTCTCGAAGGGCTCCTGCACCCCAAGAGGCTATAAGACGTCGGGACCTTCGGCGATGCCTTCGCCCTCGGTCGTCGGCGCCAGGATCTTCATCAGCATGGATTCGGCTTGGTGCAGTACGCCGGATTCGGAGCGGTCCGAGTCGTCCTGCGTCGGCGTGCTGAACGGTTCGGCACTCGAGGAGAACACCAACCGGCCGACCGTGGCGAGATCACGTGTGCTCCGCTCTGTGTCTCTCCAAGTGGCCCACGCCGACGAAAGCAGTCCCTCGGCAAGGGCGTCGACGATCGTCGCCGAGCCCGTCGGAGCGGGGGATACGCTCACTGCGCCCGCGATCCGGGGCTCGCTCATGACGGTGACGTCCACCAGCTTGGTGGGGTCCGGCCCGACATTGCCTTGGGGCAGGACCGCGAAGGCGATCATCCACACCGCCGCCGCGCTGACGATCGGGCCCAGGAACGCCGCGACGCGCCGGAAACGAACCACCCGCGCGACTCGCGGTTCTTCCGCCGGCTTCATGGCGCCCATGACTCGATCGGTAAAGCTCAAAGAGATGTGAGGTGCGGCGGCAGGATCACTTCCGATGACGTCGCCCGCGACTTCGACGACGGCCATGGCTCGCTGGCATTCGGAGCACGTCAGGCGATGTGCGTGGACCTCGGCACGTAGCGAAGCAGGCAACTCGCCATCGAGATAACCATCCAACAGGTGCTGAGCGTGACGACAGTTCATCTCACTTCCCACAGGCTTGCCCGGACCGAAGCGGACTCCCACGGCGAATATACCAGTAACGTCTCCTGCCTATCCCGCCCCCTCGCCGAAGAACCGAAGCGCGGTCCAATCGGCTGCCAGTTGCGGAGTCAGCATCTCGCGGAGCCGGTTACGTGCCCGGTGAAGATGACTCTTCACCGTCGCAACGGGCATCTCCAAGACCCCGCCGATGTCCTCGCAACTCATCCCCTCCCGATAGAACAACAGGACCGTGGCCCGTTGGTGTACCGAGAGTCGGTCGACGGCCGACCAAACAGCCTCCTTGAGGTGCTGCGCCTCTTCGCTGTTGGCGACCTGAAGGCTCGCCTCCGCCTCCCCGCCGTCGAACGTGCTGAACTCCACCTCCCCGGAGAGCGGGGGCTTGCGGCGAAGGTGGTTCAGGCAGAGACGGTAGGCGATCGTGAACAGCCAGGTGCTGAACCGATATTCCTGGCTGAACGAGCTCAGCGCCGAGAAGGCTCGCAGAAACGCCTCCTGACAGATCTCCTCGGCGTCGTGATGGTCTCGCAGAATTCTCCATACGAAGGCGAAAAGCCTTTCCTTGTGGGCGTCAATGAGTTGGCGCGCAGAGCCCTGACACCCATTCTGTGCTGCCCGAATGAGCTGCTGTTCCTTCCGCCGGGGAAGGACGCCGTCCTTTTTGGGCCTCTGTTTTGCCGGTCTCATGATACCACCCCATTATATCGCCGGCGGGTCGCCGAGTTGCATCCTTTTGTTTCCGTGGTAAGATAAGTAGTGCAATGGCTAAGTCTAAGCGGCCCGACACAAAACGGATCGTAAATAGCAAGGCTCGCTTCAACTACGAGATCCTGGAGCGCTTCGAGGCTGGTATAGCCTTGGTCGGCACCGAGGTCAAGAGCATCCGGGCTGGCCACGCCTCGCTCGACGAGTCCTTCGCTCGTATCGACCGTGGCGAGATGTTCCTATACAGTTGTCACATAAAACCCTATGAGAAGGGCAATCAGAACAATCACGAGCCGCTCCGGCCGAGGAAGTTGTTGCTCCATCGCCGCGAGATCCACCGACTGCTGACCAAGGTCACGCAGCGAGGCCTGACGCTGGTACCCCTGAAGATCTACTTCAACCAGCGAGGCCTGGCCAAGGTCGAGCTGGCGCTGGTCAAGGGCAAGACCCACCGCGACAAGCGGGAGGACATCAAGAAGCGGGACCACGAGCGAGACATGGCCCGAGCAATGGGCCGATAACGTCCGATAACGCCCGTGGGGCGAAGTACGTAGAACGAAGCTGCAAAGGGCCAAGCGAAAGGAATGACCTGCGAAGGACGATGAGCCGAGAGTAACGTAACAGGCCTTCGGCGATTTCCAAGCCCTGAAGCCTGGGGTCCGGAGCCTGAGGCCTGAAGTTTGAGGTTTGAGGTTTGAGGTTTGAGGTTTGAGGTCTGAGGTCTGAGGTCTGAAGCCTCAAGTACTCGGGGGCGAATTGGGTTCGACCGGGTAGGTTGAGGGTAGTGGTTGCGTGCCCAGGTTGTCAGGAGGCCTGGCTAAACACCTGACACAACTTTATGTGCCGACTCTACTGAGTTGCGCATGGCCGCCTAGAGATAGGTTGCCCGTCCGCCGCGTGATGCCTGTTAACGCGGTCGGGCGTCGCTTAGCAGGCTGGCTTCCGGTTGCCGTCGGACCGGCCGGGAGTGAGAAACCGTCCGACTGGGGGCTGATCAAGCCTGTCGACCGGCGTGATCGGCACCGAGACTCAAACGATCGACTACGCACGTAGTAGCCCTACCTGAAATACTTCGGGACGGGGGTTCGATTCCCCCCGCCTCCAGTCGACGGGTTTCCACAACCCGTCTCGACCAAGAACCAGGCCCGTCGCCAGCCAGCGGCGGGCCTCTCGTATATCTAGCCCGAGCAAAGACCTTTACGCGTCTGGCCCACCTTCGCACGCGCCAGATTTCGGGACGGGGTTCGCATGCGGAACGCCCTCGAACCGCCCGAAACCGTCTCAGACTCTCGAAATTCCGGGACGAGGTGCAAACCCGTCCCGGATTGGCAGCTGCCTGTCAAAGGGAGAGATACGGCGATGGCCCGATGCGCCCATTTTCGGCGAAAACGCCAGTAGGAAGACGGGCGAAAACCCCGTCCCGAAATGCTCTCGCGGTGCCACTTCGCTCACATGAGCCTCATGGGAGTGTGTCTTGGTCGTGCTTGGAAACGAAGATGGCACCGGTGCCATCGGCTTGGCCAGTGACAGACGTCCTGCCAAAGAGGCCGGACCGCATATGACCTTCACCTCGAATCTTGTTCCACGCGTAGTGCGATCTTGTTTGGGTTTTGGTTGGAGCGGAACACAGCAAGACCTCGGCCTTGGCTCTGGAGCTGCCAGGGGTGCCCCTTCCGCACCGTCGCCTCACATCGTAACCGCTGTGAGGCCTCAGCCTAGCCAGCCCGTTCGGTCAGCCTATCCAATTCCTTGGACAGACGCCGGTACCCCGTCTCCTCAATGATCCTCTTCACGTTTGCCAGATTCTCCTGGGCGGCAGACCTGTCTGGCATTCGCTCAGCCAGCAACAAGCGAGCGTATTCCAGAGACACATCAGCCTCATATAGACGCATGCCGAACCGGAGAGCGATCTCCATCGATTCCTTTAGATCCTCTCTGGCGGACTCGAACGCTCCAGTTGAGATACGACATCTCGCTCGGGCCAGGAGAACCCGTGGCAGTTCATCTTGCCGGCCGGTCTCCCTGTAGACATGTATTCCCCAATCAAGATTCATCCTTCCTTCATCCCACTTCCCCAGGAAAAACTTGGCCAGCCCCAGCGTGCTCAAGACTAGGGCGCGACTTCTCTTGTTCGAAACAGGAAGCCACTGCAGTACATCTTCCATCTTGGAGGCGACATCATCCCACTCTTCTTCGTCTGAAAGTTCTTCGCACCAGATGGTCTCGTGGAGACCATTACGCAGTTGATCCGCATCCTGCGCTTTCGATTGGAGAGCATCTGCCTTGTGGATCCATGCACGTGCCTCTTCATGCCTTCCCAGGTACCAGAATACGCGCGATGTAAAGGAATACTTGGCAATCCTCTCCTTGATGCTTTGGGACTTGTCGACATAGACGACGGCCTTCAAAGCCCAATTGCGGGCGTCCTCGAGTTTGCCCATCAGCATGTAGACATTGACAAGCGTAGCAGTCGATCTACTAGCGTGTGTGTAGTCGCCTTGCTCCTCGTACATGTCAATGCTTCTTCGTATTGGGGATAGTGCGTCCTCGAAATGGCCCGTCACTCGAAGAATGCTCCCCGCTTCATTGAGTAGCCAAGCCTGGCTGGACGGTTCAAGATCTCCCTCGACGACGTCGGTCCAAGGACGGGTGAAGAAACGGCCAATCGCCGTCCTTTCTGCTCCGAGAAAGCCACGAAAGAAGGTGTGGTGTTCATCTCCTCGTCGAAGTCTATCTTCCAGGACCTCGAAGGCTTCTTGATAGCGTTCCGCGTGACACCCATGATCGATCGCGCGGTACAGGGGTTCCATGTCCCCGAACTCATCGGGTCTGTGGGTCTTGGGCACGGATGCAAAGTGGTCGAACAGATGTGCGTTTGCCTGCCGCCAGACTGTCTGATCCTTCTTCAGCTCTGAACGGAAGTAGGCGCGCACAACAGGATGGGCATCAATGCCGTTCCTGTTGCATCTGCTCTCTGGGAGCAGCAATCTCAGCCGGCGCAGATTGGCGACGTGAGGTGTCCAACTCCCTTCGCCTAGCAGGTGCGTCAATCCTGGGATACTGGTCTTGGATCTCAGGAACTCGACGTCGGCGGCTGTTGCGGGCCGGTCGAAGAGCCCAAGCAGCCGGGCGATCTGAAGCTGCGTAGGATCCTGAAGCTGTGACATGATCGCCATGATCGCCCGCCAGGCGGATCGCTCAGTATCCTTTGCCGTTGGGAGATCAGGTATGTTCGCGGCGTTCGTGACATGCTGGCCTGCCAGGAACGCGCCGATCAGGGAGATGGCCAGGGCATGGTTACCGAAATCTCGGGTCAATTGCTGAAGTTGCTGATCTGTGCCCTTCACGACGGATGCACGGAGGATCTCACCTCCCGTCTGATCTGAGATCTGCTCGAGATCGTTTTGGATCGTGTGCGATCGCCCACGGAGGTCTGGGACAGACTCGCGTGTGGTGATGACACAGAGCCCGGGGTTCTTCTCCGCTAGATGCTCTACAAGGGACGCGATCGCCAGATCGTGGATCCTTCCGCGGTCATCAGAGAATGACGATTGCAGGGGCTCTAAGCCGTCGAGAATCAGTAGGCACCGATCCCGCTGAACGTGTTGCGCCAGGCGCCTCCCTTTGTCCCAAGGTGAATAGCTACTATCAGCCATCGATTTGTCGTCAAACCAAGTGCGCAGGGCCCGATCGATGAACGCCTCAGAGGAGACAACACGGTCTCCGATTCCTTGGCTGTAAAACGACCAACCATAGCCGCGTTCAGCTCTGGCGTATCTGTGGGCGCGCATCCCATCAAGCCACTTTCTTACGAGAGCCGTTTTACCCACACCGCCGCCGGCGACAAGGCATGCAACGTTGAGGGTCTCGTTCTCCCATGCTTCATCGAGGAACCTCAGATCGTCCTCACGACCTAGCACGGAACACCCCACTTCGGGGACATGATCGAAATCGAAACGCTCGCTCGGCCAGGAATCCTCGGACGCGACGGGCCTCGCCGACGGCCTGCAAGCTTCGATGAGCTCGTCATGCTCCTGCTCGGTGTGCTCCGGATGCCAGTTGATGTACCTGAACTGCTGCAGGAAGCCCTTGATGGGCGCATCATCGAGTCGCAGAGGCACGAAGCGACGCTCTCTGTTGAGGGGGTCCCTGAAGCGAAACGTGTGGCTCTCCAACTTCACCCAGTCGGCACCGAACGCGTTCTTCGACATGCACAGCACAAGCACGCGGGAATGCTCCAACCCTTCTTCGATCTTGGTCGGGATGCTGTCACCGGGACGGATCTCGCACTCATCAAGCCACACTCGCAATCCGTTCTTCCGCAGCCGCGCCGCCACCTCGCGAACGATCGCCTTGTCCTTTGAGCTGTGGCTGAGAAAGACATCGTACGTGAAATCGTCTTCCATGATTTACCCCCGGATACTCCGGCCCTGTGTCCCAGAGACGATGCGGTCGCCAGGCCAACTACCGTTCACATGCTCTCCAGACATGCCCGCTTCTGCGCCTTCTTCTCAGACAACACGGCGGCGCCCCTTCAGGAGAGTGGGATCGAGATGCTCACTAGGTTCCATGTCCCGTTTGCGGCGATCCACAACGTCCCCATATCGGCACTCAGATGCAGCATCGTTGTGGCCGCGCCGTCCCTATCCTATGACAGATCGCTATCAAGGCCAGCCTGCGGCAGATAGTGGCTCGCGTTTTCTGACGTACTTGGGATTACTGGCCGGTCGGGAAGAACCGCAACCAGTTCATCCAGCTCGTTTGATCCTGGGGTCAAGGGCAAAGGGATCTGTGCGCGCTGTACTACCGAACGACACATGGCCATGACGATTTCGAACCCCTTGTATGCGCTTTCCACATTGCACGGATGGATCACCTCCGGGTCGGCAAGCCATTCTGCAATATCCGCCACGTAGAGCCGCATATCGTGTTCGTAGTCCATCCGTCCCTCGCCCATCGAGGCACCTTCCCTGGTCACTGCTCGCCATCCATCGTTGGTGAGGACTTCAGCGAAACCCAACGTGCCATGAACGATGATTCGGCATTTCCGCCACCAGTAGTCGACCTCTGGCACATCTGGGGCTCCGGCGCCGCAATCGATAATGCCCTGAACGCCGTTCGCAAAATGCACCACCCCCGCGATGTAGTCAGGAGACGGGTGTTGTCTGTCACTCAGTTTGCACCTCCCAGCAGCCTGGGCCATCACCCACTGGGCATCTACATTGTCGTTGTACCAACGCATGTAATCAACAAGATGCGTCATCAGATGCGCCATCCAAGCGCAGCTTGTCCCATGGATGGTGTGAACCCTCCCAAGCTGCCCGCTCTCGATGATGTGTCTTACCTTCTGATAGTGCTCGCCGTATCGATGCTGATGACAGACAACTGCGCGAACGCCCGCTTCTCGGACAATAGTCATGATCTTATCAGCTTCGCACAGAGATAGTGCCATGGGTTTCTCGAACGCGATGAGTGACGCGCCGCATTCAACGCCAATCTCGACCAATTCGTAGCGAACGTCGGGCATTGTACAGAAACAGAAAACATCCGGCTTTGCGCTCTTGGCGGCTACCCTCGCGTCATCCGCTATGGTCTCGACACTTAGCTCACCGGCCGCATCTCGCAGCCGATCTCCACGCTGGTCGCAGATGCCGACGAGGTCAAAGCGGCTGTCTTCATTGAACGCATGAGCATGATGCATCCCGCGTTTGCCAAGGCCTACTACAAGAACTCGATACGGATTCATTGGAGATTACCCTAAAGGACCGAGACACGGTACAGGCATCCAGGCGACAGGGAGGCCGAGATAGACGAAGAGGAATAGAGTAGCCTTGCTGTAGGCGTCAGAATACGTCCTTCCCGTCGTCACAAGCTCATATTGGGTTCCACCGATTCCGTTGAGCGCCCCACTCGTGCGGTAGCGTAGCCGTATATGAACTCCGTACTCACGCTTCCAGTCAACAGCAAATACCTTGATTCCCGCTCCCCCACTCCGAGCACGAGCATGAACGAGAGGTCCGTCTTGCCAATCCCCGATTTACCCGCCACGCGCAGATGCTCCTTTGTCCCCCCGCTCTTCAACGAGAATGGATACAGATCGTGATCTTCATGGGTCATCTCGCCAAGGGGCCAACCGCCTACTGAAGTGAACTGTCTGCCATGAGGCGGGGAAGGCTTTTGGGTTCGCGATGCTGGACGAAGTGGCTGGCGGCCAGCACCTCAAGCAGATGATCGGCTGGCTACGTGAAGTCAGGTGAGGCCGGCGGGCGCCGCCACACCTTCCTCTGTTCCTTCCACCCCACAGGCAGCCCCTTCCGAAGCTTCTCCAGACTGATTCCTTCCGGCTCGTCGCCTCGGATGATTGCCTCAACGATGTCCGGAGCGAGCGATGTCAGACGAAGCATTCGGGCGACATACGTTCGATCGACACCGATGTCCTGTGCCAAGTCCTCGGCGCCGACATACTCGCCGGACTCGATCTGCTCCTGCCAGCGATAGGCCTTGGCGATGGCCTCGACCAATGTCTGGTTGGCCTCTCGTTCGCGCTTCGGTTCAATCGGCTCTTCGCTGTTCAGCAAGATCATCTGCCTGCCGTTGCGCCGACGGAACCGTGCGGGGATACGGACGACGACAGCCTCGTCCTCGCGGCGGACAGTGATGCCCGGGTAGCGACGCCGCTGTTCCTTCTCGATGGCGCTCGTATCACGCATGCATTCGCTCCTCGATGGGGTGGAGTTCCTCGACGATCTGCTCGATGCCGTTGGTGCGGAAGCGGACGTCGATGCCGCTCATGCTGACGGTGATGCTCTCGATGAGCAACTGTACGATCCGTCGCTGCTCTTCCTGGAAGAGCACGTCCCACACGGGGTCGACGGCCCTCAAGGCGTCTGCCACGCGGTTGAGCTCCATCGGTTCGGCTGAGGTGGGATTGGCCTCGATCTCCCTGATGGCGTCCTCCAGAGCCTTCAACTCTCCGTTCAGCCGCTTGAGCTCTTCGGCCATGAAGCCTTCGTCCTGATCGCCCACGCTCAGCACGGCCCGAATCGACCTCTGCGCCTGATCCTGTCGCTTGCGGAGCTCGTCCAACCTCGCTAGCGCCTCCTCGTCCGGTCCCCCCCTACCGCACTTCCGCACCTCGCGGTAAGTCCGAGCGATCACGTCCGGATGGCGCAGGAGCGCCCGAAGCTGGTCGACCACGGCCGTCTCGACCTCGCCGGCGGGCAGAGACGGCAGCGGACACTTACCGTATCCTGTCCTGATCTTCTTCGCGCAGGTGTAGTAGCGATACTCTCGTCCATGGTTCTTGGCCCAAGCGGGCTGGACCAGGCTACCGCAGTGGCCGCAGCGCATTATGCGGCGGAGCAGCGCGAACCGCTGTACCTGGTGCTTGTGCGTGTACGTCTTGTTGGCCCTCAGCTGCGCCTGCACGCGGTCGAAGACGTCCTGCCGGATGATGGCCTTGTGCTCACCTGGGTAGGCCTTGCCCTTGTGAACAACCTGGCCGATGTACTTGCGATCGGTCAATACGTTGTAGACTTGCGGCCGCGTCCACGCTCTCCCGCCGCGGACCTTGCCGGTCTTCGTGACGTACTGCTTGGTGCGGAACCCCTCCGCGTTGAGGGTGACGGCCACCTTTCGGCACGACTCCAACTCCTCGAACACCTCGAAGACCCGCCGCACGACTTTGGCCTCAGGATCGTTGATGACGTACTTCTTGTCCACGACGTCCAGGCCAAGGACGGGCGCGCCGCCGACGTACTTGCCCTGGCGGGCGGTGGCCAGCTTCTTGTCACGGATCCGCTCGCCGATGATCTCCCGTTCGAACTGGGCGAATGAGAGCAGGATGTTCAGCGTCAACCGGCCCATCGACGTGGTCGTGTTGAACTGCTGCGTGACCGAGACGAAGCTGACGTCATGCTCCTCGAAGAGGCTGATGAGCTTGGCGAAGTCCAGCAATGACCGGCTCAGCCGGTCGACCTTGTAGACCACCACGCAGTCCACTCGGCCGACCTGGATGTCGGCGATCAGGTCCTCCAGGGCCGGGCGTTCCATCGTCCCGCCGGAGAACCCGCCGTCGTCGTATCGCTTGCGGAGGCACTGCCAGCCCTCGTGCTTCTGCGACTCGACGAAGGCCTCCCCCGCCTGGCGCTGGGCGTCCAGGGAGTTGAAGTCCTGGTCGAGGCCCTCCTCGTGGCTCTTCCGCGTGTAGATGGCGCATCGGATGGTGGGCTTGGCCTTCTGGCTCATGCCTTCACCTGCCTGGCCTTGCCGCCGGACGTCAGGCCGAAGAAGCGGTTGCCGCCCCAGTACGAGCCGGTGATGGCTCGGGCCACGGCGGACAGGCTCCTGTAGCGCTTGCCGTCGTAGACGAAACCGTCCTCCGCGACGATCACCTCGTAGCGGTCCCCGTGCCAATCGCGGAGCAGTCGCGTGCCCACCTGGAGGTTCACCCTCTGGCGCTTCTTCGCCCGGGTCGCCGCCTGGACGGAGGCCCCGTCGGCGATGGCGTTGAGGGCCTTTCGGGCCTCGCGGCTGAGCCCCCCATAGGCGAGTTCCTGGATCCGGTAGGCCAGCCGGCGGATCAGGTAGCTGCGTCCCAGCATGCCGGGCTCGCCGCCGAACAACTCGCCCCAGCGATTGCGGAGCTGCGCCGTCGACATACGGTTCAGCGCGTCGATCTGGCTCAGCACGGTCTTGTCCATCATGTCACCTCGCTCTCTTCCGGTCCTTCGGACGTGGTGACACTGAGCCTCGTTTCGGCGGGGAGCTCAAGGCCGTTTCTCGACCAAAACCACTCTCTTTCGCCGCCATGCGTAGAACGCCCCGGGCGAGGATCTCGGCCAGCTCCCCCAGCCGCCGATCGGCCGTGGACGGAACGTCGGCGATGGTCTTCAGACGGGCCATGCGTCGAACCCCCGATCTCTGAAGATCTCGCGGATACGGCGGACGCGGCGATCGATCGTGCCCCACGTCTGGCCGGTTCGGCGGGCGATCCAGTTGATGCTCTCACCGTTCATCAGCCCTTTACAGATATCCTTCTCCTCAGGCGTCAGCTCCTGGAGCAGCTCGCGGACCTCCACGTCGGTGATGGCATCCTCTATAGAATCCGCGTCCTCCGTCGGATGCCGCAGCACGCTGAGCCTCTCGTGGAAGGCCACGCGTCGCGCGTTGGACCGTGCGAGCATGCGGATGCGGTTGTCGAGCCTGCGACAGAGGATCGTTCGCTCGCTGGCGGCGTGCGCCTTGATGGGATCAAAGCGGAATCTGAGGATCACGATCGCCAACTCCTGCATCACGTCTTCCCAAGCATCCTCCGGAACGCCGAAGTGCAAGAGGCGGGCGATGGCCAGCTTGATCTGCCATTCCTCGAGCGCCCCGACGTAGTTCTCGTACAGCTCCCGGACTCGGTTCGTCCCCATGATCTGCGTCTCCGTGGCCAGTGCCTCGTTGCTTGCCCGAGCGCTTCCGTTTCGCTCCGAGCGACTGAGGCCATGGTCACGGTCGAGCCGGTGTCACGTCTGTACGGATGGATGTGAGAGGGGGAAATCACATGGGTCTCATTGTGACGCTCACATGAGGATGGCACCGGTGCCAAACCGCTCATGTGAGGATTGATGTGAGGGGACATGAGGCTCATGTGATTCTGGATGGCACCGCGAAACTAGTGGCCTCTGCGGCAATAGGCATTACGAGCGAAGGATCGAACGACGCTCCACGAATCAAGGGAGTCCGACAATGCCGCAGAGTGACGAGAGCCGCCTAGCCATCGATCTCGGCGTGTTGATGACCGAGCCGGCGGACGAGTACCACGCTAAGGCCGGGAAGTTCCTTTCCAGTCATCAGTTGATTGATTTCATCAACTGCCCTTGGCTGTACCGCAAGAAGCAGCTTGGCTTGCTTCCCGACGAGGACACGCCGGCGCTGCTGGTGGGCCAGGCCACGCACTGCCGCATCCTCGAGGGCCGCGAAGCCTATAGGGCCCGCTTCGCCTTGGGCGGGCCGATCAACAAGAACACAAGCAAGCCGTTCGGCAGAGACACCAAGGCCTTCCGGGAGTGGGCCACCACGAAGGGCAAGCCCGGCGTCCACCACAACGACCTGCCCCTGATCGAGAACATGGCTTCTGGCGTGGCCATGAACGACGAGGCCGTGGACCTACTGCTCTACGGCCGATCCGAGGGCGTCGTCCGCGCCGAGTACTGCGGTACCCCGTGCCAGATCCGCGTCGATTGGCTCCATCCGCACCGTGGCGTCGTCGATTTGAAGACCACCGCCGACCTAACCTGGTTCGAGAATGAGGCCAGACGCCGGCGCTACCACCACCAGGCCAGCTTCTACCAGTCGGTCCTGGCCGAGGTCATCGGCCAGCGCGTCCCCGTCTCCGTCTACACGCTGCTCAACCACGACGGGGACTACGAGCAAGCGGCTGGCTCCCTTCGGCAACTCGGATACGGGAGCGATCCACTCGAATCTACAGGCGTGGACATTTCGGCCATCCTGGGCCAGGCCTGCGGTCCCGTGAGCGAGGATTCTGATGATGGCCCCCCAATCCGCCGACTCAAGGATCTCGTCGAGGACTTCACCGGACTCAACCCACCAGTGATCCATGGCCTGCTCCGCGAAGGCGAGACCATGAACGTCATCGCCTCGCCCAAGATGGGCAAGTCCTGGTTCGTCTCCATGCTGGCGATCTCGATCGCATCGGGCATGGACTGGCTCGGGTTGACGGTGGAGCAGGGCCGCGTGCTGCACATCGACAACGAGCTGCACCTGCCCACGATTACGCATCGCTACAAGACCCTCAGCGAGGCTCTGAAGTTGCCACACCGCCTCTACAGTGGGAACATCGATACGGTAAGCCTGCGCGGCGAACTCCGTGATCTGTATTCGCTGGGCAGCTGGTTCCGCCGTATCGATCCTGGCGAGTATAAGCTCGTCATCATCGACGCCTTCTACCGCACGCTGCCTCGAGATACCGACGAGAACGACAACGGGGCCATCGCGAGTCTGTACAACCACATCGATCGCTACGCCGGGCAGATGGAGTGCGCGTTTGTCCTGGTCCATCATTCCAGCAAGGGCAACCAGTCCGGCAAGGCGGTCACCGACGTGGGGGCAGGAGCGGGGAGCCAATCGCGAGCCGCCGACACCCATCTGATCCTCCGCCAGCACCAAGAGGAGGGCATGATCGTCCTCGAATCCGCCATCCGGAGCTGGCCCCCGATGGAGCCGCGGGCGCTGCTCTGGCAGTGGCCGCTCTTCCTCCCGGCGCACGAAGTGGACACTTCCGCGTTGCTCGGGGCCGAGAAACCCAAGTCGAAGGCCAAGGAGATCCCGCTCGATGACTTCGTCGAGGGATGCGTGGCCATCAACGACCCGTGCTCGAAGCGGTCAGTGCGATATGAGGCGGAACAGCGGTTCGGCCTGTCCGAGCGCCGGGCCTATGAGATGCTTGACTTGGCCATCGAGCGCGGCCTCGTCGCCAGAATCCAGATGGGCTCGCACATGCGATACGTCAAGAGCCGCCTCGGCCTCAGCGGCGACAAGGCTCTGTGGACGGCGGCACTGCTGGCCCGCAACCCCGATGCGGACGCCCAAGTGATCGCCTCCGAGGTGGGGGTTTCCGAGCGATACGTGCGGCAAATCCGGAACCAAAACAAAGGACTTACGGCGGAACTGGAAGAGGGTGCCGCGGAACTGAGTTCCGGAACTGAGCGGAACTAGTTCCGCGAAGGAGCGATGCAAGCCATGAACACGAAGGCTCTTATAAAACGGAACAGCTGTTCCGTGTCGAGAAACATGCGGCGCGCCGCAAAACGCGCCGCAGTTCCGCGGATGTCGTTTCTGCAAGCGTCTTTCCGTGTGTGGCTTATGGAAAACGAGCCCGGAAATATGGGCGGAACACATCACACCTACCCCCTACGGGGGTGTTTGGGGGCGTTTGAAACGCCCCCCGAAACACCCCGAGCATGTAGGGGCTTCGCGACGCTTGCCGTGGGTCCTACCTGATCCAAAGGATCTTTATGGCACGCGAACGCGTCGGCTTACATGAGAGAGTTTCTTGTGGACGCGCCGAATTGACGCAGCGGCAAGCAAGGAGTGAGAAATGCATGGATGCGAACGAGATTTCAGCCTGGCGACGCGCTGCCGGCCGAATGACCAGTCGGCTGCGGACAGACATGGTCAACGATCTGCGGCGTCTCGATCCTTGGGCAATGGCGGCCATCAGTATGGTCAACGGCTGGCAGATTCGCCTGAGCCGTCCACCCGCCAAGGGCAACGCCCGTGTCGCTACTCGGCCAACGTGGAGGGTCTTCGCCCAGCGAAGCGTAGGAATCCTCGCCTACAAGGGCCATCACGCCCGCAAGAGCGACTGGCATCTCTGGGCGAGCCGCCGGAGGGCACCGGGGAGCCGCTACATCCCGAAACGGGATCGGAGTTGGTGAAGACCGCCACCGCACCGCAAGGCGACGTGTCGGTGACGAACGTGCTGCGGTTGCTGGAAGCCCAGCAGTACCGTTGCGCTCTCACGGGCCGCAGCCTAACGCCGCAGACTGCCGCTCTCGATCACATTGTGCCTGTTCGCTTCGGCGGCGAGCACGTGATCGAGAACGCACAGGTGCTGCACAAGGACGTGAACCGGGCCAAGGGATCGCTGACGAACGAGGAGTTCATCGGCATGTGCCGTGAGGTCGTCCGTTGGTCCGACCGCCAGATCACGCGAAAGGAATCGCAATGACCGCAACGAAGGACGTGGCTTCACCGAAGTTCGTCGTTGAGCTACGAAAGACCGACGACGTCCGCCCGTACGAGCGAAATCCTCGCGTCAATGACCCGGCCGTCGACGCCGTTGCAGCCTCGCTGGCCGAGTTCGGATTCCGCCAGCCCATCGTCGTCGACACCGACGGCGTGATCGTCGCCGGCCATACGCGGTGGAAGGCGGCCAAGAAGCTCGGCTTGGCCAAGGTGCCCGTCCACGTGGCCAAGGACCTGACGCCCGAGCAGATCCGCGCCTATCGCATCGCGGATAACAAGACGGGCGAGTTGGCGGAGTGGGACCTCGAGATCCTACCCATCGAGCTGGCCGAGCTGCGGGAGGGCGGGTTCGATATGGACGTCTTGGCCTTCGACGACGACGAGCTGGCCAAGCTCCTCACCGAGGGCATGGGCGTGAAGGAGGGCCTGACGGACCCTGACGCGGTGCCCGAGCCGCCGGACGAGCCGGTTACCCAGCGCGGCGATCTCTGGATCCTCGGCGAGCATCGTCTCCTCTGCGGCGACAGTGCATCGACGAAGGATCTGGATCGTCTGCTCGACGGGGCCACGATCGACTTGGTGAACATGGATCCGCCGTACAACGTGAAGGTCGAGCCGCGGAGCAAGAACGCCATCGCCGCCGGCCTCAGTAGCTTCGGCGAGTCGGGCCTCAACAATCACCAAAGGTTCGATCTGAAGCGTGGAGCCGTCGTGCCCGACAAGGCCCCCGCCAAGATGCGGGCCAAGGACCGTCCGCTGGAGAACGATTTCGTCACGGACGAGGCCTTCGACAAGATGCTGCTGGCCTGGTTCGGCAACGCCTCGCGCGTGCTCAAGCCGGGCGGGTCGTTCTACATCTGGGGCGGCTACGCCAACCTCGGCAACTACCCCGCTCCGCTGAAGGCCTCCGGCCTGTACTTCAGCCAGGGCATCGTCTGGGACAAGCAGCACCCGGTCTTGACTCGCAAGGACTACATGGGCGCGTTCGAGCTCGCGTTCTACGGCTGGAAGGAAGGCGCGGGCCACCACTTCTACGGCCCGAACAACGCCACCGATCTCTGGCACGTCAAGAAGGTCAATCCCCAGGCCATGGTCCACCTGACGGAGAAGCCCGTCGACTTGGCCGTCCGTGCGATCCAGTACTCATCGAAGCCGGGCGAGAACGTGCTGGATCTGTTCGGCGGTAGCGGATCGACGCTGATCGGATGCGAGCAGACGGGGCGGCGCGCGTTCCTGATGGAGATCGATCCGGCCTATTGCGATGTGATCGTTCGGCGTTGGGAGGAATTCACCGGGCGCAAGGCCGAGCGGATCCCGATCAAGGGTGCGAACATGCACTCGGCGGAGGAGGCGGTCTAGTGAGCGATGCTCCGGAAGAAGTCTGCTACCTGCTCCTTGCCCGCTTCGCCACGGGCGACGGCCATCGTGACGGCTTCGAGGACGTCCTCAAGCGTCAGGAACTCCGGCGTCATCGGCTATTCCGCCAGCTTCTTGAGGGCTCGACCGAACTTGCGGTTCGTGTCTTCGAGAGCCTCGCGGAACTTGGCCTGCCGCCTGGCATCCCGGACCGGCGAGAGCACGAGCTTCCTGCCGTCGGTCGAGATCTCGATCGGCGTGTCCGGCGTGATCCTGAGCAATTCCAGAACGGGCTTATCGATGACCAGGGCCAAGCTGTTCCCGTGCTTCGTCAATGTCTTGATCATGACACGGCTCCCATAGCGTATATACGAAGTATATCCAGTGTATCACCATCGGTCAATCCGTCCGGCGGATCCAGTTCGGCCGAAGAGATGGCCTCGGACGCGATCGAGAGCCAGGACGACTTCAAACGGACCCCGTAGCCGCGGGATGAGTCACTCCGTATCGGGCGTCAGCACCTGGAGGTAGTCGTGATAGGCATAGACACGATCCCGACGTCTGCCCGTCGTCTCGCGCAGGATGCCCGCGCTCTGGAGGGCGTCGATGGCCTTGAGGGCGGTCGGCTTGCTGACGGCCAACAGCTTGATGGCCAGCGGCATCGTTATCACTGGGTTGGACGGCAGGGCCTCGAAGAGCCGGATCGCCGGAACGGTGGCCTTGGGATGCGAGGCTACCTTCTTCCGATCGGCCGTGGTCACGGCGAAGAGTCTCTGGGCGCTGGCGACGGCATCGTCTGCCGCCTCGGTTACGCAGGCCAGGAAGAACCGGGTCCAGCCCTCCCAATCGCCGTCGAGGCGGACGGCGTTCAGACGGTCGTAGTAGTCTTGGCGGTGCCGCTTGAACGCGACGCTCAGATAGAGCAGCGGTGCCCTGAGCAGGCCCCAATGCTCGACGAGCAGGGCGATCAGCAAGCGACCGATGCGTCCGTTGCCGTCGAGGAACGGATGGATGGTCTCGAACTGGACGTGTGCCAGTCCGACACGGACCAGCGGCGGGAGCGGATCGCGGCCGTGAATCCACTTCTCCAGCGCCGAGAGCGCCCCGGGGACCTCGCCCGGCGGCGGTGGGACGAATCGGGCATTGCCGGGCCTGCTACCGCCGATCCAATTCTGGCTGCGTCGAATCTGACCGGGCTGCTTCGAACTGCTCTGCACCCCCTTCAACAAGCGTTTGTGGGCGCCGCAGAGGAGGCGCGTCGACAGGCTGAGCCCCTTCGGCCGGGCCAATTCGCGGCGAGCATAGGTCAGGGCGTCGACGTAGTTGCAGACCTCGGCCGCATCCTCGGGGCGCTGGGCCTGCTCGCCGACCTCGAATGTCAAGACGTCACGCAGCGTCGCCTGCGTGCCCTCGATCTGCGACGTGATGAGGGCCTCCTTGCGGACAAAGCCGTAGAGGAACCAGTCAGCGCTGGGCACCATGTCGGCAGCCACGGCCAGACGACCGATCGCAGCCGTGGCGTCAGACAGCAATCGCGTCGCCTCGTCGTCCAGCGTCAGCGGCGGATCAGCCGGCGGCAAGGGCGCGGGAATGAAGGCCCGCACGTCCTCGTCGTCGGACTTCATGATTCGGTATGTGCCGGTGGTTCTCTTCATGGCTGGTCAGGCTTCCTTGACCACGGCCGGAGACTAGTCAGGAACTCTTTACTAGCGTCGTCTATAAGTAAAGCCTTCTTGACTAGAGAATGCAAGCGGGAAACGACGGTCGAGCGGATCGCTGCCAGCAAACCTGAGCCCAAACCCGAAACGGAGGTGGCCGCGTGATCTGCCTCGCCTCCCCTTACAGCGATCCCGAGCCGGGCGTCGAGGAGCAACGCTTCGAGGCGGTGTGTCGTGCGGCGGCCGCGCTCATGCAGCATGGCATCGAGGTCTTCTCGCCGATCTCGCACTCGCACGGGATCGCCCGCTTCGGCCTGCCGAAGGACTGGGCGTTCTGGCAGCGATACGACGGTGCCTTCCTGGCCTGGTGCGACGAGTTGTGGGTGCTGATGCTGGGCGGGTGGGAGCAATCGGTCGGTGTGCAGGCGGAGATCGAGATCGCCAGGGAGATGGGCAAGCCGGTGCGGCTGGTCGATCCCGGTGACCTCACACCGGAGAACACCCCGGCGGTCACCGGGGCGTTTTGTGGGGCGGCAAGTCAGGACGGCACGCCTTCCTGACGGAGATCGATCCGGCCTACTGCGATGTGATCGTTCGTCGGTGGGAGGAGTTCACCGGTCAGGAGGCGAAGCGGGTGGCGACAAGCGATCCAGCAACTCACGAGGAGACAGAATAGGATGCCCGTTGAATTCACCCATCTTCAGCAGGGCCTTGGTGTCCGCTTAACGAACCGCATCTATGCGCCGCCGGGGTTGCGCGGCATGATGGGGGCATGAGCAAGCGAGGCGTGTCGGCGGAAC
>JAFGLZ010000150.1 GCA_016927755.1 Phycisphaerae bacterium
AATGCGCTGGGATGCGCGGAAATGCGCTGTTTCGAGGGGTCGTGCCTGGGGCTCGAGGTGGTCGATCTCGCGGAATGCACCGAAATGCAGCACTTTTCGGGGTGGTCGGGGATGCGGTTTCGATTGGGCGGCATCTTGCAGGACAACATGATGCATTGCCATCTCTCCTGTCTTCGTAAATTATCCTGATACAAGGCCTTAAGCCCAATTCTGGCGCGCAAAAAGGTTCCTGACACCTTTTTTCGCTTCCGCGTTCTCTTTCCGGAGAAGGGGGTCGGCGTACTGGGGGGACGCGGGGGTGGGGTTACTGGTGTGGGAGGCGATTTCGGATGAGGTTTTCGAGGTCGGCGAGGTCGTCTTTCAGGGACTCGGGGGTGAAGGGGTGTCCGCATTCGGGACAGGTTCCGGCGGGGTCGTGGCCGGCGAGGGAGTACTGGCAGTCGGGGCAGAGGCGGTGTTGCGTCTCGTGGAGCATTTGGATGAATTTCAGGAACTTTCGGCGGGACCATTCGATTTCGGCGTGAGCGTGGTGGCCTGCTGGTCCGGGTTCGCTTCCGCAACGGCGCAACCTGGGCTAGATGTGCGAAAGTTGGGCTAATGCGCACCACATCGCGCGGCGCACAAACCGCCGATAACGAACACTTTCGTGCGCCAACGCTGCAAAAGGGATGGGACGGCCACCTATCTCACCGCATTGCCATAGTTTCCCTGTGGTGGCGGGCGGACAGAGTAGCGGTGTGTGGCGCGGCGTCCTTGAACGCACGGCGGACACCTGCGGCTTGGTTCCCGGGACCCGGCGGGGAGATGACGATGGGCACCGCCACGTCGCGATTACGATGAGCACCCAGGAAGGGATAGGCCTCCTGGCGAATCGACTGACAGTTCCCCTGGATGCGGCTGAGTAGGTGGATGTGCAGTTCGCCATCGAGTTGGAGCCCGGTCCTTTGTATGCGCTGGGCGGACTCGCGGTCCTGGAGCTGCCATGTAGTGTGGTCGACGAATGGCGTTACGAACGGTTGTCTCGGCGTGTGGGGCTGAACATGGACATCGCCCACTGAAGGCTTTCGGGCAGCTCTCCAGGTCAGGTCAGCGCTGACATCTTGAAGCGTGTCGTACAGCTCCAGGTCTCGGATCACGAGAAAGGGCACTTCGGCAATGGTCCTCTGGGCGAGCTGTGCAATAGAAGCTGATGTACAGGAGGTGGCGAAGATTTACGAGTCGCGATGTCTACGCCAGGGGGGGCTGCTTATCCGGCGTCTAGAGGCGCCAATTCCTTAGAGCTAGAGCCATGCTGGCTGAAGGAAGACTTGCTTCGGTCGGGTCCCTTTCGAGAAGCTGGGAGAAGGATGCTCATGCGGGAGGCTCATAAGATATGTAGGCAACTGTATCTATGATGTAGCAGGAGAGGAGCCGAACTCAATCGTGACAAGTGCCACGGTATTTCAACTAAAGTCCTGGTGCAGTCTTGCCGATACAAGATTGCTAGCAGAGGCTGATATGACGGTCGTCATACACCAAAGGAGTCTACGCCATGACTCGGGGATGCGGGAAGACAGAGAGGATGAGCTTGAGAGGCAGGCTCATAGTAACAGTACTCCTCCTGGTGCTTTGTGGGCTTGTGATATGTCTGCGCGTCGAGGACCTCTATGAACTCGTACACTATTCGGTAGTTGCGATACTGGTATCATACTTGGGCGCGCGTGGGTTATCAACCGCCCGGGGACGCCAAAATGACTAAGGATGAGATCAGAGCAATCCGCGACAAGATGCGATTGTCACGTAAGGACTTTGCCAAGCTTCTCGGGACCCCGTACGAAACGCTCTGTCGATGGGAGAACGGCCAGCGATCTCCGAGCAGATTCTACGAGTCGAAGCTTCGAGAGGTATCCGGGACGCGCATGTCGGATGAGACGGGGGAAGTATGGATTTTCAACGCTGCCAACCTGATACGTGTTTCCAGGGCTGTGGCGCACGCGCAGGGGGATGTGTACGGGATCGTATACGCGCCCGCAGATTGGCGGAAACGTTTTGTCGTCGCACGTATCCGCATCCGCCCCGAACTGCGCTCGCTCGAGGATACTGCCGAGTACTTCAATGGCCCCAAGGACCCCAGGCTGTACGCCGTGGCGTCCTTCGTGGCGAAAGATCATGGTGTTCACCCTTCTGTCTTGCTGGTACAATTCATGAAGGAGATGCGCTTCAAGGATATCGAACACTGCGTCCTGTTCGACCGAAACACCCGGGAGATGGGTGTTTGGAGGGTCCGTCCTGCCACGCCTGCACGACTGACGGGTGAGTACGTGCTGCGGGTTGCCTATCACGTCGTCGGGACAGAAGCGCCGTGGAGCGCGCCGCAACCTGCGCCCCCGTAATCCCCCCTTTGACCCCTTGTGAGGGCGAACGGCGCTGGTCAAGACTGCCTGCGCTGTAGTCATCGCTTGCGATCCGCGAACAGGGAAGACCTGTGAGTTAACCGACAGACCGGCAGCGGCAACGGGGCAGGGTGATCTCACCCATGAGGTGCCTCTCCGGCCATCGCGCGAGACGTTGACCCGCGGCACGAGGAGGATGTACGATTCGCTCGCGTAGAGAACGGTGGGTCCAAGTGCGGTGAAGAGGCGCAAGTCAAGTCACGTACAGATGATGTTACCGGGGGCTGAGTCCCTTCGGTCGCCGGCCCTTCGACGCCGACGTCCGCTGGTGCTGCCACGGTACCTGGGCGCCGCAGCCCGAAGGCTGGCACAGCAGGAACCGGAGCATGAGGATTCCCGGGCGATCGTAGTCCGCTGGGCGGATCTCGAACAGGGAGGTCACCTTCAGAAGAAAGAGACGTCGTTAGACGCCGACTTCCTGTTGGAGGTCTTCGGGGAGGCCCTCCATTACCGCGCGGGCACGAAGAGCCCGGAGGAATACCACCTGGAGCGGAGCTTCACCGTTCCTGGCGTGGGGACGGCCGACGGGGCGTTGGGCGTGTTTGGCCCGGGGCGGGCTCCGGAGCCCGTGGCGGTCATCGAGCTCAAGAGCGCCGACACGAACCTGGACACGGACAAGTTCAACGGGCGGACGGCGGTCCAGCAGTGCTGGGACTACCTGAACGCGCTGCCGAACTGCCCGTGGGGCATCGTGAGCAACTTCGTGACGTTCCGCCTATACCACCGCGAGAAGACCCCCGCGGCTTTCGAGTACTTCACGCTGCAAGAGTTGCGGAACGAAACGCGCTTCTGGGAGTTCTACACGCTCTTCGAGTATGGCGGATTGCTCAAGTCGATCCTTGGGCAGCCGCCTCGGGCACTGCGGCTGGTGAAGGAGACCGACGAGCGTCAACACGAGGTGGGCAACGAGTTGTATGAGGCCTACAGCCGAAACCGCTTGGCGTTGATCGAACACCTGTTCACCCAAGAGGGCAAGGAGTTCGACGTCGCGATTCACGTGGCTCAGAAGCTGCTCGACCGCATCATCTTCATCGCCTTCTGCGAGGATCGCCAGCTTCTGCCGGGCAAGGTGATCGAAAGCACGTACCAGGCGGTGCCGCCGTTGGCGAGGGCGACCAACCCGCGATGGCGCAACTTCATCGACCTCTTCCATGCCATCGACAAGGGGCACCCGAATCTCGAACTCGAGAGCGGGTACGACGGCGGGCTGTTCCGACACGACCCCGACGTGGACGAACTCCAACTGGACGACGACTGGACGGATTTCTTCCGGGAGGTCGGGGGCTACGATTTCCGCGACGAAGTCAACGTGGACGTGCTTGGTCACCTGTTCGAGAAATCGGTGACGGAGTTGGAGCGGCTGCGGCAGGGGGGGCTCTTCGGTGCGGTACCGAGTAAGGCGTCGGCGATGCCGAAGTCGGCGCAACGGAAGCGGTTCGGCATTTACTACACGCCGCTGGACTTCACGACGTTCGTCGTCCGCAGTACGTTGGGCGCACTGATCGAAGCTCGTTTCGCCGCCATCGCCAAAGCCCACGGCGTCGACCCCGACGCGCGGTCCTCGGCGACGGACGGGAGGAAAGTGGCGGCGTACTGGCGGGGGTGCCTGGCGGCTCTGCGAGAGATCAAGGTGTGCGATCCGGCTTGCGGAAGCGGGGCATTCCTGATCCAGGCATACGAGGTTCTGGAGGACTACTACAACGAGGTGGTGAACGCGCTGGCGTTCCATGAGAACTCAGCCGCGGCGGAGCTGTCGGACAGTATCGCGGAGATGATCCTGGGCGAGAACCTGTTCGGCGTGGATCTGTCGACCGAGGCGGTGGAGATCACGCAGTTGGCGTTGTGGATCCGCTCGGCTCGGCGCGGCAAGACGCTGGCGGACTTGTCGAGCAACATTGTGTGCGGAAACAGCCTGGTCGCCGACGCCGCGGTTGATGCGAAGGCGCTGGATTGGGAGCGGGTGTTCCCGAGGGTCTTCTCTCGCGGGAAGGGCGGATTCGACTGCGTGATCGGGAATCCGCCGTGGGAACGGCTGAAGTTGCAGGAGCGGGAGTTCTTCGCGGCGTCGGCGCCGGAGATCGCGGGGGCGGTGAGCGCTGCCAAACGGCGGACACTGATCGCTCGCCTCGAGAAGGGCAACCCCGATCTGTTTGCGCGGTACACGCGGGCCAAGGAGGACGCGGATGGGGCGCTGAGGTACGCACGGACGTGTGGGCGGTTCCCCTTGACGGCCAAGGGCGACATCAACACGTACATGCTGTTCGCGGAACTGGCGCGGACGATCGTTGCGCCGACGGGGCGGGTCGGGCTGCTGGTGCCGTCGGGCATTGCGACGGACGACACGACCAAGGTGTTCTTCGGCGAGTTGATGGGAGCGGAATCGCTGATCAAGCTGTACGACTTCGAGAACCGGGAGGGAATCTTCCCGGACGTACACCGTTCCTTCAAGTTCTGCACGCTCATCTTCGGCGGGTCCGAGGTCGAGACGGCGTCTGCGGACTTCGTATTCTTTGCCCACAAGATGGCGGATCTGGCGGATGGGGAGCGGCACATTTCGCTGTCGAGCGAAGACATGAAGCTGCTCAATCCGAACACGCGGACGTGCCCGATCTTCCGGTCGCGCCGGGACGCAGAGTTGACGAAGGCGATCTACCGGCGGGTCCCCGTGCTGATCGACGAATCGGGCACGGAGGCCGTCAACCCGTGGGGCATCGGGTTCTTCCGCATGTTCGACCAGACCAACGATGCCGAGCTGTTCCACACTCGCGAGCGACTCCAGGACATGGGGTTCATCCAGAAGGGCAACCGCTGGGTCCGCAAGAAGCAGGTGTACCTGCCGTTGTACGAGGCGAAGATGGTCCAGGCGTACGATCATCGCGCGGCGAGCGTTGTGGTGGACGAAGAGAAATGGGTTCGGCAGGGGCAGACCGCCGAGACGTCGCTGGTGTCTCATCAGGACGCGAAGTACGGGGTGGAGCCGCGGTGGTGGGTATCGGACGGGGCAGTTTCCGAGGCGTTGAGGGGCGACTCGTCACCGGCTTTTCTGTGCTACAAGGACGTAACGAGTCCTACGAACGAACGGACGATGATTGCGGCATTGATCCCCCGTGTCGGGGTCGTCAACTCTGCACCGTTGGTGTTGCCTTCTTACGAGTGCGCGCCCCGTCGTCTCTGTTGTTTGCTGGCGAACTTGAACAGCTTCGCGCTGGATTTCGTTGCGCGGCAGAAGGTCGGCAATGTTCACCTCAACTTCTTCCTCGTCAAGCAATTCCCGGTGTTCCCACCCGATGCGTACGCCGAGCAATGTCCTTGGGCTGGGAGGCACAGGTTGGAAAAGTGGATTTCGGAACGGGTTCTGAAGCTGACGTGCACGGCTGAGGACATGCGCCCGTTTGCCGAGGCGGCGGGGTTCGATCCGCCGATCCACAGATGGGACCCGGCCGAGCGGGCCGAGCTGATGGCCGAGCTGGACGCCGCCTACTTCCACCTCTACGGCGTCAGCCGCGATGACACCGAGTACATCCTGTCCACGTTCACCGGCACCGCCCGTCGCGACGAGGGGGAGTGCGGCTACTTCCGCACGGCCAAGCTCGTCCTGGCGGCGTATGATGAGTTTTGCGGGTAGGTGCCAGATAAGTCGCATCCTTGGGTTTGATGCTGGGGGTCAATTGGGCACGTTAGGCGGTCTGTCGGACGTATACGTCCCCGGCCTGGGCCAATTCGTCAATCAAGCCCCGATCGGCCTTGCTTTGTAGCTCGTCAAGATATCGGATTGTCTGCGGTTCGAGGCAGGGCTCGGATGGGTCGGCGTCAGGGACGATGGCTTCGACCTCGACGCGCACCACGCATGATGCCGCGTGAATCCATCGCTCGATCTTGGTTCGCTTGCCGCGCAGAGCCATAGCTCTTACCCGTCCACCAAGTGCACCGTTACCAGTTTAGCCATGCGGTCGGTTGAAATCCACGCCCAGACGACCTTGATGGGCGTTCCATCCGGGAGGATCTGCTCGAATTCCACGACGGGGTTCGGGCCCGCGCTGGGGCGTTCCCGCACCACCTTGGCGGCATCGAGTCCGGCCGCCACCTGCCATCCGACAATCCGGCGATCGCGCAACCTTTGATCGGCGTGCGCGCCAAACACATACCGCTCGTCGCCGTGACGAGGGCGAGTGCGGCTACTTCCGCAGGGTCAAGCTCGTTCTTGCGGCGTATGATGAGCTTTGCGGGTAGCGGTCGGACTGGTCTTGATCCAGAAACCAGATCAGGCAACAATCTATTTGGGTGAAGGCATGAAGTACCGCGATCTGATCAGTCGGCTCGAAACGGGTGGCTGGCAAGTCGATCGGATTGTCGGGAGTCACATGCAGTTCCGTCACTCGAGGAAGCCGGGGACGGTGACCGTGCCCGGGGGTGGGAAGCTGGCCAAGGAGGTTCCGCCCGGCACGCTGAACAGCATCCTCAAGCAGGCCGGTCTGAAGTGAGGTGTGCCATGGACTATGTCGTGGTCATCGAGAAGGCGGATGACGGCAGCTACTCCGCCTATGTGCCCGATCTTCCCGGTTGCGTGTCTTGCGGCGACACCGTCGAGGAGGTAAGGGCGCTGATCGAGGAAGCAGTCAACCTCCACGTCGACTCGCTGCGCCGACATGGCGAGCCCGTTCCTTCGGCCAGTGCCACGGTGCATACCGTGCACGCCGCATAGCCGTCCCGGGAAGCCGCCCGGGTCGACGAGGCCGAGTGTGGCTGATCCCGCACGGCCACGCTCATCCTGGCGGCATATGATGAGCTTTCAGGCTGATCCGGGCCGAATGATACCGACGAAGCTCCGGGGGTGGGTATGAGAGTCTACACGGCGGTTGTTGAGAAGTGCCCCGACACAGGACTGTATGTGGGCTACGTGCCGGGCTTTCCCGGCGCCCACAGCCAGGCTCCGACTTTGGATGAGCTCTAGGAGAATCTCCGCGAGGTCATCGGGATGCCGCTCGAGGATGGCGAACCGACGTTACAGACGCAGTTCGTCGGTACAGAGACGGTGGTCGTCTGATCATGCCAAGACCCCTTCGTGGCTCGCCTGGGACGGCGAGGTTGGTTCTCAAGAGACATCGCTGGAGTCCAGCTTGATCGAGACTCGGCGACACCTCAATCGATAGACGTCCATCCAGTCTTCGAGGAGGGAGTTGGCGGTGAAGGTGTAGCCGCACTCGGGGCAGTGGCCGCCGTGGTCGTGGCCGGCGAGGGAGTAGTGGCAGTCGGGACAGATCAGGAAGCGTTCCATTTCGAGGCGACGGAAGAAGCGGCGGGATCTTCTCCACGTGATGAGGGCGAGGATGGGGGGGAGGGCCAAGGCGGCAAGGGCCAGGGGGATCAACCACCTCTGCACCTCAGGAATCGTTCGAGATTGGGAGGTCGGGGCGCGAAGCACGGCGTAGATCGTGGTCAGCGGGAAGGCGGTGGCGCAGGCCAGGAGGAGGATGAATACAGGGAGACGGGCGGGTCCGTGGATCCTGACGAGTCGGCGCCGGGCTTTCTTGCGTCGGGTCTCGGTGGGTACGAGTCGTCGGTACTGTCTTTGGAGGACGAGGACGGCAGCGACGGCGAGGGCGGCGGCCGCGATGGAGCAGGGGACGGCGATGTGTTCGAATCGGCCCATTGAAGCTCCGAGGTCCGGGTTTCCCGCTTCGCGTGCCGATCGGCGTTTCTCATGTCGAGTCTACCGCATCTGATCCCGCTGGTCTCGGCGGCTTTTTCCAGGCGAGTCGGCAGACGTCGGTCCAGTCTTGGAAGAGGGATTCGGGTGTGAACTGGTAGCCGCATTCGGGGCAGTGTCCGCCGTGGCGGTGTCCTGTCAGGGCGTAGTGGCAGTCGGGGCAGACGAGGTAGTCCTCTTGCTGCAGGCGGCGGAAGAAACGCTGGGATCTCGAGTGTCTGACGTCGAATAACATGGCCAGCGCAATCACAAGACCGAACGTGATTTCGAGGAACAGGCCGGCGACGTTGGTGCTCCCATATGCGAACGAAGCCACGCTGAGCACGACTGGGACGGCTGCCGTAAGCCCTAGTGTGATGATCCCGAGTCGGATCCACTTCCGGGCGGACCCACCGATCTTGGCGAAGCGGGCACCTGCCCGCATGCGTCGTGATCGATCGGGGATAGCTCGTTTTCGATACCAGAACACGGGCGCGCAAATGAGGGACGAAATGACCACGGCTGCGGCGAGAAGCGTGACGACGTCTTGCCAGTCCATGCGGGTCTCCGCGCGACCGCTGCGCGCATTTCGCATCGGGCGCGACGTTGGCACGATTGTCGGGTACTGGGGGGGTTGCGGCAATGGCTGAATGGTGTGGTCCGGTGGGTCTAGTGTTTGGTGGTTCGATCGGCGGGGGGAGTTTGATGGGGCCGTCCGCCGAGGCGCTCATCGTTGCCCACGTCTTTCTTCTTGAGCCGGCATCGCGTCGCATGTGGCGGGTCGCGGCAGGCGATCATGGCGATCCAACGGGGGGCTGACCTTCCGTCGCCCCTACGGGGCTCTGGGTCACGACGGGCGTTGGACCCAGGGCTCCCTGCGGTCGCCCTGGGCCACATTCCGGCGCCCCCGTTTGGGGGGTGAAGGGGGACGCTCAGTCGGCACGGCCGTGCCAGGTTTCCGTTTCTGTTCGGCAATGCTCGTGGCGCGACGCGAGAAGGCGGCGTCGACCCACGGCGGGGCAGGCGGCGCTGTTCCGTAGGGGGCAGGCACGCTTCGTGCGGACCCAAAGCGGCGTCGGGGCCGCCGCAGTCCATGGTGGGCGCTGCGCATCAGGCAGCCAGCTCAAGTCGACCTGTCGGAATCAGGCTTCGCCCACGTCGGCGGCTTCCACCAAGCCAGCCGGTAGACGTCCGCCCAATCATGGAAGATCGACTCCGGAGTGAACGCATATCCGCATTCTGGACAGTGTCCACCCTGGCGGTGCCCTGCCAGGGAATAGTGGCAGTCTGGGCAAATGGCGTAGTGCATCCGCTTGACCCTTCGGAGGAACTCCCTCGCCCGGTCCTGCGTCCACGAGTAGTGGACATACAGTACCACACCTACAAGCACGGCGAAGAGAAGGAATCGTGTGGAAACCGGATTCCAGTGTCTTGTCCGCAGGAGAAGCAGGTAGACCGGGTACGCGATGGCCGGCAGGAGCCAGAGAAGAGCCCGGACACACCACGGCAGGATGTCAAAGCGACGCAATCTCCGCCGCGCCGCCCTGCGCCGCGCGGGGGCAGGCACTTGCTTGCGGGTCTGGTGCACGCGATAGCCCCAGGCGCCAATGCCAGCGGCGACAGCGAGACTGAGACACGACACGATCTGTCGGGACAACTCGCTATCCATGACAAACAACCATCATACCGGCGGGGACGGAAGCGATCCTCGCTCTGAAGCTGGGACCTGTCCGGCAGCACTTGGCGAATGAGAGACGGCACCGACTGACCCGGGCGCAGCAGCGACCAAGATCACTCGAACGCATCCGAACGGTACCCCGAACTCACGGCGACGATCGTCGAATCCGCGCCATCTTCATCGTATCGAGCCAGTCCTCGATGAGCGAGTCCGGTGTGAAGGTGTAGCCGCATTCGGGGCAGGTTCCGCCGTGGGTGTGTCCGGCGAGGGAGTAGTGGCAGTCGGGGCAGATGAGGTGGTGGGATTGTTGGAGCGTAGCGAAGAATCGCTTTTCGCGTCTGTGGCCGGCGTAGAGGTAGGCATAGACGAGGGCGATCATGGCGAAGATGAGGGCGGTGGTTGACCAGAATGGGATTCGCAGGGGGAATCGGGCGTCGAGGAGTAGTCGCAGGAGGATGACGCTTGCGAGGAGGACGACGGCGGCGAAGCAGAGCCGGTCCCATGGGCCGGCGCCGCGTTGGACCTTGAGCTTTCGCTGCCATGCCCGGCCGCGACGGGCGGGGTCGGGGACGGCCCGGCGTAGGGATCGCGCTAGGAGCATCCAGGCCGTCGCGGGGAGTCCGGCGCTGAGGAGGACGAGGAACAGGAATGCCATGAATGAAGGGAACATGGTCGTGTCGGTGCGAATCAGGCGGCCCTGGGCGTAAGGTCCGAGAACGACGAGGGGTTCGCAAAGGCCCCTCCGACATCTCATACATCGTCCAGGTGGGGGGTGGGGCTGAGTTCTCGGGCGGGTTTGGCCGCAGGGTTCGAGAGCATTACGTGGGCGGCCTTGGTTGCCGAATGTTCTCTCCCTATCAGGGGAGTCTCGTGCTGCACGCGAGGGGCATGGGGAGATGTGGGGCGGGCCCTCCGGCGCGGCACGGGGTAAGGGGGGCAAGCTTGTTGACGATGTCGTGTTGACTTGCGGTCGCGCGTTCCGGGAGGATCCTGCCGGCGGGACTCGCGTCACCCAGGGATGTGCTATCCTGTTTTTTTTCAGTAGGTTATCTATGCAACTCGCCGTGAAAAAGGTTCCTGACACCTTTTTTCGGGACGATCCTTCCGGTGGGACTCGGGTCACCCATGGATGTGCTATCCTGTTTGTTTTCAGTAGGTTATCTGTGCAACTCGCCGCGAAAAAGGTTCCTGACACCTTTTTTCTGTCAGGCGAGGTGGCGTCGGGCTAGGTGTTGGATGTCTTTCCAATCTTCGTGGAGGGTTCTGGGGTCGAAGGCGTAGCCGCACTCGGGGCAGCGTCCTCCTTGGGTGTGGGCGAGGAGAGAGTAGTGACACTCGGGGCAGACGAGGTGGTCTGCTCCTCGGACGGCTTCGAAGAAGCGGCGGGCCCTTAGGCGGTTCCAGAAGAGCAGGCCGTAGCCGCCGACCAGGACGAGGGCCATGAGCAGGAACCATCCGGCGGGTCCAAGTCTGAGGGTGAATCGGACGCGGCCAAGGACGGGGAGCATCAGGACGAGGAGGAAGGTTGCGATGAGGAGCAGGGGCGCGAGTCGCCAGAAGGTGGAGAGGCTGTGGATCTTGCTCATCCGGATTCGAGCGGCCTGGCGGCGACGGGCGTCTTTGCTCGATCGCTCCGCGACTCGGCGGAGGATCGTTAGGGGGTCTGCGACGAGGGCGGCGGCGGCGAGAAGCCCGTACAGCAGGAGTCGCATGGCTCGTTTCCCTGGAGGCCCTTGGGGGTCGGCACAGCCGGGGGTGACAGACGTTTCCACGGGTCTCTTGGGAGTGATACCCGCTCGGGGGGGAGGAGGATGCAGTGCGATCGTGGTTTCACCGCAGGGCGCTGAGTCGGGGGAGGGGAGTCGATGACCTTAGGTGGGCAGTCGGTTGGCGATTAGGTGGTCGACCGGCCTGAGGACGGGCCGGCTCGGGGGGGCGAAGTCGCGAATACGCGGTTGCGATCGCGTCCCTATTCGTCTTTCAAGCCGTTGCCGCATTGGCGGCGGTCAGGCCAGAGGCGGTCACGGGTCATACGCCGGGCGCGGCGCCAGTATGCACGAAGGCGTGGGAGCGTGAAAGAGGGGAAGGGGTGCAGGGGAGTTGGCGGGGAACCTATCATGGTTGTGGGCGGACGGTTCGCGTACTGATTCACCGCGGATAGTAGCATTGTGTCGCTCCTGACGGGGCTTCTGGTGTGAGGGGGGAGCCGGCCCCCCACGGCTGGCGCCGTGGGCTAGTGCGCCTGAGAGTGTACTCGATCCGTGGGGTGCAAGTCCCCACCAGGCATGCGCTCTCCGGCCTGTAACCGAAGGTAAC
>JAFGLZ010000151.1 GCA_016927755.1 Phycisphaerae bacterium
GGAGGGGACATCGTGGACCTCTGGCCGCATGGGGGCGGGGGATTGCCGGCCCTTTTGGGTTGAAGCTCGCTGTGCTCGTCGACCTGCGGATTCCACGTCGTGGTCCGCAGCGTGATCCATCTGGTGACCTAGGAGGCGCCCATGACTCAGGAGCGAAGGGACGAGGCATCCTTGGAGGATGGCGTCCAGATGGAAGACATCGTCGAGATCCACACGAGCTACGCGGCCAAGGATGATGACGCGCGGATGGTCGAAGCGCTGGGGCAGTCCTATGAGCGGATAACGGCGGAACTGGCCAAGGTCATCGTCGGGATGGATGACGTGATCGAGCAGGTTCTCGTGGCGATGTTCTGTCGAGGTCACTGCATCCTCGAAGGCGTCCCGGGCTTGGCCAAGACGTTGCTCGTCAGCACCGTGGCGAGTCTGTTGCACCTGACCTTCAAGCGGATCCAGTTCACGCCGGATCTGATGCCTGCGGACATCACGGGCACGGACGTGCTCGAGGAGGACCACACGACAGGCAAGCGGATCTTCCGGTTCGTACACGGCCCGATCTTCGCGAACATGATCCTGGCCGACGAGATCAACCGGACCCCTCCGAAGACCCAAGCCGCGCTGCTCGAGGCGATGCAAGAGCATCAGGTGACAGTGGGCGGGGAGCGATTTGTCCTGAGTGAGCCGTTCTTCGTGCTCGCCACGCAGAACCCCATCGAGCAGGAGGGGACCTACCCGCTACCCGAGGCCCAGCTCGACCGGTTCATGTTCAAAATCCATGTCGGATATCCGTCCGCTGAAGACGAGTTGACAATCATGAAGCGGTCGGCGAGCCACTACGCATCAGAGCTCAGCTCGCTTTTGACAGGGGATCAGATCCTGCGATTGCAGGATACCGTGCGGCGCGTTCCCGTCGCCGAACACGTTTATCAGTACGCCCGAAACCTCGTCCGCGCGACGCGACCAAAGACACCGGAAGCCCCCGCCGTGATTGACGACCTGGTCGCTTGGGGGGCGGGGCCGCGAGCGGCGATCCACCTGATCCTCGGGGGGAAAGCGAGGGCGATTCTGAACGGCCGATTCCATGTGACCACCGATGACATCCGGGCAATGGCCTTCCCGGTGCTGCGTCACCGGATCATCACGACGTTCAACGCGGAGGCCGCCGGCAAGACGCCTGATGACGTGGTCGATCTGCTCCTGCAGGATGTGCCGACTACGAGCCAGGAGCGGCTGCCAGCGACCTAGCCGGCGGCAGCGCGAGGAGCGAGACCAGTGACGCACGCGAGGGGGACGCACTGAGGCAAGCATGTCCGTTGAACCGGCATCCTACTACCAACTGATTGACCCGAAGGTCCTTGTCAAGCTTGGCCGCCTGGAGCTGATTGCCCGTCAAGTCGTCGAGGGGTTCATTAGTGGCAAGCATCGCAGTCCGTTCAAAGGGTTCAGCGTCGAGTTCGCCGAGCATCGCGAGTATACTCCCGGTGACGATCTGCGCGACCTCGATTGGCGCGTCTATGCCAGGAGTGACCGGTACTACGTCAAGCAGTACGAGGAGGAGACGAATCTCCGGGCCTATCTTCTGGTGGATTCCTCGGGCTCGATGAAGTACGCGGGCAACGGGGTTTCGAAGCACCGCTACGCTCAGTGCGTCGCCGCCACACTGGCTCACCTGATGCTCCACCAGCAGGACGCCGTCGGTCTGGTCACGTTCGACAACGCGATGCGCCGGCATATCCCTCCGCGAAGTCGTCCGAGTCATCTACGGGTATTGCTCGAGGAGATGGAGGCCACGCAGCCTGGTGGGGAGACCTCGCTCGCGAACGTCCTGCACCACGTCGCCGAACGGATCCGACGTCGCGGGCTGGTGATCCTGATCAGTGATTGCTTCGACGACGTCGACGCGCTGACGTCGGGGCTACACCATTTCCGACACCGCAAGCATGAGGTCATCCTGTTGCACGTTATGGCGAGAGAGGAACTGAAGTTTCCGTTTCGATCGTGGTCTCAGTTTCGGTGTTTGGAGTCGCCGTCATCGCGTGTGATGCTGGATCCGGCAAGCCTGCGTGACGAGTACCTGCGGCACGTTACGGCATTCCTGACGGAGCTGAAACGACGGTGCGGTGAGATGGAGATCGACTACGTTCAGCTCGACACGTCCAGGCCGTACGAAGACGCACTGGTCCGGTATCTGGCATTCCGAGCCGCGTACGGCAAGAGTAGACGGCGCTAGGCTTGTGGCGGTGGCGGGGACGGCTGCGACGCTCAAGATGGATCGACGAGATGCTCGACTGGATCGCCAACAGCTTCCGAAACGCATGGAATCTCTGGTGGCTGCCGCTGGCGCTGCTGCCTTTGGTGATCCACCTGTTGAACAGACTGCGGCGCAAGAGTATCGACTGGGGGGCGATGCGTTTTCTCATGGCCTCTCAGGCGACGAGGAACAAGCGGATCCTACTGGAGGAAATCGCGCTACTGGTCATCCGGGTTCTGGTGCTAGCGGCGTTGGTGTTGGCGGTGGCCAGACCGTTCATAAGGAATCCTCGATACGGGGGCAGGGGGCAGACGCGGCAGGACGTGGTGATCGTGCTCGACGCTTCGTCGTCGATGGGGCTTCGCGAAGGCGGAACGACGCGCTTCACGCAGGCCGTGAGCGCGGCCGGCAAGGTTATTGACTCGCTTGCGGACGGGGACACGGTCAGCGTGATTCTGGCCGGTCCGGTCCCAAGATCGTTGACTGAGGGGCCGGAGTTTCTCAACGGAGAGTCCCGCGCGGCGTTGAAGCGTGGCCTGGACGGGCTCGCGCCGTGGGCGGGCGGAATGGACATGATCCGGGCCCTGGATTCCGCCCAAGCTTGTCTGGCGGCCTCACGAAACCCTCAGAAGCAGATCGTCGTCATTACCGACGGACAGGCCGAGGGCTGGGAGACGGGGCAATCCCGCCGCTGGGCATTCCTTCGCGAGGTGATTGACCAGAGCGACTTCCGGCCGAAGGTTCACGTGCTGTCCGTCGGTGCGGCGCCCGGTCGCGTGACGAACGCCGCTGTGACGGGCATAGAGCTGGATCGAGCGGTTGTCGGCGCGGATAGACCGGTGCGCGTCCGCGTGACCGTCACGAACACCGGCACCGAGACGGGGAAGGACCGATCGGTCGAGCTGTTCGTGGACGACAATAAGGTGGGCGAGGAAGATCTAGGACGCCTCCAGGCGAGGGCGTCGAACACGGTCGAGTTTGAGCATCGATTCAGCCGGGCTGGACCGCACCTGGTCCGCACGAGTCTTACCGGCGAGGACCAGATCGATCTCGACGACGTCGGATACTACTCCGTGCAGGTCTACGACCGTTTGGGTGTCCTGCTCGTGGACGGCGCGCCGTCGAGTCGTCCGATGGGATCGGAGACAAGCTATCTGTCCGCGGCCTTGGACCCATCGGACGTTGAGGATGAGCCGGCGATCGATTACGTGGTCGACGCGCGGCGCATCGAGTTGGCCGAGACCGAGGACGTCGAGTGTTCGGATTACAGGGTGGTCATCCTGGCCAACGTCCCGCGGCTGGGAGAGCGATTCCTGGGCAGACTGAGCCAGTTCGTCAGCGACGGGGGGGGAGTATTGATCGCACCGGGCGATCAGGTCGAGTTGGATTGGTACAACGATCACCTGCTGGCGGGCGGCAAGGGATTGCTTCCGGCAAAGCTCGGCGGGGTGGTGGGTGATGCCAAGCGTGGCGAGGCGGGGCAGCGCATCCTCGCCGAGGGGGCCGATCACCCGACCGTCCGGTTGTCGGCGGACCCCGACAAGAGCGACATCGACAAGGTTCACGTCTACCGTTGGTTCAAGCTGACGCCCCAGGCAGACGGGGCGAGCCGTATCATCCTGCGGCTATCCGATGGTGATCCCTTTGTGATGGACAAGCACTACGGTCGCGGCCGCGTGCTGTTGCTTGCGACGCCGCTGGACATTGACTGGACGAACCTGCCAGCCGCCAAAGTCTATGTAGTCATGGTTCACGAGATGGTCTACTGGCTCGCTCAGCCATCGCTGTCGAGGTGGAACGTGGAGCCCGGCCAGGCGCTGGTCGCGAGGCTCGATGCGAAAACCGCGGGCACCACATCGGTTCTTGCCGACCCGACGGGGCGCGCGGTTGAGCTCACAGGCGAAAGGGACGGCGCGAGCATGATCTTCCGGTACGAGAATGCGGACCTTCCGGGGGTGTACCGGTTGATGTCGCCGGAGGGGAAAGGGGATCCGTCGGCCATCTTCACCGTTCGCCCGACGGGCAAGGAGGCCTCGCTGGAGCCGTTGAGCGGGCGTGCTCGCGAGGGGTTGGCGGAGCGGCTTGGAGCGGCCTTTGCCGAGGATACGGACGCGGTGTGCCGGGACATGGCGATCGACACGGCGGGATCGGAGTTGTGGCAACCCCTTGTGGCGGTGGTTCTGGGGCTGCTGTTGGCGGAGGTGTTCCTGACGCGACGGATCGCGGCCGCCAGGCACGGCAGGTATGCCGACGGAGTGGTCTTTGGGCAGACCTGACACAGGTAGAGCGGAAGGTGAACGGAAGTGGGCCATGTCGTAGCTCAGCTTGATCCGGCGGCGCCGTCCCGCCACCTCATTTTCGTGGGCAGCGTTTGGCCCGTCTTCTGGCTGCTCGTGGCGATGGCGAGCTTCCTGGCGGTTCTGTGGCTGGTCATCGTCGACGGCATGGTTCGGAATCGTTTTGGGCTCGGCCTGGTCCTCAGAGCGGTTGCCTGTCTGTGGGTGGGTATTGCTGCCGGCGTGCTGGCAGGGACTGGCGCCGATGTGGGAGGCGTGGGGCTTGCGGTGATGGCGGTGGCCGGCGTCGGGATTCTGGTCTATCTCTACGCGGTGGAGCGCCGCTTCGTGAGCCGCCCGATCGGTCTGGCGATGACGGGTCTGCGCGTGATGCTGATCGGCGTTCTCCTGGCGATGATGGCCGAGCCTGTCGTGAGCCTGAACCGAACGGAATCCAAGCGCCGGTGTCTGGCCATCCTGGCCGACGAATCCGTGAGCATGGACGTCGTCGATCGACATCTGACCGACGCCGAGCGTCTTCGGCTGGCCGACGCGCTAGGCCAAGTCACGGAGCTGGCCAGACCGATCCGGCTGGAACCGGAGATCATACAGGTTCGCTCGATCGCTCGACGACTGCACGCTCTGGATGAATGGCTCGCCGAGCTGTCGCGGTCCGCGGGCGACGATAACCCGGTCGACGCGGCATTTCGGCAGCGACGGCAGACGATGGAGCGTTCGTATGGGGAGATGGTGGAAGCGGCGGTGCGCGTCTCGGAGGTTCTAGGGGGGCTCCTTGACGACCGGCAGACGGTGCCACCGGACATCGTGGGGGATCTGGTTGATCTGAAGAGCAGGCTGGGATCCCAGGTGGTCGGGCCTCTAACGGAGATTGCGCGAGCGATGGGCATGCGGCTTGGACAGGGGGGACTCTCGTCGAAGGATGTCCGCAGGCTGGTTCAACTGCAAGAGCATGCCGGGGAGGGCATGGTCGCGATCGGCGAGATGCTCGATCGAACAAGCTGGCGTCTTGACGAGGCGTTTGCCCGACGGGCGGATTCCGAGACGCGCAGAGCCATGGAGCACGTGGGCGGGCTCACTCGCCGCGAGATCATTGCCCGGTTGATTGGGTCAGGGGCGTGGGATCTCCAGCGCACGTTGTCGGAGAAGGTCGACGTGCGCTCTTACACGTTTGCACGGGAACCCCGGTACGTCACGTTGGGGCAAATCGTGGCCGACTTCGGCCGAGCGCCCCGAGGCGATGCCGCCTCGTCACGTCAACGCGAGAAGGCCGTTCCGACAACGACGGTCGCAAGCAAACCGACCACGCAGGGCGCCGTCTCAACGGACCGCGGGTTCCCGGCGAACGATGTCAGCGAGACGGGACGCATGGTGACCGACCTGGCACGTGCTCTCGAGCGGACGATCGAGGACGTCCCCGGAGAGGAGTTGGCCGGCGTCGTTGTCCTGAGTGACGGACAGCACAACGCCTCCGGCGATCCGGTCCGCGTCGCGGAATCACTGGGAGCACTAGGCATTGCGGTCCTGCCCGTCGGTATTGGAGCGAGGCGGGCGCCGACCGACGCGGCGATCATGAAGGTCGACGTGGCGGATGTGGTGCATACCGAGGATCTGATGCGCGTGTCGGTGTCCGTGCGGCTGGACGGTCTCAAGGGCAAGCTGCTGAAGATACGGCTCCTCGACGAGAAGGGGGAACCGCTCGATCTGAGCGAGGAGGATGATCAGGGACGCATCGCGATGAGCGAGGCGCCGAGCAAGGAGAAGACGATATCCGTCACGGACGACCATGAGCGACGGGAACTCCGATTGTCTCACAAACCCAAGGGCAAGGGGCGTCACGTGTACCGAGTCGTCCTGGATGCCTTGGAAGAGGAGGTGTTCAAGGAGAACAACGAGGAGGTGTTCGCCGTGGACGTCACGGACGAGTTGACGAAGGTCCTTATCGTCGATGGCCTGCCTCGTTGGGAGTTCCGCTACTTTCGGAACCTTCTATTGCGGGACGAATCGGTCCGCCTCCAGCACGTTCTATTCGATCCGGCGCTGATTGCGCGGCAGCCCGAACTCAAGCAGGTTGCCGCTCGGGTAAGCAATGAAACACCAGAGGCCGATCGCCTCCCGGACGAGCAGGAGGAGCTCAATGCGTTCGACGTGATCGTCCTGGGCGACGTTAGCCCGGATGACTTGCCGCGCGACAAGCAGCGGATGATAGAGAAGTTCGTTTCCGATCGAGGGGGTACACTGATCCTCGTTGCCGGCAAGCGACACATGCCTCTGGAGTTCGAGGCGCAATCGCTAGCGTCCCTGCTGCCAGTAAAGGCGGCCGAGGGGGCGAACGACGGGTCGACTCGCGCCGCCTGCACGGAATCCTTTCACCTCCGCCTGACCGGTGAAGGACAGCATCACATGGTTACCGAACTGGCGGCCGAGCCCGAGACCAACCGATCGCTGTGGCGGGATCTCCCGGCGATGCATTGGCATAGCGGCGTCTGTTCGGCGAAGGGGGGGGCGTCCGTCCTGGCCTGGGCCGAGCCGACGGGGGGCGTCGTGCGGCCTTCAGCCACGGCGACGACGCGAGTGGGGCAGGGCGACGTCGATCCTCAGCGTGATCGGGCGATGCTCGTTTCACAGAACTACGGGCTGGGCAAGGTGCTCTATGTCGCGTGGGATGCGACGTGGCGATTTCGGTACAAGCACGGGGATAAGTACCATCATCGACTCTGGGCACAGGTCCTTCGGTGGGCGACAGCCGGGAAGCTCCCGTCGGGGTTGAAGCTCGTCAAGATCGGGACGGATCGGGCTCGGTATACGGAGGGACAGCCGGTCATGGTTCGGGCGAAGTTCACGAAGGCGGACTTCACGCCCATGGCCGACGCAGAGGTCCGCGCACTCGTGACGGAGCGCGACCAGACGGTTTCGTCCGCACGGCTCCGTTACGTCTCGGGGTCACCTGGGGTGTACGAAGCCAGCCTCGGCGGATTGGCGGCGGGAGAGTATTCGATCAGGCTCGAGAGCCCGCAGATCGCCGATCTCCGCCAGCCGGACGATCCTCCGGGTGACGTGGCCACGACGATCGTCGTTGAAGCGTCAAGGTCGGCGGAGCGACTGGAGCTTGCCGCGAACGTCGAGTTGATGCGCCAGCTTGCCGAGGTCAGCGGCGGAGCGGAGATTGCTCCGTCGGCACTGGGGCAACTGATGCAATATGTGTCCACGGATCCCATCGTCAAGCACACGCGCCGGCAGGTGACGTTGTGGGATCAATGGTGGTTGCTGGCGATATTCGGAGCGACTATCGGCGCGGAATGGGTTCTGAGGAAGCGAGCAGGACTGATGTGATGTCGGTAAGAATCGTGTTCAGGAGCGACGCGTGACGCCGTTAGGCAGGGACAGCTTGGTTCCCGAGGAGATTCAGCGAAAGCTGTCCGGGGTGTTGTGGCGCGCCCGCCTTGTGTGGCTCGTGCGGGGCTTGGCCGTGCTGTCGGGGACGCTGGCCGCGTCGGTTCTTGCAGCGATCGCCGCCGACCACTTTCTCATGGGTTATGTGGAGCGTTACGTCATCCTCTACGAATGGCCGGTGCGTCTGGCGGTCACGTCGTTCATCTTGGTTGTGGGAATCGTGGTTGCGGTTGTCTTCGTGGCGCGCCCCCTGCTTCGGGGGTTCAGCGATGCGGGCATCGCCCTGAGTATCGAGCAGGGGCATCCCGAATTGGAGGAGCGTCTGAGCTCGACGGTGGAGCTGCTGGCATCGGACGACCCAGAGGTCGTCCGCGGCTCCAACGAGATGCTCAGGCTCCTCACCGAGCAGGCGAGAACGGGGGCTCGTGCGCTCAGTCTGCGGGGGATGATCCGCTGGAGGCGGACGGGGCGGTATTGGGCCGTGACCGGTGTGGTACTGCTGGTTGGCGCGGCAATCGGACTTCGCTGGCCGGAGCCCTTCCAGAGGTCCTTGAAACGCCTGTTCCTGGCCAATCTGGGGAGGGTAGGCGAGACGAAGGTGGCTGTGCTCGGCGAGGGGGATCGCGTCGTTCCCGAATCAGAGCCGGTGATGATTCGAGCCGAGGTCAAGGGCCGGAGCCCCCAGAGCGTGTGGCTGTTGGTTCGGGATGAGGTCAACCATCTTCAGACGCTCGAGATGGCGTCGATGGCCAGTCAGAGCGGCATCCACACGTGTACGATTCTGGCTACGCACGGAACGTGGCATTACCAGATCAGGGCAGGGGACAGCCACACGAAGTGGTACGATCTCAAGGCCGTGCCCAGGCCGGACGTGACGGGCGTCGCGGCGACGATTCGACCCCCGCCATACAGTGGCAAGGAGATCAGACGCATCGGACAGTTGTCCGAAAGCGTCAAGGTCCTCCGCCACAGCGAGGTGGCTCTGACGATTCGGACGAACGCGCCGGTCGCTCATGCGATGCTCGAGTTCGATCGTGGCGAGTCGGTACAGCTTCGCCCGGTCGCTGAGGACGACACCGAGTACACGGCGAGCCTGACGGCGTACGAGGACGTTTCGTTCCGCGTGCTCCTTGCGGACAAGCACCAACTCGAGAACCTGGCACCGGCGCGATTCCGGCTCCGCGTGATACGCGACCAGCCGCCATCGGTCTCGATCCTCCAGCCGGGGCGGCGCGTGACCTTGAAGGCCACGGACAAGCTGCCCGTTCGATTCCTCGCTCGTGACGACATGGCTGTCAAGAAAGCGGAACTGCTTGTGACGACGGGAGCCACCGATCCGGTCGTCGTGCCGATCGATCTGCCGGACAGAGAGGATCTCCGCATCGAGGGTGAGACGGTGGTTGACCTTGGACGGATCGACCTGACGGGATTGAAGCACGTTACGTATCGCGTTCGAGTCGCCGACTCCCTGCCTAGCACGCTCGACAACGGGCCGCAGACGGCGCTGTCGGCGGAGCACGAGATCGTCGTTGACGCGGGGGCCCAGACGTTCAAGATGCAGGTTCTCAAGAGCGTTCGCAGGGAGTTTGCCGCGGCCTTGGAGGAAATCACCAAGCAGTTGACCTCGGCGAAGAAGCAGACCGACGCCCTAAAGGGCGATGCGGCCAAGGAGCTCCGGTTCGACGTCGAGCAGGTGAAGCAAACGGAGGCGATTCGTGAGGATCTCCGCAGGGCCGAAAAGCTGACCGCCGACGTCGGCGAAATGACCGCGTACACGGACTACCGCCTGCTGGGCCAGAGACTGGCAAACGACATCGGCCAGAAACACATAGCCGCAGCGGAGCACCTGTTTGCTCAGGTGTCGCTGCTTCGGCGCGAGCACGAGGAGCGCCGCGACCGATTGGGGCGAGCGTCCTTCGAGATTCAGCGGGCCATGGAGGGCATTGCCGAGCTTGCCAAGCAGTTCGACGACGTGGCGCTGTATCAGGAAACGGCGCAGGCCCTGGCTGACGCCGCGGCGAAGCAGGCGGAGTTGGCGGATCGGATTCAGAGGCTTACCGAGGGAGACGTGGAGCCTGGCGAGGGGCGGAACCTGCCGATGCCCACGAGTTCGGCTTCCCTGGCAGCGGCGTCGGAATCCGGCAAATCGTTAGCGGCGTTCGGGGGACGGCCGGTGACGTCCGCGACCGCGCAGGCTACGAGCGCACCGTCCGCAACGGACGGCCTGGAGACGCTGACAAAAGAGCAGCAGGAGTTGATCAAGGCCACACAGGAGATGATCTCGCTTCATCCGGAACTGGGACGGACGGCAGTAGAGGTGCCACGGGATCAGAGCAAGACGCTTCTCGAACAGCTCGCAGAGCTTCGCAAGAGACAAGAGCAACTCTTGGGCTTGGCCAAGGAGCAGCAGGCCCGAGACGGCGCTGAGGGCCAACGGGAAGCCCTGGCCAAGGCCCAGGACTCGTTGGCGCAGCAGTTGGATCAACTGACGAGAGAGCAAAGCGAACTGCTGCAGGATGCGGGGGCTCAACCGCCTGACGAGCAGAGGGCGAAGTCAGCCGCGGCAAAGGTGCGGGATGAGCGACTCGACGAGGCAGCGGGACTCATGAGTCAGGTGTTCAATGAGTTGGACAGGCTGGCCCGGGCCGCCGAGGCACGGGCCAAGGTGCTCGCAAAGGGGCTTCCCGACCCGAAGCCAGATGAGCAGAAGTCGCGATTGCTTGGCGAGCTGGCTGAGCAGGCGAGGCGTTTGGCCGAACGACAGCGCGAATTGGCGACGGTCGTTCAGAGAACACATCAAGATCGATTGACGCGGCAATCGAAGGCGGCGGAAGCCGCGGGGCAGCTTGATCGCCTAATCGGTGAACTCAAGCAGAGCCTTGGGGAGATCAGCAAGGAGAGGGACAAGTTCCTCGATGAGATCAAGAAGCACGGCGGGCTTCGCTCGTCTCTGGCGGAGGTCGTCAAGCACCCGGTAGCGATCAATCATGTGGACAAGGGGGGCGATGGATTTCAGATCCGGCGGCTGGCCAAGGGGGCAGCGTCTCTGGCTAGTGCCGCGGCGGAGCTCGAAGCCGCCGGCAAGCGGATTACCGATGCGGGGCAGCTCGCCCGCAAACGGGCCAAGGACCACCAGGCGGCGTTGGCGACCTGGGCGGCTGAAGAGGCCAATGGCGTGGCGGCCACTCAGGCGTACGATGCCGAAATGGCCCGTCGGGCCGAGACGGCGAGGTTGTGGCGTTTGGCCGAGACGAAGCGGAAAGGCGAGCTTGCCCAATGGTACGCTCGCCGGCACGCGGCTCAGAAGACGTCTGCGTCACAGCCGAGCAGTCGACCAGTTCGCTCTGCGACGCGAGCAGCCACGTCATCCCCCGCGCCTCCTGATGCGCTCGTGACGCCGCTGCCGGAGCCGAAGTTCCAGGCGATACCCAGGCCATCGACTACGCCGCCGGCCAAGCCCAAGCTCCAAGGCCCTGTCTGGTCTGAGGGGGATCTGAAGTCGGCTGATGCGTTGGCGGACAATGCCTATCGATTGAGCCAGCGGATGAAGGCGCTCGAAGTCCGAACGTCTCAGGCGAGCGACCGGACGAAGCAACTCCAGGACCAGAGTGTGGCTCTGGACAAGAGCGCTCAAGAACAGGGCCGGGCCCTGGTAGGGCAGCAGCAGGCGGTGCAGAAGGAGGCCATTGAGGTCGCGCGCCAGGCTGCGAGAGCCGAGCCGCTGCTTAAGGAATTCGCCGACTCGAAGGGGCCCGCCGGCGTCATGGCGGCGGCTGTGCAGGGGATCAAGCAGCACGACCTTCCCGGGGTGATCAAGACGCAGACGGTCGCGGCAGGACGGCTTGAGGATCTCTCGAAGGCGTTGCGGGCGCGAGCAGCGCAGGCTCAGGCCGCGGCGGCGGAGGTAAGGAAAGAGGTCGTCCGGCTGCAGGCGCGCGCGGCCGCCCATCAGACCCTCGCGAGCAGGTCGGTGCAAGTTCGTGATCAGCAGAACGAGCTTCGCAAGCAAGTCACCGCACTGACCAGGCGGCTGGCGCCGCTGGGGGCGGATCTTCGGGACAAGATCGCCGCGGATGTGCTCCGGCGACAGCAGGAGTTGGCGAAGGAGGCAGCCGGGCTCTCGGACGAGTTGGCCACGCCGCAGCACGCCGATGGGTTTGAGATGCCGGCCCGTCCCGATTCGGATGCCCAGTCCGCGGCGATGGAGGCGAGACAGGCCGGCGAGGCCCTGGCCGGGCTGGGCTCGATCGCGACGGTGAGTTCGGCGGGTCCCGGGAAGCCGGAGAACTCGCCTCGCATTACGGAGGTCCGGGGGCATCAGGAGAAGGCCTCGCGTCAGTTGGATCGCCTAGTGCAACGCCTGCAGGAGCCCGTGGAAGAAGATCCCACTCGGTGGGAGCAGCAGGCGATCGAACGGCATATGCGAATCCTCCAAGCGGAGCGAGCGTCGGACCTGGCGGAACGGCAACGCCGGCTGGCGCGTGAACTCCTGTCGCTCGCCTCTGGGGCTCCGATGCGGGCCGTGGGGATGGAGCAAGAGGCGTTGGCGGCCAAGACGCGGGGCTATGGCCAAGCCGCGGAGTTCCTTGCCGAACAGATCGACATGATGGGGCCGAGTCTGGCATCGCTCAAGCCGAAGCTAATCGAGTCGGCCAGGAAGGCGTCGGAGTTGCTGGAGAAAGCGGCGCCGGCCGCGATGAAGACGGCCGCAATGCAGCTTGAGCAGGGGGTGGCGTCCCAGGCCGTCGGGCCGATGACGGAGGCTGGGAGAGCGGTTTCGGACGCCCACAAGCTGCTGGGCTCGCTCCAAGCCCAAGTGGCCAAGGCAGCGGGCAAGTCGACGGCAACCGCTCCTTCGACGGAGGAGCGGAACCGGAGACTCACCGAGTCGCTTCTAGACCAGTATGAGGCATTGCAGCGGATGTTGCAGGCGCAACAAGAGGCCACGGAAGGCGTCACTGATCCGACGGAAGCCGCGGCGCGAGCGATGCGCGAGAAGCTCGCCGCCCGTGCTGCTCAGGCGGCGGCAAGCGCCAATGTCGCGCGGATGCAGGCTAGCGCACGAGAATTCATGGAGGCCGCATGGCAGGCCGCCGGGCAGGAGAACATCGACCCGACGGGCGCGGTCGTGATGCCTGGATTACCGACGGGGCAGGGCAACTGGCGAGTGGTCGTTCCGGACAGCAGGATCCTCGACTTCGAGATGATCGGGCTATCCCGAAGCGATTGGTCACGGCTGCCAGGGACGTTACGTGAAGAGGTCATTCAGACAGCGGAAGATAAGGCGCCGCCCGGCTATCGTGAGATCATCAAACGGTACTTCAAGGTCATCAGCCAGCGGGCCGGCAGCGGTTGGGACAGGCCGCTGATCGGGGAGCCCTCAGAGCAGCCCCGCCGGCAGGATCCAAAGAGCGTCGGTGATCCGAGTCGGCAGAAGTAGTGGCTGAGCCTTGCCAGGCTGGGAGCTAGCGGCTAAACAGCTTGGATCGTCGATGGATGATCGAGAGGTCTGTAGGAGCAACAGGATGAGAATGAGGACGTTGATGTTGGCGGGGTTGACCGGTCTGGCAGGATTGGCTTCGCTGGCGAGTGCGGCGGAACCCATGTATCCCAAGCTGAAATGGGATGTGGGCATCCGGGATGTTTACCTCGGCGGGTTGAAGAAGCCCGACGTCTGGACGGCGGCCAAGGCGATCGGGGTTCGTCGGCTCGAGTGCGTCGTGGATAAGGAGCTAAGTTGCCCGGGGCTATTCGAGGGCGGCGAGCAGCCTTACCGCATCGACACGCCGGAGAGCCGCTCCAAGCTGATGAAGGCCCTGAAGGACCACGACATGTCCATCAGTTGCCTCTGCGCCGTGATCAGTGCTCCGGACGCCGACCACGTGAAATGGATTACCCGCGTGGTCGAGGCGTGCAGCGAGATGAAGGTTCCGGTCGTCATGATGCCGCTGGGGTACGGCGGCAAATCCGATGAGGCCTATATCGCAGAGTCGGTCGGGTTTCTAAATGATCTGGTCGCGGTCGCCAAGCGGACAGGCGTGCAGCTCACGATCGAGAACCTCGGGCGGTATCTGAATCGCGAGGAGATCGTGGTGCCGATCATGAAGGGCGTGCCCACGGACCAGGTCGGCTTGGCCAATGACATCTGCAACATGTACTGGTACGGGCATCCTATCGACAAGCTGTACGATCTGGCCAAGGCCGTTGCGCCGTACGTTCGCTACGTCCACGTCAAGAACATCAAGTACCCCGAGGACAAGAAGAACGTGCAGCGTAAGCCCGGCTGGGAGTACGGCAAGTACGCCGAGCCCGTTCGAACGGGGGACATCGACTTCGCGAGGATTCTCCGGATCTACTCGGACGCGGGGTTCAAGGGGGACGTGACGATCGAGGATGACAGCAAGGGCAAGTTCGACGCCAAGGGGCAAGAGCGTGTGTTCTCAGAGGATGTGAAATTGCTCCGCGAGATCATCGCGAAGATGACGCCGATGTAGCGGGGGCGGATGTCGTAGACTCGGAATTGGTCAGGGGATTCATCTACAAAGGGTGACCCATCGCTGGGGCGAGGGGTGACCCTTTCTTCTGATCACGATGGCAGAGTCCGTCCGTCCGTGTCCGATCACGCGTTTTCGTACGGGACGGGCAGCGGCTTGCCCTTGGCGCTGGACGTCTCAGCGAGGCTGAGGACGGCGATGACCCGGCGGGCGGATTCCGGTGTGACCTCCAGCGGCTCTCCGAGGATCAGGTGATCGGCCAGGGCGCGGTAGTAGCCATGCCAATCGCCTTGGACGTAGGGGACGGTGCTCTCGATCCGGCGCCCATCGTCCTGCATCTGGACGAGCTTGATGGTGTCGTTCTCGCCCATGGTGATGCCGCCCTTGGTACCGAGGATCCGCCACTTGGCCTTGGGGATCGACGCGATGCTCGACTGCTCGAACGTCGCCAATAGACCACCTTCGAAGCAGATGGCCGTCCAACAATGGTCCTCGTTCGTGACGTGGTGCCACACCCGCTTCGGCGGAAAGAAGCCGTAGACGCTTTGGATCTTGCGGGGCGCGAGATTCAGTATCCAGTCGATGAAGTGGGCGCCCCAGTCGTAGAATGCCCCGCCGCTTATGACCTTGTTGCTTCTCCACCAGTCGCCGGGGTACCCGTAGCTCCCGGCGTTGGCTTCGATCTGATAGACCTCGCCGATCGCCCCTCCGTCGACGAGTCCCTTGATGGTCAGGTAGTCGGCGTCGCGCCGCCGGTTGTGGAAGACCGTGCAGACCGTGCGGGCCTTTCTGGCCGCGTTGATCATGTCGGTGGCCTCCCTGATGGTCAGGCAAAAGGGCTTCTCGCAGACGACGTGCTTTCCGGCCTTGCTGCATTGGATCGCCAGCGGGGCATGCGTGTTGTGCGGCGTGACGAGAACGCAGAGCTCGACCTCGTCGTCGGCCAGGAGTTTGTCCATGTGGTTGTACGTCTTGACGCCGGGGAAATCGTCTTCGGCGATCTCGAGCCGCGATTCGTCCGCGTCGCACACGGCGGAGACGTGCATGCCGTCGCACCCGGAGATCGAGTCGGCATGCAGCTTGCCCATGTTGAACGCGCCGCCGTATCCGACGATCGCGCAACTGATCGACCGCTCGAAGACCTCTGTCTCGCCGGTCGCCCACCGGAGCTGGCGGACCACCTGGGACTGGAACGCGAGATTGTTGAAGGCCCGTTCGTCATGCCCCAGCGCCAGGTACCCGACTCGTCCTTCGCCCTGCGTGCGGGTATAGGCCATCGGGTGGGCGACGTTCTGCCAGTAGGCCTGCAGGTAAGGCTCGAAATCGGAGTGTTTCTTCAGGATGTAGAGCTCATCGGTGATCCGGAACTTCTGCACGCGTGCGGCCAAGGGGTGGTTGGCGTCACTGACTGTGACATCGAAGGGGACGACTGCCCCGTGCCCGATGAATTGGCTGCCGATCAACTTCATGTACGCTGCGTTCTTCGTGAAGGAGTCACTGGCGCAGTGGATGCCGACGAGCCCGCCGCCCTTCTCGACGAAACCAACGATGCCCCTCTCCTGCCTGGGGGTCAGGTCGCCGCCCTGTGTGTAGACGACGAGCGCCGCGTAGCGGCTTCGAGGCAGGGAGGTCAGGGCATTCCTGTCGGTCGTAGTGGTCACGTCGAACCGCCCCGTGGCCGTGAGGAAGCTGGCCAGAATGTCTCCACAGGCCTCAAAGGGATGGTATCCCCCGCCGAGCAGTACAAGCACCTTCTTGCGCGCCATTGACTGTGCTCCAAAGCGTCAAACCCATGTTGCGATTCGGCCGCCGAGCGGAACGTCTCGGATTGCGGAAGCCCCGTTGCAGACCCACACGGGCGCCGGCCAAGTGCGGTAATAGTAGGCCAGTTCGGGCCGGCTCGCCAGTGGGGATTCCGCTGAGGAGAGGAGCAGGCCAGCTCACGTCACGTGTTGGTGGCCGAAGGTCGTCGCGCCGTCCGAGCTGCCGCGAAAGACCTCGGGAGTGAGGCCGGACTGCTCCTGATAGGCGTTGGCGATTTCGTCGATCGCGGCATGATTCCGCTCTGTATCGTCCATGAGGATCACGACGGTGCCACCGGCCCCGCCACCACTGACCTTGGCGCCGTAGAATCCGTGGGATTGTCCTCGCTCCCGAACGAGAGTCGTGAGTCGATCGGTTTCGATGGCGCCCAGGCCGCATCGCTGGCCGTAGCTCCAGTGCGACGCGTACATCAGCAACCCGGCCTCGGCCACGGGCTGCCGTTGGCCGGTACGGCAAGCCCGTGCCAGGTGGCTGGCGAACTGATGAACGCGACGGTTCTCGTAGATGTGGTGTTCGGTTCGCGAACGGACTTTGTAGATGGCATTCGGGTCGATTTCGGTCACCGGGTCGATCGTGTTCCCGTATCGGCGGAGAAACTCGTCCCCGCGGATCTTCGTGGGCAGGCGGTCGCGGAACCGTTCGACATATTCCTCCGGCTGAACGTTGGCCAAGTAGCCCCGCGTCGGATCTGGACCGGCGTTATGGGGCTGGAGGAGGTTTAGAATGATGCGATGACCCATGAATGCGGCCACGCGAGCCATGGCGTACTTGGTGCCGCTGACCTGGTGCTTGACGCCGGAGTTGATGCCGACGGTCGTGACGCCCTCGGGTAGTGGCAGGGGCTCCTGCAGTTCGTGGGGCTGGCACTGCAACTGAAGCAGGGCGTTCCGTCTGCCGAGGAGGCTTGTGACTTGGTCCATGATTCCGCAGGGGGCGCCGACGACTCGGTTCTCCGTCTTCTGGCAGATTCGGGCCGCGTCGAGGGGCGTTAGGTCGAGCTGGTACAGGCCAGCAATCGCCTGATACGTGGCCACCTCGAGGGCAGCGGACGAGCCGATCCCAGCTCTGGGCGTGGCGTCGGAGTCGAAGACAATGGTGGCGCCGCCGCCGAAGTGCGGGATCGCGCTCTCCTCGAGCAGGACGTAGAATACGCCGGCGACATACTTGGCCCAGGATGCCCCGGACGCATCGAACCGGTGGGAGAACCGCCTAGCGGAAACAAGACGACCGGCCTCCTCGTAGAGCCAGGAGAGGGTCCAGCGGCATTCCGCATGTTCCCCAGGACGTTCCCAGGCCAGTGAATGGATGACGACCTCCTGATCGTCCCGGGCCTGTATGGCCATGACCACCGCTCGCTGCAGCGGCATTTCGAGCACGAGGGAACCGGTGTAGTCCGCGATTCCGCCCATCACGTCGAGCCGAGCGGGCGCGCGAACGACCAGGATGGGACGACCGGGGTCAAACCAGTCGTTTCCGGGGCGCCGTATCTGCTGCAAGAAGCCATCCATCTGTGGTAACCGTAAGGCACGAGCCAGAGAGGAGGAAGTGGCCAGACGGCTCTGGGACGACGTTAGCTCGAGACTTCGCGGAGGACGTGGTCGGCCACGAAGATCGGCGTTTCCATCGCCACGCCGAGGGCGATGGCGTCCGACGGACGCGCGTCGACCTCGACCAACTCGCCGTCGAGGCGGATGATGAGTTGGGCGTAGAACGTACCCTCGCGAAGGTCGCACACGACGATCCGCTCGAGGTCACCGTGAAGGGCTTCGATGACGCTGGCCATCAGATCATGCGTCAGAGGACGCATATGCCTGATGCCCTTGAGCCGATGGTCGATGGCCCATGCCTCGTAGCTGCCGATAACGATCGGGAATTGCCGCTGGCCATCCCGCTCCTTCAGCACGATCACCTGTTGGTCGCTGGATTCAGAGATAATGATCCGAGCTAAGTCCACTTGGACTTCCATGGGACCCTCTCTTCCTGTTCACCCCAAAGCTATCGGCGCCCCGCAGGGGTGTCAAGACGATCGTAGACGGTACGATCACCGGCGTTCATGCCAGGCGAACAGGTCGGCCCTTGCGGCGATGGTTTCGGAGTGTCCCGTCTCGTGGCGGACCACCCTACAGCATCGTCATCGGGGGGGCCGCCCGCGGAGGCCGATTCCTGCCAGAGATGGGCGGGAGGCTACCTCACCTCGATCAGGCGGAACTCCATGGGCCGCATCTCGAGCTTCCTGGCGTCAAGCATTTTCGCAGTGCGAAGGTCCAGGGCGTCCTCCAGCGTCCAGTCGGATTGGCAGTTGACGCGCGTCACCTTGCGGCGGTGGTTGAGCAGGTAGAACAGTCTTCGTCTCCCGAGCGTTACGCTTCGGCACTCGATACCCCACTGGCCGGTCCGGACGAGCGGTTGAAGTTGGGCTCGATCCATGGCTCGTCTGACGGCGTCCCACACTTGTTGGATGGGGACGCCTGCCGGGCAACGCACCACCTGCCCGCCGTTCTTGCGGAGTGCATCGAGACGGCCACGGGTGTTCTCGCTCAGTCGACTGCCGAAGGGAATGACCAGGACCTTGTAGTCCTCGAGGCATCCATCGCGAATCCGCTTTTCCGTGGCGATGCCGACGTCCAGGTCCTGAAAGAGGCATGCCCGGTAGGCGTCACTGGTTTGGGTGCCGCCGTAGTACATGGCTAGAGCGCTACGCTGACGTTGGAAGGCGTGGATTTCCGGGCCGAGCCGGATGAAGTCGAGGGCCGCGCGCCCCAGTTCCTCGACGCCGTTGGGATGCCAGTACAAGCTCACGTCGTCCACGCGATCGTAGACCCAGCAGGCGGTAGAATCCCGTCCGTGCAGGGCCAAGCCCCACAGCGCCGCTCGGAAGTAACTTGACGGCATCGGCCACGTTCCCCCGCTGATGTGATACTCGCCGTCCATGATCGGTTGATCCGGTTGGAGCGAGCGATGGAAGTCGTGTCGCAGGAACGGCCAAGCGAAGTCGGCAGCCAGCCGACCCGTCCAGTCGGGCCAGGAGGGCATCGCGTCCATGCCATTGGCGGTGAGGACCTCTCCGACGGCCTCGCGGTCGACGCTCAGCACGTCCGGTGTGTCGATCGTCTTGATATGAACGGGATGTGCCTTGTCATGTCTGTGAAGCTGGTCGATGTACCACTTCAGAAACTCGGTGACGTTCTCGGTCACCATCTGACTGAGGGCCTGCCATTCATCCGTGTCGGCGTGCCGCTTGCGGTATTCCATCCACTGCCGGGCCGGGAAATCCGGGATGAGCCGATACCAGGCTTCGTTGATGAGATCGTAGCTTAGCAGGGCCGGATGTTCCCGGATCTGTGGTATCAGCGCCTCGAGATGTGCGGCGATTACCCGGCGGAAGTGGGGATCCGTGATCGTCCACGGCATGAAGTTGTTCGTTTGGCGGCGCCAGCCGGTCGCGTCCGTGCCGGGCCACTTCTTCCTCGCCCAGTCTGGGAAGTAGTGCGGTGATACAAGAAGGTCGCAAACCATGTTGTGTTGGGCCGCGGAGTCCAGGACCCCATGGATACCTCGGGCACCGGCGGGATCGACCTTGCCTTCCTCGGGCAGCATCGACCTAGGCCCGACCTCAATGGCCAGCACGGAGTAGCCGGTGGCCGAAAGCTGAGGAAAGTACTGCGGCCCGAACCAGCCGCACACGCCCGCCAGGAAGACGGGTCGATCGCCAGCGAAGTAGGATCCCTGGCGGCATCGAAGGTTCTTCAGGGGGATCTCGGGTACTCGGACCGCTTGTGCCGGGTTCTTGATCATGTCTTCGAGCTCGCGCTGCGTACGCTTGGCGCAGTCGAGCAGGAACTCGGCCTTGGTTTTGGTTCGTAGAGGCTCCTTTGCCCGATAGATGGCGAGGATTTCTCTGCTGAACCGGTCGAGGACCGTTCGGGACACGGTGGGATACCGAACGTCGAGCCCCTTGTTGCTTGCCTCGGCCAGGAGGGCGTCGATTTGCCGGAGCATCTTGCCCAGGGGCGCTATCGTCTGATCGAGATCCTGCTTCGTGAAGGTCGGATTGGTCGGGCCGACTCCCTTTGGGTAGACGACTTCGAGCTTACTGAAGATCAGACGAACGGGAGATTCGTCGATCTCTCCGGCGGACTCGCGGGTCAGGAAGGCGATCAGGTCGAGGTCATGAATCCGTGCAGATCCCACGCCCATGGGCTTGGTCTTGTCCAGCGGCAATTCGATGTCACACCACTGGCAGGGCTTGAGATCCTCGACGGGGATCCTACTGGTGGCGCGCGCTCCCTTCTTGTCGCCCAGAACGACCCAGAGGTAGGTCGCGTCGGTCCACACGCGAAATCGCAGGGCCCTCGGGAGGGGCAGTCCCAATCGGCGACGCTGGACGCCGTGGACCATCTGACCGGCCTTGCTAGGCTCGATCCGGAGATCCAGCATTCCCGTGCCGGGCTCGAATGCGTTCCAGACGAGGAACTGCACCCGTGTTCGCCCGATTGGCTTCCAGCGGTCGACCACATCGGGATCGATGGGATCGATCTGGTAGACGTTCATGGCCTCAGCGGTCTGAGAACTTCCGGCGGCCTTGCCGTCTTGCGCCGCCAGACAGACCGGCCAAGCAACCACGGCGAGCACCAGAATCAGGTCGAGTAAGCGGCTCACGATAGGTCTCCCAGTACAATCAACCGAGACGGGCCCAGACAGTTCAGGTTCTATCGCCGACAGGCCAGAGGCACAAGCCGTGTGTGGCTCCAAGTCCGACTTCTGGCCGGGGCTCCGGCCGGTCTCCGGTCCTGGTAAGAGCCAACGCCTTGGGTCGTCGGCCCATGAAGGGACATGATCGCACAAGCTAAAGCCAACCTGAAAGATTGACATCGGGTGTCGAATTCCGCGGGGGGCCGCCTGGGGACATCGGGAAACCATCTCAAGATGAGTCGGTTAGATCCGATAAGATCTCTGGAGGGTTGTCATTTGGACACTTGCTATCGGGCCGTGTCCAGGTGTGAAGGCGGATTGCCGACCCGAGAGCGCTGCTCGAAGGTCACCAAGAATGGGGCGTCAGCGGATAGCTGGCGTCAGGACAGGCGATGGGCTCGGATCAAGACAAGCGACGGGATCAAGCTACGGGCTTGGCTTTGGAAGATGACTGTCCGCTGGCGGAGGCTCTCCTGGGCCCGACTGAAATCCTTCGGATGGACCTCGACATTGGCGGCACAGTCCTCCATGTGAATTCCTCATGGGAGGCCTGCATGGAGTATTCGGCGGAGGAAGTCCGCGGCCGCCCTGTTTGGACACTCCTGGCAGATCCCAATCTCCGATATGACCTCGAGCAGCTCTTTGGCGATCCGCGACAACTCGAGACGCCCTTTAAGCAGGAAGGACCGTGGGTGACGAAGTCGGGCGTTGTGCGCCGGCTTCGATGGTGTTTTGCCCTGGCAGATCCGACCCGACCCGACACCAGCCCCGTCATTGCCGCCGGCATCGATGCGACGGATATGAAGAGGGTGTTTGCCAAGCTGCAGCAATCTGAACGGCAGTACCAGGCCATTTTCGAGACGACCGGAACGGCAACCATCATCATCGAAGAGGACACGACTATCGCTCTGGCGAACTCCGAGTTCGAACGGTTGTCGGGATTCAGCAAGACCGAGCTCGAGGGGCGGATGAGCTGGACCGAACTCATGAGCCCTGAGGACCTGCCCAAGATGCTCGCGTATCATCGTCTCCGGCGGGTAGACCCGGAGGCCGCGCCGAGGAGGTATGAGTGCAGGCTAGTCAACCGGAAGGGGGAAGCTCGCGACACGTTCCTGACGATTGACATGATCCCGGGCACCAAGCAGAGCGTGGGCTCGTTCCAGGACATCACGGACTACAAGCGGACGCAGGAGCAGGCCAGGCAGCAACTGGCGCAGTTGGCCCATGTCTCGCGGTTGAGCATGGCCGGAGAGATGGCCTCTGGGCTCGCCCACGAGCTGAACCAGCCGCTCTTTGCGATCGTGAATTTCGCCGAGGGCTGCATCGATCACCTCCGATCCGGCTGCGAGCGGACGGACGAGGTGTTGGCGGCGCTGGACGATATCGCCAAGGAGGCCGAGCGCGCGGGTCAGATCGTGCATCGACTCAGGGATTTCGTATCGAGGCGCGAGCCCCGCTTCGAGGACAAAGATCTGAACGCCGTGGTCCGCCAGGCGGCGGCATTCTTGGAGGCGGACGCCCGTCATGCCGGCGTCTCTGTCCGTATGGACTTGGCCGAGGGCCCACTGACGACATGCATGGATGCGGTTCAGATACAGCAGGTGGTCCTGAACCTGCTGAAGAACTCGTTCGAGGCAGTCGCCCACAGCAACTGCGGGGACCGGCAGTTGGCCGTTCGCACATGGGCGGAGGACGGACAGGTCGAGTTCGCAGTCGTGGATGGCGGGTTGGGGTTGAATGGCGCAGCCTTGGACCAGGTATTCGAGCCTTTCTTCACGACCAAGCCGGAAGGAATGGGAATGGGGTTGTCCATCAGCCGGACCATTATCGAAGCACACCGAGGACACTTGTGGGCGCGGCCTAACGCCGAACGCGGAATGACCTTTGGTTTCACACTGCGCCGCGAGAAGGGATGACGTCATGACAGCATTCGATCAGACGGTCTTCATTGTCGACGACGACGCCGCCGTACGCCGTTCCCTGGAGTGGCTGATCAGGTCTCAGGGACTCGTTGCCGAGTCGTTTGGCAGCGCGGATGAGTTCCTGGAGATGCACAATCCAGCTCAGGGAGGCTGCCTCTTGTTGGATATCCGGATGCCCGGGATGAGCGGCCTGGAGCTTCAGGAGCGGCTACAGCTACTAGAGTGCCCATTGCCGATCATCATCATCACGGCCCACGGGGAGGTTCCCACCGCCGTTCGAGCGATGAAGGGGGGGGCGGTGGATTTCATCGAGAAGCCCCTCCGTAAGCAGGAGCTTCTGGAGCGGATCGAGCAAGCACTCCGGATCGACGCCTCGAATCGGATGGGCCGGGCCGAGCAGGACGCCTGTCGGGACCGCTTCTCGCGTCTGACATCGCGCGAACGAGACGTCATGAAGCTCGTCGTAAGCGGCAGGCCGAGCAAGTCGATTGCCACTGAGTTAGGAATCAGTCCGAAGACGGTTGCGATCCATCGTGCTCGAATCATGGAGAAGACGGGCTGCGAATCGATCCCCGAATTGGTCCAGAGCGCAATGCTCGTCGGCGATTGTCCGGGAATGGCACCAAGAGAGTAGGGGAAAGGGCCCATCATCCCGCCGCCTTGACACACCGATACGTTCCGCGAAGAGCCGGGAGACTCCTTTCCTGATCGTCGGCCTAATCAGGGGGGCAGCTCGCCGCGCCTTCATCGGGGCGATTGGCTCGTAGGCATGTCTGCCGTTCCCAAGCAGCCCGCAACAATGAATGAACAGCGTGCTTCTCGAAACCCTTTGATGCATGGTTCACGGCCTTAGCCGTCGGGGACACGATCCCCAGCCTGAATTCGTGTTCCCCACCGCTGAAGCGGCGACAGAATGCTCTAGGAGAAGATCCCTATCGTCCCGGTATCGGAAGAAGTCGATTCAGATCAAGTTGCTAGCAACGGTCCGGGTTTTCGCTTCATTGGGACGGCACAACACGGCCGTTGTGGGCGGAACAGATTCCAGTGCAGAGAGATCGGTAAGGAGAGTTGGGTATGTTCAAGGGCATGAGACTGGGCACGAAGTTGATCTGTGGTTTTGGGGTCGTTGTGGCCATTATGGGCGGACTGGGCGTGACGTCGTACGTCATGTTCAGTCGGGTGGACGCGAACGTCGGTGAGCTGAGCGGTCACCACCTTCCCGCGGTCAAGCACGCGGGGGGCGTGGGGACGGAAGCGCTGAACATGATCGTCGAGGAGAAGAACTACGTTATCTACGAGAAGGATGAATTCGACAAGAAGACGCAGGATAGGTTGTCCAGCTTGGCAGCGGGTCTGGAGGAGATGAGCCAGGTCGCTCAAGCCTACAAAGACGATACTCTCGCGGAGAGATCAAAGGCGGTGCGTGATGACGCCGCGCGGTTCGGCCAGTTGTTTGCCCAGGCGGTGGGCACACTCAAGAAGAACAAGGACCTCGCCGGCACGATGAACGCCAAGGGCATCGAGATCGGCGAACAGGCCGATTCATACATGGCGGCAAAGAAACAGAAGTATATGGATGCCGCGAGGGCGCTGGCGGCCGTCAACCGGATGAATGCCGCGCAACTGGAGATGCGGCTCAACATGGTCTCCTACTTTCTCCGTCATGAGAAGAAGAACCTCGATGCGGTCGAGACGATGAACGCTGAGATCATCAAGTGCTGTGACGAACTGACGAGCCGGCATCCGACTCAGCAGGAGCAAGAGCGGATTGCCCTGGCGCGAAAGACAGCGGAGGCATATCTGGCGGGCGCTCGGGCATGGGCGGCGGAGTTCGCGCGAGACGCCAAGAGCCCGGAGCTCGACAAGCTGAATGCACAACTCGTGGAGACGGGGCGGACGCTAACGGCGGTTTCAGCGGAGTATCAGAAGGCCCAGGAACTCCTGGTCGACAAGGGCGTCCAGGGAATGCTGCTGATGGCTGACATATCTCAGAATGTCCTTCAGGCGCGCCTAGGTGAAAGATCATACATGATCGGCAGGGACGACGCACAGTGGAAGGTCCTGTGCGACCGGATGGCTCTGGTGGACAAGGGGCTCTCGGATCTTCGGAAGGTGACGTTGACCTCGGAAGACCTGCAGAAGCTCGACCAAGCGGGCAGGAGCGCGGCCGAGTATTTCGCGGCCGGCGAAGGATGGCTCGAAAGCGACAAACAGGTTCGGACCAGCATCTTCCCGGCACTGAAGGCCGCGGGCGCCGGCGTCATCAAGGCCGCTCAGGCGGCTCAGAGCGATGCCTGGCAGTCGTCGGACGCGAGCAACGCCAGCGTTGTCGGCATTGTGCAAAGCTCCAAGATCGTGATCCTGCTGGCGATTGGCATTGGCCTGGTGGCCGGCTTCGGGCTTGCCCTGCTGATCACGCGATCGATCACCAAGCCGATTACTCGAATCATCGCCGGGTTGAACGAAGGGGCCGATCAAGTCACGGACGCGGCCGGGCAGGTCTCCGGCGCGAGCCAGCAGCTCGCGGAGGGGGCTTCGGAGCAAGCGAGCAGCCTTGAGGAGACGTCGAGCGCCCTGGAAGAGATGGCCGCGATGGCTCGAAAGAACGCCGACAACGCTCAGGAGGCGAACCGATTCATGACGGAGGCCAGTCAGGTTATCGGCGAGTCTGACGAGGCGATGCGGGAAGCGTCGAAGGCGATGGTCGACATCTCCGACGCAAGCGATCAAATCAGCAAGGTGATCAAGGTGATCGAGGAGATCGCATTCCAAACGAACCTGCTTGCCTTGAACGCAGCGGTAGAAGCCGCGCGTGCCGGGGAGCACGGCAAGGGATTCGCCGTCGTGGCCGACGAGGTCCGGAACCTGGCTCAGCGGTCGGCGGAGGCGGCTCGCGAGACGAGCACGCTGATCGAGCAGACAGTGACGAGGGTGGCTCGGGGCGTGGAGTTGAACGAGACGACGGGCAAGAGCTTCACGAGGATCGGGGAAGCGTCGACGAAGGTGGCGGATCTGGTGGCGCAGATCACACAGGCCTCGTCGGAACAGGCCCAGGGCGTGGACCAGGTGAACACGGCGGTGGCTCAGATGGACAAGGTGACCCAAGCCAACGCGGCTGGGGCGGAGGAGTGTGCCAGCGCTTCGGAAGAGATGTCCGCCCAGGCCGAGAACGTTCGAGCCATGGTGAATGACCTCGTCGCCATGGTTAGCGGCAGAACGACCGAATTCGCCCAATCGAGCGGCGCGGCGAGGTCGGGCGTGCCTCTCGTGGCAGCGAGTCACGTTGCCGGGGGATGGCATCCGACACCCAAGAAGGGATCCCGGCCCAGACCAACCGGCGAGACGAGGTCCGCCGAACACGCCGGCTGCGCGGATGATGCAGGGGGGCTCGAGGATTTCTGACCTCCCGCGAGGCGAAGGGGCTAACGAGGGGCGCGCCGGCAGCAGAGCAGGCGCGCCCCTTCGCTTTCTTGCCGTGCTCCCGCGGCTGGGGCTGGCCAGTCGAGGGCTTGATGCCTAGCCTGGCAGAGGTCCCTGGGGGCCAAAGCGTCTCGACGGGGCGCCGCAGGACAATGGGCATATGCGGTCCGGGGTGTTGCCATGTCCGGAAAACCAGCTCAGTCCGGTAATCACATCTAAAGTTCCGAAGCCGTTGTCCGATCTATGGAAGTAGCGAGGTTATCGGTACGTCACAGGCGTGTCCGGTCATTGTTCGCGCGCCGTTGGTCAAGGGACTGTTTCATGATCGAGCGATCCGCAGGGAGGCGAGTCGTGCTGAACGGCGACGTTGGGGTCGCCACGCGCAACGTTTGCATCATGCACACGTTGGAGCGGATCGCGGCGCGGTTCAACGAGGCGGGGGTGCCCTTGATGGTGCTCAAGGGGGGGGCGCTGAATCTCACGCTGTACGAGCGTCCCGACGAGCGTCCCATGGGCGATCTCGATCTGCTGGTAAGGATCGGGGATCTGGCGCGGGTCGTTGCGTTGCTCGAGGAACTCGGGTGCGTCCCAGGGGAGCCGCTGGTTCGGGAGGACTTCTTCCCACGGTTCTACTACGAACGTGACTTCAGCTTGGGCGACATCTGGCCCGTTCGCATCGATCTGCATGCCCGTCCGTTTCGTCCGTTGAGATACTCGCGGATTGTGCCTGAGGAAGCCTTTTGGAGTCGGGCCGAGCCGGTGCGGATCGGGCAGGCAACGTTCCTGGCGCCAGCCGCCGAGGAGATGCTGATTCACCTGGCGGCCCACTCGGCCATTCACGGGAATGGTCGATCCACCTGGCTTCGTGACATCAAGCGCTGGGTCGAGGGCCATGCACGGACGCTTGACTGGCAGAGGTTCGTTGACACGGTCGAATCCTGGGGATTGACGCTCCCTGTTCGTGTCGGGATCAAGGAGGCCCAGCGAAGATTCGGGAACTTCTGCCCCGATGAGGTGATCCGCAAGTTGTTCGGTCGTCGCGTGAGTTGGCGAGATCGGCTCGCGCTGGCTCAAGCACCTCGGGATGCCTCGCACCCGGTTGCTCATGTGACAGTGGATTTCCTGTGCACTCCGGGGTGGCGATTCTCCTTGGAGTATCTCTGGGCCATGGCGGTTCCGGGTCGGGAGCACATGGGCCAGTGGTATCGATGGCGGCATCGAGGTTGGCTCCCGGCGGCACATGTGCTTCGAATCCTGTGGCCGATCGTCGGACGATTGCCGCAGATCCATGACCGCTTCTCAAAGGTGGACATTCGGGACGGGCGGGCCGAGCGAAACGGGGTCTACGCCAGAAAGGACTTCCAGGCGGGAGAGGTGATCGCTCGCTGTCGTGGTCGCGCCGTTTCCATCCCGACCGGAGCGCCGGGATGGGAGGAAACGCGGTTCGGGCGAACCCGACGGTACGAAGTCAGAGGCAGGCTGGCGTGTCTGGACCGCTCGGAACGACCCAACGCGAAACTCGCGGGTCGGGAGCTTGTCGCGCTGAGACCGATTCGAGCTCGGGAAGAGATCACGATTGGCCGCAGTTCAGGGGCGCGGGAGCGCGCGGGATTGAATGATCCCCTTGCGGCAACGTCCGCGGCCTAGAACGACGCAATAGACTTGGGGGAGAGTGGTCAGTGGGTGCGTCAGATTAGGAGACGACGCCTTGACGGATGAACGGGTGCCAGAAGTGGAAACCAGTGAGTCGGCAACAGAACGGGGGCCGACCGAGCAGACTGCCAACGGGCGGGCGTCTCAGACGCGTCGATCGTTCTTGGGCGGTAGCGGCAAGAAGGCGTTGTACCTGACGCCTATCGTGCTGAGCCTGTCGGCTCGGCGTGCCATGGCCGCGACGAAGCACTCCACGCCCTGATGGAAGATCTACACGGAACCATCCGTGACGGAGAGTCGGTGATGAAAGGCATGGCCCCGGAATCCTGGACGCACCGCCACGCGAGCATCGTTGTTCCGCGGCGTCGACACGATCTGATCGTGGAGGAGTTGGACGGTCAAGCGATCCTGTCCGATCCGGTTGACGGCTCGACGCATCGGCTGAATGCGACGGCTCTGGAGGTCTGGCGTTGGTGCGACGGTTGTCGAACGACTCTCCAGATCGCGGACCGATTAACGGCGAGGTACGAGGTCGAGTTCGAGGTCGCCCTGAATCACGTGGACCAGTTGATGGCGTCATTCGCCCAACTCCATCTGTTCGAGCCCCCATGCCACTGATAGACGAATCGACTCTAGCGACTCCGACAGACGGCGCGACCGGGTACGCTCGGTTCAGGATCGGCGAGTTCGACGTTGCCCTGCGCAGCGAGCTGGACGAAGTGGTCGAGGATTTCGCGGCGCTGTACGGCCAGAACCGAGACGCGTACCGTCGCACGGGAGAAACGATCCGGATCGAGGTGCGACGGGGCAAACGATCGCTCCTAGCCGGGCGCCAGTACGCCATCTGGGGCGACGGCGAACAGCTTTGGGCGACACGGCGACGCAATGAGGTCTTGCCGTACGTCGAGTGGGGCATCAACTGGCGAGTGATCAAGACTCGCGCCGAGTACCTTCAAGTCCATGCCGCGACGCTGTCTCACAAGGGACAAGGTATGTTGTTCGCGGCCAAGGCGGGTTCGGGCAAGTCGACGCTCGCGGCGGGGCTCCTGGCCAGAGGTTGGCAGTATCTCTCGGACGAGTTTGCGTTGATTCATCCGGAGACGCTTCGAGTGCATCCGTTTCCGAAGCCGGTGTGCGTGAAGGCGGGATCGTTCGAGGTCGTTGAAGCCTTGCGTTTGCCTCTCTGGCGTCGTCGTCACTATGTGAAGGTTCTCAAGGGCCGGGTCGGCTACGTGAGCCCGCATCATATCGGCCCGGATTCGGTGGGCGGTCCCTGTCGGGTTCGGCACATCATCTTTCCCCTCTACGCTGAAGGCACCGAGCCTTGCTTGCGGGAGATCCCGCGGGCGGAGGCGGCGTTCGAGTTAGCGGAGATGGCCTTCAATCGGAACGCCTTCGGTCCTCGGGCGATGACCATTCTGAGCGATCTGGTTCGAGGCGCGAAGTGCTATCGTCTGGACGCCGGGTCAATCCACGAGACGTGTGACCTGATCGAATCGTTAGTCCGGCAGGACGTCTGCTCGAGTTGAGGCGATGAGTTGACGGACAGACCTCGCGGTCATGCGCCTTGGCGATCCCTCTCCGAGTAGGCCACGGCGTGGTGGGCTTCCCCCTTTCGATAGAACGGCAGATCCTTACGCTTGGCGAATCCCTCGCTCGTGCAGGACACGCAAGGGGCGCCGGCTCGGACGCACCAGTTGACGCCTCCGTTCCACTGCCGGCCGGGACAGCTCCCGTGGCTGAGGGGGCCGAGACAGCCGAGCTTGAAGAGACACCCCTCGTCACCGAAGTGCTTGGCAAAGACCCGCTTCTCCCAGTAGTGGAATTTGGGGCACTCGTCGTGCACGGAATGTCCGTAGAACATGTTCGGCGTCAGTAGGTTCGCATCCAGCTTCGGGAGGCCCTTGGCAATGACGTAGGCGGCCGTTCCGAGCAGGGACTGCGGATGGACGGGGCATCCGGGGCAGTTGATCAGACGGTTCTTCGTCGGGATGCGGTTGCGATCCATGAAGGCCTTGATGCTATCACCGCCGGTCGGGTTGCCTTGGGCGGAAGGGATCCCACCGAACGCGGCGCAGGTGCCGGCGGCGATAATCGCCTTGGCATTGGCGAGGATGCCGGTGAGCGAATCGGCGATCGGGCGTCCTTGCATGAGGCAGGCCTCGGGCATGTCGAGCGGCACGGAGCCCTCGAAGACCAAGAAGTAGTCCCCGCTCTTGACCGTTCGCTCGACGACGCCGACGGCCACGTCCCCGGTGGCCGAGGAAATCGTCGGATGGTAAACGAGTGAGACGATTTCCGTGAGGATCTCGACGGGACCGGGCTGATCGGCGTTCAGGAAGGACACGGAGCATCCGCTGCAGGACATGCCGTGGAGCCAGAGGATCTTCTCTTGCTTGTCCAGCAACTTCTGGAGGCCTTCGGCGAAGACCCGAGCCGTACCACGCCCCAGCCCCATGCCAGCAGCCAGATAGGCACCGATGCGAAGAACGTCTCTGCGTGACGGGGATTCCATCATCTTGGGCTCCTTCGGCTTGTCTTCTCCTGTCGGTGCTCTACTGGGATTCTAGTGGACGGCGCACGCCAGACACGGGTCGAAGGATCGCACGATCCTGGCGACTTCGATCGGCTGGGCCGGGTCCTCCACGATCGTGCCGTGCAGGGCTTGCTCCACAGGTCCCGGCTGCTTCCGGTCATCCCTGGGCGAGCAGTTCCATGTCGTCGGTACGACGCACTGATAACGCTTGATGCGGTAGTCCTGGATCGTGAGCCAGTGGCCCAGGGCTCCGCGCGGCGCCTCGGTTAGTCCGACGCCCGCGCCGCTCTCGGGGATCGTGAAGTCTTGGGCGGGCGGCGCGTCGACGTCGATCTCGGCAAGCCATTTGAAGGCTTGTCCGGCGATCCACTTGGCCTCGAGTCCGCGCGCGAGGTGGCGTCCCAGTACCGAGATGAGCTTCTCAGGCGCGAGTTGGAGTGAGCCAAGGACGGCGTCGACCTCCGTTCTGATCCAGGTTCCGCTCGGATCATGGTAGTTGGCGAGTACGCGCGCCAAGGGACCCACCTCCAGGGGCCGACCGCCGTAGCGCGGGGCCTTGATCCAGGAATACGCGCCCGATTTGCGGGGCGCGGGAGTGGTCTTGCCTTTGCTCGGATGCAGGCCTGATGCTTGATCGAAGCGGGAATAGGCAACGTCCTCGCCGATTCGATCCAGCGCCAGAGGCTGCCACTTTCCGCCGATGAGGACGCCCGGCTTGATGAACCTGTCGCCGGCCTGGTTCATCTCGAATGCGCCGTATGACAGGAAGTCTCCGCAGCCGCGCCCGAGATCGAAATACTCGGGGAAGGCCTTGGCCACGCGGAGGAGATCCGGCAGGTAGACCTCGTCGACGAAGCGAGCGACCGTCTTGAGCCGTGACTCGTAGGAAAGGATCCTCTCCATCGTGGGAACCTGCGTGCATCCTCCGGGCACCAAGGCGGTCGAGTGGGGCAGCCTGGCGCCGAACACGGCTCCCATTTCGTGGCAGATCTTCCGTTGCTCGAGGGCCTCGACGTAGTGGCTCAAGAGCGCCATGTTCTCGTCGAGATCCTTGACGTAGCCGACCTCGTAGCGAGGCAGGAACGGGGCGGCGGGGAAGATCTCCTTTCGAGCGATGGATTTCTCCACCCATGCCTTGAGGGATCGCAAGGTTCTATCTCCGCCATCGTACTTCAGGATGGCCTTGACGTCGACGAAGTCCAGCGCGGCGAGGTGATAGAAGTGCAGGATGTGCGACTGCAGGAAGTTCGCGGCGAAGATGAGGTTCTGGAGGAGCCGACCGTTCTTGTTGGGCACGATGCCGTAGGCGGCCTCCTGGGCCCTGACCGACGCGATCCCGTGCGAGATGGGGCATACGCCGCAGATTCGCTGAGTTATCTGTTGGGCGTCGAGCGGGTCGCGGCCCTCGAGAATGGTCTCGATGCCGCGGAACATCTCGCCCTCGCAGCGTGCCTCGGAGACCCGGAAGCCCTTTTTGTCGCCGGTCGTGACGGGTTCGGTCTCGGCGTGCACCGAGAGGTGACCTTCGATCCGGGTGAGGGGATTGATGGCGATGGTGTTGCTCATGAACAGGCTCCTGCCTTTCCTTACAGGGATCGCCGCCGGGACACCACTACTGATGGCCAGGCGACGGAGGGTGCACCTATCTCCTCGTCAATCCCACAGGCTCTAGTGCCGGTTTCGCTCGAGGGGCGTCCGAGCGGCGTCGGGACTCGCGTTGCCGATGGCGGCGTCTCCCCCAACGAGACAGGCAAGCTTGTCGACCATGCCGTGGACGTTCTGCGCCTGGGCAGAGAGTCCCTCGGCGGATTGGGCGGATTGCTCGGCTCCCACCGCGTTTGCCTGGGTAATCTTGTCCATCTGCGTGACGGCGGAGCTGACCTGATCGACTCCGTGCGCCTGGTTTCCGGAAGCTTGTGTGATTCGGGTCACGAGCTGGCCCGCCTGACGGGCGGAGTCTCCAATCTTCTCGAAGCACTTGGTGGTCGTGTGGTTCAACTCGGCGCCTCGGGACACTCGATCGATGGTCTCCTGGATCAGCGCGCTCGTATCGCCCGCCGCCTGCGCGGAGCGCTGAGCGAGACCGCGGACTTCCCCGGCCACGACGGCGAAGCCCTTGCCGTGCTCGCCCGCGCGGGCGGCCTCGACGGCGGCGTTCAGCGCCAACAGGTTCGTCTGGAACGCAATCTCCTCGATCACCTTGATGATGGTGCTGATCTTATTGCCGGCCTCGGAGATGCCGGTCATCGACTCGGAGCTCTCCTTCATCACGGCGTCGGCCTCGACGATCGTCTGGAGGACCTGGACCATGAATTGATCGGCCTCGGTGGCATTGTCGGCATTCTCCCGCGACGCGGATGCCATCTCTGACAGGGCTCGCGAGCTGTCGGCGATACTACTTGCCTGCTCGGCGGCTCCCTGAGAGAAGCGGTGACTAGCGAGCAGGATGTTCCGCGCGGCGTCGTTGACCTCATTGGCCCCGGCAGTGAGCCCGGCGATCACGTCGGTGATCGGACGAGTAATCCGGCGCGTCACGACGACGATTACGGCCGTGACCACGAGCGCTGCGACGATCATGGAGAGGACGACGATGCCCGAGGTCCTGCGAGCGTTGCTCTGGTAACTCGCCTGCGCCTCGGCCAGCATGCGGTTGATCGTGTCCTTGGAGAACTCGAGATGGAGCACGCCGTAGACCTCGCCGAGCTTCGAGTCGGGATACAACCGACGCATGTCGGCATCGACGTACAATGGACAGTAGAAGGACAGCGTCTCGGTATCTTCGGAGATGAAGATGCCTTGGGAGGATTTGGCCTGGGTCCAGAGCCGGGGGTCCAACTGCTCGCCGACGCGTTTGGCGTCGGATGACAACTCGAGCTTGCCGGTTTTGCCGTAGAAGGAGAAGGCTTTGATCTCTTCGAGTTCGGCCTGCTGCCGGGCGAAGCGGAGGAATTGGGTGTGCTCGCCTCGCTGGAGCGAGCCCTCCGTGGCGATCTTGACTTCGCGGAGAATGTCCTTGGCATCCTGCCGCTTGAGTTGGATGACCGATTGCTCGACCTCGGCCAGGATGGCCTTGAAGTTCCTCGAGTAGAGCGTGTGCTGGACGGCGAAGAGCACGACAGTCGCCAGGAGGAAGACACTCAGGATCGCGACGGCGATCTTCTTGGACAGACTCATCGACAAGGGCTCCTGACACGTCCCGTAGTCGCACGTCACTCGGGCCACACGCTGAAAGCGGGACCGCGACCGCGCCTACCGAGTTCAGCGTCTCTGTCCGTGGCTTGTGGGCGGCAACGCCTTGCGAGTTAGGCAACGACGGCACGAGGCGCGTCGAAGCCACTTGCCAGCGAAGCGGTAACGCCAGAGACGCGACACACTACTCCTGCAGCCATTTCGGCTTAGGCCGTGGCCGACTTTCATCGAGGAAACGGCAGTTGCCGATGTGTCTGCTGGAAGTCGTTTTAGCCCAATTGGGAACGCAAATGGTGTGTTGAGCGCCATTTCACGGATACCCTGCAGCCAAGGCGGGTAACGGCGAATAGGTGATATTGCGTAGGCTAAAGACCGATGTTTTTCCGCCGGGGTCACGATTTCGGTCTTGGCGACAGACAGACGGCGGTAGGTCCCATAGGAATCGGTGGGAAGGCGACGGTGTGGGTCGATCACCGGGCCAGCTAGCGGTCAGCACGAGGTCGACTGGGTTCGCATGGCTGGTCCTGCGGGACAGGCGGTGCGGCTTGCCACGGCAGGATCGGGCGCGATATACCTCGTTCTGGCCAGAAGCCGGGAGATGTCGATGACGACCGGACCTGTAGATGCGGCAGTATGTCTCGAAGGATCGCCCAGGAGTGTCGGCAAGGCGTTCGGTCAAGCGAACGCGGCGACGATTCGGGCGCAGGTGCAGGGCTTCCGCGGCCAGGGCAAGCAGCGCGATGACGCGCTCAGGGCGACGGAGCAGTACCGCTCGCTGGTCGAGCGTCTGGCGCCGCACTGGCTGGAGGAGGCCGCTGGCTTGGCGGGGGCCGCCGGTGTCGGGGCGGAGGAGTACCTCGCGTATCAGGGGGCGAAGTACCGAGGCATCAACCGGGGCGATTGCTTCACGTACTTCTCGGCCCCTCGGCACAACTTTGGCGGCGTGACGCTGTTCCACAAGAACCGGGACAACAAGGATCGGCCGCAGGCAGCCTACGTGAAGGGGATCAAGGTTCCCGGACGGAGCATCCTGCGTTTCGCGGCGACGGGCGATACGTCCGATATGGGCACGATGATGGGCTTGAACGAGAAGGGGCTTGCGGCGGCGGCCGATACGGGGGCGCCGGACCCGAATCCGCGGTTTCGTGGCATGATGAATCCGGACACGATGCGCTTGATTCTCGAGCAGGCCAGCGACGTCGACGAGGCCTACCGGATGCTCGAGCAGCAGAACGCCGAGAGGATCTACGCCGGGGGGAAGATCGCGACCAACTGGATGTTCGCGGATGCTCGGGGTCGCGCCATGCGAGTCGTGCAGTGTCATGAGTCGCTGGAGAAGACGTCCGACGAAGAGGGGCTGTTGGTCATGCGGCCGCGAGACGCGCGGGGCCATCTTGTCCTGGACCGTTTGGGCTCGGCCAAGGGCGAGATCACGCCGCAACTCATGAACAGTCTCTCGCGGACGCCACCGGTGTTGCACAAGACGAACATCTCGGCGATGACGGCGGTGATTCCGCCGTGGCAGACAGGGCTCTTCGGCTACGCGCAGTTCGCGGTCTTCGCGGCGGGTAGAACGTTGTATGTTCCCATCTACGTTGGGGTCACGGCAACGCCCCGCGTCCTGTTGGACGGGACGCTCTACGGTCTGTCGACGGTTCAAGCGGAGGGGTTCGGCCTTGCCAGTGAAGCGTTCGAGGCGAATCTGGATGCCGAGCGAGCCAGGATCGAGGTCCGCGCCCGCGCGGCGTTCGAGAAGTCGGGTAGTGAGGCGGCACGAGGGATCCTGACCGAGGGATCGCTCGATCTTGCGTCGAGGGTTTGCGGGCAGATGAAGGCAGGATAGGTGGGCGCCTGCTAGGGTGTTTACCCGAAGGACGGTGCGTTGCTCGGTGGGGCGATATGCCCTGCTCCTGGTGGCGGCGCGGAGGATGGATGCGGTCGATTGTTTGGCGATCGTGTCGAGTGTCCATGTGTGACAAACAGGAGGCGTGAAGGCGTCGATGGGCACCGATGCACCGGAATGCAGCAGAATGCACCGGATTGGCGCGTGGGGAGGAGGGCTTTGAGCTGTTCTTCCGTGAATCATGTCGCTTGTCTCCTGGTTCGCCTGAGGTCGATGCGCCCGGGGGTGCCGGGGGCCGTTGGGCGGATATATGGTTCAGCCCGAGCTGGACCGGACCGCTTAGGAGGATAAGGGGATCAGCGTTCGGGGGAGCGGGATGCGTGAAGGGATCAGGAGGCGCGCAGTGGAGACCTCCGGCCGGAGTTCCGAACGCGCCACACGGATCAGGGGGATGCGGAGGTCAACGTCGGCTCAGGCTCGGACCCTGAAAGTCAGATGAGACCGTGCAGACGTTCTCCGCCGAGAAGACTGGTGCTGCCCGACGAGCCAGCTTGTCCGATGCCAACTCGGAGTTCTATAGGTGCCGCAAGGCGCTTCAAGCCGTCGAGGCCCTCGATGTGAAGAAGGACGAACGAGGGGTTTTTCGAGAAATGTGCCGATGTTAGCGATTGCTATGACGATGGTTTGTGTTAGAGTGCAATTCTGTTGATCGTTGACTCCCAATTGCCCACGATTGTGGGTCCTTCTTGGGGAGGTAGTCAGGTGATTCGCCATCGCATGGACAACGAAGTCTAAACGGCCGCCCTGGGCGGCGCTCTGTCCGGTACAGCGCGCGCTCATCGGACGGGGATCCGTGGCCGTCAGCGAATCCGCCCGCGACTGACCCGAATATCCAGCTCGACAGCATCGCAAACAAGGACGCACGCCGCCGCCGATCCCGTTTTCAGACGGATTGTCACGCTTGATCGTGTTTTGAGTGACGGGAACGCACCATGAGCGACAAGAAGAGCAACGTGTTTTCGGGGGATCTGGGTTGGGAGCCGCCCGATCGGGTCATGGCCATGGCCCGCGCCGCGGGCCGGGGCGGGGAGCCGAAGTCGCTGGCCATGGCGGATATCGGGGCTGGCGGGCGATTCGGTCAGACGTGGCTGGCCCTGGTCGACCACGAACTGATCGTCGTGGACCCGACGGCGACGCATGCGGGGCGGACGCTCAGCCTCGCCAAGGACACTGAGGTCAGCGTCGTCGAGGGCCGGGGCGCCAGTCGCTTCCGGCTGGTGCGCGACGGTCAACTGATCGAGGAGTTCCGTTACAGCCGACGTCAGGCCAAGCGTTTCGGCGAGCTGCAGCGTCACTGCGAGCAGGCCATCAAGGGCGACGGAGAAGGGGACTCTCTGCCGGCGGACGGGACGTCCCGCCGCGACTCGAGCCAGAAGATTTGCGATGAGTGCGGCCGGCTGATTCCGGATTGGACGGAGGCGTGCCCACGATGCCTGCAGAAGCGCAAGATCCTGTGGCGGCTGATAGGGTACGCCAAGCCGTATAAGGTCACCGCGACGATCGGCTTCGCGTCGGCGATGGTGCTGACGCTGCTCATGCTCGTACCACCGGTGCTGACTCGACGGCTGATCGACGACGTGCTCACGCCGGGCAGGACTGACCTGACGTGGTGGATGTGGACTCTGCTGGGCATTCTGGGTGGCGTGATCCTGCTGCGGGTGGTGTGTATCCGGCTCCGGCTGCGGATGTTGGCGCAATTGGGCGAGAGCGTATCTCACGACCTTCGGACGCAGGCCTATGCGCACCTGCAGCGGCTTTCGCTGACGTTCTTCAGCAAGAAGCCGACGGGTCAGCTCATCTCGCGGATCAGCCACGACACGGACCGGTTGTGGGACTTCATCGCGTTCGGCGTGGTGAACGTCGTGACGGCGATGGCGACGGTTCTGGGCGTCTGCGTGGTGATGTTCTGGACCGCGCCGGTGCTGGGGGCGCTGACGCTGGTCCCGATTCCGGTAGGGATCGTGATCACGTACTTCCACACTCGCAGGATGCGACGGTTCTTCCGACGGATCTGGCGGAAGTGGTCGAAGATGACGGCTCAGCTCAGCGACACGATTCCGGGCGTGCGGGTCGTGAAGGCCTTCACGCAGGAGGGCAGGGAGGTCGAGAAGTTCACACGACGCAGCAGGGACGTCCTCGACGAGGCCAACATGCTCCACGACGAATGGACGGGCTACTGGCCGAAGATCACGCTGCTGCTTCAGATGGGCAACCTGATCATCTGGGCGTATGCGGGACCTCGGATCCTTTCGGCGGAGTTCACGCTGGGTACTTTCGTGATGTTCACGGCGCTGGTCTGGATGTTCTACGGTCCGATCGAGGAGTTGGGCATGATGAACCGGATGTTCCAGCGTGCCGCGACGAGCGCCCAGCGGGTCTTCGAGATCATCGACACGTCGCCGACGATCTACACGAAGGCCGGTGCGGTCCGACGACCCCGGATGGAGGGTCGGGTCACGTTCGAGAACGTGACGTTCACGTACGACAGCATCAAGCGGGTGCTCCAGGACGTGAGCTTCGACGTGGCGCCGGGCGAGATGATCGGGCTGGCGGGTCCGAGCGGCGGCGGGAAGACCACGCTGGTCAACCTGATCTGCCGCTTCTACGACGTGGTGCAGGGCCGGATCCTGATCGACGGGGTCGACGTTCGAGACTTGGACCTGCACGAGTTGCGGAGTCAGATCGGGATCGTGCTGCAGGAGCCGTTTCTATTCAGCGGGACGATCGCGGAGAACATCGCGTACGGGCGACACGAGGCGACGATGGAGGAGATCATCGCGGCGGCGCAGGCGGCCAATGCGCATGATTTCATCGTAGGCTCGTCCGACGGGTACGACACGGTTGTGGGAGAGCGAGGGCAGACTCTCTCGGGCGGCGAGCGGCAGCGGATCAGCATCGCCCGGGCGATCCTGCACGACCCGCGGGTTCTCATCCTGGACGAGGCCACCAGCAGCGTGGATACAGAGACGGAGAAGAAGATCCAGGAGGCGATCGCGCGCTTGATTTCCGGTCGAACGACGTTTGCGATCGCGCACCGGCTGAGCACGCTGAGAACGGCGAACCGGCTGATCATCCTGGACAAGGGCAAGGTGGTGCAGATCGGCACCCACGAGGAGCTTCTGGCCGACGAGAAGGGCACTTACGCCAGGCTGCAGCGGATCCAGTCGGAGATCCAATCGATGTTCGCGGTTTAGGCGGTGTGACCGTGAGTTCCAGAGAACAAGAACGAGACACGAGCGAATGCTTGAAGAAGATATGAGGACGGTACGATGTCCACGGCAACGAGAAGAACGAAAATGGACGAGCGGCGGGATGACGATTTCCGCCCGAAGCTGAAACGGGAGCAAGACGGCAAACTGACTTTCTTTCCCGGCGACGGCAGGGCGCCGACGAAGGACTGCCGCATCGCCAGGTGCTTTCCCTGGACGGAGCCGGATCGGTTCATCTCGATACGGGACAAGGAAGGCAACGAGCTGCACCTTTTCGGCTCGATCGAGAACGTTCCGGCCGAGAGCCGCGGCGTCGTGGAGGATGAGCTCCGCGCGCAGGAGTTCGTGCCGAGGATTCGGCGCGTTCACGCGATCGACGACACGTTCGAGATCATGATCTGGAAGGCGGATACGGACCGCGGTCCGGTCGAATTCCAGGTCAAGGACGACGAAGACATTCGTGTGCTGGGGGACGACTACGTCGTGGTGAAGGACCACACGGGGATGCTCTTCGAGATTCCGGACTTGCGCAGTCTGGACGAGCGGAGTCGGGGCCTGGTTGAGGATCGGCTTGGGTGATCAGGCGACAGGCTGCTTCTTGGGAATAAGATAGACCTGTCCGCATGCCTTGCAGGCGCATTTCTTACCGCGGTCGGCCTCGGGTCGCTTGGCCAGCGCGCCGCACTTGGGACAGGCGGTGGTGACCAGCCCCGATCCGCCGGGCGTGGCGGACCTGACAGGCGTGAGGTCCTTCTTGGGGATCGCAAAGACGGCGCCGCACTTGCCGCACTTTCCGTTCTTTCCTCGTGCCGCTTCGGGGAAGGTTGTGACATTTCCGCACTTGGGGCAGGCGATCTTGACGGTTTGCGCCTCGGGCTTTTCGGGCTCGGACTCCGTGGGCTTCGTGTCGGTCTGAGTCGGGCGATGGCGTCGGGCGGTGGAACTGGCCCGCTGCTTCTCGCGGAGTTTCTGGAGCCGTAGCGCGTTGGCTTCTCGCTCCGCGGCAACGATGCGTTCGGCGCGTTTCTCGAGATTCTCACCGTACAGACGTTCGAGGCAGTGGCGGAGGAGTAGCTCGAACTCCCGAACCTGGATCTTGCACGCAGCGGTGCGCGCCTCGGCGTCGAGCTTGTTGGCTTGGGCCTGGTCAAGGATGTCGATGAACAGGAAGGGCTCCCACTCCTCGTTGAACATGAGGAGCTGGTTGAAGCGCTTGACGAGAGAATGCGAGAGGTCCTCGGTGTCCTTGATCGCGTGGGCGGTCAGTTTGAGGTAGATAGGATGCTGACCGACATTTCGAAAGGCCGTCTTGGCAGGCTCGATCCTTCCGAGTTGTCGCTCCCTAAGGCCGAGGAGGTAGGATCGGTCCGGCTCGGGCACCATTTCGGCAAGAATGGCGGCCTCGGCGGGCCAGCCGTTCCAGAGCAGCAGCAGAGCCCGAATGGCGGGGCCCATCTGTTCGTCCGCAAAGGTTGCTTGGCCGAAGAGTTTGGCGTCTTCGATCTCACCAAGGGTGTCGTTGGCCGTCTGTTTGGGGCGCGTATGCCACACCACTTCCGCCAGATGGGTGCCTCCGAGCATCAGCAGCGATGTGATCTCGGACGGCAGCACTGACTGTTCCAGGTCGATCATGGTCCCCACTCATCGTTAGCCGGGCGAGGGCAATCCGCCCGGACATGTCTCTAATCGTCATTATTCCGCATAGGCTTTTCTGGTTAGGCCGGAGAGATGCACAGGAAAGACGGGTCTATTCCGATAACAGCGTTGCCAGCAGGTCGCGGGAGATGCGGATGGCCTGATGGGCGGCGGCGCGGAGATCCACGAACCAGTCGGCCCACCGACCGTCGGTGAGGCAGTCTGAAACGTAACCCAACCAAAGGCTTCTGACGCCACAGGCGGCGGCGACGGTGTACAGGGTGGATGTCTCAAGGTTGATGACCTGTCCGCCTTGGGCTCGAAGACCCTCCATGAGTTCCGGGGTTTCCCGGTAGAGGGCGTCCACGGTTACGGCGGTAACCGGGGTCAGGTCGGCGTGGTTGGCCCCCGCGTGCCAGATTGCCGTGCGGATGAGAGAATCTTCGGCTTGGTGGACAGCTTGCGCCCCATAAGCCCGGCTGGTGCCGTCCAGGGGGAGGGCGGATTCGGCCACGATGAGGCGTCCCTGAGGCAGGTCGGGATCGATGCTTCCGGCCACGCCATAGCCGAGGATGAAGGGGACGCCGAGGTGGGCCAGCTCCTCGGTCAGGATGGCGGCCTGCGGCCCGCCCCAGACGCAGCGCGTGATGATCACGATGGTCTGGCCGGCCAGATCCGCTTCGAACACGAAGGGCTCAACGTTCGGGTTCGTGAGGTTGTATAGGAGGGGGTATTGAACAGGCCTGACGGGAGCGAAGGCTTCCAGCACTTGCTGGGAGTGTGGGTGGTCGCGGAATACCATCAGTCCCGCCGCCCAGCAAGGGGGCGGGCGATCGCCGAGACGGGTCTTGATGCAATGTTCAGGGGTGATGTAACGCACGTGGGCTCCTTCCACCGGACTCAATCACAGATATGAGGGCGAAGAGGGCGAATACGACGAGGGACGCCGGCCAGACTGGTCGGCCGGTGCGTCTGGGACCCGTATCCCGCATAATGGCTGCTCCACAGTGCCCGCACGTCTCACCAACTCCCACTTGCGCCTCCACCGCCGAAGCTCCCCCCGCCTCCTCCGCCGAAACCGCCGAATCCTCCGCCACCGCCGCCACCCCAGCCGCCGCCGAAATGCGAGCGGCGAGAGCCGAAGTACATCGGCATTCCCCAGAAGCCGAGCCAGCGGCGAAAGACGCTCGATAGAACGATGATGGCGACGCAGATCGTGATCATCGGCCCCATGCCGCAGGCGGCGAGGGCGCCTGGGCGGCCGAGACGCACGTTGCTCATCTGACGGGCGGGCACCCGAACGTTCGGGACACCTTTGAGCGTCATGCCGTAGTGCTGCTCGAGCTTATCGAGCACGGCGGCCACGGCGTCGTGGATGCCCTTGGCGTAGTCACCGCGTTTGAAGTTGGGCACGAGATAGGTTCGCCCAATCGTTCCGAGCAGGGAATCGGGGAGCGGGGCCTCGAGCCCGTAGCCCGTCTCGAAGCGGTAGTTGCAGTCCGTGACGGCCACGACGAGCAAGAGCCCGTTGTCCTTGCCCTTCTGGCCGAGCTTCCAGCCCTGGGCAAGGCGAAATGCAAACTTGTCGATGGGTTCTGCGTCGGTGCTGGGCAGGGTCAGGACGATGAACTGGGCGCCTGTCTTCTGCTCGAGCTCCTCGAGATAGCCGATGAGCTTCTTCTCGGTCTGGTCGTCGATGACGTCCGCGAGATCCTCGACGTGCTGGGACGGGGGGCGAGGGGGTTGGGCCGCGAGGGCCTCGCCGACCGCCAAGAGCGTCAGCGCGACCGCGCCCGCCAGCCGGGCAGTTTGGATTGGCCTACGCGTCCGTACGGTTGACATAGTCACTCAGACGCTCGACGTCACGGTAGAAACGCTGAAACGAGATGAAGTCGCTCCGTCCAGCGTCCTGGGCGACTTCGGCGAGTCCGCTCAAGCCGATCTGCGTGAGGTCCCGTGCCCCCAGGAGGATCCCCTGCTGTGTTGGCGGACAGTCCACGGACTTCAGCCAGAAGATTCCTCGCAGCACTCGCAGGATCTGCGTCAAGGCGTCCCGGCAGAGGGGGGCGAGGAGCTTGTCCTTTCCGGCGGAGGCGAGCAGGCCCTGACGCAGATTGATCAAGGCGCGTTTGAGCTCCCTTTCTGCCTGGAGTCGGACGTCTCGCGGATCGAACGTCAGGAGGCTGAAGACGTCGTCACCGAGCACGGTCACGTGGGTCTGTTGGATCTCGAGGAACTCCAGCGGGAAGCTGTCGCGGCTCTGATCGATGTACGCGGGGGTCATGATGAGGGGCGCCTGGAGGCGCCGCCGCCCGAGGCGCATTCCGCATCGCCTGAGTTGATCGAGCATCAAGAGGTCCATGCCCTTTAGCACGGCGACGCTACGAACCAGGGTTGCGGCGGGCGAGTAATCCTGGGTCGCGATGGCGCCGAACACGGCAAGTCCGGTGAGATTGGGGCCCGCCAGTCGTGCGAGCAGGGCAGCGAGCTCGGTGACCGGCCCCCGCGCGGGCTCCGGCAGCTCGCCAACGTTGAGCGTCATCTCAGACACGAATGAGCTCCTGTCATCGAATCGGTAGCGACTCGTCTGATTGTAGTGCAACGAGGGATCGTCGCAAGCAAGGTGGAAGCGCTCGGCGTCATCGAGAGGCGTATCGCAACGAAAGCCGTCCTGATTCGAGAGGGCTCATTGTTCGTGCCGGAGGGTAGCCAAGGTGTCGGCGTAGACCTCGTGATCGGCTTGGCCGAAGAGCACGAAGCGGACCTGTAGGATCTCCGGGTGGTCGGTGAGAAAGCCGGCCGTCGTTTCCAGGGCGATCCTGGCGGCCTTCTCGATGGGGTAGCCGTAGACGCCGCAACTGATGGCGGGGAATGCGATCGTCTGGATGCCGTTGTCGACGGCTAGTTGCAGGGAGTTCCGATAGCAGGCCGTCAAGAGTTCGGGCTCGCCCTTGTCACCGCCGCGATAGACGGGTCCGACGGTATGGATAACGTGTTTGGCCGGAAGATCGTAGCCTTTGGTGATTCGGGCCTGGCCGGTGGGGCATCCGCCGATCTTCTCACACTCGGCGAGGAGGCGTGGCCCGGCCGCGCGGTGGATCGCCCCGTCGACGCCACCGCCTCCCAACAGTGAGGAGTTGGCGGCGTTCACGATCGCGTCTACCTTTTGGGCGGTTATGTCGGCTCGAACCAGGGCCATTCGATCGCATGCAGTCGTGGACATGGTTCATCTCCCGCGTTGCCGGATGATCCGGCGCGCCACCATCGTGCAACAAAGCGATGCGGATGTCTAGGGTGAAGTTGTGGAAGTGTCAGTCGGGGCGCCTGGCTCACGGCGCCGGTGGAGGAATGCCCGGTACCGGTCGCGGAGGAGGGTCTTCTCGTCGCGCGAGAAGACAATCTCGCCGCGTAGGGTGAGTCCCCAGAGGACCACCAGCACCACGACCATGATCGACCAGTGGAAGGCGAGTATCGCGGCCGAGGCGGCGAGCATCGCTCCGCCCACGTCGAGGGGTCGCCGTTCGACACGGAGGAGGACCAGACAGACGGCCAAGGCGATCAGGAGGGCGAGCGCTCCGGCCCAGGCAGCGGATGCGACGTCTCCGGCGGCGCCGCAGTTGAAGATCGGTCGAACGGAACAGCCTAGGCTCCACAGGAGGCCGTCTGGGTTTGGGCTGGCGGCGAGATCCTTGACCATCCACAGTCCAAGGAGGGCATTGGAGGCCAGTCCGACGGCCCACGGCCAGAATAGGAATCGTGTCTTCTCGATCAGATTGAAGTGGATGGCGAGGAAGGCGAGGTTCCCGGCGGTCAGGAAGCCGAGCAAGAGCAGTGGGATGACCTCGGCGCCGCCGCGATAACGGGGATCGAACATCAGGACGATCTCGTGTCGCAGGAGCGCGACGAGGACGCAGCCGGTGAGGAGCAGGAGGCTCGTGGCCTTGAAGGAGACATTGAGCAGTCGATCGGCGGGCTGGCGGCCCTGGGACTCCCAGATCTTGGTGACGGCGGACATAACGACGGTGGAGATGGCCACGGCGGCGATGACCACGTATTGGGTGATGGTTCGCATGGCAGCGAAGACGCCGGCGGCGTCGCTGCCGTGGATCCGGTTGAGATACCAGAGGGGGTAGTGCAAGAGGCCTTGCCACATGACGGCGGCCAGTCCGGCCCAGAGGCTGAAGGCAAGGAGGCGTCGGATGATCGGGTCGCCGTGAAGGGGCGCGTCCTGTCCGGGCATCAGCATCAGGTGGAGGGACGCGGGGAGGGCGAAGCACGCCATGGCGATCCAGAGAGACATCATGTAGCAGGCGACGATGGCCATGGCATATCGATGTCCGAGCAGGACGGTGGCGACGGCCATGGCGGTGAAGATGAGCCCATGGGCGAGCTCCATCAGGCTGAGCGCCCGGTACATCCGGAGGCCCTTCATTACGCTTACGGCGAGAAAGTAGACGACCAGGGTGAACGTGGCCCAGACGACGTTCTGCATCAATCCGATGCTGCGGGACTTCGTCAGGGCCGTGAGGCGCGGATCGATCGCCACGGTCTGGAAGAGGGCGGGGCCGATCGTCTGGTTGCCCCAGAGAAGGAGGGCCGAACCGACGGCGGCGACGGCACAGACGAGGGGGATGACGCGACCAAGGAATGCTCGGAGCATCTGTCGGGTCTCGTACATCGGGGTATACCGATGGACGGCCTCGTTGAGACCGAGGCTGCTCAAGGGCGTAAGCAGGTTGATGACGACGAGGGCGAGAAAGAACAGGCCGAACTCATGCTGATTGAGCATGAGCCATGTGAGTAGAACGTTTCTTCCCAGGCCGACGAGGCGAAAGAGGGCGGTTGCGGGGAGGTAGACGCTGAGGGCCTGGCTGAGCGTTTCGCTTCGGAAGAGGCCCCGTTCTTGGGTCATGAAGATCTCACCAGCGTGGTAGCAGTCGAGGGTGCCGTGGCCGCTCGCGAGACGGCCGGTCCGTAGGTTATCGACAGTAAGCCGGGTTCGGCATGAACGCAAGGCGTGTCGGCGGGCTAGGGATGCCGCCAGTGACGCAGGTCATCGCTCCAAGCCAATCCGAAGCCGGCGTGGCCATGGGCACCGTGGGCGGCAAGGCGCTTCTTCGTGGCGCCGTGGAAGAACATGATCGCCTTGCGGTCAGTACTGCATGAGGATCAGGTCGGTGTCCGTTCCATCGAAATCCAGGGCTTCCTTGATGCGCCCGACTTCGTCGAAGCCGGCGTCGCGCAGGGCTTGGCGCCGTAGCGTCGATTCCGCGTCGATCCTGGATAGGACGGGACGGTCGCTCGGCAGATCGATCGCGCCGATCAGCGTGCCCAATGCGTCTTCGGCCGTCGGGTGCACGTACACGTCGAAGATCATCATGCGGCTGGGCAGCGCCTTCCATGGCAGGAGCGTGGCGAGTCCGACGGTCATGCCGGCATTGTTGACCAGGACAGCGGCGGCGTTGGGGACGCCCTCCCTGAGGCGCGACATGAGGTGGACGAATGCGTTCTCGGCGTCGGCGGAGCCGGTCAGTGACAGCGGCTCGTTGCGGAGCCAGTCGCCCTCTTGGCGGAGCATCAGCTTGTGAATGAGGGGCCAATGGGTCCAGCAGGCCTTTTCGACGCGGAGGGCCCGTGGATCGCCGGGGGCGAAGCATGCCTCGAATCGCTCGGGCGATCGGACCCACTTCATCCGTCCCGACCCCGGCGACATGGGCTCGAAGCCGAATCGCCTGTAGATGCGGAAGGCGGGGCTCTCGAAGCCGGTGAACAGGTGCATCGCCACGCCGTCGCGGGCGGCGAACTCCTCGGTCATGGCTTTCATGAGGAGGGAGGTGGCGCCCTGCTGACGCCACTGGGCGTCGGTGAACACGTGCCCGAGGATGGCCAGGCCGTGCTTCTCGACGAGCATGAGGTGGCTGACGATCTCTTGGCCGATGGCTGCGATGTAGAAGCGCTGATCAAGCTCATCGCAGTGGCCTTCGAGGTTCGTGCGGATGTGCCAGTTCCATGGCTCGCCCTTGTGGGCCAGGAAGGGGGCGATGCGATCGGTCCATTCGCCTGCGGGCGGCTGGACGCAGCGGACGTCGACGGTCTGTCCGTTTTTGAGCTTTGCCTCGGCAAGTTTGGTGTCCATGTCGGGGATGGTAATGATGGCAGCGACGCCTCACAAGTGACAGGGCCCGGGGGAGGCTCGGCTTGGGGGTGAGTTGAAGCGTGGAATTCAGTAGGTCATCCGTGGCGAATGAATAGGGGGGTGGGCGGTCGAGGAGCGTCTCGCTGCCTCCTGGCCCGAACCACCCCCCGGCTGCCTGGGATCGATGTCACGGCGGGACTCTGCTCGCGCACGGAACTGCCATGCAGTTGCCCGGCCGAGTTTGACGACGACGTTGTAGCGACGAATCTCTGCGAGCGGCTCTGATCCTCGCGGGCTTCTCGGGCATGGTGATGAGCCCGAGGATGTGGATCAGGGGAGATCGGCCGCCATTAGCCAGCAGATGACATTTACCGTGCCACTTGACACGTCGACGAGCCGCCGGACGAGAGATAGTATATAAGGGCTTTCATTATAAGACGTTGTGCATCTTCTGGCTTCGGCGACTGGTGGGACAGGCGATGGATGGCGACGGAAACCGGGGAGTAACAGGTATGCCGTGGGGCTGTGACCTGCGGAAAAATGCCCAGGTGGGGGGTAGCGGCAGCGCGGGGCGAGCTTGGATCGGCGGGGCTTGTGGGATTGATCTCGGGTCGAGAGATAGCGAGCGAGTTTGGCGAGGTTGACAGGCTCCTCGAAACTTACCTACAGTACGAGTGCCCGCGAGCCTTACGTCGGTTCGGGATCAAATGTGCACATCTCCAAGAAGACACATGCAGTCGGAGAGCTTTCCATGCTAGACGGGGATCTTACGTCTAAAGACGTCGGCGCGCTTCGGAGCACGACTGAGCTGATGGAGCGGGAGTGGTCGCCTTGCCGTCACGCGTGTCCGGTGCATGCGGACGTGCGAGGTTACGTCGAGCTGATCGCCAGGGGCCGGTGGCAAGACGCGATCGATCTGATCCGGACGGCGCTTCCGTTCGCGGCGGTGTGCGGGCGGATCTGTCATCACCCGTGCGAGACCAACTGCCGGCGTCACGAAGTGGACCAGCCCGTGGCGGTTCGCGAGCTGAAGCGATTCGTCGCGGAGTTGCAGGGGGCCAAGGGTTCGCCCGTGCACAAGGCGAAGTCGCAGGACAAGGCGAAGGTCGCCGTGATCGGCGCGGGTCCCTCGGGGATGTCGGCGGCTCTGGAGTTGGCGAAGCTCGGGTATCGTCCAACGATCTTCGAGAAGTTCCCGATCGGCGGCGGGATCCCGGCGACGGCCATCCCGAAGTACCGTTTGCCCGCCGACGTGATCCAGATGGACGTGGAGTGGATTCTGGCTCACGGCGTCGAGATGCAGACGGGGGTGGAGATCGGCAAGGACAAGACGATCGACGATCTTCGCAAGGAAGGGTTCAAGGCGATCCTGGTGGCGGTGGGCCTGGCGAAGAGCCGAACGCTGCCGCTGCCCGGTTCGGACCACAAGCGTGTCCTGACGGTGATGGACTTCCTGACGGCGTTGTCGTTCGACCGGAAGCCGGACATCGGGAAGAACGTGTTGGTGATCGGGGGCGGGAACGTGGCGGTTGACGCGGCCCGGTCGGCGGTGCGTCTGGGCGCGGAGAAGGTCCAGATGATGTGCCTGGAGAACGAGGAGGAGATGCCGGCCTGGTCGTGGGAGCAGCGGGAGTCGTTGGAGGAGGGCATCAGCTTCATCCATCGGCGCGGCCCGGTCGAGATCGTCGTGAAGGACGGCAAGATCGTCGGGATGAAGGCCCGGAAGGTGACGCGGGTGTTCGACGAGTCGCATCGCTTCTCGCCGGCGTACGACGATTCGGACGTGATCGAGGTGGCGTGCGACTCGGTGATCATCGCGATCGGTCAGATGTCGGACAACGGGTTCGCCCAGGGCAGCGACGTGACGATCGACGAGCGAGGGCGGCTGGCGTATACGCCGGCGACGCAACAGACGAACGCGCCGGACGTGTTCGCGTGCGGGGAGGTGGTGACGGGGCCGGGCTCGGCGGTGGAGGCGTGCGCGAGCGGGCAGCGGGTCGCCAAGGCGGTGGACCTCTACCTGAGCGGCAAGGCGATCGCGATTGACGACGCGATTCCGGAGACGTTCGGCAAGATCGACGAGAAGACGGCCGAGAAGATCACGAAGACGACTCGCGTGGAGGTACCGACGGATTCGGCGGAACAGCGGAAGCGGGTGTTCGCCGAGTTCGAGCATACGCTGGACGAAGCGGCGGTGCTGAGCGAGGCGCGGCGGTGCATGAGCTGTGGGAGCGGGGCCGAGGTGATCGTTGACAAGTGCGCGGCGTGTCTGACGTGCCTTCGGGTCTGTCCGTTCGACATCCCGAAGGTGACGGACGTGGCGCGGATCGAGTCGAGCCTTTGCCAGGCGTGCGGGATGTGCATCGCGGAGTGTCCTGCGAACGCGATCGTGTCGCGCGGGTGGGACACGAACGAGGTCGTTCGGGAGACGGCCGGGGCGCTGGCGGGGATGGGGACGAACGGGCGAAAGAAGATCGTGGCCTACGTGTGCGGGCATCACGCCCCGGCGAACGCCTGGAGCGGGTCTCTGGAGGACGGGGCGCCTGGCGTGGCGGAACTGTACCTGCCGAGCATGAGCCGGCTGGGCACGAACCACATGCTGAAGGCGTTCGAGAGCGGGGCGGACGGCGTGATCGTGGTGGCGAGTGAGATCGGCGGGGACCGATATCCTGGCGCGACGGAGCGAATCCGTAAACGGGTCCAGCAAGTCAAGGACCTTCTGGGCGAGGCGGGTCTGAGCCCGGAGCAGGTTCAACTGGTGGAGGCGGCCAACCAGGGCCGAGCGGCGATGCGCGAGGCGATGGCCGAGGCGGCGGAGAAGATCTCGGCTTGCTGATGAAGGCAAGGTTCGGGGGGCAGGCGTGAAGAGGAGAACGTAGGGGCGCTGGGGAATCGCCCCGGATCGAGCAGACCGGGATGGCGCAGCGAGCCCGGCGCGCAACATCATATAGGAGACGACGGCATGATCGTCGGTGAACGAAAGCCATTTGAGGAGATCATGGAGATGATCTCGCCCCACAAGCGGGTGTTGATCATCGGATGCGGCGGGTGCGTGACGGTCTGCCTGACAGGGGGCGAGAAACAGGCGGACACTCTGGCCTCGCAGATTCGTTTGGCCGCCAAGCAGAAGGGCCTGAAGATGGAGGTCGCGGTCGACTGCATCACGCGTCAGTGTGAGCGGGAGTTCGTGGACAACCTGAAGGAAGACCCGAAGGAGTACGACGCGGTGCTGAGCATCGCCTGCGGGGCCGGGGTGCAGTTCATGTCGGACGTCTTTACGGACGTACCGTTCCTGCCGGGGCTGAACACGTCGTTCCTCGGCTACAACAAGGAGCAGGGCGTCTGGGAGGAGAACTGCCGGGGCTGCGGCGACTGCGTTTTGGCGTGGACGGGAGGCATCTGCCCGATCGCCCGCTGCAGCAAGAGCCTGATCAACGGCGCTTGCGGCGGAACGGACAAGGGCAAGTGCGAGGTCAGCAAGGACATGGACTGCGCCTGGTACCTCATCTACGAGCGGCTAAAGGCGCGGGGCAAGCTGGACGAGCTCCGCAAGATGCGGGCGGCGAAGGACTGGTGCAAGGACCGCGGGGCGGGCGTGCGTCGACTGGTCCTGAAGGACATGGTCGAAGAGGAGGCAGCAGGATGAGTGAACCCGTGAGCAAACTGCAAGCGGCCTTGGCGTCGGGCAAGTTCGTGGTGACGGGCGAGATCGGCCCGCCGAAGGGGGTGAACATCGCCCCGGCGTTGCACGAGGCGGACGAGTATCTGAAGGGGCGGGTGGTGGCCGTCAACGTGACGGACATTCAGACGGCGGTCATGCGTTTCGGCAGCATGGCGACGTGCCACCTGCTTCTGGACCACGATATCGAGCCGATCTTCCAGATGGTGTGTCGAGACCGGAATCGGCTGGCGCTGCAGAGCGATCTGCTGAGCGCGTACGGTCTGGGGATTCGGAACGTTCTGGCGATCACGGGCGATCACACGACGATGGGGGATCACCCGGGCGCCAAGCCCGTGTACGACCTAGACTCGGTGGGGTTGGTCGAGGCCATTGCCCGGCTGGAGACCGGCACCGACATGGGCGTCGACATGAAGGGCAACCCGAACAAGCTGGACGGCGTGCCGAAGTTCTTCAAGGGCGCGGTCGTCACGCCATGCGCCGACGAGGTGGAGCCGCAGATTATCAAGCTCGAGAAGAAGGTGGAGGCGGGGGCGCAGTTCATCCAGACGCAAGCGGTGTACGATCCGAAGGCCTTCGAGGACTTCATGAAGCGCGTGGGGCACATCAAGGTGCCGATCCTGGTGGGGATCGTGGTGCTCAAGGGCGTCGGGATGGCGAAGTACATGAATCGGGGCGTCCCGGGCGTGGTGGTTCCGGAGCCGATCATGAAGCGGCTGTCGGACACGCCGAAGGAAGACGCGAAGAAGGTGGGGGCGGAGATCGCCGGCGAGTTGGTGCGTGACATGAAGGACATGTGCCAGGGCGCGCACCTGATGACGTTGGGTTGGGACGACACGGTTCCGGACATCATCCGCATCGCTGGGGTCAACGGTCAGGCAAGCTGACCCTCAACGACGTCTGGACAGCATGCTGCGACTCTTGACATGCCCGCGTGCCGGCGGGCATGTTGTTTGTGTGTGCCGTGTTTGCCTGTGGGGCGAACTGAGTTGACAGACTCCGATTCCTCAGGAAGGGACGATTCCGCCGCGCGCGGGCGTGGCCGCCCGCGGGCGCGTGCGGCGGCGCCGTGGATTGCGCTGGCGGGGCTACTGCTCCTGGGTCTGGGGGTTCGGATCTATCTGGCGGGGACGCCCGGCTATCCGTTCGATCTGAACTGCTTCTATGCGTGGGCGGACGCGGCGCATCGGGGGGATCTTCGCTCGCCGTACCAATTGAAGCGTCCGCTTCCCTGCAACTACCCACCGGGTTACATCCTTGTGATCTCGCGGTTGCCTTGGCTGTATGAGCTGTTGACCGGGGAGACGTTTCGGACGCCGCCGGATCCGAACAGCGGCAAGCTCGATGAGGTGGATCTGGCGCTCGAGGGGCAGTACCGACGGCGTGACTGGCTCAAGAAGAAGGAACTGATCGAGCACTACCGGCGGGAAGACCCGGAGGTGTATCGCGCGATCACCGAGGCGCTGCCCCATCCGGAACTGGTCCTGTTGGGGCTGGTGCCGCGAGAGCAGTTCGCGGGGATGCGTGAGGCGTACCAGAGGGATCCGGAGCGGTACAAGGTCAAGGTGCAGCGGCTGGCGGCGGGGATCCAGTCGATGCTGGCTAAGGGGCCGCCGTACACGGCTCCGGATCGGCTGCGGCGGCTTGCGGTTTGGGTAAAGCTTCCGGCGCTGCTGTGCGACTTGGCGGGGGCGGGGCTGCTGTACGTTCTTCTGCGAAAGCGGCGAGGGCGCTGGGGGGCTCTGCTGGTTTCGGGAGTCTACCTCTTCCTGCCGGCGGTGCTGTACGACTCGGCGTGCTGGGGGCAGGTGGACGGGGTGCATTCGCTTGCGATGCTGGGGTGCGTGGCGCTGCTGGTGGCAGGGCATTCGTTCCTCGTGGGTTTGCTGTTCGCGGTGGCGCTGCTGACGAAGTTCCAGTCGATCGTGATCGCGCCGGTGCTAGCGGCGGGGTTCCTGGCGCGTTGGTCCGCGACGGTCAAGGGGAGTCGGGGGGGATCGGGGGGAGTGTCGCCGGAGGCGGGAAGGCGGGTGCTAGGGTCCATGGGTCTCGTGCTCTTGGGCGTCGTCGTGGGGGCGGGGGTCGTGCTGACGCCGTTCGCGGCGGACGGGGCGGCCGGTGACGCGCTGGGGACGTACGGGAAGGTGGCGGGTCAGTATCACTGGGTGAGCGTGTGTGCGTTCAACCCGTGGTGGCTCTTGAACAGCAAGCCGGACGTGCCGAAGTGGTACTACCGGTTCACGCGGCTGGACGACAAGCCGTGGCTGGGGCCTGTCACTCCCAAGCACGTGGGATTGGGGATGTTGGGTGGGTTCTCGCTTTGGATCATGTGGCTTGTCTTTCGGCGGGGGTGCGGGTACGAAGTGATGGCGGCGGGGGCGGCGGCGATGGCGATGGGGTTCTTCGTTCTTCCGACGGAGATCCATGAGCGCTATGGCTTTCCGGCGATGATCCTGTGTGCGTATCTTGTCGGGGCGGGTTGGCGGTATTTGCCGGTGCTGCTGGTGCTTTCGGTGGCTCAGTTGTATAACTTCACGGCAGTGCAGCCGATGGACGACCCGCGATACGCGTGGCTGATGCCGATTGCGAACGCCGTGCAAGGGCATGGTGGGATTACGTATCTGTTTGTGTTGATCCACGTGGCGTGCCTGGTATACTTCTGCGTAGTGCTGTATCAAATACCCGTTCGCTCGGTTGCGTTTTCGGGCGTGTCCACGGTGGTTGCCGGTCCGGGGCGGCGGTCCGAGCGTTCGCGGCGATCTTCTCGAAAGGGTCGTCCGAGGTCTGACCGGGGTTGAGGCGGGCCCAAGGCCCTCCGAGCCGGTGTGTGACGACCGGCCAAAATGGCGCAAGCACCTGGTTAATGGGTTGACTGGCGCGGATAAGGCCTTATACTGATAGATCTTTCGGTGCGGGCCAGGAAGGGATGCTACACCCTGGCTCCGGCATGGCGGGACGAACACCTGTCGTCTGGCCTACCGTGCTGCTGTAGCTCAGTCGGTAGAGCGCGTCCTTGGTAAGGACGAGGTCACGGGTTCGAATCCCGTCAGCAGCTCGTTGACGTTGAACCGCCCGGGGATGCGGCTCCGGCCGACCGGGCGTTTTGTCGTGAAGTCGTGGACCCGTGGGGTGGGCGCGGTCGGGTAGTTCCCGAGAGGAAGCGGGGGCCGGCCGGTGGAAGCGAGTGGAGTGGGTGGGGATCAAGAGCTGTTCCCGTGGGTCGGTCTAGTCAAGAAGCAGTCATCGAGAGGTTCCTACAGCTGGAGGATACGTAGGCATGGCCAAGGACAAATTCGAGAGAACCAAACCCCACGTCAACGTCGGGACCATCGGTCACGTGGACCACGGGAAGACGACCTTGACGTCGGCGATCACCATGACGCTGTCGAACAAGGGTTTGGCCAAGGCGGTGACGTATGACTCGGTCGCCAAGGCGTCGGAGAAGGACGGCCGGCGCGACTCGACCAAGATTCTGACGATCGCCACCGCGCACGTCGAGTACTCGACCGAGAACCGTCACTACGCTCACGTGGACTGCCCCGGCCACGCCGACTACGTCAAGAACATGATCACGGGCGCGGCCCAGATGGACGGCGCGATTCTCGTGGTGTCGGCGGCGGACGGCCCGATGCCGCAGACTCGGGAGCACGTGCTTCTGGCCCGTCAGGTGAACGTTCCGGCGTTGGTGGTCTTCCTGAACAAGGTGGATCTGGTCGACGACCCGGAGCTTCTGGACCTGGTGGATATGGAGGTCCGGGAGTTGCTGAGCAAGTACGACTTCCCGGGTGACGACATTCCGGTGATCCGCGGGAACGCGCTGGCGGCGATGAACTCGGCGGGCAAGGACGAAGAGGCCTGCAAGTGCATCATGGAGCTTTGCGCGGCGCTGGACAGCTACATTCCGGAGCCGAAGCGGGAAGCCGACAAGCCGTTCCTGATGCCCGTGGAAGACGTCTTCAGCATCAAGGGGCGCGGGACGGTGGGCACGGGTCGTATCGAGCGGGGTCAGATCAAGGTCGGGGATCCGGTCGAGATCGTGGGTCTGAGGGACACTCGGAGCACGACGGTCACGGGCGTCGAGATGTTCAACAAGACGCTGGATTCAGGCATCGCCGGCGACAACGTGGGCTGCCTGCTGCGTGGCGTCGAGCGTGAGGAGTTGGAGCGAGGCCAGGTGCTGGCGGCACCGGGGTCGATTACGCCTCACCACAAGTTCCAGGCTCAGGTATACGTGTTGACGGCGGAGGAAGGCGGTCGACACAAGCCGTTCTTCACGGGGTACAGCCCTCAGTTTTACATGCAGACGACCGACGTGACGGGGAAGCTGAGCCTCCTAGGGGGCGCCGAGATGTGCATGCCCGGCGACAACGTCGAGATGGAGGTCGAGCTGAAGGGCAGGATCGCGATGGAAGAAGGGGTTCGGTTCGCGGTTCGTGAAGGCGGTCGTACGGTCGGATCGGGCGTCATTGTGAAGGTGATCGAGTAGCCCCGGCTGAGTCGGTGGAGGCCGGCGGCCCGCCGAGCGACGTTGGTTGGCAGATAGGTCAGCGGCGCCTCGGACAGGCAGCAGGTCTTTGGCGGCCCAGGTCGGAGGGTTGATGTCATGGCAAAGACTGCGAAGCGCGAGTGGGTGTGGCTCCAGTGTACGGAGACGGGCGATCTGAACTATCGAACGCAGGTCAACGTGCAGGGAGGTTTTCCGAAGCTCGAGCTGAAGAAGTACAGTCCGCGGCTGCGCAAGCATACGGTGCATAAGCTGAAGCGGAAGTAATACGCCGCGGCCTCAGCGCGGGGCATCGGGCGATGCGGCCATGGTTAGGAGCGTAGCTCAACTGGCAGAGCACTGGTTTCCAAAACCAGGGGTTGGGGGTTCGAGTCCCTTCGCTCCTGTTGCTGGTGGGACGTAGGGCATTTGGGGGTCCCCGCGAGACACGGACGGCGGTTGAGGGGACGAGCCACCGAGGATGCAGGCGGAAGCGTACCTGGTCGCCAGAATGGGCGGGATAAACTGCACATGGCCAAAGGGAAGAAGAAGGGCAAGAAACGCAAGGATGGGCTGACGGAGAACGGGGAGATCCCGGACACGTCACCGACGTCGTCGGATGCGTTGGAGTCGGACGCGGACGGTGATGATTACGAGGTCGACGACAGTCGATCCGAACCGGCACCGTCGCCGGCGCGGCGGCTAGGCGCAGGCCGGGTGCCGCGGGGCGCTCGGGTGGGCGGGTTGTCGATCTACAAGCCGGGGCAGGGGTATTACACCCGAGTCGGGACGGCGATCGGGGCGGGCGTCCTGATCGCGGGGATGTGGAACTACCTGTACGGCGTGCTGGGCGTTTACGTTGATGCGGAGAAGGCGTGGACGTTCTACGTGCAGCTCGGGGTGCCGACGCTGGTGGGGGCGCTGATTGGCGTCGTGGTGTACTGGCTCGTGGGGAGGAAGGCTTCGACGTGCGACTTCATGATTCTCACGGAAGGTGAGATGAAGAAGGTGAGCTGGTCGAGCCGCAAGGAGGTCATTGGCTCGACGAAGGTCGTGGTTTTCGTCGTCATTGCGATGTCGATCTATCTGTTCGTGGCGGATTACCTCTTTTCATTGTTCTTCCACTGGATCGGGGTGTTGCATATCGCCCGACAAGCATTTGGCAAGGCAGCCGGAAATTGAGAATGAGCAACGTGGAATCCCAATCCGAGCAGTCTCCGGAGGGCACCGAGTCCGACGAGGCTTTGGCCGAGAGCGGCGACGTGGTCGAGGACGTTGTCGAGGACGAGGATGTCGTCGGGGACGGAGACGTCGTCGAGGAGGCCGAGGCGGAAGAGGCTCCGGACGATGCGGAGCCGGAGGCGGCTGTCCCCGTGGATCCGTTGGCGACGAAGCCGGGGATGGGATGGTACGTGCTGCGGGTGGCCAGCAACAAGGAAGAGCAGGTCCGGGACGCGCTGGACCGGAAGGTGAAGATCGAGGGTCTCGAGGATCGGATCGGCAGGATCCTGGTTCCGATGGTCAAGGAGAAGACGATCCGGCGCGGGCAGGCCAGGATCGTGCAGCGCAAGCTTTACGCCGGGTACGTGTTCGTGGAGATGGCGACGGAGCCGGACGGTTCGATCCCGGAGAACGTGTGGTTCCTGGTGAAGGAGACCACTGGCGTCGGGGATTTCATCCAGTCGGACGGGCGTCCCACATCGATGAAGAGTATCGAGGTGGACCGGATGTTGGCGGCGGTGACTCAGACGGAAGAGGAGGCTTCGCTTTCGGGGGTCAAGTTCAAGCCCGGCGATCGGGTGAAGATTCGCGAGGGCCCGTTCGAGAACTTCGAGGGGGACGTGGAGGCGATCGACGAGCAGAAGGGCATGGTGACGGTGCTGCTGACGATTTTCGGTCGGCAGTCTCCGGTGGACGTGGAATACTGGAACGTGGAATCCTTGTAGGTCGGATCCGGCTGGAGCATTCGGGGGGGATGACATTCCCGTGGAACCCGCCGATCGGACGAGATCAGATACGGACAGCAGGCATTAGATCTTAGTAGGTGCTATCGTGGCGAAGGAAGTATCGGTCATCATCAAGCTGCAGGCGAAGGGCGGGAGCGCGACGCCGGCGCCGCCGATCGGTCCGGCCCTGGGCCAACACGGCGTGAACATCGGGCAGTTCGTCTCGCAGTTCAACGAGAAGACGAAGGACGCGGGGGGCATGCCGCTGCCGGTGGAGATCACGGTTTATAAGGACAAGAGCTTCACGTTCATCGTGAAGAGCCCTCCGGCGGCGGAACTGCTGAAGGTCGCGGCGAAGCCGACGGATTCGGAGATGCGGGTACTCGAGAAGGGCAGCGGCGTCCCGAACAAGAAGAAGGTCGGCACGGTGACAAAGGATCAGGTCAAGGAGATCGCCGAGAAGAAGATAAAGGACCTGAACGCGTTCGACATGGACGCGGCGTGCAAGATCATCGCCGGAACGGCCCGGTCGATGGGGATCGATGTAGTGGACTAGCCCTGGCCGGGCGTTGATGGAGATGTTCCGATGGCAGTCATGACACAGCGACACAAGGCCCAGTTGCAGCATTCACCGGGCGATACTCCGATGCCGATCGAGAAGGCGATCGAGGCGGTCAAGCAGATGGCCTCGGTGAAGGCAGAGAAGAAATACAAGCAGGCCCGTCCCCGCAAGGCGTGGGACCAGACGGTCGAGATCGCCCTGTGGCTGGGGATCGACCCGAAGCAGGCGGACCAGATGATCCGGGGTTCGGTTTCGCTGCCGAAGGGGATCGGCGCGACGAAGCGGGTGATCGCGTTCGCGGAGGGCGCGGAGGCCGAGGCCGCCAAGGCCGCCGGGGCGATCGAGGTCGGGGGTGAGGATCTGGTCAAGAAGATCGAGGGGGGATGGATGGACTTCGACGTAGCGATCGCACATCCGAAGCTGATGGGGAAAGTGGGGAAGCTCGGGCGTGTGCTCGGTCCGCAAGGAAAGATGCCGAGCCCGAAGAGCGGCACGGTGACGCCGGACGTGGGGACGGCGGTGAAGGAGTACGCGGCGGGCAAGCTCGAGTATCGCAACGACGACGGCGGGAACATCCATGCGGTGGTCGGGAAGGTGAGCTTCTCGACGGAGGATCTGAAGGAGAACATTGAAGCCTTCGTGAGCCATATCCGGCGGATCAAGCCGCAGGCGAGCAAGGGCACGTACATGAAGCGTGTTTGCATCAAGGCGACATACACACCGGCGGTGACGCTGGAGGTCGAGTAGCGGGCGAAATCGGAATCGTCAGGAATCACGAGAGAATCACACCGGCCCGCAACGAAGCGGGCCGTTTTTTTTGGAGCCAAGCCATGAGTCGTCATGTCGCAGTCATCGGAGCCACGGGAGCGGTGGGGCAGGAGTTCATTCGGACCCTGGAGCAGCGGGAGTTTCCGCTGGACGAGATCACCTTCCTGGCGTCGCACCGATCAGCGGGCAAGAAGGTTACGTTCCGCGGCAGGGAGCACACGATCCGGGAGCTGACGAGGGAGAGCTTCGCGGGGATCGATCTGGCGCTGTTCTCGGCGGGCGGGTCGATCAGCCAGGAGTTCGCGCCGATCGCGGCGGAGTCGGGGGCGGTGGTGGTGGACAACAGCTCGGCGTTTCGCATGGATCCGGAGGTGCCGCTGGTCGTACCGGAGGTGAATCCGGAGGACATCAAGCGGCACAAGGGGATCATCGCGAACCCGAACTGCTCGACGATCATCATGGTGGTGGCGGTGTGGCCTTTGCACAAGGCGAATCGCGTCGAGCGGATGGTCGTCAGTACGTACCAGGCGGCCAGCGGCGCCGGCTATCAGGCGATGGTGGAGCTGGAGGAGCAGAGCCGGGCGATCAGCGAGGGCAAGGAGGCGCGGGTCGCGAAGTTCCCGCACCAGATCGCGTTCAACCTCTTCCCGCACGTGGACGCGTTCCTGGACAACGGGTACACGAAGGAAGAGATGAAGATGGTGAACGAGACTCGGAAGATGTTCCACGACGACGGGATTCTGGTGAGCGCGACGTGCGTTCGCGTGGCGGTCAAGCGCGCGCACAGCGAGGCGATCAACCTGACGTTCGAGAGACCGACGACGCCGGAGGAGGTCCGTGAGATCCTGGCGGTGGCGCCCGGGCTGACGATCGTGGACGAGCCGTCTAAGAACCGGTATCCGACGCCGCTGGAGGCGAGCGACGGTGACGACGTGCTCGTGGGGCGGATCCGTCAAGACGTGAGCCAGCCGGACGGCAGGGGGATCGAGCTGTTCATCAGTGGGGATCAGATCCGCAAGGGCGCGGCGCTAAACGCCGTGCAGATCGCGGAGTTGGTGTAGTCGGGACGGAGCGGGTGGGCGGATCGATTGCCGTGCATGGGCGGCGTGGGACGTGGGTTCGATGACGAACGAGAACGAATGGGCGCGGGGTAAGGTGGCGCTGGTGACGGGGGCCAGCAGCGGGATCGGGCAGGCGACGGCGCTGGCGCTTGGTCGGGCGGGGGCGGACGTGGCCGTTCACTACAAGAGCCGGCTTGCCGGGGCGGAGGCTGCGTGCCGGGGCGTTGCGTCGGCCGGTGGGAGGTCCGTGGCGATTCGGGCGGACGTCGGGAGCACGGAAGAGATCGACAGGATGTTCGCGGAGCTGGATGCGGCGTTCGGCGGCCGGCTGGACATTCTCGTGAACAACGCGGGGGACTGGATGGACCGGATGCCGATCCTGGAGTGTCCGGAGTCGCAGTGGGATCGGATGTTCGACGTGAACGCCAAGAGCGTCTTTGTGTGCTGCAAGCATGCGGCCGAGCGGATGGTGCCGCAGGGCAGCGGGCAGATCGTGAACATCGGCTCGATCGTCGGGCACACTGGGGGGAGCGGGGGGACGCTGCCATATGCGGCGGCGAAGGCGGCGGTGCATACGTTCACTCGGGGACTGGCCAAGGAGCTGGCCCCGCACGGGATCCGCGTCAACGCGGTCGCGCCGGGCTTTGCCGATACGCCGATGCTGGAGGGTCGTGTGAGCCACGAGCGGGCGCGAGAGATCACTCCGCTAGGACGGATGGCCCGGCCGGAGGAGGTGGCCTCGGTGATCGCGACGCTGCTCTCGCCGGCTTGTGCGTTCATGACGGGACAGATCCTTGACGTCAACGGCGGGATGTTGATGCGATAAGTCGTGTCATGCCTTGCTGTTCTCTTCTTCCGGGCGTAACGGCACGGGATGCATGTGCGGTACGGCCAGCTCACGCAAGAATGCGGTCACGTCGATAGCTTGGGTGTAGGGCGCGTGGCACGCGCCGACTGGCAGGATAGGCCGCAGACGGATCTCGCGTTCTATTGCGCGAAGGTTTGGCAGGAGAAGGGCGAGAACTCGCTGGCGGCCAACCTTCCATACGAGCGGGCGTGGTCGTCGGCGATTTGGATTGAGCCGGAAGCGAGGCAGTAGTCGGCGTCGCTGAAGGGGAGTCTCCTGTTGGGTCTTCACTTCTCGGAATCAGCACATGCGACTGCCGGGCAGTCGGAACACGCTTCATTTTCAGGGCCAGTTGGCTTCTGGCGTTATGACTGGGCTCTCGGGACGGTAGCCTGCTTGGGGGGGAGAGAGACGACCTTGTGTCCTCCCCGCGCCTCGCGCTGCCTTGCGTCCTGAGCGATCGCCCTTATGTCGAACGCGAATCGAGCCGCTCGCTGCTCTCTGTATCCGCGCACCTCGTCGACGATCGGATCCTTGCGCATCTTCATTCTCCCAGCAGCTCTGCCGGCGTACAAATCACAGGCGGATCGTAGCCACTGAGTCTGATCTGCCTAACGACGTCCCCAAGAATCTCACCATTTGCCAGGTGCGTGCAATTCCACGTCAGCAGAATGTCCATTCCGTGTATGGTTGCCACGCCGATGTGCAGGGCATCGGTAGCGGCCTTGCGTGGCAGTACCTCTTGTTGGACAAGGTGCTGGGCAAGGTCGACGGCATGGTCGGTTGCCCCGAGAAGGGGAATTCCGTCCAGCAGCTCGATGCGTCGTGCGGCGGCGTGTGGGTCGCCATCGCCTGCTTCATCGAGCACGAACTGCGAGGCGAACAGATCGAAGTCGATTCTACGTTCATTCCACCATTGCCGGGTGATCTCCTGGCGAGCCGCAAGGACAAGATCACGGGATGGGCGCGCCGTGAGATAACTGACTATCGTGGTTTCCAGGTAGACGCTCTTACGCACTGGGCATTCCATTCAGATTCAGACGTCCTACCCAATTCTAACCGGATCGCGTGGTGGGATCGAGATGATCGACCATGAACGGGAGGCGGAACAGCGCGCCCCCTTCCTGCCAACGAGGATGGGATGCGGATCGCAGCCTCGCGTGTAGGGCCTGCGCTACACCTTCAACTCGACCTTGCCCCCGAGGGCCTTGCGATAGCGGCGGCGGATGGGGGCGACGTAGTCCTTGAGGAAGGCGTCGACTTGCTGGGGCGCTCGGCCGATGAAGGCCTTGGGGTCGAGCAGCTTCTTGATGGGGATATTGGCGAAGGCGGGGTCGGCCTGCAATCGCTCGATGAGGTCGTTGGGTTTGCCGTGCATCTTGACCTGCATGCCGGCGGCGTTGCTGTGCTGGCGGATGCGCTCGTGGAGATCCTGGCGGTCACCGCCGGCCTCGACGGCGGCCATGAGGACGTTCTCGGTGGCCATGAAGGGCAGCTCGGCCATCACGTGGGCGTGGATGACCTTGGGATAGACGACCATGCCGGAGGCGACGTTGGCGATGATGAGGAGGCAGCCGTCGGTAGCCAGGAAGGCCTCGGCGAGGGTGATGCGCCGATTGGCGGAGTCGTCGAGGGTTCGCTCGAACCACTGCTCGGCGGCGGTCATCAGGGGGCTGCTGGCCAGGCTGATGATGAATCGGCTGAGGGCGGTGGCCCGCTCGCAGCGCATGGGGTTCCGTTTGTATGCCATGGCCGAGGAGCCGACCTGCTTGGCGGCGAAGGGCTCTTCCATCTCCTTGAGATTGCTCAGCAGGCGCATGTCGTTGGCGAGCTTGTGGACGCTGGTGGCGATGCCGGCGAGGTCGCAGACGATCTGGGCGTCGACCTTGCGTGAGTAGGTCTGTCCGGTGACGGGCTCGATCTGCTTGAAACCCATTTTCCTGGCAACGAGCTTCTCGAGTCGCTCGACCTTGGCGTGGCTGCCGTTGAAGAGCTTGAGGAAGCTGGCCTGGGTTCCGGTGGTGCCCTTGACGCCTCTGAAGCGGAGCGTGGCGAGGCGATGCTCGAGGGCGTCGAGGTCGCGGACGAAGTCGTAGCACCAGAGGACGGCCCGCTTACCGACGGTGGTCATCTGGGCGGCCTGATAGTGGGTGAAGCCCAGACACGGCAGGGAACGATGCTTCTTGGCGAACGTGGCGAGGGCGTCGATGACGGTGGCGAGCCGGGCGGCGAGGATCTCCATGCCCTGACGGAGGATGATCAAGTCGGTGTTGTCCAAGGCGTAGCAGCTCGTGGCACCGAGGTGGATGATTCCGCGGGCGGCGGGGGCGACGTCGCCATAGGCGTGGATGTGCGCCATGGTCTCGTGACGAAGCTCTCGCTCGTACTTGTCTGCGGCGTCGAAGTCGATGTTCTCGACGTTGGCGCGGAGCTGGCGGATCTGCCTGTCGGTGATGGGCAGGCCGAGCTCGCTCTGGGCCTGGGCCAGGGCGAGCCAGAGCTTGCGGTGAATGACGTATTTGGCTCGCTCGCCGAAGAGCTCGGCCATTTCGGGCGAGGCGTTTCGGGCGACGAGGGGCGACCGGTAGACGTTGCGATCTGATTCGCTCATGGGCTCACTTCCCAGCAGAAGGTTCACGACTATAATGACGGTCGGGTTATCTAGGGACGGATAGCATAATCCAACCGGCGTGCGGGGGCGACGGAAATCCCGACAGGTGTTGGGAACATTCTCGGGGCGTTCCCGTCCAAGAGATTGAAGGATCAACGAGTGCCGGCGCCTGCCACGGCCATTCAATTCGAGGATTCCCTCCTGGTGGAGCAATGCCAGCAAGGGGACATGGCGGCATTCGCCCAACTCGTCGCCAAGTACCAGGACAAGGTCTACAACACGTGCTGGCGGATCAGCGGCAGCCGCGACGACGCGGCGGATCTGACGCAGGACGTCTTCTGCAAGGCGCTGGAGTCGATGGGGAAGTTCAAGGGCAAGAGCGGGTTCTACACGTGGGTGTTCCGGATCGCGGTGAATCAGTCGATCTCGCACCGGCGCCGATCGTCGCGAACGGTGAACCTGACGACCGATAATGACGATCCCGCTCCCGTGAATCGACAGGCCGACGGGCTGATGCGGAGGACGGGGCGGGGCGAGCCGTCGGACCCGGCGGCGCAGGCGCAAGATCGGGAGCTGCAGGCGCTGGTGACGCAGGCGCTGGACGAGCTGGAAGACGACCACCGCGCGATCGTGGTGCTGCGAGACGTGGAAGGGCTGGACTACAGCGAGATCGCGGAGGTCCTGGAGATTGCCAGCGGAACGGTTCGTTCGCGTCTGCACCGGGCGCGGGCGGCGCTGCGAGAACGGTTGACGAAGGTTCTGGACAAGGTCTGAAGGCAGGGATGACACAAGACGAGCGTCCACGACTGGAAGAGTGCCTCTCGGCGTATCTGGACGACGAGCTGGACGAGTCCACGCGCACGTGGGTCGAGGGCGAGCTGGAGCGCTCGGCGGAGGCGCGGGAGAAGCTGGAATCGCTGCGCAAGGTGGTCTCCGTCGTGGGGGGCTTGCCGCGAGGAGAGGCCCCGGACGATCTGAGCGAGGTGGTTCTGGCCCGGTTGGAGCGGGAGCAGTTGTTCAACGGCATCGAGCCGTTCCCGACGGCGCCATCGACGCCGCCGGGGGCCCTGAGCTTCGGTCGGTTGATCGGCGCGGCGGCGGTTCTGCTGCTGGCGGTGTTGGTGGGGTACCTGGCGGTCGAATCGGTGATGGATTCTCGACAGCCGCCGATTCAGGTTGCGGATGCGGAGGGGGAGAAGGCCGATCGGGGTCCGGCGGTTGCCAAGGAGAAGGTGGAGGGGGACGAGGCGCTCAAGGGCAAGGCCGCACCGGGCCTGGTGGCGGGCGCGCCGGAGCAGGAAGCGCCGAGGATGAAGGGGGGGCTTGCCAAGGGAGGGCCCGCGGCGGCGGCGCGGGAGGTGGGTCAGGCTGTGGAGGAGATGAGGGTTGCGATGATGCCTCAGGCTCCCGCGCCGGCGGCGCTAGCGGAACCGAAGGCAGCGCCGACAGTGCCTCCGGCAGCGGAGTCTGGTCAGGCGGTGGCGGTCGCGAATCGGTCGCTGGATGTGAGGGCGAAAGGCGCACTTGCCGACGACGCCAGGGAGATGAAGAGGCCGGCGCAGGCTAAGCCGATCGCGAAGATGAAGGTAGCCGAGGGGGTGGCATCGGCTCGAGACGAGGAGCGATTGGCGTATCGCAGCGGCGAGAAGGCCGGGGCGGTCGGGGACGAGATCGCCGGGGAGAGGAAGGCGCTGGGTGCGTCACTTGCCAGAAAGGCCCCGGAAGCCGAGCAGATAGCGTCTCGCCGGGAATCCCGGGGTCGTGCGAGCGAGACGCAGGCCGGTGGATGGCGGGTGCGGGCTTCTCGAAGTCCGCTGGAAAGCCGGTTGGACACGGGGATCACGCCTCGGGAGCTTGATCGGCTTTCGGTCGCGGATGAGCCGGTACGACTCGTCCTGGCGGCGCGGGGTATTCACGAGCAGACGCAGGTGTCCTGGTCGCTGAGGGCTTTTTGTGCCCGGAACGGGATCCAGGAGGTGGGGCTGCTGGGTCGGGATTCTCGGATCGATCCGGGTACGGCGTTCTACGTCACGCGTCGCGGCGCGTCGGGCAGGACGGGTGGGGAGACCTTCGTCTTGCGGGGCACGGCGTCGCAGATGACGAAGATGCTGGAGGAGTTGGGCCGGTCTGTGAAGGACGACGTTCGGGTGTCGCTGTCGGCGCCGAGTGCCCAGGTGACTGGATGGGAGCGGACGGGTCAGGCGATTCTCGAGCTTCGAGAGGACAATACCGGGCCGGCAACTGCGAGAGGACGAGAGGAACTGGACCAGGGCGCGCTACGAAAGGCCTCGACGACAGGGCCCGCGTTGACGATCGCCAAGGCCGACGGTCCCGCGAGGGATTCCTTGGAGGAGCGGGTGGCCACGACCGCGCCGGCTACGGTTGGAAAAGGGGGATCGCCCCCGCGTCTTGCCCAGTCGGCAGAGGTGGCGGCGCCGAGGATGGATGAGGAGACGGCCAGGCGGCGACGGATGAATTGGCTGGGCCGGCCCGGGGATGCCAAGAAGGCGACGGCGACCAGCCCGGGGCTAGCGGCCAGTGCCCCCGCTGAGGGGGTAGGGCCCGTGGCGCAGTTGGACGGATCGAAGCTCACGAGTCTGGGGTATGTTGTCGCTTCATCGCGGTCGTCAAAGGCTGAGCCGAATCAGGCACCCGCGCGTCGCGCGGGCGAGACCAAGACTCGGGCCGCGCAGCCGCAGAGCGTTCGAGCTTCCGATGGACATGTGGATGAGAAGGCGGCCGGCGTTGAGCGGGATGCCCCCGCGCGCTTGCCTCCGGTGAGTTCTAGACCGACGTCGTCCGAGGCGGCGGTACAATCCCGACCCGATCGGCTCTTGACGGTGGTCATCACGCTGGAGACCGCGGAGAGGCCGACATCCCAACCGATTCAGACGCAACCCTCACGGCCGTGAGCGGTCGTATCGTCGATGCGTGAATAGGCCGAGTCACACGCGGGCGGCGAGGTGCTCGATGAAATCGGGTTGCCATGTGCCGACGCCGGCCCGTTCGGCGGAGACGAGCTGAGGCAAGGGCTCGTCGCGGCCGGCGAGGGGCTTGGTGTCGTGGCTCCGGCGCAGCTCGTTGAGGATTTCCAGCCCCATCATGTCGATGGCGACCGGGTCTCGTCCGGCCAGGACGGCGCCGTAGGGCTCGACGGCGGTTCCTGACGGCTCATACATGGCTTCACGGCAGACACGAAGGGCGTTGACCAGGTGCAGGCGAAGCTTGTCCCTGACGGGGGGGCAGCCGACGATGTCGCCGACATAGGGGGCACACATCGCTCCAGGCTCGAGGACGCCACGCTTGGGGTCGGGCGCGGCGTTGGCATGGAAGAAGGCGGGGTGCCGAACGAGGGCGTGGCTCAGGTTCTTGAGGCAGCCACTCATCCCGGCGATGGGGTTCACCTTCAGGAAGGGAACGTTGACGATGGCGGTGACCTTGTCGAGCCACGCGGCAAGCTGATCTCGACCGCTACCGAAGTTGGTCTTTTCGGACTGCCAGCCGCCTTCCGCGGACTGGGTCTGGAGCTTGGCGACGAGGTAGGGGTCGACCTCGATGAGGATGATCTTCTCGGGGGCCCATCCCGCGGCGGTGAGGGATGCGACGAGGCTCTGGGCAAATGGCGCGGTCGAGGCGAGGCCCCTGGCGCCGGATCCGTTGAACTTCAATCCAATGACGTCGTTCGGCTCGAGGATGGCGTGCCAGGCGTCGGCCTCACTGTTCTGTCCGGTGACGTATTGTAGGGCCAGGCCGATCATCTCGCGGAGGCGTCGCTCGTGGACGAGGGGACCGACGACGACCTTGGGGGAGCGTATCTCGGCCACGAGGGCTTTCTTGGCCTGGCTGGCGACCTTGGGTCTTGGGGATCGGGCTGACGTGGGCGCGGTGCTCGTGGCGGGCGCGGCTTTGGGGCGCGCGATCTGGGAGGCGGCGATCGCCGGGGAGGAGCCGGCGGTGAGGCCTAGCAGGGCGAGGAACTCCCGTCGCGTCATTGAATCATCCCTTTCACGGGCCGCGATCGGCGGCGCTCGTGACGTGGAGCGCGGAGAGTGCGGCCCGGACAGACCGGGGTCGCGGCACTCGCTACTCATGGTATCGAACGGATCGGGGGAGTGCTGAAGTCGGAAGATGCCTCGCCGACGGTTATCGGACGGGCTGGGGATGGCGTGGCCGGCGAGGGGCGTCCGCAGCCCTGGGTGGGCCGATAAGATCGGGCGAGCCAGCCTTTTCCCGAGAGGCGGGGCAACGGGTATCATACGGGAGATGCGAGTGAACCGCCCATCGCGAGCCGTGAAATCGTTTGCGGTCGTGCTGTTGGCGTTTGCGCCATTCGTTGTGGGGGCCAGGGCGGAGGCGCAGGAGGTCAGTGGGGAGGAGGTCCAACGAGCCATTCGGCGGGGGATCGCCTACCTGAAGAGCCGACAGCGGGCCGATGGTCACTGGCCTCAACTCGGCAACTATCCGGGGGGCACGACGGCGTTGTCGCTGGTGGCGCTGCTGAACGCGGGATTGCCGCGGGAAGACGCGGCGATCCGCCGCGGGATTCACGCAATACTGGGTCAGGGCGACCAGCAGACGTATGTAGTCGCGCTGAAGATCATGGCGCTGGCGATGGATGACCCAAAGGGGCATGCTCGCGAGATCCAGCTTTCGGCGAACTGGCTGGTCGGGGCGCAGCTCGGGAACGGCGCGTGGACGTACATGCGGAGCACCCGGAGCGCGGGGGATCACTCGAACACGCAGTTCGCGCTGCTGGGGCTTCACGCGGCGGCGCAGGCCGGTGCGAGCGTGGAGGCTATCGTCTGGCGGAAGGCGGAGACGCACTGGGAGACCTTCCAGATCAAGGACGGGGGCTGGGGCTATTCGGCCGGCACGAAGAAGACGGCGTCCACGCACAGCATGACGGCGGCGGGGATCGCCAGCCTGTACATCGTGGGGGAGACGCTTTCGACTGGGAGAGAACGAGGCTTCAAGGACGGGCGGGCGCCGAACTGCGGGAAGTACGGCCAGAACAAGGCGATCGCGGCGGGGCTGGCGTGGCTTGGGCGACGATTCGTGGCACAGCCCGTGGGTGCGGGGGGAGCGGTTGCCAGCATGCGACACCTGTACTACCTGTACGCGGTGGAGCGAGTGGGGATGCTGACGGGGCTGACGCGGATCGGCAATCACGACTGGTACCGGGAGGGGGCGGCGTATCTGGTATCGGCGCAACAGGCGAACGGGTCGTGGGCGGACCAGGACGTGACGACGTCGTTTGCCCTGCTCTTTCTGGGCAAGGGGCACCGGAGCATCCTGGTCAACAAGCTTCGATGGACGAGCGACGACGGGTGGCAGCGCGACCGGAACGATATGGCGCACGTGACGGCGTGGCTGGGGGACAAGCTGGGTCAGCCGGTGACGTGGCAGGTGGTCGATCTCGACGATCCGATGGAGCGTTGGCTCGAGGCGCCGATTCTGTACTTCACCGGACACCGATTTCCGCGGTTTCGCGAAGAGGAGGTCAGGAAGCTGAGGAAGTTCGTGGAGCTCGGGGGGACGATCGTTGCGGAGGCGTGCTGCGGGACGAAGGCCTTCGTCGACGGGTTCCGCGCGTTCGCGGCGGAGGGGTTCGGCGAGTGGCCGCTGCGGCCGCTCGATCCGGATCATCCCCTGTACAACTCGATGTACGAGCTGAAACAGGGGGACTTCGAGCTGGAGGGCATCGACCTGGGGTGCCGGACGAGCGTGATCTTCAGCCCGCGCGATCTATCGTGCCTGTGGGAGCAGGGCGATATTCCGATCCTGAGCGAGCGGGCGTTTCAGATGGGCGCGAACATCGCGGCTTACGCGACGGGGCGCGAGACGCTTCGGGATCGCCTGGCGGTGGTTCACATGCCGGAAGGGGGGGGGGCGCCGCGGCGTTCGGTTCTGAGTGGGGTTCAGATCGGGCAGGTGATCCACAAGGGGGGGTGGCGGCCGGCGCCGCTAGCGCTACCGAACCTGGCGGGGTTCTTGAGCGAGCGCGCCAACGTCGACGTCGTGACACGAGCGGTTCCGATCAAGCTGGACGACGCGAGTCTGTTCGAGCACCCGATCCTCTACATGGCGGGGCAGTTCGATTTCGCGCTGAGCCAGGCGGAGAAGGAGAACCTGCGGAAGTACCTGGAGCGGGGCGGCTTCTTGTTCGCCGACGCGTGTTGCGGGCGCAAGCCGTTCGACGTCGCGTTCCGCCGGTTGATGGCGGAGGTCTTCGCGCCGGATGCGCTGCAGCCGCTGCCGAGCACGCACCCGATCTTGTCGGGGCAGATCGGTTACGACGTCTCGAAGGTCGAGTATCAGCTCGTCCTTCAGCGGGAGCAGCCGGATTTGCACAAGCCCGTGCTGGACGGGGTGGAGCTGAACGGTCGGACGGCGGTGGTGTATAGCCGGTACGACATCGGGTGCGCGCTGGAGGGCAGCAAGTGCAGCTACTGCCGGGGGTACAGCGGGCGGGACGCGGAGCGGATCGCGACGAACATCGTTCTGTATGCGCTGAGCTTCTGACGGTGGCGGACGGCTAGAGTGAGGCCTTTTGCGGCTTGGGGGAGGGGGTCTGTCCAGCCACTCGGTCGCCGAAGAGGCGCGTTCGGTAGTCGGGACACATCCAGACGCCGCCGGCGCGGTCGTCGACGAGGAGGGCCCGCCCGTCTGGGGCGAAGACGAGGCCCTCGGGTTGAGCGCCTGGGAGTCGGATCTTTCGCAGGGGCGCCCCGTCGGGATCCGCGACGATCAAGACGGCATCCTTGGAGCACAGCACGCAGAGCCGATGGCTGGCGTGATCGAAGAGGACATCGGACAGCAGGGGCATTCCGAGGTCTCGCGCGCTTCTGACAGCGGCTCGTTGGCGGACTCCGAGGAGATCGTCCCCGCTGAGCTGGGCGCGGGCTCGCTCGGTGGCGGTTCTGGAGAGATCGGCGTCGAGCGTGACGAGGCGCGCGGGGTCTGCTTGAACGACGGCCACGAGCGTCGGGGGCGCGAGTGGATTACGGATGACGGCGATGCCTTCGAGCCCCCTGTTGTCGTGACGCTTCTTCATGGCGAAACAGGGGTGGGATTGAAGATCGACCTCGAGACAGCGGATGATTCGGCGTTGCCGGACGTCATATTCGAGCACGGCCTGATAGGATTCGACGGCGACGAGGAGGGTGCCGGTCTCGGGATGGACGGCGAGGCCCTCGAGGTCACCGGGGATGCCATATCGATCGAGGAGTCTGAGATCCAGATCGAGTTCGGCGATGTAGCCGCTGTCGCTGGCGACGAAGAGCGTACCGCGCCGCGGATGATAGACGATGGACGAGGGCTCCCGGACGGGCAGGGGGGTGAAGGTCCAATCGGCGGGCAGGACCTCCGCGTCGTGATGCCGTGACCACCTTCCGAGGGGGGTGGACAGCGTCCAGGCCAGGATCATGGCGCCCACCAGCAGGGCTGCGAGGGTGAACCCGCGGGTCTTGAGGCGAGAGTGGGATGTCGACGCGTCGTTCATGGCTAGTACGCTCGCGCTGAGGTCCTGATCGTGCTTGGGACGACGTCCGTCGATTCGGGAGGCGCGTCTGTGGCGCCACCGTGGGTCTGAACGTCCTTGGCTTGGGCAGCACGTAGGGTGTTCCACTTGTTGGTGATGACGATGAGGTCCTCTCTGGGGTTGCCGGGGTCGCACTGGACGCGGAGGATCTCGGCGTAGTCGTTGCGAAAGGCGCGGTCGGAGCGGACGAGGCTGCCGAACATGTCGAGTTTGCCGGCCTCGAAGATGAAGTACTCGGGCGTCGTGCTTTCGAGACGATTGATGATGCGGGTGGCGCCCTCGATGAGGATATCCTGGGGGACTTCAGTGCGTCCGCGGCGGCGCGCGGCCATTTCCATCGGCGTGTACAGGGGCTGAACGGGCAGGCCGGAGTAGTAGCAGACGCGGGCGTCGGGGCGGCCGACGGCCCAGGTGATCTTGGCGTCCGCGGGCAGCGAGAGGGCCCTTAGGCGCTCGGCGAATCGTACTTCCTCGGTCTCGAAGCCGCCTCGGGCCAGCGCCGACCAGAGCCAAGCGAAGACCAGCAGGGGCATGACGTAGATGGTGATGAGGCTTGCGCGGCGCCTACCGGACCGGAAGAGGTAGGCCGCCAGGCCCACGCCGACGATCAGAATGGCGATGGCGTTGAAGGCGGCCCATGCGACGACGGGCTTGTCTCGGCCTGCGAAGTACGCGGCGATGGGGGCGCCCACGAGGGTGGCGGTGAAGATGGCGATGGCGGCAGAAGTGACGCGCTTCCGGTCGAAGAGGACTGCCCGGAGGAAGAGCCGATCGATGACCGGGGCCAGGAGCAGGCAGAGCGCCGGGAGGGCGGGGAGCATGTAGTGTGGGCGTTTGAAGGCGGAGGTGCTTATGAAGGCGACCTGAACCACGGCCCACGTGAGGGCGAAGAGGAGGCCCGCGCGATCCGCCCGGTAGACGCGGCGGAAGGGGGCGGCGATCGCGTCGGGGATTGAGAGGCAGAAGGGGATGGTCAGGGCGAAGACGAGCGGGAGGTAGTACCAGAGGGGCTTGACGTCATCCTCCATGGCGCCAGTGTATCGGTCGAGGTACTCGGTTCGCCAGAGGGGGAGGGCGTGCTCGACCTTCATGACGATGTAGGCGGGCCAGGGGAGGAAGACGAGCAGGAAGAGCAGCACGCCGGGGATGAGCCATAGCTCGCGCAGACGGAAGATCCGTTGCTTCAGGAGTCCGGGCAGGATTGAGCGGATGGGGCCATGTTGGGCTGTCTGGGAGGTTGCCGCCGCGATGGGGATCGTCACGAACCAGTACAGGAACAGCGTTAACCCGACGAGGGCGAGGGGCATTGGGGCCTTGGCGAGCATGCCGAGGGCGAGGGCGAGATAGAACGCGAAGAGGTAGCGGCGTCGCGCCTCGGGGCGGAGGGTGGCCCGGTAGAAGCAGAGCATGCAGAGGGCGACGAAGAAGGTCAGGAGCATCTCGGTCTGGGCATTGTGTGCGTAGAAGAGGGTTCCTCCGCAGCAGGCCATGATTCCGCCGGCGACGAGGGCGACGCGTGGGGGGAACATGGATCGGCCGAGGGCATAGACGACGAGGACGGTGAGGATCCCGGCCATTGCGGAGGGGAGTCTGGCGGCCAGGACGCTGACGGCGGGTTGCTGTCCGGGCGGGTCGACGAGATACGATGCCACGGCCACCAGCCAGGGCTGCAGCGGCGGTTTTCGGATGAAGGGGACGTTGTTGAAGTGGGGGATGAGCCAGTTGCCGGTCTGGCGGGTCTGGCAGGCGATCTGGGCGACGATGGCCTCGTGATCGCTGAGGGGCGGTCCTGCATCGAGGCCCCAGAACATCATCACGGTGGCAAAGACGAAGAGGACAAGAAACCAGACGGAAGCCGGTTCACCCTGTGCGGGTGCAGACAGTGGCCGTTGCCCCAGCGAACCCATGTCGGTTTCTCCGAACACGCGAGATCGCGTTGGCACGGCTTTTAAGGCATTACCATGTGGAGGGCGCTTGGAGTCTATAGGGTTTGTGCGAAATCATCTGCCGATTCGTTTCAGAAACTCCGCCTCGTCAATCACCTCAACGTCGAGTTGCCTTGCTTTGTCGAGCTTGCTGCCGGGATCGGCTCCGGCGACGACGAAGTCGGTCTTCTTGCTGACGCTTCCGGTGGGCTTGCCGCCGAGCTGCTTGATGAGGTCCTGGATCTCCTTGCGGCCGAATGCGTCGAGCGTGCCCGTGACGACGATGGTCTTGCCGGCCAGGGGCTGCTCGCCGACGGGCTCGCGGCGTTCGGCGGTCATGTCGATGCCGACGGCTGTGAGGTGGTCGATCGTCCGTCGGCCGGCATCACTGGCGAACCACTCGCGGATGGTTCGGGCCATGACCGGGCCGATCTCCTCGATCTGCTCTAACTCGTCGACGGAGGCGTCGGCGAGCTTGTCCATCGATCCGAAGTGTTCGGCAAGGATCTCGGCCGCTCGAACGCCGACGTGACGGATGTTGAGGGCGGCGAGCATGCGTGTCAGGCCACGGGACTTGCTCGTCTCGACGCTCTGGAGCAGGTTGTCGACGCTCTTGGCGCCCATTCTCTCCAGGCCGATCAGGTCTTCCCGGCGGTCGTGCAGTCGATAGAGATCGGCGAATTCGCGGATGAGGCCCTTGTCGACGAGTTGGTCGATGAGGGCGGGGCCGATGCCTTCGATGTCCATCTGGTCGCGGGCGCAGAAGTAGCGGAGCTTCTCCTTGATCTGGGCGGGGCACTCGGGGTTGATGCACCTCAGGAAGACGCCGCCCTCGTCCTGGGCGACGGGGCCGTCGCAGGCGGGGCAGCGCTCTGGACGGGCGATGGGCTTGGCGGTCTCGGGGCGCTTGGCCTCCACGACGGCCACGACCTGAGGGATGATCTCGCCGGCCTTTTCGACGAGGACGGTGTCGCCGATCATGACGCCGAGGCGCTGGATCTGGTCGAAGTTGTGGAGGCTGGCGCGTTTGACGGTGGTGCCGGCGAGCTGGACGGGCTCGAGATTGGCCACGGGGGTGATGGTGCCGAGCTTTCCGACCTGGTAGACGACGTCGAGGAGGGTGCTCTCGGCCTGCTGGGCGGCGTATTTGAAGGCGATGCACCAGCGGGGGTATCGGCTGGTGGCGCCGAGGGCGTCGCGTTGGTCGAGGCGGTTGACTTTGACGACGAGGCCGTCGGTCTCGTAGTCGAGCTCGTGACGTCTGGCGTCCCACTCGTGGACGAGGCTGACGACGGCGTCGATCGTGGGGCAGAGACGGCGATGGGGGTTCACGGGGATTCCCCATTGGGCGAGCTGATCGAAGAGGTCGGACTGCGTTTCGGCGCGGAGGGGGTCGACTTGGCCGTAGCCGTGGGCGATGAAGGCGAGCTTGCGTTGGGCGACGATGCGGCTGTCGAGCTGCTTGAGGGTGCCGGCGGTAGCGTTGCGGGGGTTTGCGAAGGTGGGCTCGCCGGCGTCGGCGCGTGCGGCGTTGAAGCGGCGGAAGTCGGCATTGGGCCAGAAGACCTCGCCACGGACATCGAGGACGTCGGGAACGTCCTTGCCGGTGAGGCGGAGGGGGACCGATCCGATGGTGCGGACGTTTTGGGTGACGTCGTCACCGGTGGCGCCGTCGCCACGGGTCGCGGCGAGGGCGAGGCGGCCGGCCTCGTACCTGAGGGAGACGGCGACGCCGTCGATCTTGGGGTCGACCATGTACTCGTAGTCATCGCCGCCGAGGCCTCGTCGGACGCGGTCGTCGAACTCCCTCAGCTCGCCCTCGTTGTAGGTGTTGTCAATGGAGAGCATGGGGACGGCGTGGGGGACGCTGACGAAGCCCTCGATGGGCTCACCGCCGACGCGCTGGGTGGGTGAGTCTGGGGTGATGAGGTCGGGATGCTCGGCCTCAAGGCGCTTGAGCTCGTCCATGAGGGCGTCGTATTGCCGGTCGGTGATCTCGGGTTGGGCCAGGACGTAGTAGAGGTGGTCGTGGCGGCGAATCTCGCCACGAAGGTGCTCGATACGCTCTGAAGGGTTCTTGCTTGGGGCCAATGCCTGCCGCTCCGGTCAACGGTCGCACGACTTCTGGGAAGGAATCATGCACAGGAACTTGCAGACGCCCCGTGAGGTGTTTCGGAACTGGTGCATTTCGTCGGCGGGGACGAAGAGTGCGTCACCGGTGTTGAAAGGACGCTCGCCGTCGGCTGAGACGGCAATGCCGGCGCCCTCCACGACGAAGACCTCGTGCTCGTATGGATGGGCGTGGTGGGGCGTGTGGCCGCCGGGAGCGACCTCGAAGAGGCGCATGGCGAAGGTCGGGGCACCGTCCTTCTGGGAGATTAGCCAGCGAACGTGAGCACCCTTGGCACCTTCCATGTCGACGGGCTCATTGGGGACGTTTTCGACGGATTTGAGGATCATGATGCGTTCTCCGTGGCGTGGGGGCGGGCGTCGGGGACGTCAGCTCACCCATCGCGTGATCTGCCGGTCGGATTCCAGGATCTCGTCCTGTGTGAAGTAGAGGGCGATCTCCGTAGCGGCGGTGTCGGGGGCGTCGCTGCCGTGCACGAGATTGAAGGTGTCGCACAGGGCGAAGTCGCCGCGAATGGTGCCGGGCTCGGCCTGGCTGCCGAAGGTCTTGCCCATGAGCTTGCGGCTGACCTCGATGGCTTTGGGGCCCTGAAGGACCATGACCACGACGGGCGAGGCGGTGATGTACTCGATGAGTCGAGGGTAGAAGTCCTTGCCCTTGTGGACGGCGTAGTGCCTCTCGGCCAGGTCGCGCGAGATCCGCATGAGCTTCATGGCGGCGATCTGGAGGCCCTTGGCCTCGAACCTGGCGATGATCTGCCCGACGAGCTGGCGCTGAACGGCATCCGGCTTGAGGATAATCAGTGTCCGTTCCATCGATGCTCCCGTGTGATTGAGGGTCTCAAGCAGCACGCGGCGAACGGGCTCACGTGCGAACGCGGTTACTGTAAGGCGGGAGTCGGTGAGAGGTCAACGCCGGGGCGTCGTGAAGCCAGGTTGGCCCGTGGAGGCTTATGCGGGGAAGGATAGCAGCGGGGCTTCGTATGGACGCTCGGCGGGCCGCTGGGGCAGGGGGACGGGGCCGAGCATGTGGTCTAGCGCGAAGATGAGGCCGGTCAGGCCGAAGAAGAGGGCGTTGGCGAATGGGCTGACTGAGGTCTCGCGGAACATGGCGTCGATGAAGAAGTCCGCGTAGAGGGCCCAGTAGAGCACGACGATGTCGCGGCTGATGGGGGCACTGCCGCTGGCGGGGAGACGTCGATAGAGGCGGAGGCTGGTCTTGAGCAGGGCGATGAGGAGCCAGACGTAGAGGATGAGTCCGATCAGGCCGCATTCGGAGAGGATGCTGAGGAAGTTGTTGTGCTCCATGGCCGAGGATGCGAAGGCGTAATAGGGGCTGGAGGGGTTGTTGGCATAGTGGACGGCGTTGTCTCGGAAGTGTCCGAAACCGACGCCGACGATGGGGTGGTCCTTGAAGATGTCCCAGGAGATCATCAGCAGGCCGAGGCGGACGTAGACGGGCTCGAGACTGGTGACACCGCCGACGTCTCTCTTTCCGGAGGCGATGTTTCGCCAGTTGTAGGCCGCGCCGGTGACCATGACGGCCAGGATGAGGGAGAGCCAGGTGACTCGGCTGAGCCCTCGCCGAACGGAGAGGACCCAGATGGCGCCGGCGACGAGCATGGCCAGCCAGACGCTTCGGGTTTGGGTCCAGAAGACGACGGGGACGGTGGCCAGGGCCGCCAGCCGGCAGATGAGCCGGAAGACGGGTCCGGACATTCGGGCCAGGACGAGGTTGTTATAGAAGACGTAGACCATGGCCAGTCCCATGATGGGCGAGGCGAGGAAGGGCCCGCGAACGCGTCCCCAGTGGATGCCCTTGTCGGGATCGGCGATGAACCCGGGCCAGACGACGGACCAGAGCTTGAACTGCTCGGCCCAGCCGGTGAAGGTCAGGTAGATGCCGAGGATGAAGAAGAAGAGCAGGACCTTCCGGATGTCGCGGTCGGTGCGGACGGCCTGGACCATGAGACCGAAGACGAGGACGGGGAACCAGTAGCCGGCGATGAGGCGATAGTGAACGGAGGCCACGGCAATGGTCTGGAACCCCGATACGGCGGCGGAGAGGGTGAAGTAGAGAAGGATGACCGCCATCAGCAGGCTGGTGGGCCAGGCCCAGCGGAGCTTGAGCCTTCCGGCGCCGAGCATTGCCGCGAAGAGCAAGACGAGCAGCGCGAGGAAGACCCGGGGGATCGTGAGGTTGAAGAACGACGGGACGATGAGTCGGGCGAATTCCTCGTGGATGCAAGTGACCGCGAAGAACCAGGCGAGCACGGCCATCAAGGGATTTCCGAGGAAGGTGTAGGCCGCGAAGGCCGTGACGAGACCGAGGGCGCCGAGCCAGTAGGGGAGGTACTCGGTGGGGATCAGCCAGACGGTACAGGCGGACAGCGCGACGGCCAGGATGACCATTGCGAGATTGACTCTCTGGCTGGCAATCTGCATCGTGGCGACGTCCGGTAGGTCAGGCCGAGCCGAGGACTACAGCCGGCGATAGAGGAATCCGGGTATCGAAAACTTCCGCTGGTTCAGGACGAGGCCGAGGACGCGGCCCTGGTTCTGCTCGATACGCTTCTTGGCCTCGGCGACGGACTCGCGGCGCGTGACGCCGGCCTTGGTGACGAGAACGACGGCATCGACGAGGCCTGAGAGCGTCTGGGCCTCTGGGTAGAGGTTGGCGGCGGCGGCGTCGAAGATCACGTGGTCGATCTCGGGATGCTCCTGGATCTGGGCCTGGGCCTTTCGAAGACCTTCGCCCCGCAAGAGCCCGAGGGGTTGATCGAGGTCCTTTCCCGCGGGGATGAGCAGCAGGTTGGGCAGGCCGACGGGGTGCGTGACGTCATCGAGCGAAGCGGTGCCGCGTAGCAGCTCGGCCAGGCCGATGCCGGGATCGATTCCGAAGACCTTGTGGAGGTTGGGATGGTGGAGATTGAAGTCGACGAGGAGGATCTTGAGCTCCTCGTTGGTCTGGGCGCCGGCGAGGGCCAAGGCGGCGGCGATCTGCGTGGCGCCTTCGCCTCGCTCCGCGGAGGTCACCAGAAGCGATTTAGGGATCTTGGCCTCCGGGGCGAAGAAGATGCTGGCCCAGAGCTGCGCGATGGAGCTGCGCGCGGACCGTCTTACCTCGCGGCGATTGAGGGGGGTATCCATAGTGAGTGCATCAGACACGGCAAGGACTCCCGGAGCGACTGGGTAGCGTCGGATTTCCTGTTCCTGCTTTTCGCCGATCCCGCCGGGACGTGTCGCTCCACAGCTCCGGCAAGACAGACGACCTCGGCCACGCCGGGCAGAGGCGTGCAGTGAGCGGCCTAGGTCACGATCTTCCTCCCGGCCTTGGAGACCGACCCGAGGACCGACGTCCCGAGGTAGCGTTCCACCTCTTGGATGCTTCGCAGGCTATGGTCGAAATGGTCCGCCAGGAACGCGTAGGCCAGGGCCAGCAACAGAGAGACCGCGACGGCGACAACGGTGTAGACAGGGGTGTTGGGGATCGCGGGACGCTCGGGGTCGGGGGTGCCGGCCTTGTCGATGATGTGGATGGTGATTTCCTTGCGGGCCCGTTCCTCGTCGGTTTGGATTCGGAGGAAGTCGGTTTCCATTCGAGCGTAGGTGGCGCGGGCGGTCTTGAGCTGGTTCTGGATCCGGTCGTACTCCGGCAGAAGCTTGGCGAGGGCGTCGAGCTTGCGAGTGAGCATGCCGATCTCTCGAGCGACCTGATCGAGCTGTGCCGTGAGCGTTTGGACCTGGACGTCGATTGCCTTTCTCTCGGCGCGGAGCTCCTCGATGATTTCGAGCTTGGCGCGAGCGATCTCGACGTAGAGATCGATCAGTTGGCGATACGTTGGGGAGAATTGACCCCGCATTCGATTGCGATCGATGATGAGGTCGGCGAGCTTCTTCTTCATCTTGTTGACGATGTCGTTGTTCGTGAGGACCTGCTGCGGGACGACGATTCGAGGCTCCTCGGTCATTTCGAAGAGCTCATCGGCGATCTGCTTGAGGGCCTTCTGCCGCTCGGCGTCCTCCTTCCGCTCGGGGGCGGTCTGGTAGAGGGCCAGGGCGCGGGACTCGAGATCTTGGACGTGGTCCCTGGTCATGACCTTCTTGATGATGTCGTTCTCAAGCTGCTGATCGAGCTGCTGCTGGAGGGCGCCGGCACTGGCGAGTTCGGTGCCGAGACGGATCTTCTCTTCCTCGAAGCGTCGTCGGACGATCTGGGCACCGGCCTCGGTGCCGCTCTTGAGCAACTGCTCGAGGATGACGATGTCGGCGGGGTAGAGGACGCCCTCGGGCTGGGTGGTCGGGGTCCTGTCTCCCGCGGCGCCGAGCTTCTGGGCCAGGAAGGTGCTCACCGAGTCTTCGGTGGCGTCGAGGGTCTTCTCCTTCAGTTCGATGAGGCGGGCGCGGGCCAGGTCGGAGGCGTTGCGGAAGCTTTCGGCCTGGACCTGCCAGTAGCGGTCGAGATAGGAGTTGGCGAGGATGTCGGCGGCGGACTTGGCTTGCTCGCCCGGGGCGAAGCCGGGTCCGTCTTGCTGGCGGACGGTGATGGTGAAGACCTCGGACATGCCGACGGACTCGCCGCCGGGGGTCTCGACCTTGACGCATTTTCGGAACTTGCGGATGTCATGGGGATTCCATCGCATGATGTCCCCGGCGGCCGTGTCGACGGATCTCAACTCACTGCCGAGCTGCTCGAGGGCCTTGTCGCGCTCGCTGGGCTTGACGGCGAGAACGGCGGCGTGAGCCTGTTCCCAACGTTCGCGCAGCTTGCCGTTCGCAAGAAGCGCCATGGTTCGACCCAGAACGCAGTCGGACAGGATGAGCTCCTGCTGGGTCTTGAGAAAGACCGGCAGGGATCGATCGGGGGAGACCTCCTGAATCGTGGATCCCATCTGCTTGGGTTGCTTGAGCAGGATGGTCACGGATGACTCGTAGATCGGATCCGCCTTCTTGCAGGCGAAGTACGTCCCCCCGGTCAGGAGCAGCACGATCAAGAGCATTCCCGCCAAGTGCGAGAAAACGACGCGTGTCAGCTCACGAAGCGTTTTGGCTGCAATGGCCTCTGGCATGGTTGTTGCCCACCACAGGAATCGTCATTTATTTCAGGCGCGGGTCACGGTCTCCAATACGAACGGATCAGGGTCCGACGCCGATGTTCACGTTCGGCTGTCCGCTGCCCTTGCTGGTAAAGGTCGACGGCTCGTTATGGAGCTCGTAACCGAAGTTGAGGCTCGACGAGAACGAGTAGGGCAGGATGGAGCGGATGCCCTTGGTGAAGACCTGATCGACCCAGTCGTCGAAGACGGCCAGACCGGTTTTGGGCACATAGATGATGTCCATGTCCTGCATCCAGATGTCGTAGCGGAACTGGCTGAAATCTCTCACGAGCCCGTCCTTGGTTCCTTTCTCGGCGGTCATGAGATGGTTCAGGTCCACGACGGTTCCCTCGGGGACGGGCAGGCCCTTTCGCCTGACGACGAGGACGTTGGTCTGGTCGCCGCGGACGGTGAAGCCGCCTCGAGCGGCGATGGCCTGGGTGAGGCTGATCGGCGTGTCGGTCGAGATGAGGCCGGGGGCGCCGACCTCGCCGAGAACGAAGACCTTCTGTGGGGCCCAGTGGTTCATCTGGACGGTGACGTCGATCTCCTCGAGGTCGGCCTTGACGTACATGGCGTTGATGTCGCGCCGCAGCTCGGCGATGGTCTTGCCGAAGGCGGGGACCGAACCGATGTAGGGCAGGTCGACCGTTCCGTCGGGACTGAGCGGCATGAGGCGGGATTGCCCGCGGGGGGCGGTGGTGATGGCCTTCTTGAGCTCGGCGATCTTGATGTTCGCCTTGTTAACCGTGACGGTCAGCTCGGGATTCTTGAGGTGCTCGCCGTAGCGGCGCTTGAGCTCCTTCTCGAGTTGGTTGGCGGTCATTCCGGCCTCGCCGCGGGTTCCGTCGGGATTGGTGGGGAAGACGTCGACTTGGCCGACGAGGAGCAGGCGGATCGTGCCGTCACTGGTGACGGTGACGCTCTGGTTGTATTGGGGCTGGAAGGGGAAGGCGATATCGATGGCGTCCTCGATCTTGAGCCGGTATCCCTCCGGCGTAATGGTGTGTTTGACGTGATAGATGATCTCGAGCTGATCTCCGACGTTCAGGCGATAGGTCGGAAGCAGAATCTGCTTAGCCGGCACGGACATCGCCTGTTGGGCCGGCTGAACGAGGTTCTGGTAGTCGGCCATCGGGGCGGGCTTGGCCGGCTGATGACATCCAATCATCAGGGCGGCGGCGAGCGCGAAGCTCGAGACAGCGCAGACCACGGCCGGTCCGCGGGGAAGTCCGTCGGGTAAGCGTATTGACGTCACGTTCGAGGCTCCTCATACGGCGTCGGTCGGATGGGCGGCGTGCGGGCTGCTCGTGGGACCTCGTTCGCCCGAAGGCGCTCGGTGGGCCCGCTCAGGGCACGATCTTCGCCGTGGCCAGACCGGCGGTCCGCCTGATGCGTTGGAGTTCGCGCAAGGCTTCGTCGTAGGTCGGGAACTTGCCGACCTGGATCAGATACAGGGCGCGACCGTCTCGCGTATCCAACTGCTGATCGGCCAGGAGTCCCAGGGACCGCAACCTGGCGACTTCCTTGGCCGCGTTCTGTGCGTCAGAAAGGGCGTGGCACTGGATGGTGAAATAGGGTCGATTCCAACCGAGCAGGTACTTGGCCGTCTTGGCGGCCGAGCCCTTCGGGTATTCATGGAGGATTCGCGCGAGGAGGTGCGCCGACTGCTCCCAGTTGCCCATGCGCTGCTGGCAGAGGGCAAAGCGCAGGAGGTGATCGTCGTACTCGCGGACGTCACTTAGCCAGGGAATGGCCTCCTGATAGTAGCGGATGGCGCGGTCCCAATTGCCGTCGTCATATGCCATGACGGCCAGGGCGGCTTGCGATCGGGTCTTGACCTCGGCGCGGGGGGTCTTGCTGACAGCGGCCTCGAAGTCTCGCTGGGCTTCCGTGCGGCGTCGGAGCTTGAGCTCGCATAGGCCGCGGATGTACTGGGCTTCGCCGGCCTCGGGGGCGTCGGCGTTTTGATCAATGAAACGCGTAAGCGTGGTGGACGCTTCGCCGTACTTGGCTAACTCGTACTGGTGCGCACCATCCGCAAGCTGTTGGCGGGCTTCCGGCGTCAACTGTCCGCAGCCGGCGACCAACGAGACGAGCAGAACGGCAACGATCTGGATGTTCTTGCGGGCCAATCCCTGGCGGCTCATCGTGCTTTCGCCCTATCGGGGCCCTGAGGCCACGCCCTCGCTCCATATCGACAACGTCCCCGAAGGATTTTCGTCGCAAGTCCGAGAATAACTTGAGGGTTTCCGGCGGCATGAGGCACTGGCTCGGAAATATCGGGGTATACTTCAGTGTTGGCCTCGCGCCGTGTGGTGCCGCCGGGGAGGCCTGAAGCGAGAAGGGGTATGTCATGAAAGCGCGCGATTTGATGATATCCCATGAAGTCTGGGCGTGCGCCGAGACAGCGGACGCCCGGTCCGTGGCCAAGCTCATGGCCGACCACGACATCGGGTCCATTCCGGTTCTCGACCCGAATGGGCGGTTGGAGGGGATCGTCACCGATCGCGACCTGTGCATCAAGGTCATCGCCCAGGGGTACAGCTTCGAGACGCCGATCCGCGAGTTCATGTCCTCACCGGCTCACTTCGTCCATCCGGAGGCGACGGTGCAGGAGATCGAGTCGTTGATGCGTCGCTACAAGGTCCGTCGGCTACCGGTGGTGGACGACAAGCAGCGGCTGCAGGGCTTCATCTCGCTCTCGGACCTGGCGCGGCACTGCGAGAGCTACGAGGACGAGCACGATTTGGTCGAGGTGATCGAGACGGTCAGCACGCCCCGATATGAGTAGCGGCATCTCGGGCGAGTGAGTGTCGAGGCGGAACGCAGGCGTGCTTGCTTCGTACGCAGGTTTGGGGCGCGCGTGAGGAGGGGCAGGCTGGAAGCCTGCGTTACAGGGGGAGTGCTGGTTGGGAGGCAGCGGTACGAGGGCGCGAAACTCGCGGACCGAGCAGGGTGCTAGGAGGGGTCCTCGACGGCGGCGGGCAGCTCGGCCTGGTCGTCATTCCTTGACGCGGGGGCGAACCGGCGCTTGAAGTCGTCGGCGATGAGGTAGAGCGCGGGCACCAGGATGAGCGTCATGGCCGTGCTGAAGGTCAGCCCCCAACAGATCGACATCGCGAACGGCGACCACACCTTGCTATAGCCACCGGCGCCGAGGGCCATGGGCAGCAGTCCCGCAAGCGTCGTCAAGGTGGTCAGGACGATCGGTCGGGCGCGGATATGGCACGATTGTCTGAGCGCCTCGGTCGCGGGTAGTCCGCGCGCTCTCCGCTGGTTCACGAAGTCGATCAGGACGAGCGAGTCGTTGACGGCGATTCCGAACAGTCCGATCAGGGCGATGCCGGTGACGATGGTGAAGGGGTAACCGTTGACGATGAGGCCGAGCATCATGCCGATGGAGGCGAAGAGGACGGCGGTCATCACGACGAAAGGCTGCAAGTAGCTTCGGAACTGAGATGCAAGGATGAGAAACATCAGCATGAGGCCGATCACGCCCGCCCAGCGGAGGCTCTCGAAGCTGCGGTGGGTCTCCTCGAACTCGCCTCCCGCGACGAGGCGGAGCCCTTCGTAGCGGTCCTCGACCGACTTGAACTTGGCCAGGACGGCATTGTTGACTCGCGAGCTGTCGGTGATCTCCGTGTCGACGTCGGCGGAGACGAGGACGGCCCGCTTGCCGTTGTGATGTCGATAGAGGGCGTAGCCCTGGCCCATGCTCACGTCGGCGACGTCCCTGAGCTTGACCATCGCGCCGGTGGGAGTCTTGACGTCGACGTCGCCGAGATCGTCGACGCTCTGTCGGTACTGCTCCTGATACCGGACTCGGACGTGGACGTCCTCGTCGTACGCGGGATCCTTGAAGGTCGAGACGATCAGCCCGTCGTTGGCGGCGCGGATCGCGGTGGCGACGTCGAGAAAGGTCAGTCCGAGCTCGCTGGCGACGTCCTCCTTGAGCGTGAATCGGACCTGCTTGTGGCCCAGTTGCAGGTCGTCGTTGATGGCGGTGACTCCGGGGATGGTGGCCAGGAACGCCTCGATCTCGTCGGCCACCTGGCGCGAGACGGCGAGGTCGTGATAGTCGATGCGGATGGCCACGGGCTTTCCTAGCGGCGGTCCGGATTGGGCGGGCCACATGTGGACCGACTGAACGTCGCGGTTGTCCGTCTTGGCTAGATGGTCGCGAATGGCCTTGTCGACACGGCGAACGATGGCTTCGGGGGCCCGCTGCGCCTCCTCGGTCTGGGTCAGCTCCATCCAGACCTGGGCATAGTTGGGCAGTCGCGTGGCGCGTCCGCTGTCGTCGATCTGGATGCCGATGGAGAGGTGGTACCGCCGGATGGTATCGGGCACAAAGCGATCGAAGACGGGGGTGAGCGTCTCGACGACACGCTGCGTCTCTTCCAGGCTGGACGTGGGTCGCGTGACGATGTCGGCGATGAAGAGGGGGAAATCCTGGGGGAACAGTTCCACGATCAAGAGCTTCCTCGCTTGGATCAGGACGACCGAGACCGAGACAACGCCGATCAGTAGCAGATACCGCTGTCGGAGGACGGCGGCGAGCATGCGATCGTAAGCGGACAGGGCGGACGTCCTGATCTCTCGGAGCCAGGCCCACTTGGATGCCCGCGGCGGGGACTCGAGCGTTTGCGAGTCCTGCTCGGCGGACGGATCGCGATGAGGGGCTCGCGGTCCCCAGTGGAGGTAGTGGGCGGGCAGGATGATCAGGCACTCGAACAGCGAGGCCAGCAGCGTCACGGTGACGGTCTTCGGGATGATGGAGAAGAACTTACCGAGGATGCCCGTCATGATGAGGAGGGGCAAGAAGGCGGCCACCGTGGTCGCGGCGGACGAGACCACGGGCCACATGACCTGATCGGTTCCGTCGATGATGGCCTGGCGGATCGGCTTTCCCTGCTCGACGTGTCGGTAGATATTCTCCAGCACGACGATGGCGTCGTCGACGATGAGGCCGCTGACCAGGACCAGCGAGAAGACGCTGACCATGTTGATGCTGACATCGATGAGGTACATGAAGATGAAGGCGCAGAGGAACGAGAACGGGATCCCGATGATGGCCAGGATCGAGTTCCTCGCGCCGATGAAGAGCCAGAGCACGCAGAAGACCAGCACGGAGCCGAAGACCAAGTTCTTCTCTAGGATGCCGATGCGGTCTCGGATCATGTTGGTCGAGTCGCCGGTGAGCTCCAGCTTGATTCCCTTGGGGACGCGCTGCCGCCATTCCTCGAGTCGTTGGGCGACGCGGTTTCGGACATCGAGGGAGTCGGCTTGTCTCTGCTTGGCCACGTTGAGGATGTAGCAGTGGTGGCTTTGAAAGAGGGTCGTGAAGAGCTGTCGCTCGAAATCGTGCTTGATCTCGGCGATATCGCCGAGTCGGACGTGCGCGCCGGTGGGGCTCTTTCGAATGATGATGTCGGCGAGCTGCTCGGCCCGGTCGACGTCGCCGATGGCTCGGATGCTGAGCTCGTCCGGTCCGAGGGTCAGCGTTCCGCCGGGAACGTTCCGGTTACTGCTGGACAGGATGGCGCCGACTTCGGCGACGGTCAGCCCGTACTGCTCGAGCTTGGGCTTGTCGAGAAGGACGTGAATCTCACGTTCCCGTTCGGTGATGTTGAGGACCTTGGCGACGCCGTCGAGGTCGGCGAGATCGTCCTTGATCTCGCGGGCGATCTGGCGGAAGACGCGCTCACCGTGGCCGGACGCGTCGGCGACGACGACCTGAACCATGGGGAACTGCTCGTCCAGCGTTACCCGCGTGAGGTAGGGGCCATCCACCTCCTTGGGCAGATCGGTGACACGGTCGAGCCGCTCGCGGAGGTTCTGGAAGGCCGCCTCCATCTCTTGAGGCGTGAGTTCCTCGTTCCACTTGACGACGATCCGTCCGATGTCGGGGTGACTCTTGCTTTCGAGTCGCAGGATTCCGGCGACGTCCTTGATCTCGTCCTCGATCCGCTTGGTGATGAGGCGCTCGATCTCGTCGGCGGAGGCACCCCACCAGAAGGCGTCGATGAAGGCCATGTCGAGATTGACGTTGGGATAGACGTCGACGGGCAGGGTTGCGTAGACGATGCCTCCCACGACCAGCAGGACAATGAACAGGAGGTTCACCAGAACGACTTGGTTGACGCTGAACTTGGCTAGCGACATGCATTCATCCGCAGTGGGCCCCGTGACGACGCTTGGATTTCAGGCAGTGGGCGTGACATCGCCGGAACGCCTTGGAGCCGCGACGCGCTCATGGCGTGCCGTCCGAGCGGGGCTTCTCGACGCCTGCCGCGAGACCGGCGGGCTCTTCCAGCCCGATCGCCTCTCCGTCCCGGAGCTGCTCGACGCCGGTGGCGATGACTCTGGCACCCAGGGCGAGTCCCGAGACAATCTGGATCTCTCCGGATCGGCCCGGCACGCTTCGGATGCGGACGCGGACGGATTGAGCGGTGAGTCCGTCGTCCGCGGAGCGGACAACATAGCAGTAGTGACCGCCGTATCGTTCGACGACGGCCTCGCGGGGCAAGAGGATGATGCCGTCGCGTCGACCGGCGGGCAACTCGCACAGACAGAACATGCCCGCCATGAGCTGGGTCCGACGGTTGTCCACGTGGAGTTCGATCGGGAACTTCTTGCTCATGGGATTGGCGCGGGGACCGACGCGGACGACGACGGCCTCGTAGGCCTGATCAGGCCTGGCGTCGACGTGGAGGGCGGCCTTGGACCCCGGCTCGATCAACACGGCCTCGGCGGCGTTCAGCTCGACGGTGAGCTTGAACTTGTCGTCGCGGATGACCTCGCAGACGGGCTGGGTGGGGCGGACGTACTCGCCGGCGTCGATGGCCACCATGGAGACGACGCCGTCGATGGGGGATGTGACGGCGCATCGCTCGAGACGCTCCCGAGCCTCCTCGAGCTGGGCCTCGGCGAGGTCCAGCGCGGCATCCGAGGCGTCGGTCTTGCTGACGGCGGCAGCCAGCGCGGCGTTGGCCATTCGCATGTGGGCGTCGCACCGCCGCTTGTTCGTGGCAATGCGGTCGACCTCGACGGGAACGGAATTGCCCTGCCGCTGGAGCCGTTCGATCCGCTCGTATTCGTTGATTGCGTTCTGCTGGGCGGCCTCGGCCTCGGCGACCTGTGCGCGAGCGTTTTCGAGCCCGGCCTTGGCCTGCCGCTGGAGCTCCTTGGCGGTTTCGACGTTGGCCGTGAGCTGCCTTACGGTCAGACGGCGGAAGGTCTGGTCGAGCTCGAAGAGGGCCTGGCCCTTTTGGACGCGGTGTCCGACATCGATGAGCTTGGTGAGGACCTGCCCGTCGACCTCGGCGTGAACGGTGACCTCCTCGAAGCCCTCGAGCGCGCCCCTTGCCGTAAAGCTCAAGGGGATGGACTGGGCCTGGACGTCGACGACTCGGACCCTGGTGTGGTCTGCCGGCGCGAGGGGGTCGGTCACGCCGCTGGGCGCGGCGGCCATCCGGTTGACGTACACGGCACCGACGCCGCCTGTGAGCACGAAGGCGCACGCGATCGTCACCGTGAACAACCTGTGTCGCTTGCGATTCATACGTCCAATGGATCCCACCGCCGGCCTGGTGCATCCCCAATGGGGTATTTTACCCGCTCGCAGGCGTCGTCGCGAGCGTCGAGGGCGGATTTGCCCGATGTGCCGACGCTCTCGCATCGTGCGGGCGCTTGGGGCGCAGGGGGTGGGGTCGTTGCATCGGCTCGGCCCGACTCCTATAATAACGCTTTGCGGATGCACCGGCGCGGGAACTTCCAGACCCAGCAAGAGATATATCGACGCATGATCTCTCGACGATCCCTACTTGCCTCGAGCCACGTCGCGCTGACGGTGGGCCTTGTCGTTGCGAGCCTCTCAGGGCCTCTGTTGGGGGCGAAGAAGCAGGCCACCGAGCAGTTCGCCGAGCGGCTGACCTATGACCCGGCGACGGGGGAGTGGCTCGAGCTGGCCCCGCCCGAGCCTGGCACCCCGGACGGGGACCTTGAACTGGCCCGGGCGACCCTTGCCCGAGGGGACGGAGCCAAGGACTTCCGTCGCGCCCGCAAGCTGCTACAGAACTGGGTCAAGACGTACTACGATCATCCACGCTTTGTAGAGGCCCTGTTCTACTACGCGGATGCCGAGTTCCAGCTCGGCAACCTGATGAAGGCCTACGAGCTGTATGAACGCCTTCTGGACGACTACGGCGCTACGGAGCTTGCGCAACGGGCCTTGCGAAACGAGCTGGTCGTCGCCGAGGTGTATCTGTCGGGCAGGTGGCGCAAGGTGTGGAAGGGGATGATCCGTCTCCCGGCGTACGACGAGGCGATGGACATCCTGGAGCGGATCGCCACGAACCGGGCGCCGGGCACGCCGCTGGCCGAGCAGGCCATCAAGACGAAGGCGGACTACTACTACGCCAAGGGCGAGTTCGCGGATGCGGAGGAAGAATACGCGAGGCTCGCGCGAGAGTTCCCGCGGAGCCGGTACGTTCGACTCGCGTCGCTGCGGAGCGCGCAAGCGGCGTTCGCCAGCTTCCCGGGCGTCAAGTTCGACGACGCCGCCCTGGTGGAGGCGGAGGAGCGGTTCGAGCAGTTCCGCAAGAGGTATCCTCAGGCCGCTGAAGAGGAGAACGTTCCGCTGCTGCTGGAGCAGATACGCAACAGCCGGGCACACAAGGAGTATACGATCGGGCGTTTCTATGAACGGACGAAGCATCCGAGGGCGGCGGCCTTTTACTATCGCAGCGTCATGCAGTACTGGCCTGACACGACGTGGGCATCGCTGGCGCAGGGACGCGCGGACCATCTCGGCTTCGGCGAGGAGCGGGCGTCGGACGTCGAGGAGACGCCGATGCAGCCCATGACGCCATTGGGGCCGGCGTTGCCGTTCCCGTCGGGCGACTGAAAGCGCCGCGCCACGGTGGCGCGGCTCACCGGAGCAACAGGAACCGCGGACCAACGACGATATGAACGTGGCGGCGCGCAACAGACTGATGGGGTGGCTCGGGGCTGGGGCCCTGACCGTGTTGGCCGGCTTGTCGAGCGGGTGCGGGTACAGCGTGGGTGCTCGGTCCGAGTTTCGTACCGACATCAAGACGGTGCACGTGCCGATCTTCCAGAACAAGGACTTCCGGCGGGGCTTGGAGTTCCAGCTCACGGAGGCCCTGATCAAGACCATCGAACTTCACACGCCTTACAAGACCACCAGCAACAAGGGCCGGGCGGATTCGGTGCTGACCGGTCAGATCATCGAGGTCCGTCAGGGCACGATGGGGCTGGACTTCAAGACGCATCTGCCCCGAGAGACGCAGGCGACCGTGGTGGCGAGCTTCAACTGGAAGGATCTGCGTACGGGGAAGGTTCTTGTCGACATGCCGTTGATCACGCAGTCGGTGGATTACATCGAACCCGTGGGGGAAAACTTCTACGAGGCGAGCCAAGAGGCCATGAACGACATGGCCGAGCGGATCGTGGAGAAGATGGAAAAACCATGGTAAGGCTCCTATCATCCTGTGCCGATAACGTCTTAGCGGCACACCAGGAGACGCACGGTTTATGCCTGACCCCAACGACAATCGCAACGACTTCCCCGGGGATGGGGGCAAGGGCCCGCCGATTCGCGTCAGTCGAGGCATCTTCGGCTGGATCGTCTTCATCGGCTTCGCGCTGCTGCTGGTCATGCTGCTGTCCAACCAGATGGCCGAAGTCAAGACTCTCTCTCTCAAAGACTTCGACACGCACCTGACCAACGGGGACGTCGAGGAGCTGGTCATCAAGGACGACAAGCTCGTCGGCAAGCTGAAGGATCCGAGTCCGGGGGCGGGCAATACTCGGGACTTTGAGGTTAATGTTACCCAGGAATATCTTAAGAGGAACGAACCTCGCTTCCTGAAGCTTGTGGACGGCAACGTCGGCGTGGACAGGGGGAGCGAGTACTGGGCGATCCTGCTTCCGCTGATTCCGTGGCTCCTGATTCTGGCGTTCATCTGGTTCTTCGTATTCCGGCAACTCCGTCAGGCCGGCGGGGGGGGCGGGATGCTCGGCAGCTTCGGGCGATCGAGGCATCGTGTTGCGGCCAAGGAGCATACAAACGTCACGTTCGCTGACGTGGCCGGCATTGACGAGGCCAAGGAAGAGGTCACGGAGATCATCGAGTTCCTGAAGAACCCGAAGCGGTTCCAGCGATTGGGCGGGCGGATCCCTCGGGGGGTGCTGCTCGTGGGCGAGCCAGGGTGCGGCAAGACGCTGCTGGCCAAAGCGATCGCGGGCGAGGCGGACGTGCCGTTCTACAGCA